>NZ_CP080506.1:0-1185617 GCF_020342455.1 Candidatus Profftia sp. (ex Adelges kitamiensis)
AAGATCAAGCTGAACGATTCCAAGAACAGGTTTATGCAAAAAATAAGGTAATTATAAAGCAGTATAATACAACATTGATACAATATACACTTTTAATTTTAATTGATTTTGAATGGATTATATATTACTAATTTTAGATTAGGAGTACTAAAATATAGTTAATTTAAAATTATATAATAGAGCTATGAATAGTAATTCTTATATAATAGTTAAATACTCAAATATTTAGTACTTCACTATTATATAATTTAATAAAACATTGTAATACTCTACAATATATGTTCTACACTAAATTAAAAATTAATATAATCTCAATATTTAATAATAAAACTATAATGTATTATTAATTTTAAAGTTGAATACTATTAAAATAGTATTTTAAGTTAAAAATAAAAATATAATATTAAATTAAATTTAAAATTTAATAGATATTATAATAAATAACAATATTTTTTAAATAGAGAATTTCTAAAATTAATTAAAGAAAAAATTAGATAAAATATACAATTAGAATTATATAATATATAAAATTAATTTTATTTAATAGGATTCATAGCAGGAAATAAAATTACATCTCGGATAGTATTACTGTTAGTAAATAACATAATCATACGGTCAATACCAATACCTAAACCAGCTGTTGGTGGTAAACCATATTCTAGAGCAATTATATAATCTTCATCATATAACATTGCCTCATCATCACCTTGTTTTTTTGCATAAACCTGTTCTTGGAATCGTTCAGCTTGATCTTCTGCATCGTTTAGCTCAGAGAATCCATTACCAATTTCACGACCGCCAATAAATAATTCAAAACGGTCAGTAATGCATGGATTTTTATCATTACGACGTGCAAGGGGGGAAACTTCTAATGGATATTCAGTTATAAAAGTTGGCTGAATTAATTTTTTTTCTGTAGTTTCGTTAAATATTTCACACTGAATACGACCTAATCCCCAATTATCCTCAATTTTAATATTGAGATATTTAGCAAATTTAGTAACTTTATCTAAATTCTCTAAATCCTCTATAGTAATATCTGGACAATAGAGATTAATAGCCTCTTTTATTGTCATTTTTGTAAAAGGATTATTAAAATTTAAAAACTGATTACCATATTTAACAATACTACTACCTAGAACTTCTTGAGTTACAGTACGAAACATATTTTCAGTTAAGACTATTAAGTCCTTATAATCAGCGTAAGCTATATACATTTCCATCATAGTAAATTCTGGATTATGTCGAGAAGATATTCCTTCATTACGGAAATTACGATTAATTTCAAATATACGTTCAAAACCACCTACAACTAAACGTTTTAAATATAACTCTGGCGCTATACGTAAATACATATCCATATCTAATGTATTATGATGAGTAACGAAAGGACGTGCAGAAGCTCCTCCAGGGATTACTTGCATCATAGGTGTTTCCACCTCTATAAAATCTTTTTTCATCATAAAACTACGAATAGCTGCTAATGTTTTAGATCTAATTAAAAAGTTTTTACGAGAATCTTTGTTAGCGATCAGATCTAGATAACGTTGGCGGCAACGAATTTCCTGGTCTACTAATCCGTGAAACTTATTTGGAAGAGGTCGTAAGGCCTTAGTTAACAAACGAATACAAGTACAATGAATCGATAACTCACCAGTTTTAGTACGAAAAACTATTCCACGCGCGCCAATAATATCTCCTAAATCCCATTTTTTAAACTGGTGATTATATAGACCTTCTTTGAGATTATCACATGCAATATATAGTTGTATATACCCCCCCATATCTTGTAGAGTTACGAAAGAAGCTTTCCCCATAATACGTCTAGTCATAATACGACCAGCAACAGATACTTCAATATTAAGATCTTTAAGTTCTGTTGAATTTTTTTTATCATATAAAGTATGTAATTTATCCGAGAGAGAATCACGACGAAAATCATTAGGGTAAGCTATTCCTTCTTGACGTAATATTAATAGTTTTTTACGACGTAACTGTATCTCATTTTTAAAATCAAGTACCTTCTTAGCACCTTGTAATTCTTGTTTAGACATATTATTTTCTCATAACCCGGCTTTTAAACTTGACTCAATAAAGATATCTAAATTACCATCTAATACACTCTGTATATTTCGTGTTTCCACACCAGTACGTAAATCTTTTATACGAGCATCATCCAATATATAAGAACGGATCTGACTCCCCCAGCCTATATTAGCTTTATTATTTTCTATCACTTGTTTCTCAATATTTTTTCTTTGTCTTTCACACTCATATAATTTAGCTTTAAGCTGACGCATTGCTTGCTCTTTATTTTTATGTTGAGAGCGATTATTCTGACACTGTGTCATAATATTTGTAGGGATATGAATAATACGTACTGCGGATTCTGTACGATTAACATGCTGTCCCCCTGCACCAGAGGCTCTATATACATCAATACGCAAATCTGCTGCATTGAGCTCAATATTATTATTATCAGTTACTACTGGGTAGACAAAAGCAGAGCTAAACGAAGTATGACGGCGACGAGAGGAATCAAAGGGACTCTTACGAACTAAACGGTGTACTCCAGTTTCAGTACGAAACCAACCATATGAATAGTTACCGGATACCTTTACAGTAGCAGACTTTAGGCCAGTAACTTCACCATATGACTCTTCAAGAATTTTAGTTTTAAAATTTTTAGTATCTGCCCAACGCAAAAACATACGCAACAGCATTGCTGCCCAATCCTGGGCTTCTATTCCACCTGACCCCGCTTGAATATCTATATAACAATCATAACTATCATACTTACCGGAAAACATACGATTAAATTCTAACTGTAGTAATTTATATTCTAACTGCTTTAGGTTAACTGTAACGTCATGAAATACATCTTTGTTATCATCTTCGACAGCTAACTCTAACAAAGCTGAAATATCATACAGATCCTGAGTTATTTGACTTAAAGTATGCACAATATATTCTAAAAAAGCAGACTCTTTAGTAAGATCTTTTACTCTCTTTGGTTGATTCCAAATATATAGCTGTTCAAGCTCAGTTTTTAATTCTTCTAGACGTTCTTTCTTTACATGATAATCAAAAACACCTTCTAAGGACTTCTGTCCGTTTAGACAAATCCTGAATACGACTTCTTATTGAATTTATTTCAAACATATTTTATACATTCATTAAGTGTATAAAGAAAGTACTATTACCTATAATAGTAGTAGGGATCGTTAAAACAAAAAAGTAGTACATAAAAATTATTAACTATATCTAATATAAAATAATATCAATATTTTATTTCAAGTATCTTACTTATTCAGAGAGAAGGTGATACATATACAAATGTATATTGTCTATTATAATAGACCTATTACTATGATTATTACTATAAATATAGTATTTAAATACTATAACATTTTTTAATAACTTAGTTTAATAAATATTATATATAACCTAATTTTTTTATTTTAATTTTTTATATAATAAATATATAAATATTTTATATAAGACAGCTAAAAATTAAAATACTAATTTACTACTGTGAAGTTTTAAACTTATGATTAAAAATATAATTTTATCATTAATTAAAAAAATATTCAAGAGAATAAATTATAAATTTTTATAAATTAGATAATTACATTTAAAGTAATAAATTTTACTTTTACCTCTTAGGTATATATACATTATCTTTAACTCTTAAATTATGAAGTAATATAAATATTTTTTAGTACTAACATCTAGTATTAGATATATGAATCTTATATTATATAATAAATAATATTTTTTCGTAATTTTTTCTTTTCTTTATCTAAAATTTTCAGTATTTTTTAATAATTAAATGATATAAAAAATAATCTATTACATGTAGGTATTTTTATAGAATATTTACTGTATACGATAAATTCTTCAGTACGTCTTTTTGTATAAAAATTGATAGATAATTACTTTTAATGAATAATTAAATACTATTTAATAGCTATTATGAAAATATCACTATTTTAGCTTATTTAGCTAAACAATACTACACCCTAAATTAAATTTAATTAATATTACATGCATTACCTCTTAATAAGATATGCATGTATTTAAATTTAATAAATCAAGTTTTAATTAAGTAGTGAGAATAATTATTCTTGCTAAATTTATTTGGATATGATTTTCAATATTATTATTTAATTTTAAAATACCTTATTTGAGAAATAAGTTCTTAACTTTTAAATAAAAGTTTAATGATATAATTTTAATTATATTAAGGAAATATTCCTTTAAAAACTATTATAGAATAATATCATTAATTTTTATATAAAATATATAAAAATTAATGATAATGTTAAAAATTAGATATTTTAAGATTAGTATCTTAATTAAATTTCATATTAGTATATTAGTTATTAAACTATATGATTATTTGAGTAATATATGATATAATATTTATTAATATATTACTGAAACTATATAAAACACATGAAGTTTAACAATACTATTGGATCTTATTTTTGATAAAATATCTTATAATATAACACTAATAAATTAAAATTTTATATTTAGTAAAATAAAAATAATTTTATTTATTCTGCTATTAAATATTTTTTACAACTTTATAGTCCTTACAAACTATAAGTATTTATTAATCAATAAATTATTTTTAAAGTGTAGTGCATTAAAAACAAACATTGTATATATATAATGTTTGTAGGAACAAAATATATAGTAAATATAGATGATAATTTAAATTGTACCATATTTGGGTATACTGAAAAAAATACATTTTATAAAGTTTATATATATTTATTTATATATTGTTAATACTAAATTAAAAATAATATAGATATTTATCTAATTGGACTATTTTAATAATTTAAAAATTAAGATAAGTAATGTAGTTAGTAAAAAAAATATTTTAATAATTAATATAATATTATACATATATCTAATATATTATATTATTTTAAATATCCTATAAGATATTAAAAATTTTTTCCTAAAAATGCTTCGTAGTTCATTCGTTTAACTTATTAATCTAAATAAAATTTTAACTGAGCAACGTTTTCTCAAAATTAGTATAACTAAGATATTATCTTATATGTAAGATACTCACAATAAAACGTATAAGTATAATATTAAATCTATTTTTACATTTCAATAATATATTAGTAACTTTTTTTAGAAACTATCTATACCACTTTTACTACACATAAATATTATTATAGCTTTAGTATTTCTTTTTATATATAATGTTTTATATAAAAATACAATAACATTCACTATAATAACCCCCCCATGTATACTTAATAGTATGATCAATCTGTATTACTTTTGTTTGTAATGCATTACTGAAATAATATATATCACAACATATTAAAATCCTATTTGTTATTAAGTAATATTTCAATTAATAATAAACAACTTTAAAATAGGATTGTTATAATCCTAGATTAAATTTACTTGAATAAATAAAATACCTAATATTATGATAGTAAGATTGTATCTTTTCCAATAATATAACCTTTATTAAATCCTGGTGTATTAATATCAAGAAACTTAGTATTAATTTTCTATAAAATTATGATAACTTCTTTAATAAATTGGCGTATATGCTTTTAGCATAAAATATATTATATATACCGAACTAAGAAACATCATACTAGTAAAATACCATAAAAAATATATATTTTTAAAAATTAAATTTTTTTATAAAGATAAAAACATATCCTGTAAAATTTAGTTTTTGAATATTATTCAAAATAATATTCTATATAAATAAAACTACAAATATAATCAATAAATAAAATTCAATAATGTGATGATAGGTTCTTGGCTCTATATTTTTAAAATCTTATTTTCAGTTATAATATTTTTTAAAATGACTTATGTAGTCTTTATTTTATTAAAAATAATTTAAAAATAATAATCATTAATAAAATAAAATAATCTATTTTAGATTCTATCTAATAGAACAAAATCTTATTTTTAAGATATAACATATTTTATAATTAATAAAAGTTATTATATCTAATATTATAAATTAAATATAGTATTAAATATAAGAATAACCGTATTGATATAATAACTTAATATAATAATAGGTTTAATTATGAATTAATAAAAAAAATTTATATCTATATTGTATATATACAAAATTATTTTTATATAAGATTTAAATTATATTTTTTTAATAAAACACTATAATGTAGTTACATTATCAAAAAAAATATTTCTTTAAAAACCGCATGAAATAAAAATAAACATCAATAAAAATTTTCACTCTTATAATTCTTAATATATTAGTATTACTATACTGATATAACTAGTATAAAAATCTATCTATTGTAGAATAATGTCTGTAAATTAATAGTGCGTAATCTTATTGTACATTATAAGTGAAAAAATTCTGAATATAATTTAAAAATTAGTTAACCAGTAATTATTTCATTAATGATTAATTAATATTAAAAGATTTTATCTTAAGATAAAATGACCTTAGTTTTTAATAAATTTATTTATTCTTATATATTTAATATTAAGGTAGTTCAATTCTTAAAGACATAATACAAAATTACTTTTTATTTTTATATAATATTTTATATATGTTATTATCTCACCATATTAGTAATGATCATGAGTCATTAAAGCGGTATTTATCTAAATATTTAGATACGTGAGGTATTACACTCTATAATATAGGCAAAATATAATGATAATTATAAAACATGAATATATTAAATATTTTTAAATATTTTTAGGTAGTGACTTTTATAAAAAATACTCTTACACTAAAAAATATAAACTAGATATTATCTACTCTAAATAATGAATTATTATAGAGTAATCTCTTATTATTAAGTATATTTATATTTATTTAAAGATAACGAGTAAGAACAATTCTAATATAAATACAAACTAGTAATACTACATTTTAATAATATAATATATTTAGTTTACTAGATATTTATTCATAGTTATATAACTATACTAGAAATATTTACTAATAGTAATATTTTATCTTATACATTGTACGATGTATAACATTTTTCTATACCAGAAATCTTCTCTTTATAGTTAAACTGTTTATAAAAATAATTTAAAATATTACAGTATTGTACATCTTTAATCTTACTGAGATATTTCCAAGATCATACATGACTTATATTAATAAAATATCATAAATATATATTCATATTAGTTAATGTATAAATAAGCAGGTATGCTCTATTTATATTATTTTATAATTTTAAATATATTTATATATATTATTTATTCATTTTAAGTAAAAATATTCAAATTAATATTAATCACTATATTTTATTCTTATATATATTTTATTAACAAATTAATTAATAAAATTATTATTTAAATATAATTAATAATTTATTGAAAATTATTAGCTAACTATAATCTATTTATTAACAGATGAAATATAATTCATCTTGTATTATACTAATTTGTAATTAAAAGATTATAAAATAACTAACCTGCCGTTAACATAATTAATAAAATATATTATTTTCTTTATAACTACCGCACTAATATTTAATTTAGGGGATAATATAATAAATGGATCTTCATGTAATTAAATATTATATAAAAAGTCATTCTTATAATTATTTTTTTATATAAGTTACTAAATATTTAATCTAACATTAAAAACAATATACACTATATAGTTTGATAATACTAACTCAAATAAGATACTTATAATGATGTAGCAAAAAATTTAAATAATATTCCATGATTGATTAAATAAACTAACAATTTTATTATGATTAAATTATTGTACAACTTATAATACTAATATCTATATTATATATAATAAATACCATAGCTTAATACCGCTACATTATAATTTTTTGATTATAATCATTTTTATATAAATAATCTATAAAGATTAAAATATATTATTTAATTTTTATTTGCTTTTGATAGAGTAAAAACAACATCATTACAATTATTATTGTAATAATATATCCTATATAAGTAAACATAAAATTAGCTACAATATATTAAATTTTATTTTACTTATTAGATGCTTGAAAAAATATAAGGACTAGAAGTTTTTATTTTAAACTTTTTACATATAGTGAAATATACTTCATTTAATATTTTAAAATATGGATATACTAGATGTTAAAGATCTTTAATACACTCACTGGTAAAAAAGAAGAATTTAAGCCCATTGATACTAATCAAGTAAGTATGTATGTTTGCGGAGTCACAATTTATGATCTCTGTCATATAGGTCACGGACGTACTTTTGTCTCTTTTGATATTATTGCACGTTACTTATGTTATTTAGGCTATAATCTCAAATATGTGCGTAATGTAACTGATATAGATGATAAAATTATTAAACGTGCAATAGAAAGTAACGAGACTTGCAATCAACTAACACAACGCATGCTCATTGAAATGCATAAAGACTTTGATGAGTTAAACATTATACGTATAGATATTGAACCAAAGGCAACTGATCATATTCCTGAAATAATTAAGATTATAGAAAAACTTATTTTACGTAAACATGCATACATTGCTAGTAATGGCGACATAATGTTTTCTGTAAATAGCTATCCTAATTATGGTTTACTATCTCGTCAAAATCTTAAAAAATTACAAATAGGTAAACGTGTAAAGATTATTGATATAAAACATAACCCCTTAGATTTCGTACTTTGGAAAATATCAGAATTAAATGAACCTCATTGGGAATCTCCATGGGGGGCAGGACGTCCAGGATGGCATATTGAATGTTCAGCTATGACTTATAAACAACTAGGATCCCATTTTGACATACATGGGGGTGGTGCAGACTTAATGTTTCCCCATCATGATAACGAAATTGCCCAGTCTAGTTGTGCCCATGATGGTCCTCATGTAAACTACTGGATTCATTCTGGTATGGTAATTATCGATCGAGAAAAAATGTCTAAATCATTAGGTAATCACTTTACTATCCGCGAAATTTTAAAAAATCACGATGGTGAGGAGTTGAGATACTTTCTACTGTCTAGTCATTATCGTAGTCAACTAAACTATAGTCCATATAATCTTAAGCATGCCCGATTAGCTCTAGAACGTCTATATACTGCACTACAAGGCACAGATCCTAATGTTAAACCAGAAAAAGATGGTGGATGTTTTGAAAAACAATTCCGCGAAGCTATGGATGATGATTTTAATACACCTAAAGCTTTTTCAATACTATTTGATTTAGCAAGAGCAGTAAACCGCTTAAAATCATATGATATGACTCGTGCAAATGCAATGGCAGCTGAATTACGTAAGTTAGCAACTATCTTGGGGTTGTTAAAACAAGATCCAGAAATTTTTCTCAAAAAAATTATATATACCTATGATAATCAGTTTGCTTTAATCGAAAAAATGATTAAACAACGCCAGGATGCACGTATAGCAAAAAAATGGGAAACAGCAGATTCAATACGAGATAAATTAAATGATTTAGGAATCATCCTTGAAGATAATTTCAAAAATACTACTTGGCGGGGTAAATAATTTGTATTTTAAAATAAATTAAATATTAGCTAACAAAATTATAAAATAATTATATAAATACCCATTAATTAAGCTATATCTGTTTTTATATTTTATTAAAGATTATTTTAGTAGTGAAACTATATGGATAGATTGTTATTTTTTAAAAAAATTTATATTATTTTGTATATTTTACTATCATTTAGTAAATTACTGATGTAATTAATAAAAAAAATTTATTACTATTTATAATCAATTTATTTTAATAATTAAAAGTCTTTTTAATGGAAGATATAGGTTATATAAACTATAGCTATATTTTCTGCAAAATACTTATTTAATTAATTATAATCAGTATTAGTACAAAATACTAGAATTATATTATTAATTGTTTAATATAATCATTAGTAGTATAAGATTACTTTTTATATTTCTAAGGGAAGATTACTATATATCTATATATAGATATATGGTAATCTATTAATATTTTTAATATAATGTACCTTACTCGATATGATGATAATACTAGTATAATTACATATATTTAGAGAATTTCAATATTTTAAAAAAATATTTTATAAAATAATATAGTTAATACTTGAATTAACGATATTATTATTACGATAATACTAAGGATAATATATCTAAAAAATAAAATTAATAATCTCTTTTAATCTTTATTAATTATTTAAGAGATATATATTATTATTATAATAACTTAATTAAATCTATATTTTATATCAATACATAACGTAATATTATCATTAATTTTTAAATTTTTTGGAGTTAAGCGGGATCGAACCGCTGACCTCTTACATGCCATGCAAGCGCTCTTCCATCTGAGCTATAACCCCAGAAAAATATTAGTATTCCAAAAATTAAATAAGAACAATCTACTGCGCTATAACACACTTTATTAAAAAAGCATTACGTTTTTATTAATAAAGTGTGTTAAAATACTCTTCTATAAAGAGCGATATCATCTATAACTAAAGTATTATTTATTTAAAAATATCTACGATTACTACCATAGATAAATAAGCTTATATATTCAAATAAATAATTGCTTTATGTAAAAAATATATTTAAAATTATCTTCTTTATTATAAGAAGTTATTATATCAACAATAAATAAATAATAAGAATTATATAGTATTTAATATATTTATGTAGACTATAGTAACATATGTTACATAACATAAAAAGAGTAATTATAAAGAATTAAACAAGATACTAATGTATTTTTATATTTAACTATTTAAGTATATTTACTTTATAAAAGTAGTATTTATACAGTCTTAGTAACTCAATATCATAAAGAATATATTACTAATTATTATCTATATTTCATTTTAGATTAAGACCGTATCTATACTTAGAATAATACTTGTATAAAAACTCAATAAATATTTACTAATAAAAAATAAATAAATAAATACTAATAACTATTAAATACATGGACTTTAATGCATAAAAATATATTTTAAATTAAAACTATAAACTTCTATAAACTAGTAAATAAATATAGTGTAATAAATTATTTAAGAATAACAATACCAAACATACTCTCTTAATAATCCTCTATATATTGAGTTTTATATCTTACAATTAGTTTAATAATAATATTTTATAAAAATATCTACTTAATTTGTTGTATAACATAAGAGATTCTATCTTTTAATAATTTACATTAATTATGTATATAAAAATCCTTATAGTTAATATATAATTAATAATCAACATATGACTTACTTACTTTAAAAACATTAAAATATTAAAATAATTACGATTTTGTATCGTAATTCGTACAAAATTAAGAAACAATAAATTTATTGAATAAATTTTAGTAAATAATTATAGTATTTAGGATTAATAGAGTTAGATACTTATCTCTATATTCAAATAAATAAATTAAAATAATACACAGTGTATAATTATATTATTATATTAAATAATATAGTATTCAAAATATCTATAAAATACTCTTATAAAACTTAAATTATAAACTTTAATATTTTTTGTTACGTGAGGAATTTTAATATATATAAAAATTAACGCTGTTTATCTGTTTATTTACTTTATCTTGTTTATCTTAAATGAATAGAAAATTAGAATAATTAAGCTAATAATAAAGGTTCCTATTAACTTAAACAAGTTAGCCCCTATTAGGGCAATAACGCAAAAAATACAGCCTAATAAAGACATTATCAAATCAAGTATATTTTTTATCTTAAAATTATCTAAATATATTAAGTTAACACAGGAATAAAAGTACGGTATAATCGTTAATAGTGCAGTCATCCCTGTTAGTTCACCAAACAAATCCGATATTCTACCACCTTTAGTATCTAAAATAGTAATAATTATCATTAACAAACTCATTTTTATTGCTGATAAAAACAGACCTTTGCGTGGAATACCATATCGATCAATTTCACCATATACTTTTGGAAAATTCCCATTATGTGCAGCGCGAACACCTGCTTGACCCACCAACATAATCCAAGAACCAAGTGAACTTAAACAAGAAAAAAATATAAATATTGAAACTAGTATACTTGCCCAATTTCCAACTATTCTAGAACTAATCATTGCAAATGGCGCTCCAGATGATGCGATCATAGAAGCTGGGTATATACCAAAAATAACTTGTGTAGCAGATATATATATTATACCAGCAAGTAGTGTTCCTAGTATAGTCGCAATAGGAATGTTGCGTTTAGGATTTTTCACAATATTAATATTAACTACAGCAGATTCCACTCCAATAAAAGACCATATACACAATAAAATACTATGAACAATGGCATAATAATTTGTACTACCAGAAGTATTCCAATTTGCTTGATAAATAATAGGACTAAACCAATACCACCCATAAATACTAGTACCAAGAACTGGAATTAGTACCATTAATAAACCCACGATAGTTAACCTACCCACCCACACTCCACCAAGCATATTTACAAAAGTAAGAATCCAAATAATCAATATACAAGTAATACCTGCAGGTATTGGATGATTTAAAATTAAAAAAAAAGTTGAAAGATATGATACAGCTGTTATACAAATGGCAAGATTACCTATCCAGTTTGCATGGTAATATAATACTCCTGCTTGAAAAGAACAAGCAGAAGCTATACCTGAGCTAGAAATAAGACAACTACCATTATAAGGGGTTTTTATTGTAAGTCTAGCATACACATATGCTATTGCCATTGCTCCGATCAGAGCAACTATCCAACCAATAATAGAGATAGAACCTAGTTGAGCAAGATTAGCTGGTAATAATGCTATTCCACTTCCCATAATATTACCAGCAACAATGCTAGTACAAGAAATTAGTCCAATTTTTTTTGCATATACCATAAAATTTCTATCCCTTAATAATGATTAAATTAGATTGGTAGAGATAAAAATATTTATTTTAAATTAGGAGTAATATATATTTTTACGAGAATATTATAGTACAATAAATATGATTTTTGATCATATTTATTGTACTATAATATTCTCGTAAAAATAGAAATATTGATATAATCAATTATTAATACCAGTAGTATCATACTACAGGATTTCATTAATAAACCTATTATATCATCTTTTATTAAACTTAGAACTATAAAATCAGTAACTAAATTTAGAAAAATATTTATTTAAATATTACTCTTAATTAATATAATTTTATGATATTTCTACGTAAAAATATCCAGTATAATTCTTAATTATTATTTGATAAAATCTTTCTATTAGAAAAAATTGCTATATTTAAGATTATTTTCTGTCTTGAAAATCCCAAAAATAAAGCCTGTGTTTTAATATGAATTAAATCCTGGTAATGACTATTATTAATTAATCAAATATCTAATAGATTTTAGAAAAAAATTATTTACAATTACATACTTAATTATCTTAATAAATTAATTATATTTAAATAATTGTATTAATAAAATATAACATTGCATAATAAAGTAAGTAGATGTTTTTATTAAAAATAGTAATACTTTTAACATAAATCATGTCTTTTTTTAGATAAAAAAACATTGCTATATTTCAATATAAGTTACAATCATTTGATGATAAGAAAATATTGTTTTTATAAAACATAAAATTTAAGACGATATCCTCTTCCATATAATATTTGTACTGTCTGTAGTTATACTTCAAAGTGATTATGTTAGTATTTATTATAAATCATTCATTTAGTTAACTACTTAATATAATATTTTATGCTCATTTTAGTTTATTTAATCAACTAATCTCAGAGTTTTTAAGGTAGTATATTTTAGATATATAAGACATTTTTTAATATATTTAATATATAATGGCTGTACTATATTTGATTAATTTTCAGTGTATTATTCGTTATTAACACTATAATCATTCTTTATATTGTATTTAATATACTACATCCATTTTTATACTTAGTAAATTCTTCCTATAATAATAGTTTATATATTTATAATAGAACAAATAATTCCTTAGAATCTAAACGCTTTATTTAGTATCAAAAATAATATATAACTATTTATTTATATAAATAAAAATATATAAAAATTATATTCTGTTATATATTTATATTATATAAATAATAAAATTAATTTATTTAGTCAAGTACTATTTAAAAAAATACAACTACTAGTAATGTCTTATAAAACTAATTAAATTATAATAATATCACCTTATATTATTAAATTTATATAAATTTATCTGAATATTTATAACTTATAAGGTAATAAGTTATAACCTATATTTATAATATAGATCATTTAATAAAATTTTAGAATAACTATTGTTTTATTATAAAAATTTAACAATAATAATGAATAATTTAATATAGACCCAATGAAATAAAAATAAATATCACTCAATAATTTATTGTAAGTACTTAATTTTATAATGATCTTAATTTATTTCTAGCAAGAGATGTATTATTCTTAATAATTATTAAAATTAAGAATATAACTTTATTACATATTATTGTTTAATCATTTAAATTATATTGCTTTAAACTTACTTAGTTAATATAATATAATACATAAAATTACTATAGTTTAAAACTATAATCAAGCTTCCGCATTAGCCAGGATAACCACGGCCAAAGTACACCATTTACTATACTATTTAAAAATAACTCTGGATGAAAAGATACATGTAGAATACTAAATTCTCCCCAAAAAATTATTACATCTACAGCAGCAGTTAAAAATACTACTAGTAGAGAATGCTGCCATAATGGTATATTACGGAATATTTGAAACTTAAATGCAACTAAGTAAGCTAGTAAGCTAAACGCTAATGCATGTATACCTAGTATTGATCCCAAAATCAAATCCCATATTAAACCGACCATAAAACCCGTCCCAATATTAACATATTGTGGGTATTCTATTACCCAGTAAATTAAAAATAAAGCCAACCAATTAGGACGTAATATCATTAGTGCATGGGGCCACGGTATAATTTGTAGAATAAAAGCTAATAAAAAAAATAACCAAATTATCCAATATCTCTGCCTTTGATACCCTAACACTAAAACCTCCTTTAATGCTAATACCGCATAAAAAGTTATTCATATAACATTAGTAGGTTATTTTACTATATATTAACATCCACAAAAAGTTTAATATTTAATAGGGTAAACTTAAGATATAGTATCCATAGATAATCACCATATTAGATCTTACCCTTAGCTACATAGTACCATCTGCATTAAGCGTTCACTAGCTATACGATGCACTTCATCTGCTGGCATAATATGATTATGATCTACCCCCCATAATAGTAATAGATAACGTAAACGCTGTAGACCCGCAGTTGGATGTGCTTTTATAACAGTATATGCATGTTGATTGTCAGCCTTTACTGAAGAAACAATAGCAA
The DNA here is from genome assembly GCF_020342455.1 of Candidatus Profftia sp. (ex Adelges kitamiensis). Lineage (NCBI taxonomy): Bacteria > Pseudomonadati > Pseudomonadota > Gammaproteobacteria > Enterobacterales > Enterobacteriaceae > Candidatus Profftia > Candidatus Profftia sp. (ex Adelges kitamiensis). The sequence continues at coordinate 15,367 of NZ_CP080506.1, forward strand.
CTGGATATCCCTCTGGAAAGCGTCCACCTAAACCAGAAGTAACCAGCATATCTCCAACCCTAATGTCTGTATTAATAGGTACATGTGCAAGTGTTAGATCATAATTATACCCGTTTCCTATAGCTAGTACACGTATATCATTACGTAATACTTGAATAGGTAAGGAATGTGATATATTACAAATAAGTAGAACACGGCTAGTAATTTTACCAACAGCTACTACTTGACCAACTACGCCTTTATCGCTAATAATTGGTTGACCTAAATATACCCCACTACTACTACCTTTATCTATTACTACTTGAGCACTATAAGGATCAGGTAATGTTAATAGAACTTGAGTTATCATTTTATGCTCATCATGACGCAAGGATGAACCTAATAATTCTCTTAAGCGCGTATTCTCCTGTTTAAAATGATTAAGTAATAGAATATCACTATTTTTTAATAATAGTTCTTGACGTAATGTTTGATTTTCTGATTTTAATTCTTTACGGGTAGCTAATGTATGAGACACTCTTTCTATAATATTAATAGGTCCATTTGAAAAAAAATATAATGGACTTACAAGTGTATCAAGGTAATTATGGATATACATAAAAGAACTCAAATGAGTATCTGTAATCACTAATCCTATTGCAGCAATTACGGCTATTAAAAGACGTGATTGTGCAGAAGGATCTCTAGTAAAAATTTGCTTCATAAAATTTCTTCTCTCCTAGAGATTAAGAAATAAGCATTTTTACTTAAACTATATAAGCAGTTTTGATGATAAATAGAGTAAGAAAATTATATAGTTACTACTAACTAATAATTATTCTTCACTAAATAAATCACCACCATGCATATCAATCATTTCTAATGCTTTTCCACCACCACGAGCTACACAAGTCAATGGGTCTTCAGCAACTATAACTGGAATACCAGTTCTTTCCATTAATAGATATTCAAAATTACGCAATAGTGCACCACCGCCAGTTAAAACCATACCACGTTCTGAAATATCAGAAGCTAACTCTGGTGGACACTGTTCTAAAGCAACCATTACCGCACTTAAAATACCAGTGAGAGGTTCTTGCATAGCATCTAGTATTTCGTTAGAATTCAATGTAAAACCACGTGGTACACCCTCAGCTAGATTGCGACCACGAACTTCAATCTCCTGAACTTTATTCCCTGGATAGGCATAACCTATACCGTGTTTTATTCGCTCAGCAGTTGCCTCACCAATCAGTGAACCATAGTTACGACGAACATAATTAATAATATATTCATCAAAGCGATCCCCTCCAATACGAACAGAAGAGGAGTAAACAACACCATTCAAAGAAATAACTGCAACTTCGGTTGTACCGCCACCTATATCAACAACCATAGAGCCTGTTGCTTCAGACACTGGTAGCCCCGCACCAATAGCTGCGGCCATTGGTTCCTCAATAAGAAAAACTTCACGTGCACCAGCTCCTTGAGCAGATTCACGAATAGCACGACGCTCAACCTGAGTTGCACCCACTGGGACGCATACTAGAACACGTGGGCTGGGGCGCATAAAACTATTACTGTGTACCTGTTTGATAAAATACTGAAGCATTTTTTCAGTTACAAAGAAATCAGCTATTACTCCATCTTTCATAGGACGTATTGCAGCAATATTACCCGGAGTACGACCCAACATTTGCTTAGCTTCATACCCTACTGCAGCAACACTCTTCTGAGAGGATCCCATGCGATCCTGGCGAATAGCTACTACAGATGGTTCATTTAATACAATACCCTGTCCTTTTACATAAATAAGGGTATTAGCTGTACCCAAATCAATAGATAAATCATTTGAAAAAATACCACGAAATTTTTTAAACATAACTAAAGGATAATCCTGAAAACTAGAAAGAAATAAATTTATCTACTATACCTAAAATATCGAGTAGTAATTAGATCGGAAATATTTTATCATTACCGTAAAATTTCAATATAATTGCATTTATATTACTTTTAAGGTCTATATCACAAGTTTAATAAAAATATTATCTTAATATTAATAATTATTCAAAAAAAACTACTAAGGTAGTATTTTCATTAATAATTACAGTATAAATAACTATTAAAACTAAATTTAAGAGAATATTTTATTAAACATTTAATTAACGTCAATAGTATTGTTACTGTGTAACAGTATACTTTATATAAAATAGTCTATTTTTACATACAAGTAGAATTAAATAAAATATATAACTTTATTCCTAGTATTTTACATAAATTGCACTCTAATAAATATTAATTTTATTATTTATAGTTAGATTATATAAAAGATTTAATGGCCAAGTTTATTTTTAATAAACTGACCTGTTTAAATAAAATGGTCTATATATTTTTTTATTATTCATCGAAATAATAACATATTAAGTAATACATTACTCTAACTATTAGTTATAACTAGCGATTACTTTTTATCTAAATAATATATTTTATAAGAGCTATGATCACAAGTTCAGATAGAATGGGTTTACTAAAAATCATTTATTAATCACTTATAATTTAATACCATCTAATATATATTAAGAAGAAGTACAATATATGATATTTTATATCATCTTATTTAATTTATTATAATACTGATATATTAAGTAATTAAAAATAATAGTTAAATATTTTTAGCATTAGTAAGATATAAATAAAGACTATTATAACTTTATTCATAGAAAGAAGATAAATTATTAATAAGAAATATAAAATATTTAACATATAATATATATATGATATAAGTATTTTACTGATAATAATTTTTATTAGATTTAGAACTAAAAAATACAAGTAAATACAGTAACATCTAGTAAAAAAAATATGACTAACTTAGTTTTTATATGGCTCTATGAAACTAGTATTGTTTATAAGCAATTATATAAATTTTAATTAATTATCAGATGAAACCCTATACGCATTAATAATAATTATTGCTATTAATATAAAAATTAACACTATAATATAAAAACATAATACTAAACATAGTACTAATAATGTTTTATCTTATTTAAAAACTAAAATTCTAAAAAATATAATGTATAATTTTACTAAAATTAATATTAAATAGCAATATATGATTACTATCATTATCTCTATACTATCCATGAAATAATTAATAAAAATAGTAAATTAAATTATTAGAAGTTTTGCCTCTAAAATCGTATCTATATTACAGTATATAATCTCATAACATCCTAAAATATACTATTTAAACTAATTATTAGTTATTTTATTAATTAGCTAAATCAAGACCTGAAGTAATAAAATAAAACATTTCATCTGAAATATAGTACTTTAAAACCCAATAAAATTTACCATTTAAATAAAATGTATTTCATAAAGACTATTAATAATATTATATGTTATAATAAAATTATATTAACTTAAACTTAGTAGTTACAAACTAACTATTAAATATTTCTAATTAATTCATAATAATACTAATCTTGAATATCAATACTAGTGACTAGCAATCATCTAAAGTGAAGATTAATTAACTAGATTTACCTTTAAGTGTATGGTACTATGATGCTTTATACAGTATGGTGATAGTATAAAATATACTATATTTTATATAGTACAATATAGTTAGAAGTATTAAAAACATTTACTTGTACAATACATAATACTTTAATATTAAAAATTGTAATACAATTTATTTATAAATCTTTATTTTAACAAAAATATAAAAATAATTTTATAGTATATATCTACTTATTATAAACCTAAAGTAATAATATTTATGCAAAATATTAATTTCTTATAATTGATATAGCTATATTGTTGTAGTATAAAATTAATGATACTAATCATATTTCTAATAAATATTCTAATCAACTTTATTAAATTTTATTCTTAATAGTAATAAGATAGATAATCTATTACAGTATTTATGATATCAGTATTAATAAATAGTTATTTATATCATTAGATATATGCTTGCTATATAAGCAAGTATTAATATTTTTATATTAATAACCATGTTGTTAGAGATAAAAACTAATGCAACATAAATTAGCCTTCTATATTTTATCGCAAAATTTTTAAATAATTTAATAATGTAGGTACAATTAGAGAAAATACAAATATATAAATGATTAACCATAGTAATAAATCATATTTTACTACATTTTATATGGTATAAGAATAGTGTAATATTCTATAAATAGAATAACTTATATTAACTAATTAATAGTTTATAGTGGCATTTATCTAAATAAATAGCTACCAAATATCATGTATAGCTATTTTTATAAAAAACTATATAATATAACAATTCATCTTTTATATTTTTGGGATTTATTTAAATAAATTCATAAGATTAAGTTAAATATATTACAGTTAGTAGTTACTAGTTGCACTATAAAATAGTGTTCTAAAAACTGAGAAGTAATATATTAATGTTAAAATTATTATTTAATTATAAAAACTGAATAATACCCTAAACAAATCTAAAATATCTTAAAATAAGTCTATTAATACATTATACTTATAAAAGTATAAGTCTAATTAACTAAAAATAATACAATCAAAATTATCGATGAGTATCATAATAAAGAATATCTATATTCTTTATTTATTTATAACCACAATAAAACTGAATATATATTCATTACGTAAAATATTATTTTTCAAATAGTAATAATATACAAATAAAATAATTATTAAGAACAAAAATGTAATATACATTAAACCATGTAATATTAAATATTAACAACTTGCTTAATAAGCATTAGAAGTAATTAATAGGTAATAAGTAAAAATTAGAGAATATATGTTAAAAATGCTATTACTAAAAAAATCAGTAATAGTTTAAAAAACTCTAGATAATATATCTAACTAAATATAAATATATAGCTCTTAATAGCTTAGTAATATTGCTATAATAACTTATAATTCTATAATCCTTAAATTTGATTTATTTCAATTTAATTATAACTGAAATAATCATTTCAATAATATTTATTATCTAAATTGAGATATTTATTTTCTTACTAAGGCACAAGGTTAATAATAAGATATTCAGTTATTTAAATAAAAATCACAAAAAATATTTAATATTTTTGTTTTAAATGATAGAAATAATTATGAATTATGGTGATAATATTAGTTATATTAATACCTATATAACTAAGCAAAATTAATATTTACTTTTCCATAACATAAATAAAATACAGTCACTAAAGATATTATCTTTAATAGTTATATACTTTTATTATAAATAGTCATTATACTAAATAGTAATATCTCTTAAATGACCACTCTTATCTAAAATGAAGCTTATCATAACTCATGAATTGCTTTAAAATATATAAAATTAATATCATACTTAAATTTTACTAAATAGTACCCTCATTAAATATAACCATGAATAGGGTAATATAGTAATTATTATTCAATATAGTCTATGTAATAATACTTTTAATATACTAGTAATACTCTTACTATCAGACAGTACTAGAGTATTCTGTATGAATATAATCCTCAAAACACTTATATAATTTACTTTTATAATGTAGTTATCATGAATAAGATCATTAAATATTATTTATATCGAAAAAATAATAGCTAAATATATATCATAGTAATATTACAACAATAAGAATGCATGATTTAATCAGTTACTAACAAATAAAAAAATGTTTATATTATATATTGTACTAAATAATTATACTATATTCAATATAAAACTATAGGTATTATGCTAAATGTTGAAATATAATATTAAATATATAGAAAAGTAGTTTTCTTTATAATGTAATAAAAAATTTTATCTTATAAGTACAATAAATTTTTAAAATAAGTTATATCTTTGATGTATTTCACAAATAATAGTGAAACATTACCTGTACTACCAATAATATTGGTAGTACAGGTAATACATAATTACTAGTTTTCTTTTTTATTATTAATGTAAATAATTTCTTATATATTTTTGAATACTCTAGAGATTATACTTTATCATGTAGTAAGTATAACATTTTATTAACTGTAGTATCAAAACTTAAATTAATTAATTTTAATAATTACTGCTATTGTTATAAGATATTTAAAAAATAATTAATTTTTTATTTTTAAAATAAAAGACTACCTAATATATATGGTAATATTAAACATATTATTTTACTTTTATTAAAGATATAATTTTCTTAAAATAAATAATAATATGATAATAGTTATTTTTGAATAATGATCATATTATTAAGAATAAAAGTATTAAGTAATATAAAGATAACTTATAAATTATTGTCAATATTTTATGTAATTTTTTAATTAAAAATATATTATTCATTATACAGATATAGAATTATATCTTATTTACAAAAATTAAAAATTTGTTATAAAATAAATTAATAAATTTTAATATACTATATATTTTATTAGTAATAAACTAAAAATTAGGAAAATATTATATGCTAGTTTTGACTAACCTATATCTAGGTTGTTACTTTCACGCACCATTTTAACTCTAAGTAGAAACACTATGTTTAAATATTTAAGTGATAGATTATCGAGTTCATTACGTAATATCAGCGGTCAAGGCAGACTCACCGAAAAAAATATTAAAGATACTTTATGTGAAGTACGCATAGCCTTATTAGACGCAGATGTTGCTCTACCGGTAGTGCATGATTTTATTGCAAATGTACAAAAATATGCTTTAGGAAAAGTAGTAAATAAAAGTCTTACCCCCGGTCAAGAATTAATTAAAATAGTAAAAAAAGAAATGGCAAAAGCTATGGGGCAAACTAATAATTCACTCAATTTAAACACCCAACCTCCAGCCGTAATTTTAATGGCAGGATTGCAAGGTGTAGGGAAAACAACTAGTATTGGTAAACTTGGTAAGTTCTTAAAAGAAAAGTATAAAAAGAAAGTTTTAGTAGTTTCTGCAGATATTTACCGTCCTGCAGCAATTACACAGTTGGAAACTTTAGCTAAATGCGTACAAATTGATTTTTTTTCTTCTACAACTCAAGAAAAACCAATTACAATTGTTAGTAAAGCATTACAATATGCCAAACAGAAATTCTATGATATTTTGATCGTTGATACAGCCGGTCGTTTACATATCAACGAGGCAATGATGAATGAAATTAAACAGATCCATACCGCTGTTTGTCCTGTTGAAACACTGTTTGTTGTAGATGCTATGACAGGTCAAGACGCAGCAAAAATTGCAAAATACTTCAATGAAATATTACCGTTAACTGGAATAATATTAACAAAAGTAGACGGTGATGCTCGTGGGGGTGCGGCTTTATCTATACGTCATATCACCGGAAAGCCAATTAAATTTTTAGGAGTTGGTGAGACAACCCAAGACTTAGAACCATTTTATCCCGATCGTATAGCTTCTCGTATTTTAGGTATGGGAGATATATTATCACTTATCGAAGATATTGAAAATAAATTTGATCGTACTCAAACTGCTAAATGGGCAAAAAAAATAAAACAAGGTAACCCTTTTGATTTGACCGATTTTATAAAGCAACTCAAACAAATACGTAATATGGGTGGTATTTCCTATATTTTAGCAAAAATACCAGGTATAGGACAATTACCAGAAAATATGAAAGATCAGTTAGATGATAAATTTTTATTACATATGGAAGCAATGATTAATTCGATGACGTTCAAAGAACGCTCTAATCCAGATATTATCAAAGGCTCTCGCAAACGTCGTATTGCAAATGGTTCTGGTATGCAAGTTCAAGATATTAATCGCTTACTTCAACAGTTTGATAAAATGCAACGTATGATGCAGCAAATGAAAAAAAACGGTTTTTTAAAAAAAAATATGCATAGTATAAAAGATATAATTCCGCCAGGTTTTTTTTAAGTAAATTATAGTTTATTTAATTAAAATTAATAATTGTAAATAAACGTCAGATTATCTTTGAATAATCTTTATAATAAAAGAAGTAAAAATTTTAATTTTTATATTAGCTGAGGAACTCATGGTAAAAATTCGTTTAGCTCGGGGGGGGTCGAAGAAGCGTCCATTCTATCAAATCATAGTAACCGATAGCCGTAATGCACGTGATGGAGGTTTCATAGATCGAGTAGGATTTTTTAACCCGCTAGCAGTAGGTCATGCAGAGTATATGTATTTTGATTTAAAACGCGTACACCATTGGATTAACTTAGGCGCTAAAATGTCTGATCGTGTTAATAAACTAATTAAAAATACTAATAAAAATAATACATCTATATGCAATGAATAAACAATTTACTAACCCTATAATAATAGGAGTAATAGGTGCTCCATTTGGTATATTAGGTTGGGTTAGATTATTCTCTTTTACTGAAAAAATAGAAAATATTTTTAAATATCAACCGTGGTTTATCCAAATTTCTATGAAATTACAATATGTTGAGATAGAAAATTGGAAAAATAGCAAGTATAGTTTAATTATTAAATTTAAAGGATTTAATGATAGAAATAAAGCACAGATTTTAAATAATTGTAATGTTATAGTGGAGTCTTTAAGATTTCCAAAACTGGAAGATGGAAATTATTACTGGAAGGATCTTATAAACTGCCAAATAGTTACTACCAAAGGATATAAATTAGGTAATATTATTGGTATAATAGAAACTGGCTCTAATGACGTTATGGTTATTAAAAAAAATTTAAAAGATAAAGTAGGTATTAAAAAACACTTAATCCCATTTATTACTGGACAAGTAATTAAAAAAATAGATCTGATTACGCATATTATTGAAGTAGATTGGGATCCTAATTTTTAATGTATAATTTGTAATTATCTTAGATTTTATAGAATATATTTCTATACTGATATGATATGGATGAAATTATGTGGATTGGAGTGATTAGTTTATTCCCTGAAATGTTCCGTGCAATCACTGATTACGGAATTACCAAACGGGCTATAAAAAAAGGCCTTATCGTTATACGACTTTGGAACCCTCGAGATTTTACGTACCATAAACATCGCACTGTTGATGATCGACCTTATGGTGGGGGTCCAGGAATGGTTATGATGGTAGAACCTTTAACGAAAGCTATTCATGCCGCTAAAATAGAAGCAGGAGTAGGAGCTAAAATTATATATCTTTCGCCACAAGGACAAAAACTTAAACAACAAGATGTTTGTAACTTAGCAAAAAATAAGATATTAATCTTAGTGTGCGGTAGGTATGAAGGTATTGATGAACGTATTATTCAAACCGAAATAGACGAAGAGTGGTCAGTTGGCGATTATGTATTGAGTGGTGGTGAATTACCTGCGATGACACTTATAGATGCAGTATCACGATTTATTCCGGGAGTTCTAGGTCATCCAGATTCGGCTAAAGGAGATTCATTTATTAAAGGTTTACTAGATTATCCACACTTTACTCGTCCTGTAAAACTATATGATATGGAAGTACCATCTGTTCTACTATCTGGAAATCATGAAAGTATTCGTCTCTGGCGTTTAAAACAGTCACTAGTACGTACATGGTTAAGACGACCTAAACTTCTAAATAACCTAGATCTTAATAAAGAGCAGACCCAGATATTATCTGAATTTCTTAAAGAAGATAAATTACAATAGCAATAATATATATGTAAATATTAGGATTTTTATAAAACTAAACTTTATTTAAATATATTAAATTAATACACCCTAAAGTAAGAGATAGTTATGAGTAATATTATAAAAGAGATTGAACAAGAGCAAATGAAACAAGGTATACCTACATTTCGTGTAGGAGATTCATTAGAAGTAAAAGTATGGGTTGTTGAAGGTTTAAAAAAACGTCTACAAGCATTTGAAGGAGTGGTTATTGCAATACGTAATCGCTGTAACTTACACTTTGCATTTACTGTTCGTAAGATTTCTAACGGAGAAGGTGTTGAACGTGTTTTTCAGGCTCACTCACCTCTAATAGAAAGTGTTTCTATAAAACGAAGTGGTGCTGTTCGCAAAGCAAAATTGTACTATTTACGTGAACGTACTGGTAAATCTACTCGTATAAAAGAGCGTCTTGGACGGATAGATACCAAGTAGTATTTTAATATTTGGTGTTATTTGTATACTAAAATTAATAAAAAATAACACAAACAAGTCTCTCTCTATCCTAGAGAGAGACAGCATTATTTTTTATAAATAAAAAATAAAGGTAAAAAAATTAATAAATTTTATAAAAATAAAATTGAAAATAAAAAGATAATATCTTATGCAGTCCCCCCTACTGTTATTAAATCTATTTTTAGTGTTGGTTGCCCAACACCCACTGGTATATTTTGCCCTTCTTTACCACATAACCCCATACCCTTATCAAAAGCTAAGTCGTTACCTACCATTGATATTTGCTGCATTACCTCAATACCAGAGCCAATTAGCATAGCACCTTTAACTGGCTTGGTTATTTTCCCTTGTTCTATAAGATAAGCTTCTGCAGTAGAAAAGACAAATTTTCCAGAAGTAATATCTACCTGCCCCCCAGCAAAATTTGGTGCATATAAACCATACTCTACACTAGAAATAATATCTTGTGGTATAGATTTTCCTCCTAGCATATAGGTATTTGTCATTCGTGGCATTGGTAAATGAGCATATGATTCACGCCGGCCATTTCCAGTAGGTGCTAGTCCCATTAGACGAGCATTTATTTTATCTTGCATAAAACCCTTAAGTATACCTTTCTCTATGAGTATATTATACTGACCCTGTACACCTTCATCATCTATAGCAATGGAACCACGATAACCCCTAATACTACCATCATCAACTACGGTACATAACTCTGAAGCAACTAATTGTCCAATCTGACCACTAAATACAGAAGTACCTCTACGATTAAAGTCTCCTTCTAAACCATGACCTACAGCTTCATGCAGTAATATACCTGGCCATCCAGGACCTAATACTACTGACATTTCACAGGCAGGGGCTGCAACAGCCGATAAATTCACTAAAGCTATACGCACTGCTTCTTTAGCGAACCAATCAGCTCGTATGTCATTGTCAACTAATTCGAAGAAATAATTATAACCAGAACGACTTCCACCACCACTTGATCCGCGTTCGCGGCGTCCATTTTTTTCTTCTACTAAGACGTTCACTGCAAGACGTACAAGAGGACGAACATCTGCTGCTAATGTACCATCAGTAGCAGCTACCAATATTAGCTCATACATACCAGTAAGACTAGCAAATACTTGCTGTACTCGTGAATCTTCTGATCGTGCGGTATTATCTAAACGATACAATAAAGCAATTTTATCTTCACGCGATAAACTTTCAAGTGGATTAATAGCTGGGTACAATAAATTATATTTCATATTATTAGAAATACAATATGAGGCTATAGTACCATTACCTTTCTCAGGTACAATGCTACGAGCAGCTTGCGCAATTTGATTAAGAGCATTCAAGGTTATTTGGTCTGTATAAGCAAAACCAGTTTTCTCACCTCTAATAGCTCGGACACCAACACCCTGGTCAATATTATAGGATCCCTCTTTAATTATGCGATCTTCAATGACCCAAGCCTCATAATAGCTAGACTGAAAGTAGAGATCTGCATAGTCAAGTTGACGTTCATATAATTTCTCCAATACTGCAAAAATATCCTTATAACTAAGTTTATTAACAGTTAATAACTGCTCGCTGACTAATGTTAGATTCATATTATTTTGCTCTTTTACATCTAAATAATTAACCATCTTAGTGCACTTTAACCTTCACTTAATTTAATGTTATTAAATTATGTTGTATGATAAAAGATTTTTATTTTATAATTAATATTTATTAATACTAATTTACATTATACAATAGTATTAGTTTATAAAAATTCAAATCAATATATTTCTAATATTATTACTGAATAATTATATAAACATTTATTATTAGTCTGTATAAAAGTTATCTTTTTAAAATAAGAATATAATCTTTAAAAGATAAGATCTTTATATTATATGCAAGAAAGTTAAATGTAATCATATTTATTATTATATAATGTAAGAGTAAATATGATTGTACTTATACTCTTAACTACTATAACTTTACCAAGTTAGGTGGTATCCATTATAAGCTCAATATTAATACATTCTCTAAGATTGCTAATATATACTTCTATTTAATATAACAATAATACATTAACTCCAAAACAAAGACTATTAAAATGATTACTAATTTATTTTAATAGTCTTTGTTTGACATAATACCTTATTAATAACAGGGCGCTCTAAACTTCCTGTAATAGTATAACACACTAGAGATATTTTGTGCCATAGAGGTGCTAAAACTTTAGATACAGTAAATACAATAGCACCCATAATTGGATTAATAATTAATGCAGTAGCTACTCCTATGGTACCTGAAATATCTGGAGAAATAACCGCGCGCATATTGATATGGCGCGTAACAAAATTTACTAATCCTTTCATTTCAACATCAGCAGATAAACCATCTATTAGTAAGTCATTGGTTACTAAAACACCATTATTCAGTGTGCCATTACTACTAATATTGTTATAATAAAAATCTTGACTAAATGTATCTCTAAAATCTAATTTTAGCTTACGCAATAATGCGTCAAAACTAATTAAACGAAGTATTTGAATAGTACGTCCTCTACCAGTATTATCAATGTTACCTTTACCTAATTTACAGTTTATAGTACCATTTAGCGAATTAATTTGTGGATACCATGGTATCCCAACCCAATTTAAGTCAACGTTAACATTAAAAGATGAATTTTTAGGTAGCATAGTAAAACCAAAATAGTGACTACTATTAGTTATATTGTCTCCTTTAAACTGACCTTTCAAAAAGGTATGATTATTTACTCCTATATGATTCCATATACCAGAAAATGTAAGCTGAGTATTCCCTGTATCTATCAAACCATTATTTAATCTTAATTGATCTATTTTAGGATATAAATCAAAATTAAATTTATGTAGATGATGATCCATAACCCAACAATCCTTACAGCGCATTATAATATTTATAGGTAATTGACTTAAAGTAATATTATATATATTAGAATATATTGATGGTCCTTGATTATTTATCAAAAATGTAGTGCTATACTGGGGGTTATAATATAAATACATTACATATATACTCAGTACATTATCATTATCTAGAATAGCTGAACCATTAATTTCACGCCCCTTAGCGCTTATATGAATACCACTCTTTAGTTTTGAAACTAAAATCTTTACATTATGCCATATTTGATCTGCTATTATTAACTGTTGAGTACTAATGCGAATATTTTTTGGATAACTAAAATAATATCCTAAATGTTTAGAAAAATTATTATTTTGAATAGAGTTTATTATAGTTAGCCACTTTGTAATATTCAATATAGGAACAGTTAATATAAGAGATTTACTATCCGGTAATTTTAGAACTTTAAAAGTTTGATCACTTAATACAGCTCGCACAAGTTTTAATTTCTGTTTTTGTAAAATAAACTGACTAATAAAAGTATAATGGGTTCCTATTTTCCCTGAAAGAATTAAACTATTTAAATCTCCTTTAGCATGTAGTATAAGTGGTAATTGATTTTTCTGCAACTTACTATTAAAAGGAGCTGGTAATTGACTTTTTATATTTCTAAGATCTGCATTCACTTTAATATTATATGATAAATTCTTTTTATGCTGTAATTTTAGTATAATTTTAGTATTCCAAGAAGCGCTACCACTAATGTATTTAGCTAATACAGGTGGTATACATAGTGATTTAGCGGTTTGCCAGTTTCCTTGTAATTGTATATTAATATTGAAATTTTCTTTAGATTTAATAGTTGATATAGTAAAATTTACTGGCTTATCTAACCAATATGCGCTCATAAAACTACTAATTAAATTATTAGTATTAAAATATAATAATCCATTTAATTTAGTTAAATTACTATCTAGTGCTTTAATAAAAAGGGAGTTATTTTTAAACATAACCTTGCCAGTTATGTGAATTCTATTATTCGTTAATGGAATATCTAAATGTAAGCAACCACTGATATTATCACCACCAATTTTTATTTCATTTAAAATAGAATAAACTAAATTAGATAATGGGGATTTTTTTAAATATTCATAAATATCATGAGGTGAACTTAAAATATCAGCATTAATAAATAACCTTTTATTATAATAAGATGGGATTGTTGCTAAAATATTAGTACCAATAAAGTTACTTAACTTTATATAAGGAATGTATACTCTTAATCCATCATGTAAAAAATGTAAATCCACATCTAAATTATCTAGTGATATCCAGTTAGGGTGGAATCGAAAACTTATATTATGTAATGGTAAAAAAATCTGAAATTTATCTATATTATGTACATGTAAAAAATCATGCGGATTACCTACATATACTAAAGTAGCATTATCTACCTGACCTCCACTCACAGAGTTAGTTAGATAGTTTGATAACCATGTTCCTATAAGAATTTTAGGAAAATAATGAAAAGCCTGCGAGGCGTTATATAAGCGAATACCAGATAAAATACTTAGCCAAGGATTCCCATATTTAGGTTTTTGATATTTAAAATCTCCAGTAGCCCATAAGGCATCTGTCTTTACACTAAGATGATCACCTGTAAGAAACAATACTCTATTATTTTTACCAAAAGAGACAAAACCACTAGCATGAATAATTTTTACAGGTAATTGATATAGCTCTTTACTATAACATAAAACGCTATTTTTTAAGGAAAATATTAATCCTGTATTCATTATACTACCCGATATACTACCATTAAAGTGGTTTATACCAGGAAAAAAATTATATGGCTTCCAACTTAAATCTTTCCATGCAGCGGTAAATCTCGAACTTTTAGGATACCGTAAAGGTATATCAAGACCTATGTAATTAATATATCCCTTTAGATTTACTTTATTCCAAAATGTAATGAGATTAGGAGTGAAAAAAGATATAACAGTTAAAACAGGTATAATTAATTCTAATTGTAAATTTGTTGCTCGTAAACTTAACTCTGTTGATCTTTTTTCCCTAATAAATTTAGTATTTTTAGGACTAAACATTACACTTAATGATCCTTTTGGCCATTGAATATTATCAGTAGCTAGTTTTATTTGGGGGATATGAACATTCCATCCATTAGTAACTCGATCTAACTGTACATACATATTATTTATTGTTAGATCATGGTGCTTACCCGCTGTACTTAAGTTAATAGTACCTTTTTTAATTACTATATAACTACCTTGAATATCACCGTTAATAATTTTTATCCACGAGTCAAAACTGACAGTTTCACTGCATAGACTAGTATTAGATTGTATCCAGTATTTTACCCAAGGATGCAGCTCAAGTTTATCTGCTTGTAAGTAAACCTGACCATCAGTTAATTTCCCTTTTTTATCATGAAGATCAATATGAATCTGTATATTGCCATTATTATTTTTATAAGTAGAACACATAACTTGCCCTTCAGCACGAATACTTTTGACAGTTTTTAAATATATAAAATTAGGAATATATATCTGCATGCTTCTACTAAATGGGCTAAAGAATACTATTTTGCTATCATGAATAATAATATTATCAATATTATATTGAAACATCTTAACTAACGTATAATTCTTTAGTTGCTTAGAACATAATAAGGAAAGATTAAAAGTGTTATAACTCTTAGCCTCTAAATGATCACAATTTAAATAATGTATATGCCAACACCAGTGTAACAAAGATTGCCATATATCTAATGCTATAGTCATGCTATTAACACTAACATTACCTATAATAGGTTGAACTAAAGAAATATCATGTACTTCTAATACAGGTCCAGAGAATTGCCAACTAATATCTAAGTCCCCAATTTTTATTGGTATACCAGAATAACATTCGATCTTTTCAATTATTTGTGGACGAAAATAATTAACATAGAGTAAAGATAATTGTAAAGCAATAAATATACATGCAGTTAATATAACGAATGTTAGCAAAAAGTATATAGATATTCGCTTCACGCTCTTCTCCTTAAACTCATTATAATAAGTTGAGCGTAATATTATATTATTGCCCAGTAAAATTAACTATTAACGTTAAAATTAGATTACTCTGTACTTTTGATTCATTTACGAATAAATCTAAAATAACAGTTACATTATATTTTATCATTTTTATGTCTAACTAATAAAAACATAATACATGTGCTAAATAGCACTCACTGCGATCATCATAATCAAATAGTAGTATTTTAAATAATTTTTATAGTAAAAGGTTTCGATATTTTTAGGTATTTTACTATCATCGTAAATTTAAATATCTATACGGCATATATTTTATAATCTTTTAACTAATTATTTTTTAATACATATTAATTTATCTAAAATTGAAAAACTTATATATATATTTTAATCTTTGCTTTTAAATATGTTTTTGATGTATTATATATAGTATATTTTGAAAAATATCTAAATACTTATATTAGTAATATTAATAATAATTATACTATTTCTTATTTAGAATATTAACAATCATTTATTAGTATCCTAAAATTTTTAAAACTCATCCATAAATTATATCATCCCAATTACAATATGAAATAAATAATCTACTATTTAATATAAGCATTTCTATTTAATTAATGATAAAAAAGGAAAGGTGAAATTATATTTTATAATCAATTAAGATCAATAATAAATAATAGTACTCCATGTAAAAGAAAATACTTATTCAAACTATAATAAAAGTCTTTAATAGTATAACTAGAATATCTTCATAGAAAAATTTAATAAACTATATTACATCACCATGATGTATATAAAATACGATCTAATATTACTTAAATAATATAATTTAAGATATTCCTAGTATTAATATCCTTAGAAAGATTAAATTTGACTTTATTATAAATTTTATATAAGATTTTGACTATATAATTTTAAATTATAGTACTTTAAGTTAATGTTAAATTATTAACAATTCAGTATTCTGATCCGTATACAATTTTATTACTAATTCTAGTATTTAGAAAATATATTTTAACATATGCTTAACTTTGATGTAATAATATAACCAATAACTTTTTCGTAAACATTGGATAGATTTTATCAATGCCATTGAAAGTAATTACTTCCTTATATTATCATAAGATATTTTTTTACTTTTTAATAACTTTAATTACTTAAATAATACAATTATTTTATATCTAAATAACTTATTCTATAATTTTATAAAATATTTTAAAGTTACAATAATGATACTAAATATACGGTGATGATAAGATCTTATTATTTTTTTTTGAATTTATTTTATATTATTAAATATTTATAGAGTTATTTTAATTTTTAGTAATTTCAACTAAGAAATTTTTTGAATATTTTACAATAATATTAAATTTAATATAGTAATAAATATATGATTTGAAAATCATTTATATTAAGAATAATTAAAAATTATCTCAATTGAATTCACAATTAAGTTGATATGATGTTTTTTATTACACCAATGATATTTATAAATATATTATGCGTAGAGATGTTATAATATGAATATTAATAAAGTTAACATGTTATTATTTATAATTCTTATTAACTACAAAAGTTCTAAATCATTTAAATTAGTATTTTACTAATATCAAATATATAATTTTTTGTTATCTAATTTGATTTTATATATCGTAAATAATAATTTGTATAATTCAAGAATACTATAATTTATAAACACTAATACAAGATAATAATGTTTTTATGCTTTCGTAAAATCGTATATTTTAAGTTGAGCCTGTTTCTTTAATTAATACCTTTAAATATCTTTTTTATAAATTTTAAAAACAAAATATCAATGTACTATAAAAAATATATCAATATACTTTTACATAGTAATTGTATTTTAAATATAAATTTATAAAAAAATTATATAACTTATGCGTCGACTTAAGTATATCATATAATATATTATAAACACAAGTAAATAAAATACGTCCTTAAAAAGAAAGATGATTTATTAACGATATTTAATACCTTAATTAATTATAAACAGTATAATTTTTTGATTATTAAGTAACTTTTATTTAACTAAACTTATATAAAATAGTATTTAACTAGAATAATATTTAGTACGTTACTATATCAGTTAAATCACTCAATAACCTTGCTCTTTTTATACCTAATTCATTATACGTAGTAAATATAATAATTATTTATGATCTTTTTGTATTTTAAAAAACTTCTATAAACCCAAGAAAATAATAAGGTAGGATAATCTATTGAAATTACCTGATATAAGTTTAATTTATTAATGAATATTAAAGTAAATATCACTACTGTAGTATAAGTTAAATACTATAGATTATATCTATAATATAATTTTAACATATTAAATTAAGAATTTTATCCCTAATATTATTGTAAAAACATAAAATTGTAATAAAGTAAAGTATTACTCTGGCAAGAGTAGTCTCAGAAAAACTAAATAGTAAATTATTTGTACTAAATTTATGAATCTTAATAATCTTTTTTTATTTTAACTAAAAAACCTTTATTATCAAAAGTTATAGTTAATATGCGTTGAGACATAACTGCATGACCTAACTGCTGACGAAATACATAAAACCATGTACTACTACCAAATGGATCTTGTATTATAGGGGTACCTAAAGTATATATAACTTGTTCCTGTGTCATTCCTATGTAAATTTTGTCCATGTCAGTCTTAGTAATATAGTTTCCTTGGTTGATATTAGAATAATATACTAACTGTTTAAAAGTTGAACATCCTATAATAAGTATTATTATGGTAGTTGATATAAGTATTTTTAAATACATGGTAATTTAATACCTTTATAATATTTAGTGAATCACTGTGGTTTATATTATAAATATATAAAGCACCTAATATTGCTTACTAATACATTTTAGTTTATTCTTTTAATTAAAATAAAAATATATTATTACTTAATAAAAACTTGCCAATTTTATAGTAACAATAAATATATACTTATATCTTTTTTCTATAATGCTAAAGCTAATGAAAATTATAGATCTTATTATTAATAACAGTAATTTTTTGCTAGTTAGAATTAATTACTATAGTGTGACAATTATTCAAATATTTATATACATACTTATTTTAATAGATATTAATAATATTATCATCAATCTTACATAACTAGAGAAAATAAAAGGCATATAAGGTATTCAATCAATAATATTTAATTTCACTGGTATGTATAATTATTACAAGTCTAAGGGTAATATTAATTAAATTTCTTTTTATGAATAAAATTAAGATATTAGTGTATACAAATACTTTATTTAATAAAACACAATTTTTGAGTAGTTATATACTTAGAATAGTAGTAAATATTTTAAGATAGTAACTATAGACATATAAAATTTTTAAAAAATAATCTTCAATATCATTCATTAAGATAATAATGATATTTATCATATATTTATACTTAAAAATATATTAATTTTAGTAATAATAAGATCGGATATATATGTGGAGTTATTTATTTTTTCTAAGCACAGTAATGATTTAATATATCAAATTAATTATACATTCATAATAAATATCTTTTTTATATTAATAGTATATTTATATTGTAGCTATTTATAATATCCATTTAATGTAAACAAAAAATCAGTAATATATTTTTAAATCTATAAGTAAATAGTATATTAGTACTAATAAAATTTATAGACAATATAGAAATATGTTTCTATATAAACTGCAATAAACCTAAATATAGAATAATAAACTATCTATAGAATCTTGCGATGCATCTTATTTGTTGTGATGATTAATATCATAGTTAAATTACTACACATCTTGCAATGTAATAACCTAAATATTGCTTATTGATAAATATCAATACTACATATATAGTTAATATGTTAAATATAAATAATATATGCAAATATAAATTATATTATCAAATTTTTAATATTATAAAATATAATATATTTAGATTTTAATATAAATTATTCTATATAATTTTATATTAAAATTATATAGAATAATTTTGCTTTTAATAATATTCACAACTATACTAGTAGTATAGTAATTATCTTTTAAAATTCAAGTTTTTTAAAAAATTTTTATATTCATTAGTTAGTTAACTAATAGTACCAAACTAGATTTTATAATATAATCATATGCAATAACACTCTTACTTAAAGTATTTATACTATGATAATCACGAGCATCATAAATATTAAATTATTTAGTACACGTGAAGTATATAAAATATATAATTTTGCTGAATGATACAATAAATAGTTGTATCTTATTATTTTAATATAAATATATATGTAAGTTTTATTTAAAACTACCAAATGTTACAATTAGAATACAAGTACTACATATATTTTTATATATAAGATAGATCATCTATAGTTATTTAATAATAATATTATTATTATTCATTTTCTTTAGTATAAAAGTAGGCAAAATTGACAATATATAATAATTTAATTTTATAAATTATGTCACATTAAATTTCATAAAAAGGATATATACTTGAGTGTGGTAGTATTTTATGATAATTTAATTAAATTAAATAGTCTTTAATATATAAAAGAAATAATTAGACTTAAAACAAAGTTTTATAATATAGTAGACTAAAGCTTGTATAAAATTTTTATATAAAAAATATTAAGAAAACGTTATGAGTAATTAAAAAGATACTAATTAAAAGAATATTTTATATTATTAGGTTTACTTATAATAATTACATAAGATAATAATAAAGGCTACTTAGATTATTAAATAATACTAATAAGTATATATTATTGTAATAATCAATATATCATAAAAAATGCTTATTTATTGGATTTATAATATTGTGATTTATAGTGTTTTAAGGTAATTTTTATTAAAATAAATACATAAACAGTTAAAATACTTTGTTTTATATAAATTTTAATATTTAATATGTAATAAATAAAGTTATAAAAACTACATAAAACATTTATTTAGATAAATAATACAAAATATAGATACATAATAATATAAAATCATTAAAAATAATACATATAAACTAATATTGTAATAACTATGCCACACCCAATATTATATATGTTCTAAACAAAATAAATATAAATAATATTTCTAATGATTAATTTAAAAATATTTATTTATGAAAACAGTTAAGTTGTTATCACAATAACATACTAATCTTTGATTATAATTAATATAGTTATATTATTATATAAACTATCCATATAGTTAAGATATATAAATATACTTTATAAATCTTAAATAATAACAATCACCCTTTAATTATTTTATGATAGCATTAAGATATCTAAATATATAGAATATAAAAGATTCTAATTATAATATCAATTCTATTGAAACACTAAGTGGTGATATAGTAGTCTTATTTTTAATAAATAAAATAAATATTTTTTATAAATAATTACTAGTTATGGGAATTTTATTTTTATTAGAAAAGTTTTTTAGACCACCCCAATTTAGTACTTAATATATTAAAATAGTTATAGTCTTTAGGATGTATTAGCTCCAAGTAAAACTCACTACGCTGAATTAATACATCTTCACCTGGCTTGATCGATAAAAAAATTTGACCATCGCAATTAATTGCAAGATCGTTACTAAAATTATTAAAACGTAGATTTATTTGGCTATTACCATCTATTACTAAAGGTCTTGATGAAAGTGTATGCGGAAACATTGGTACTAAAGCTATAGCATTTAGCATAGGAGTTAATATTGGTCCATCGGCAGATAAAGAATATGCTGTAGATCCAGTTGGCGTCGAGATAATCAAACCATCTGATCGCTGTGAAAAAGCAAAATTTTCATTAATATATACCTCAAATTCAATCATATGAGCTACTCTTCCAGGATGTAAAACTACTTCATTTATTGCAGTACAAGTATATTTTGATATATTTTCTCTACGCAATTGTACTTCAAGCAAAAAACGATGTTCACTAATATATTCCCCTCTCAGAACATCTAACAGCTGTTTTTTAACATTATCGGGGTTAAGATCAGTGAGAAATCCCAAGTTACCTTTATTTACACCAATAACTTTAATATCGTATCCCGCTAAAATTCTTGCAGCACCTAACATATTACCATCACCACCGACCACAATAGCAAGATCGGCCTGTTTACCAATATCTGCTAAACTACCTGTAACTACATTTACTAATTTAAGATGATGTATAATTTGTTCTTCTAAAATAACAGAATAACCCTGACCTATAAGCCAGTAAAATAGCATCTCGTGCACATCCATCGCTGATGGATGTCGAGGATAACCAATCAAACCTATACATTTAATTTTTTTATTCATATAATATATCCTTACTAAATATAATTTAATAATTCTACTAATACATACTTCTCTTGCATCGTAAAATTTTATCCCCATAATAATAAATTAAGTATAGAGATAAATACTAAACCGTGGAGAATTTTATGAGCAATAAAGAACATAATATATCGCATATACAAGACTCACAAAAAATAGAAAACGGACAGGGTCAACAACAAGTAATATCTCAACCTAATGCTGTAAACACAGTATCAGCATTAGACGAGCATAATAAACTTATTACTGAATTAGAAAAAAAGTTACAAGAATCATCTCAACGTGAACGTGACTATTTTCTTCGTTCTCGCGCAGAAATAGATAATATTCGCCGTCGTACCGCGCAAGATCTTGAAAAAGTACATAAATTTGCCTTAGAAAAATTTACTAATGAACTCTTACCAGTTATCGATAATTTAGAACGGTCAGTTGAACTAACTGGAAGTTCTAACCTTAATATAGTAACCATGATCGAGGGTCTTGAATTAACCCTAAAATCTATGCTAGAAGCTATACGTAAATTTGGTGTAGAACAAATTAATACAGTAAACGTTCCGTTTAATCCAGAAATACATCAGGCTATGACTCTAATTGAATCAGATCAACATGAACCAAATCATGTTATGATGGTTATGCAGAAAGGATACACTCTTAATGGTCGTTTAATACGTCCAGCTATGGTTACAGTATCTAAAGTTAAATCTGATGAGGAACCAAAACAATAAAAAAATTATTAACTTAATAATGTTTAATTTAAAATAGTCTCTTAATACTATTTTTCCGGTAAAAAGGGTTGCCAATTAATAGGTTTTTTATTTTGTTCTAATAGAAAATGATTAGTCTGTGAAAAATGATGACAACCTAAAAAACCGCGATATGCTGACATTGGAGATGGATGGGACGTTTGTAAAATTTGATGAAGATGACTATTAATAATATTACTTTTTTTTTGGGCCTGTACACCCCAAAGAAGAAATATAATCCCTGAACGGTATTCATTCAGAGACAATAACACCTTATTAGTAAAAGTCTCCCATCCTAATTTAGCATGTGAATACGGTTTACCGCACTCAACGGTTAATATGGTATTAAGAAGTAATACACCTTGATCAGCCCAACTTTTAAGATAACCATGCTTAGGTATTTTAAATCCTTCAATATCATTATAAAGTTCTTTATATATATTTATGAGAGAAGCAGGTACAGGAGTACCTGGAAGCACAGAAAAGGATAATCCATGGGCTTGATTTAGCCCATGGTAAGGGTCCTGCCCTAGAATGACTACTTTAACATCATGAAAAGCGGTAAATCGAAAAGCATTAAATATATCTTTCTGCAATGGATAAATAATTTTACCAGATTGACGCTCAAGAGTAACGAAATTCAAAATTTTATTAAAATAATACTGTTTTTTCTCAATACCAATAACATCGTGCCAGTTTAATGGTAAAGTCATGATTAATACCTTTTTAATTTTAAAATTATTAATATGTAGGTAATTACAGTATACTTAATAAGTATAGTAGTAGGGTTAATTTCAACTACTATAAGTCATTAAACTATTAATACATAGTAGTTTTAATTAAATATAAGTAAGATTATTGTAATAATCTTACATTAGCATGATAATGTAAGATTAATATTAAAATTAATAAATATCTATGCACTTATATTTGAATTATTAATATTACTCCAACTTCTATGTAATTGATTAATTTATAATATACCTAAAATATATAGTATCATTGCAATGATACTTAATAAAATAACTTGTACGGTTTATAAACATTATAAAAATATACTAAGATATAGTAGGTATATACATGTATAATATGAAGAATATATTTAATAATAAAATATTAATACTCACATAATTAAAGTAATAATAATTATAAAATATATAAAAAACCGCTTATTTAAGATAATACTACGAAATTAGTATAGGTAATAATTTATAGAATAAATAAGGTATTTTACAATTATAGATCAAATAATAATTTTAATAGGAATATTAAATTATATAATTTTTATTATACGTCCTAATATATCTCAATATTATTTTTCTAATAAAATTATATCATTTTAATAATACTAAGTATTTTATATTACAGGTTAAATATTCTTATATGTTAAAAAATAAAGCCACTAGTAAAAATAATAAAATAACATATGATATGCAAATGGATAGACTAAAAATACCACCACATGCAATAGAAGCAGAACAATCTGTATTAGGTGGATTGATGTTAGATAATACACGTTGGGATAATGTAGCTAATTATATAGTTGCTAAAGATTTTTATAGTCATCCACATCGTAGAATATTTAATGAAATGAAGCGTCTATTAGAAATGAATAGACCAATAGATTTGATCACACTAGCTGAATCATTAGAGCAGTGTGATGACTTAGAATCTGTTGGTGGATTTGCCTATCTAGCAGAACTTTCAAAAAATACACCTAGTGCATCTAATATTGATGCCTATGCAGATATTGTACGTGAACGTGCAGTGGTACGTGAAATGATATTAGTTGCTAATGAAATAGCTGACGCCGGTTATAAACCTCAAGGACGTAGTAGCGAAGATCTATTAGATTTTGCAGAATCAAGAGTATTTCAAATTGCAGAAAACCGCGCTAATAAAGATGAAGGACCCAAAAGTATAGATCGTATTTTAGAACAAACTGTTGCGCGTATTGAGCAGCTTTATCAAACACCATACTGCGGTGTAACCGGTATTGATACTGGCTATCAAGAACTCAACAAGAAAACCGCTGGCCTACAGAAATCAGACCTTATTATTATAGCAGCCAGACCATCAATGGGAAAAACAACATTCGCTATGAATATATGCGAGAATGCTGCTATGACTCAAGTCAAACCAGTGCTTATTTTTAGTTTAGAGATGCCAGCCGAACAAATTATGATGCGTATGTTATCTTCATTAGCACGGGTGGATCAAACTAAAATTCGTACAGGTCAGCTAGATGATGAGGATTGGGCGCGTATTTCAAGTACTATGGGTATTCTTCTAGAAAAACGCAATATATATATTGATGATTCACCAGGACTAACTCCTACGGAGATACGTTCTCGTGCACGCCGTATTTTTAGCGATCATAATGGACTGAGCCTTATAATGATTGATTATCTACAATTAATGCGTGTACCCTCTTTATTAAATAATCGTACATTAGAGATAGCAGAAATATCACGTTCTCTTAAGGCATTAGCAAAAGATCTTCAAGTTTCAGTTGTGGCGTTATCACAACTTAACAGATCTCTAGAGCAACGTGCTGATAAACGTCCAGTAAACTCTGATTTGCGTGAATCTGGTTCTATAGAACAAGACGCTGACTTAATTATATTTATCTATCGTGATGAAATTTACCATGAAAATAGTGATATGAAAGGTATGGCGGAAATTATTTTAGGAAAGCAACGTAATGGACCTATAGGCACAATATTACTGACTTTTAACAGTCAGTTTTCACGTTTTGATAACTATACGGGACCTAGGTATAATCATAAAAAATAATCCAAGTTATCCAGATTATCTAATCTGGATAACTTGGATCCCCTTAGTAATCTAAATAAAGTTTTAAGAAGAGGAGGGAGGGTATATTTCTTCATAAGAAGATAAAATTAATATTAATAAGATGCATTAATCATGATAATTATATTAATATTTTAGAAAAATTAAGCAATATGACTAATAATTCTAATTTGTTATCCATATATGTTATAAATCTTTTAAAAATTTGAAGGAGATACCTAAATTAAATTATATAAGTATTACTGAAATATATGATTATTTTAATAAACTTATTCTATTTTACTAGAATAAGACTATTCTTTAGTTATATTTAAAAAAATTATACCCTTCTATAAAAGTTAAGTTTTATTTATTGATAAAATAATTAATTACTAGTCAGTATTATAAATAAAATAGTTATTTATTGTGGAGATGCTATTAAATATATAAATACATGTAATATAATTTATTTTATCTTTTAGTATGTTTTTTGTTAAAATAAACTTCAGTAGTTGTCTTAGAATTAAGATATTACAAAATAATTATTTTTTTCAATTATGCAATATTTATATTACATTAGTTTTTTACTAAAACTAATTGTAGTTTTATTTTAATATAGGTAATAAGATACCTATCTACTCATATTATTTTCTTCTTTGTCTATTAAAATATATTATTCTCGTTTAGTTTTTCCTAACTACCGTACTAATTATATTTTGTTAATTATAGATTGATCGTATACATTTCTAATAAAAATAAACTATTATTATTTTAATAGAGGTTTAGATATTATATCTAGATATAAGTGATATTTATATAATATAAGCATTTATACTAATAGATAATAGGGATAATTATATGTATTGATAATAATTTATTAAAATATAAAAAGTTATATCTATGTACTATATTTGTAGTGAAAAATATTATTTTTTTTAAACTAATTACATTTTTAATGTATTTATCTAAAGGGCTATTATAACAAATATTGCTATTTCTTATACGTTATTTATTCGCTATATTAACTAATAAATAATCTAAATGCATATAAAGTAATATTAACTATCTACTAACTTTAGGGGGGTATTATTATCTATAACATAAAAATAATTTATAGATATATATAATTTAAATATTTAAGAGTAGCCAATATATAATGAATTAATTATATATTAAAGTTAATTAATATTATTTCTTAAATTATTAGATTTAAACTAGATATTTTATAATTTTAAATTATTAAGCTTGATTTAAATTTAAAATTAGAATTATTATATAATATAATTTTACTAAGATCTTTTTTATAAGATTCATTAAGGCATTTTAAGAAAATTATTATGTTTTTATCAATAACGGGTATATTTAAATTTTAATTATTTTACTAAAATATAAACATGATACTTAATCATATTAATATATATGATTATCACTTTTCTTAAACCATGTACCATGAAACCAATGATATTGCCAAAATATCCAAAGAGATAACCCTCGTAATGATAAAAATACTGCTAATGCTAACCATAAACCATTATTACCTAGCCACGGTAAGGTAAGGAGTGTAAGACCATAACCAGTGACCGATATAGCCATACTATTACGCATATCTCCTCCACGTGTAGCACCAATAAACATACCGTCTAATAAATAGCACCATACTCCTAAAAACGGCAAGATAATCTGCCATGGTAGATAATAATTAGCTAACTCTTGTATATCCGAAAGAGAAGTTAGTATTGTAATTATATATCTACCACATATAGCATAAAATAGAGAAAAAAAAATAGCTATAATTCCAGCCTGTCTACATGCTGCATACCATATATTTTGTATTCTTAGGATATCGCGTACACTACAAGCCTGCCCTGAAAATACCTCTACTGAGTATGCCAAACCATCTAAAACATAAGAAGTACAGGATAATAAATTCATAAGTACTGCATTAACTGCTACTACTGTATGACCCATGCGTGCACCTAGAATGGTTAAAGATAAAGGACATAGTTGTAGCAATACAGAACGTAACATGATATCACGATTAAAAGATAGTAATCTATACCAATTACCGTACCATGCATTATGGAAAAATCTCCAGTATAGACCACGAACTTTTATCGCATGAAATAAAAATCCTATTCCTAAAAAAAAAGTTATATAATCAGCAATAGTTGTAGCACTGGCAGTACCAACCACTTGCCAATATAATCCCCTTACAAACCATAAATTTAATATTATATTAATAATATTACTGAAGACTAGTAAAATAACGGGAGCACGAACATATTGAACACCAAGTAACCATCCTAAAATTACTAGGTTAGCTAAAGCTGCCGGTGTACCAAGTAAACGTATACGCATAAATATACAAGCTTGTTCTAGTACATCATTATGTTCACCAATAATACTTAGTATACACTTTATAAGTGGTTCACGCATAATAATTATTATTATACCTGTAGCTATAGCTAATAACATAGGTTGTACTAATGCACGAGATAGAGCATTATTATCTAATACTGCAAATGCTTTAACAGTTAATCCGGTAGTACTCATGCGAAAAAAAATTAGTGACATAAACAAAAAAGAAGTAGCCATAGTTCCTATAGCTACACCACCTAAATACATATTACTGTCTAGATGACCAATAACTGCTGTATCAACTAAACCTAATAATACAACAGAAATATTAGAAAGTATGATAGGTAATGCTAAGCTCCATATTTCTTTATCAGTCTGTCTAAATAATTTCATATTTAATCTAGTCTCTAATATACTGACTACTAACTTATTAAGTACTAAATCAGGAGTTTATTACCTAATAATTCCACTATAAATATTGCCAATAAACAATAAAATATTTTAGCTATAAATTTATTGATTAATGCAGTATAAATTCCAAGAATTTGATCTTTAAATATTAAATTATAAGATTCTTAAATCTTATGATTTAATATTACATTATATACGATAGTAGTGGTATATAATGTAATATATATATTTCATATTCAAATGTTATGTTATAATTTTGCTTATCCAAAATATTCTATATATAAATAATATAACTTAATAATAGTATTATTATACTATCTCATATAGTAATTACAGCTAAACTAATATTGCTATTATATCTTACTATCAATTATAAAATAAAATTTCTTGTAAAATATATGTAATATTGTACATAATAATTAAATAATCATGTAATCTCTAAGGTTTATATACATATAAAGTAAAAGTTTAAATAAGTTTTAGATACCTAAAAAATATTTTGTTTAATAAAATTTACCTAAAATATATTGTTTTATTTAAAAAGAAAGAATTTATTGATAATATATTACATCACTAATCTTTATATAACATATAAGTTTAATATTAAATGAAGTTAGTTTATCCCTAGCAATAATTCTTTATAAATATATAATATAAATAAGATATATAGTTTATTCTTACTAAGACCAATAGTCTTAACTACTACAATACTAATTTAGTATAAAATTATTTAAAACTAGATAATATTTTATTTAATAATTACTATACTTATAGCTATATAGTGGAATACTTAAAGTAATATACACTTACTAAGTAAAAACACTTTAAATTATAGTATTGCTTTCTCTAGGAGAAAGCAATACTATTTATATTAGTAATATTTATTTACCCTTATATAATGAATATATAATCTTGTGTGGATTACCTAAAAATTAATTTAAAATAACTAATTACTAGATTTATACACAAACTAAATTAAATACAATTAATTAGATACTTTATATCTTATCAATATATAATATTATATATTGTGCTTACGTTAATTGAATTTTAAGGATAACGAATACTAAAAATGTTTAGAATTATTTCTTAAATATTAGTTAGGATGTAAGATTAATATAGAACTGGAAAATAAAGTTATATTTTAATATAAGTAAAGATTAATTAATTAACTTAATGAACTACAAAAGATAAAATAAATGCATAAAAATAACGCTATGGTAATTAATCTTAAAGCTAATCTTCAATTAAATAGACATTGATATTATAGTAATAAGGTATAAAATATTTACTCTATAATTACAATATTATAGTTCAAGATATAGTTTATAAACTAATAGATATTTAAGACTAAAATATTCTTTATAAAGAATTATATACACATTATTTACAATCAAATTCAGTATTTATTTAAAGTAAATAAATTTTTATTCAATCATTAGAAAAATATTGATACTGTATTTTCAATTTATTTAAAGTTTTTTAGATCTTAATGCAAATAAAAAAATTAATTTAAAATATAAGTAATATAATAAATTTAGAAAAATAAAATTGTTGCTACTGTGTATTATAAAATAACTATAGGAAATAATATAATATTAATAATTAATTAATAAAATATTTAATTTTATAGGATTGCAAATGTTATTTATTCTTTTTTATATAAAAAAACTAAAAGAAGATTAATAATCTCATATTAAATATTTAATTAAAAAATAAGTTATGATGCATACCAAGGTTAGTATGTTACTTTACTATTTAAAACTATCTTATATTCTAGCAGTAATACTTTTATTTTATATTTTAATTCAATAACCTCCTTATAAAAGTATAAGAGTAAGCTATACCTCTAAATAGACTAATAACATATCAAGTATAGAAGGTTATTCTATAGTTATATCATAATAATAAGTTAGAACACTTATAAATATCAATATTATTACTATTAACTTTTATATATACTTAAAGCAATTAATTATATATTATATTTTTCTGCAAATAGTGACTTTGATTAGTATAAAATTTTTTATATTTTTCACTAAAAAGACATGTTATCTTTAGATATATACTAAAAAATTTTAATAATATTAATATATACCCCTAATAATTATACTCTTTTAAGAGTTACGAAAAATTAATCATCATATAAATAGTGATATAGTATTGAAAAATATTTTTTATTATAAAAATATAAAACAATTAAGTGCCATTTGATATACTAGATTACAATACCATTAGTTTAATAACTAATATATAGAATTTGTATCTATAAAATATTCAATAATTTGATATTATATTGACTATATCAGTCAATGACCCCTTTTTTATAAAAGAATAGTAAAAAATATTCTGTTGATTTACTAAATTAATATACTTTTTATTTTAAAAGTATATTAATAACATTAAGATATTTAACATCCTTAATTAGTTATATAATAGGTATAATAAAATTATATAAAATAATATATTATTTAGCTGAACAATAATTTTTATTTTTAGAGGTTATCTATAAAATATATTATATTTGTACTATTTGTACTTATTTTTTCTACAAAAAAAAATACATTCTACCTGAATATATTAGATTGTAGATAAAGTAAAGTTATAAAATCTGAATTTATAAAAAAATTTATATTATTAACATGATATGAATTATATTCTCTTTAATTAGAAATAAAAACATCCTATTTAATTAAATATTATTTACTTATTATAAACAATGTTTAATTTAGTGTCTGTTTAATAAAACTAAATTTACAGTATTCTAATACTAATAATTTATAATTATTTTTATGGATACATCTACCATTACTAATAAATTAATTATTAAATAATATATGACTTTTATTAAAATTTTATAAATAAATTAGAATGAGATAAAATATCATATAATTATTTTTAATAACATTATAGATATAATCAGGTATCTTTATTATACAAAGAAAGAGTATTAATTTTATTAAATTCTGTAAATATTGGGATGATTATATTTAATAATACAACTTAAAAAGTATTTATTAGAATTCTATATATCATAATATTATATAAAATATATGAATTAGTACAAAACTATTGCTAATTATCTTCATTAAAAGAACAATTTCTTTTTAAGAAAAATTACTATTGATCACCTTTCTATAGAAATATTTCATTGTGAATAAATATGATAGAATCAGTGATTGGATAAACACTTAATACATAAATAGATAATTATAATTAATTAATACCTTATTCTAAGGTATTAGAACTTAATTGTATTATATAATATTAAACTAACAATTACATTAAGTAATTAATATCCTGAACTATAGAATATACATAATAATATTTGATGTTTTTGAAAAGTATATTTAATACAAATCTTGCATACTAGAAAAACAAAAAGTATAATACTTTAAGTATTCATTTTGAATACTAATAGTTAAGTACTATACGTTTATTCCACAATAAAACTGAACTTTATAAACGAAACGACGGATTAGTTATCTAAAAATATTTATGTAATATCATTAAATATATTGTAGCTTACAGAGCGTTATAATATCACTTATAGGTTTTTGTAAACTATAAAAAATATTTTTTTAGTTTATTATTCTAACTATCATTATATATAATTGTTAATTATAAACAGATCTTAGGGTAACCAGTCTAATCAGGTAAATATATTATTATAATTTTAAATATTTTTTGAGAGATCACAAATACAATATGTCTTCAGTAAGATCATTAAAAATAGCAAAAAGAATTTTAGTAACATGTGCACTTCCTTATGCCAATGGGCCAATACATCTTGGGCATATGCTTGAACATATCCAGGCAGATATATGGGTCCGTTTTCAACGCATGCTAGGAAACGAGGTATACTTTATCTGTGCAGATGATGCACATGGCACCCCGGTTATGCTAAAAGCACAACAATTAGGTCTTAAGCCTGAAGATATGATCAGAACTATAAATCAGGAACATAAAAACGATTTCTCTAAATTTTATATTAGTTACGATAATTATTACACTACACATAGCGAGGAAAATCGTATACTATCTAATTTAATTTATAACCGCCTCAAAAAGAATTTCTTCATAAAACAACACACTATTTCTCAGCCTTACGATATAGAAAAAAATATATTTCTACCAGATAGGTTTATTATAGGTATATGCCCAGTATGTAAATCACCTGCTCAATACGGTGATAACTGTGAATTATGTGGTGCAACCTATAAATCAAGTGAATTACTTAATCCTAAATCAGTATTATCTGGAGCTAAACCCGTAATGCGTAAATCAAAACATTTCTTTTTTGACCTACCTTCATGTAATGAAATGCTTCAAGCTTGGACTTATTCTGGTGTACTAAATAAACAAGTTGCAAATAAAATGCAAGAATGGTTTAAATCTGGCTTAAAAGAGTGGGACATCACAAGAGATGCACCATATTTTGGTTTCGAAATTCCTAACACTCCAGGTAAATATTTTTATGTATGGATGGATGCTCCTATTGGTTATATGAGTACTTTTCAGAATTTATGTAATAAACGCAAAGATCTAAATTTTGACGAATTCTGGAAAAAAAATTCTTCTACAAGTTTATATCATTTTATAGGTAAAGATATTACATATTTCCATAGTTTATTTTGGCCAGCTATACTAGAATGTAGTAATTTTCGTAAACCTAGTAACATCTTTGTACATGGACATATAACTATAAATGGTAAGAAAATGTCTAAATCTCAGGGTACATTTGTAAAAGCTAGTACTTATTTAAAGTATTTAGATCCAGAATGTTTACGTTACTATTATGCGGCTAAATTATCGTCTAATATAGACGATATTGATATTAATATCAAAGATTTTGTGCATAGAGTAAATTCTGATATCGTAAATAAAGTAGTTAATATTGCTTCTCGTACTGTCGGTTTTATAAGTAAATATTTTAATAATACACTTTCTAAGGATCTAGCTAACCCCGTCTTATATCAAACATTTATTAATTCTTCGGATAAAATAGCTCATGCATACGAAACCCGTGAATCTGGAAGAGCAATGCGTGAAATTATGGCATTAGCAAATCTAGCAAACAAATACATTAATGAACAAGCACCATGGATTTTAGTAAAAAATAAAGACCGGTATAATAATTTACAAGCAATTTGCTCAATGGGAATTAATTTATTTCGCGTACTGATGACTTATCTTAAACCAGTCATGCCTTTATTAAGTAAACGTGCTGAATACTTTTTAAATACTAAGCTAACTTGGAATAATATTTCTCATAATTTACTGGGAAAGCAAATAAACAATTTTGAAATATTATTTAATCGTATTAAATTATCTACAGTCATAGAAATGATTGAAGATAGTAAATCATTTACTAAAATTACTAAATCTCCTACTTTAAAATTAGATACTAATCCTACAGTAAATATTCCCATCAAAGATACTATCATATTTGATGATTTTATTAAACTCGACATACGCATCGCTGAAATAAAGAATGTAGAGTTTGTAGAAGGTTCTGATAATCTATTGAGATTAACAGTAGATTTAGGTAATGAAACTCGTCAAATATTCTCAAGAATTCGTTCTGCATATCCGGAACCAAATTTATTAATTGGTCGTTTAACTGTAATAATAGTAAACTTAGCTCCGCGTAAGATGAGATTTGGTATTTCTGAAGGTATGATGATCACTGCAATGGGTTTGAATGAAAAAGATATATTCTTACTAAGTCCTGATTATGGTGCACAAAGCGGTAATCAGGTAAAATAATTTGCTAAAATATTTAATATATTATCAGATAAATAAGATATTACCTAGAAAGTAATATTCTATAAAAAATTATATTAATAACCTTATTAATATAATTTTTTATAGAATATATAAGAAAAGTTATTTTTGATTATTGTATAATTTATAGATGTATTTTATATAAAGGAAGTACATCCTATACTATTAAAATTATACTTAATATACTGATAAATTATGTTTTATTTAGTATATGATATTATCAATATAAATAATTATTTATCTTAAGATAAGATCTTTTAATGTTTTATTAAAAATTAAAAGTTCGTCAAAATAAAATTTTTTAACAACATTAAAATATTATATTATGATCACATCATATCATATCTAAAGAAATTGATATCTAGATACCGTTAAAGTTTATGCGAATAACCACTCAAATTATTAATTTATTTATCCCTTTACTTTAATATCACTATCAACTAAAAAACTTTTATCAAACTTTAATATCACTTATAATTTTATATTATATTTA
Source organism: Candidatus Profftia sp. (ex Adelges kitamiensis) (assembly GCF_020342455.1). Taxonomy (NCBI): domain Bacteria; kingdom Pseudomonadati; phylum Pseudomonadota; class Gammaproteobacteria; order Enterobacterales; family Enterobacteriaceae; genus Candidatus Profftia; species Candidatus Profftia sp. (ex Adelges kitamiensis). The sequence goes on from NZ_CP080506.1 coordinate 50,269, forward strand.
CCTCTTTCTACGAGTCTAATTAATAAAATTACTTCAAAAAAACAAGAAACTTCACTTTTAATACAATATTAATATTCATTATTATTGTATTAAAAGTGTTAATTAATACTTTGTTAGTTAAATTATACATTTAATAATTTTTAATTATATTTTATTGATCCTTAAGTATATATCTGTAATTTAATATTACAAAATTACTTAAATTTCTCTGTAAAATATTTAGATTTTTTATTTTATATTTAGAGATTATTTTGATTATAAAATACATTGAAGATTTCATATAATTATATCATTAAAATTACATAAATGCACTATATAATAAGGAATCGATACTAATGATAGATAAGATAAAGATAGAATCTTTGAGCCCTATAAAACATAAAGAGCATCTACGTCGTAATCTTACAAATCGTCATATTCAGTTTATTGCTATAGGAGGTGCTGTCGGTACGGGATTATTTATGGGATCAGGAAAAACAATAAGTTTAACAGGTCCGTCTATTATTTTAGTATATATAATTATTGGTTTTATATTATTTTTTGTTATGCGTGCAATGGGTGAATTGTTTTTATCTAATACAGAATACACATCATTTAGTGATTTTGCTTCTGACTTACTAGGACCGTGTGCAGGGTATATGACTAGTTGGACATACTGGTTTTGCTGGATAATTACTGGTATTGCTGATGTTATTGCAATAACATCCTATACGCAATTTTGGTTTCCTGGCGTATCTAAATGGATTATATCTCTTACTATAATTATATTTTTACTAGGATTAAATCTTATAACAGTAAAGATATTTGGTGAAATAGAATTTTGGTTTTCTATGATTAAGGTTGTAGCTATTTTAACATTAATTTTTATAGGTTTAGGTATGGTATTTATACACTATGAATTACCAAACGGTAATATAGCTTCATTTAGTAACTTATGGAACTATGGTGGTTGGTTTCCTAAAGGTATTAGTGGATTCTTTGCTGGTTTTCAGAATGCAGTATTTGCTTTTGTAGGGATAGAATTAATAGGAGCTACTACTGCAGAAACTAAAGATCCCAAAAAATCTCTACCCAAAGCAATTAATTCAATGCAGATTAGAATAATTATTTTCTATGTCTTCTCATTAATTATGATTATGTCAGTAACACCATGGGTTACTATAACCCCAGATAAAAGTCCTTTTGTTGAATTATTTACTCTAGCTGGATTACCTGAAGCAGCAAGTATTATTAATTTTGTAGTACTTACTTCTGCAGCATCATCAGCGAACAGCGGATTATTTTCAACTAGTCGCATACTTTATAGTTTGGCTCAAAATAGGTTAGCACCAAAGATTTTTGTATTACTATCTAAACGTGCTATTCCATTTTCAGGTTTAACTTTTTCCTGTATTTGTCTTATCACTGGCACAGTAATGATCTATATCATTCCTAATATATTAACCGTATTTACTATAATTACCACAATTTCAGCAATTTTATTCATGTTTATCTGGTCTATGATTCTATGTTCTTATATTGCTTACCGCAAGCAGCGCCCTTACTTACATAAGATATCTATCTACAAAATGCCATTTGGACAAACTATGTGCTTAATATGTTTAGCTTTTTTTGTTTTTATACTTATATTACTAACTCTAAAAACAGATACTTGTACAGCGCTATTTTTTACACCTATATGGTTTATAATTTTAGGATTAGGTTGGATATTGATCCATAAATAGAGAAGTGCATAACTTATAATATATATACATTATAATAATTCATTTACTTATTATTAATCATATTATTAATATAAATTAAACATTATAACTAATAATAAAAAAGTTTTAAGAATTATTATAAATAAAATATACTAGTAACAACTATCTAATTAGAATATCAGAATACGAATTTTATTTCCATAAATAATAAAATATTTATTAAAAGTAATATACATAAAAAAACAATCATTTAGATAAAATACATAGTCTATATTTTTACTTACTTTTAAATATTATAATATTATATGAACATTTATTATATTTACTTAATTATTAATTATGTATACTAAAAAATTTATTTCAATAAAAATACTTATTTTAGTATTATTAACAAGTTGGATAATGCAATATTATATATTGCCCTTATGAATTAGTTGTAATGACATTACAAACTAAATTATACTTTCAAAAGTCAATATTTTAATAAAAAAGTAAAATATACCTATTATCATATCACGATAAATAAATTATCTTTTAATCATATTACTTACATATTCTGTTTAATAACATATATTATAATTAAGTAATATCTTAAAGATTAAATAATTAAATATTATATAAGTAAGAATATTTTAAGTAAATAAGAATAGATAAAATACTAACAATATATATTAACTGTAATAAAGAATTTTAATATTTATAATATAGTACATATAGAAAGATATTTTTTATATAAGATGTTAACCTATAAAACTGCATATCTATATCTATATCTATATCTATATCTATATCTATAACATAGATAATAAACTTTATAATTCTACCAATAATAACAATAATTAAAAATAAAATTCAAATATATTTATATTAATTATATTACATATATTTATTATACGATATTTATATAGAATACTAAAAAAGTTATAGTTTAGTTTTTTAATTTATTAAATACTATTTAATCTTAAACTTTAATAAAATGTTTTAAAACAAAATAAATCTTATTTTACTTCAATTCCCTGGGCTTGTAAATCAGCATGGTAAGAAGAACGGATAAAAGATCCAGCAGCAACATAATGGAAGCCCATAGATATAGCTTCTGCCTTAATTTCTTTAAATTCATTAGGACTCATATAACGCTGTACTGGAAGATGATAACTACTTGGTTGTAAATATTGTCCAAGCGTTAACATACTAACACCATGATCTCGTAGATCACGAATCACTGATATAATTTCTACATTAGTTTCACCTAAACCTACCATCAAGCCAGATTTTGTAGGAATATTTGGATTGGCATCTTTAAATTTTTTTAGTAATTTTAATGACAAGTAATAATTAGAACCCGGACGGATTTTACTATACATACGCGGAACGTTCTCGAGGTTGTGATTAAATACATCTGGTGGTGTTTTCGTTAAAATATCTAGAGCATGTTCTATACAACCTCGAAAATCTGGTACTAAAATTTCAATACATATATTTGTTTTTTTTGCACGTATTGCACTAATGCAATTAGCAAAATGCTGAGCACCACCATCATGTAGATCATCACGATCAACAGAAGTAATAACTACATAATTCAGCTTCATATCAATAATTGTTTTTGCTAGTTTTCTTGGTTCATTAATATCTGCTGGAGCAATCGGACGACCATGTGCTACATTACAAAATGGACATTTACGAGTACAAATAGTACCTAAAATCATAAAAGTAGCGGTACCCCGATTAAAACATTTAACTAAATTAGGACAAGATGCTTGTTCACAAATAGAATTTAGATTATTCTTACGCATTACTGCCTTAATATCTTTAATACAACGATCATCTCTTGGTAATTTAATTCTTATCCATTTAGGTTTAGATAGTAGTTGTTCTTTTTTTATATCTATAATTTTAAGAGGTATTTGATCTATCAAATCTGTAGAATAATATTTTTTATCGTATTTCATAAAATATTTTACTCATAATCCTGAGGATTCCAATTACATAATTCTAATTCTTTATATTTTAATATCTTCATTAATTGCACTACTAGTACCGACCGTACTTTTTCAGGTTTAATATCTGGATTTATTGCACTAATCTGTGTCATTTTAATACCAGAATAACCACAAGGGTTAATATAACTAAAAGGACTTAAATCCATGGAAATATTTAACGCCATTCCATGGAATACACAACCTTTATGAATACGTAGACCTAAAGAACAAATTTTTTGTCCATCTACATAAACACCAGGAGCGTAAGATCTAGTATAACCTTTAATAAAAAATTTACTAAGAGTATTTATAACAGTTTGCTCTATATAACAAATTAATTGACGAGCGCTAAACTTATGACGTTTTAAATCGATAAGCACGTACATAATTTGCTGTCCAGGTCCATGGTATGTAATTTGGCCTCCACGATCGCTACGTATAATGGGTATATTTCCTTTGACTAATATATTCTCCTGTTTACCTGAATAACCCTGAGTAAATATAGGGTAATGTTGAACTAACCAAATCTCATCAAGAGTATTATCTGTACGTCTATCCGTAAACTTATACATTGCCTGTGAGACAGGAATATATTCTTGTAATGATAATTGACGCAATAAGATTTTTTCTTGTTGCAAAACATACCCCTTATAAATTAATACAAATGAATATAATATTATTATAAATACTCTTATAGGAATACAAACTTATTTTATGATTATTATAAATATTTTATTTTAGGTATGATTCTATATATGATCTCTTATCTATACAATAGTCAGTATATTAAAACTAATCTTTAGTTATGGTATTAAAATGTGGATTACATTAACTAAATATAAAGTAACTTATATATTAACTGAAATGATTGTGAATAATCTATAGTATATCTTCTATTATTATAGAAATTTATAGTAATGAAAATGTAACTAAACTTTCTATTTAATTTAAAAATAGTTATTTATAAACAATATTAATATCTCCTAATAAAACTAAGGTAATTTCTAATATTATTTAATTCTTTATACTACAATTTTTTATAAAAAATCAACAATAGATAAATTTTAGAGATAAATAATCTATTTATAATTTAGATAATTATTAAATTATGTACTAATTACTTCTCAATTATTTTATATATTTGTACATATCTAATATTATATAAGTATCTATAATATGTAAGAAATATAACATATTTATTATTCCTTAATATAGATACAAAAATATTTACTATATAAAATATATTTAATAAATTATAATATTTAATGAGCCGGTATAATTCTATTAAGACTAAACCGTTAATTATTAATTATAAAGATTAATCTATGTATATTAATATTTATTAATGCTATTATATTATTTATATAATAAAAATTTTTACTGTAATATAATATTATATTACCATTTTATAAAACAATATCTATTTATTGCTTACCCTTTTAAATATAGTAGGTAATTAATGTTCAATTTATTTTTTTATTAATATATTTTATATTTATTTTAATATCATAATTAAAAATTACATCTACTATTAAATTATTTAATTAATAAGAAACTTACACTAATAATAACTATGATTAACAGTAATTTATAATTAAAATTATAAGATAATTCTACTGATATATACTTATATATTGTTTAATACTTATTTAAAAGTACACTTAATACTAACTATTTATAATTAGTTAAATATAAAAATATAGTTCTTAACTATCTCTTGTATATCAAAAGTTAATTGAGAATTAAAGCTATACATCAATTCTTGCTATATTTTCTAATAAAATAAAATTTATTAAATTAAATATAAATTTATGAGGTATACTATATATATAAATATATTACTTAATAATAAGTAGCTATATAACTTAAGTTTTTAATATCACTATAAATAATTTACTTAATTAGAATTACTAAATTATAATTAATCTTTAAGTAACTAAAACAAGATAAATAATCTAATAACTTTATTATTATAGATCTAGTTACTATCTGCATGATTTTTAAGTGTGATTAAATGTATTATTACATTGTAATACAACACTATACGAACAATGTATATACTACGGCTTCATTGTTCGTATAGTGTTTCTACCTGTTTAATACTAGTAGCCTAGATCACGTAATAGCTATAAAAAATAAATACCCTGAATACTCTGTTTTATGTTTTAGTTAATAATATATTAGAACATTTCTCTGAAATACTTCCAATACCTGACTTAATAATTTATATTAAACTGAAACTTAATATTAAATAAGTTAAAAAACATGAAAATTTTAACAATTACTTATTAAGTATAGTCCGTATATTTTCCCTAATATTAATACTGTTGTAATACGTATGATTATACTATAATCATACGTATATATTTTATATATATCTTATTAGTTTCATTATAAGTACTATACTCATTAAATTATATTTTTCAGTATTTAGTTAATATCATTAAATATAACAAAATAGTTACATACCATTACAGTACTTAAATTGCATATTATAATATAATAGATTTATAATCTATATCTTAAGTCTTTTTATTTATAAGATACCTATCTTAATTAATGTATTATATTAAAATATATCTCTTAATTTTGCTAAAATTATTAACCCAATTAAATCCTAAATATTTTAAAAAGCATTAAGCTATCTAATTTTTTCTAGAAATTATCACAAATAACCTCATATAAAAAAACCATAGATGTAATCTGTAGATATATTATTTAAATAGTAATACTCTTATAAGATATTTTATAGAATTCTATTAATTTTATAGTAGTTTATGCATCTGTTATTACTAAAGAATATTTAATTCTATTAAATTAATTAATGATTTAATAAAATTATATACTTTTATAAACAATATATTTATTATATTTTATATGTCTTTCATATACACTTCTATAATTATTAATACTATACTAAGTATATTAGTAATACAAAGTATTCTGAAAACTTTTTAAATATTATTAAATCTAATTATTAATAGATTACTTATTAAACATTATATACCTTACATATTATACCTATACTTGAATATTTATTCAAAATAGTTATAATAGTAATAAGAATAAGCAACTATAGTAAATATTTTAAAGTAGCTTATGGATTATATCGAGATAATAGACTAATAGTGTAATAAACCTGTAATTAGTCATTATATAATTAATAATACATATTATATAATAAACTTATTAAAATATTGCAATAGATATAATTTAGTAGATCTAATAACTACATAAAAATTAATAGTATTAATTTATACTGATTATCTATTAGTAATAGTTAGGTTTAATACCTGATATACATTACTTATATAATATTTAATCTATTTTATAAATAAACTAAATAATACTCCTTAGTAGGTATATATACATATAAATATATATTTTAATATACTATAAATAAAACAAGTGATTTATATTACATGTTTTTTAATTATTTATATTTTATATGTACTACCTAATATCTAGTATTGAATGTATTAAAAATTAGTGTACACATACTTAATTAATTTTTATTATTGCAAATATCATTAATATTTATAGTATTATAAAATATACAAATCTTGTTGTCTGATATAGAATTAAAAAATTCTATAAGTAATTATAATAATATTAAAAATATTAATAATATTATAATTAATAATTGATTCATATATAAAACTAATCAAAATGTTAGTATAAATAATTATTTTATTTATTTTATACACATAAAAATAATCTTAAATACGTCTGTAATAAAAGATATGCTTATTATTATCTTCAATGCTAATAAAATTTAGAAAGTAAAATTATAAAATTCAACTTACTTTCTTTAGATTATTTTAATATTAATTAAAATATGATAATATCATAATTAATAAACAAAAATTAATATATAAAATAAATCTTATAAAATATAATCTACTTGAGAGAATATTTAAAAATAAATTTAATAGAATAGTCCTGTATAAAAAGAATAAGGAGGAAATTATATTAAGTTAATACTTTCATAAAAGCATTTAATTATTTAAAATACTGTTTATTTTTTATTACTACTGGGTTAATTATTTTATAATTACAAATTTTAATTATAATTATCCTTTATAAAATATATTATAATTATAATATCTTATTAATCATTACATATATATTTATATTACAAATATAATAAATAAGATTATTATAATACCTAATAAATAGATGCGTATACCTATTGAAGTATAAATTTAAAAATATCTTAAGATAATAAATAATGTATTAAAACTCTTTACATAAATATTGAAATTTAATTCTTATATTAATTTTTACTAACATCCACAAAAATTATTTTATATTTAGTTGATACAACATATACATCCTGGTAATAGAGAAAATTTTATTAACAACCTATGTAGTTTTTTCAAAAAAATATATTTAATTTATTGATATTTCTATTTATTACTCTATTTAACGTTACTGGTATTTAGCCTCAGTTAAATTACTTAGTAAATATAGTTATAGTGTTAATAAATTATTAATAACAGTAACTTTAAAAATTAGTAATAAAGTTGTTATTATAATGATTACTAAAATACAGTAATAAAACTAAATTACTAGGTAATTAAAACAAATAATGTGCTGCATTAACAGTAAACAACATACTTAAATATTTTAAGTATATATAACATAGATATTAGATATACATCTAAAGTAGTAGACTGTTAGTTTATTTTAGATGAATTTAGTTTTTATTTAGTATAAAAGTAAGTGCTATTATTAATAATATCCATATATATTTATTTTTAAAATATATAAAACAATGACAAATTAAAGATTGATACATAGTAAAATATAAATAAACCCAGTATTAAATAATGAATCAATAGTTATAATTTAATGATTAACTAATCAAGTTATAAAATAATCATTAAACAGTAGGTAAAAAGTAATAATCGTAATACAGAAGAAGAAATAGTGTTGTGAGAAATGAGCTCAACGTATTATATAACAAAATAGATGAAGTGGATAGTCAAAATAATACATTTATTAGCTTACCATCGATAATTAGTAACAAAAGTAAGTAAAGTAAAAAAATCTATATAAATTACCTATTTATATATCTGAACGTAAAGAAGTAATATTATCTTTATGTTATAAAAAAAGCTCAAAAAATAGGAATATCGCTAAATTTAATAGAAGACATTTTATGTCGTACTATGCAAGAATATTATGCTTATAAAAATCAAAGAGGCTGTAAAAACCTGAATTTAAATATATGTCCTATGGTTATAGTTGGTGGGTATAGGCAAACGGGAAGTCTATTTAAGCGAATACTTCAAATTTCTAGTGATAAAAGTTCGTATTTTTGAAAAAGAAAATTAGCCCTAAGCAGAAGAAATATACGCAAATATTAGTATGGTTATTATTAGCATAAAAATACATCTTACTGAAAAGTAATAAAACTCTTACCTAAATTACCTGATCATTATCTACTAGTAGATATGGAATCTCATTAAAAAAACAAAGAACTATAAACAATGTTAGCTACCCATAGAAGTCCAGTATTAGGATTACAACACCCAATGTTTGCTCCAGATATTAGTAAAGTTTCATTAAGTAGGTAGTAATTTATTGTGATGGTCGATATTCATGGATCTCATCCATGATTTATTAAACAGATAAAAATGTAGGTAAGTAAGCCGAATCATATAAGCCCAATAGAACATGATCAAAATATGTCTTTTATTTAAGTTTTATGTCACTTTACAATTTTTGTTTATGGTGTACACTAAAATAAATAGAATATTCAAATATATCAGCTACTAGCTTTATCATCTTGAATTTATCGTTTTGAATTAATAATAGTTAACTATTTATAAAAAATCCACAACTATATACATATATTATTTTATGTCTTCAGTAGACAACCTTGAGCGTATTAAATACTACGATTATAGATTAAGAAGCTATCTCCTTAGTAGGAAATTACGATCAAGACTTTTTTATTAATGAATTTTAAAAAGTATCATATTAATTTAGATCTTATGTTAAAGAATCTCAAGCAGAGAACCGCGTATAATTACTCTAGACTAACAATAGCCTATAAATAAATATAATATTTATTTATGAAGATCATAGAATTATATTCTATTATAAATAGAATATGTAAAATCTTTATTGTATTTAATATACTAAATATTAAGTAGGATTTCTAGTGCTCTCTAGAATACTGGTAATATTCTTTAATTCTATTAAGATATTTATAATTATAAAAAATTAAAGCTTGTTTATACTATTAAAATTATAACTAGGTTTGTAATTTAATACAGATTAATAAAATAACTTAAATAAAAGTATTGATGTTAAATATAATCAGTTGACATATAATAAATTATTTTCATTTGAAATTTTATATAAGAAAATTATAAGTAAAAGTATAATAATTCATACAGATTATGAAATAATCACACAAGTAATAAAAATAAAAAAATATTTTAGTAAAAAATACTATATTTTATTATATATTAGTTTTATAATATAATTTTTTATATTCAATAATATATTCAATAATATATTTAATACTAATTAAATATTACTCTTACCGTTAAAATTTATTTTATGAATACAATTAATCTATCTTATAAAATATATAATAAGAAACATACTCATAATAAAGATTCTTAAGTTATCGTTAATATCTTATGTTGATAAAATATATTAAATATTTTATATATTAGAATATTTTATATATACAAGCAATTAATAAAATATTAACAAGAAAAAACTATGTTTATAGTATTAGTATGATCTTCCATCATAAATATTAAAATATATTATAATATTTATAATATATATACTTTTTTTAAAAAAATATTATTTGTTATAGTATTTAATATAAATACTATAAAACAAGTGTTAACCTAGTATAGTTTTATAACAAAAGAATATAAAATTATTTATAATTATTTAATACACTAAAAATAAAATATTTCAATAAAAATATCATATAAAAATAGTATTTACAGTACTATGTAATTTAAATAATATTTCATTGAATATACTAGATAACATAAACAAAATTTTTAATTACATAATATAAATTATGTAATTTATATTATGTATAGCAAGCAAATTATGTTAATAATTTTTCTTAATTTTAAAAAATTTTTATCTTAAATAATATTACATGATCTACTTTATTTCTGGTAATAAGTCTTGATAACTACCTCATACTTTATAACATAAACTATTAATGATAAATAACTAACTATATTATACCCCTTGTATTATAAAATTTTATCTATGTAACTTTATAACTAATACCACCATACCTTTCAAGCTTTTAAATGAATAAAACTTGGGTAATAACTATAAATAATTCAAGTATTAACCTTATACAATATTTTATATATATTTTTAATATATATATTATTTATAGTACCTTTATGTATTAATTTTTAATTAAACCTGTATTATATTTTCGGTGGGATAGCATCCTAATATTTTTTGATAACGAGTAATACCTTGTAAATCTTTTAAAGCCTCTTGCATGGATATATCTGTTATATTAACTTTTACATCTAGATAAAACATTTCTTCCCAAGGATTACCATTAATAGGACGAGACTCTAGCTTTGTAATGACTATATTATGTTTACGGAATATTAGAAGTGCTTCTACTAAAGCACCACACTGTTGACCAGTTGCCATAATTAAAGTTGTTTTCACTGGTACCTGGTATGCAACTTTAATTGCCTGACGTGATAAAATAAGAAAGCGAGTGATATTTTGCTGCTGATTAGATATGTTTTTTTCTAAAGGTTGTAGGTTATATAATAAACCCCCAGCTTCACTACCAATCGCTGCAATACAGGGTGAGTTAAACATAGCTATTTTTTGCATAGCTGCTGCAGTACTTTCACAATATTTAATTTTCCAATTTGGAAAAGCCTTAAGGAATTCACTACATTGTTGGAATGGCTGAGAATGACTATATACTGTGTTAATTATATCTAGTTGTGTATCACATGATACAAGAACACAGTGATCAATGGGAATGGTTAACTCCCCTACAATTGATAGGCTTGTATGTTGTAAAAGATCATAGACTTCATTAATAGCACCTGAACTTGTATTTTCAATAGGTAAGATAGCAAAGTCTGCTTGTCCTATTTCAACAATATTTAGAATATCTTGAAAGCTATGACACCCTAATTCAATAAAATTTTCAAAATAACGAGCAGCATATTGAAGAGCCGCTAGATGGGAGTAAGATCCCTTAGGACCTAGAAAAGATATTTTAGCTGACTCTTGTGTATTATTATATTGATGTTGCAGTATCTTTTGCTGAGTTAGTATAGAATCTTCAATAATAATTTGAAACAATCTAGTGATATAAGAACTATCAAGAGCCAGAGATTTACCTTGTTTTATTAATGAGATAATTAATTCCTGTTCACGTTCTGTATCTCTAATAGGAAGATGTTTTTCTTGTTTAACTTTAGCTACATCTTCTGCTAATGTTTTACGCTCGCTTAATATTTTAAGTAATTTGCTATCTAAGGCGCTAATTTTTTGGCGTAATATTACTAATGGTTTGTCTGTATTCATAACACAACCCTTTTTGCATGTTAGTCTAATTTATATTACGTAGGACTGTAAATTAAAAGCCTTATATTTTGGTAATAATAATTATATTTTTTATATTTTATTTATAACATACAACCCCTGTAGCTTATATACAGTGCAATTATTTTTATAAAAACCATAACATTTTAATAACCTAATACCACATAAGAGTAAATATATAATAAATAATTAAATTAATATATTAATCTAAGGATATTGTTTCTGTTATTAATAATAGATGACTTTATAAAATATATTCATTTCATGAATATCTGTAATTATATATGTATACTATAATTTATCTATATAATATATTATTAATATAGTTATCTAAAAATATCATAATACACTTTAATTTTATTATCTCAATTATATAAAGATCGTTCGAGAGTATATTAAATAGATATAGAAAACTAATTTTATAGTTAAGTCCAAATAGTATAAAATACTAGTGGCACGAATATAGATTTTATATTGTATAATATCACCAGTGGCATAGATTCATATACAATTTTGTTCTTTACTCAATATAATATATTAAGTTTTTAAAATTATTATAAGTAGTTACTTGTGTTATCTATAATATATTGAATAATAGTAATAATATTATTTATTTAGTTTAAAATAATTATTCATATATAAATATTCAATATTTTTACTAAAAATTTTATAATATTTTTATTTTTTAATAAATTTTATCCTAAAATTATATTTTAAATTTTATTTTATTAATCATGTGTAGTATGTATCAAAAAAATGTGTTATTAAAAATTTTAAAAATAAGATAAGTTTTTATAAAAACTTATAATTACTTTATTATTTTTTATGTGATATTATATATCTTTAGATACATTAAGTAAAGTATGGTTTTATTAAAAGTATCTATTATTATAGATGATTCATAATTCATCCTTTAATACTTATAGTAGTATTAATTAAATAACATGACTAATACAAATTTTATATAAAAACTAAATAAGATAAAAGACAAAATAAAAGTATTATATGATTACTTAATTATTAAAATATTAAGAATTTTATATATTTTATATAGTTTATATTATACTAGATAAATATCTTTTTAGTAATTACTAGAAAACTTACAAATATCTGTATATAACCCATCAATTAGTTATAGTGTGATAAATATAAAAGTAAGGTATATAATAGTTTACTTTGATAGTACACTAATTACTAATTATAATTTGTTATATGGGTTAATTAGTTAGCTTAGACTATAAAAACATTAAATATAAATATAAATATAAATATAAAATACAGTAGTATATTTATTACAAACATAAGAAACATTCTTATATCATAGCTTATATTGTTACTACAACATCAAAATAATGTATTATTATTTAATTTTAAAATAATACTCTAACAATATATATGTAATTAATAAAGGAGATAAATATATAACCGTAATAAACTTTAAAGTACTCTAATAAAAATAATCACTATAAAGTCTATTAAATATAGTTATTTAAAACGGTAAATACTCTTATTACTAAAGTATTAGTACTAACTATAAATAAACTTCTATTAATTAAACATTATATTAAAATAAATCTACATTATTATTTACTAATTAATATATTGACTAAGTGTTTTCTATACTGTATCTTTCTATAAAGAATATATGCGGATCATATTTATGACTTTCTTAAATACATCACTCAATTAGTCGATATAATATGTTATCGTATTATAATTAAGAGTATTAATTAGATATTAATCTATAATACAAAATTATTTTTTTGTAAAATAACTTACTATCCTTGCTGTTATTCAATAAAATAAATCTAAGCTATTTGTTTTTATTGAATAATAATATCTAATATGATTATTATCATATACTTATAACTTCTAAACTAGAATTATCTTTTATAATAAAAATAAATTATAGAAGGAGATATAAAATCATTCCCCTATTAGTTATGATATGTTAACTGATTATATATATTATATGAGAAGGTTCCTTTAATATCTCGTATATAAAATAGATATCATCTTTATAAGATTAACGTAAACAAACTTAATTTTTAATTAAAAAATATTATATTATGGCGCATAGTTTAAAACTAAAAACTACTATAATAAAGACACAATGTGGTTATCGTTTAGATAAATCCCTAGCTTTATTATTCCCTAATACTTCACGAACTAGTATAAAAAATTGGATAATAAATAATAATGTTAAGGTTAATGGCAAGATTATTAATAAACCAAAAAAAAAGTTCTTGGATGGGAAGAGATAAATATTAATACCACTATAACAGAAAAGCAGTGGGAAAAACAAGAAATTCCATTAGATATTATTTATGAAGATAATCATATTTTAGTAATAAATAAACCCAGAAACCTAGTTATCCATCCTGGCGCTGGTAATCCCAATGGTACTATGCTAAATTCATTACTATATCATTATCCTGATATCATCAATGTACCACGTGCAGGTATTGTACATAGATTGGATAAAGATACTACTGGATTAATAATCGTAGCTAAAACTTATCTCGCTTATACACGATTAGTAGAATCACTCCAAAAGCATGAAATAAAACGTGAGTATGAAGCGATAGTACTGGGAAACATGACATCAGGAGGTACAATATCACATCCTATCGCACGTCATCCTATAAAACGTACACATATGGCCATTTCTTTAACAGGAAAGTCAGCAATCACACATTACCGTATTATTGAGCGTTTTCGCATGCATACACGTCTATGTGTACGTTTAGAGACTGGGCGTACCCATCAGATACGTGTGCATATGGCTCACCTCGGTTATCCAATTGTCGGGGATCCTATATATATAGGTCGTCCACGCCCACCTAAAGGAATATCTGAAGAATTAAGAAAGGTGTTAATTAGTTTCGACCGTCAAGCGTTACATGCAATTAAATTGAACTTATACCATCCAATTAGCAGAATCCTAATGGAGTGGTATACTCCATTACCTAATGATATGCATAACTTAATAAATGTATTACAAGCAGATATAGATAAACTTTAATAAAAAATTTAATATATATGGATGAATAAGTTTATAATTGTTTATATATTCTGTGTTTAGAATAAAGATTCTATTTAAAAGATAACTTATACCTAATAATAAAATACCATGTAAAATAATGTAAAATATTATAATTAAAGATTATTATTTATCTTTTATATTTTAGGTATATATTTAAATATCAAAAGTATAAAATAAAATATTACCTGTGTTCTACTTAATTAGTATTATTAGTATTTTTAACCTATATACACAAAATAAATTAACTTTTTAATTTGCTATTTAAATAACTACATATCCAAAATGATAATAGAATAATATTTCTATATACAAATAAATTAACACATTTATAATTTTATTAGTATTTTATGCAAAAGTTTTTTAATGGCAATTCTTATATTAAAAACAAAAAATATTACAGGGAATACTTAAGAAAGTGCAATATTTAATTAATATAATTAAATTAATATACAAATATTTTTTATATATTAAATAATTTATCTGAATATTTATTTATAACTGATATTATATCATATATATTAATTACTAATATAACCTTATTATAAATAAATAATATATTAATTAATAATTATACTAGGTTTATTTTAAATTTCTTCTTTATAAGAAGATAGTATAAAATAAATTACCTTTAAATAATTACATTGAAAGAAAACTAATATTAAATTAAATGTAATTATAATTATTTATATTTTTAATATAAATAATTTACAGTCATGTATTACTAATTGTTAGATTAATATTTAATAAACTATTTTTAATGAAATTAAAAATAACAATATAATAAAATATAAGCGAAAAAACTTAAGATAACCATAAAAGGTTATACTATCCTGATAAATTATATATATTACTATTAATATAGTATATACTATATCTATATATTATAGATATATAAATAAAATTTTAATAAAATTTTTAAGTAAATTTAATAAAAATTAATAGTTACTACTAATAAAATATTTTAATATATAATATATTTTATAGTCACTATAAAAAATTATAACACATTTATTACAAAATAAATATAAATTAAAAATGTTAACGGGTTAAGTATAATAATTATTATATATCAGTGTGACAGGGGTGGGGAGATTCGAACTCACGACACCCGGTTTTGGAGACCGGTGCTCTGCCTGCTGAGCTACACCCCTAAATATATTAATCAAAACTATAGTATCTAAGTAACTTTTAAGTAACATTATATATAAATTAAGTTAATTTATATATAATGTTATTCTGTTTTTATAAAAGAAAATAAAATATTAATAATTAAATGGAGATACTCCACCCGATAAATATTTTTATATCAAGATATAATATATTATATTTTAATTATGTAAAGAATAAACCGTGTAGTTTGTTATAATATGTTTATATTAAAATACATTATATAGTATTTTATCTTTAAAAGATATATCTTAAATATTTTTATATGAAATAGTAATACCATTACCTATATATAATTATACAGGTAAAGATTCGTATACTTACTATATAAATCGTATATTTTCTATATATACTATGAAGTAAAATGCTAAATATGTTATATAGGTTAAATATTTTATATCAGTATTTTACTACTATTACTACCAGTAGTATTTATAAAATAAATTAAGTTTACTCAATGACTTATAAAGTATCAGGTAACTTTTATACGATTATGTATTTTATTATACAATATATTTAGACTAATTATTAGTCAATAATAAATTTTATATAATTTATAATTATAAATAACTTATATACACTTAAATAGATAATTAATTTACACAAAATGATTAATGTTTTATATTATTTAATATAATTAATTATTAATTATATTAAATAATATATTATATCTAAATTTAAGACAATAGTAAGTCTTAGACTATTTTATATAAAGATAACCTATATATTATATGTATTAAAATACATAAACACTAATAAAAATAATTATAAATATCACCTTATAATTAATATATAACTATTTCAAGTTAAGAATAAAAAAGGGGAAATATAATATAGTAATTTAAATTATATGTTTTAATATCTAGAACTAATAATTTTACATATAAAGAATAGTATTATAATTAACAAGGAGTTATTTTAACTTATATTAAAAATATTTATAGTATACTACTAACTTTTAGTTTTAAAATAACACGCATAAAATTTTAATACTAAAACACTTACAATTAATCTCTTTAAAATTATTTTAATTTTAACTAAAAAATAAATTTTTTATACTTTTTATTTTTAATAAGATTCAATATTAAACTTAATAATATATATAGTTTAAATATTTAAATAATAAAGCACCTACTCATAATGTATTTGTCTAGTAAAATTTATTCTATATACTATTTGTAAAATTACTTGTACAATATTAGTTAAGTTATATACTGAGATTCATCCTAAAGATAAAATAATTTTATACCCTAATTTTAATGTATTAATAAAATACATATTTAATATTAAAGGTAATATATAAAAACTAAATATCACTAAAACTGTAAAATATGTTGTTAGTAATTATTAGAGGTATATAATCCTAGTATATATTATACTATTAATTATTAAGATATTCCATACTTTAAATTAACTTAATATACTAAATTGCACGGTAATTATTTTTATATATTACTATAAAATAGTATATAAGTTACTAAATATCTAAATCATGATAAAATGGTAACATTTTAGAGGTATTACTACCTAAATAATATTTTAAATTAATTTATTTTAACTGGAGATATTATAATGCGTCAACCATTAGTAATAGGAAACTGGAAACTTAACGGTAGTCGTCATATAGCACAAGAGCTAATAATTACATTACGTAACGAGCTAGAAGCAGTAAATTACTGTAACATAGCTATTGCTCCACCAACTATTTATCTAGATCAAGTTGCACATGCACTATCTGGTTCTCATATAAAACTAAGTGCACAAAATGTAGACATACATACATCTGGTGCTTTTACCGGAGAAACTTCAGTTGATATGCTGAAAGATATTGGTGTTAAATACATTATTATTGGTCACTCAGAAAGGCGTATATACCATCAAGAAAAGGACTCTGTAATTGCAAAAAAATTTTTAATGATTAAAAAAATAGGCTTAATACCTGTAATATGTATAGGTGAAACTAAAGAAGAAAGAGTAGCAGGTAAAACTCATGAAGTTTGTATACGTCAATTAGATTCCATTCTAAAAACTATAGATACATCTAAAATGTTAGAGGATATAATCCTAGCATACGAACCAGTATGGGCAATTGGTACTGGAATATCAGCTACTCCGAACCAAGCTCAATCTATGCATAAATTTATCCGTAATTATATTGCTAAGTATAATAATAAAACTGCAGAGAAAATTATTATTCAGTATGGTGGCTCTGTAAATGCAGTAAATGCTTCTGAATTATTTATTCAACCAGATATCGATGGCGCATTAGTTGGAGGTGCATCGCTACAAGCGAATACATTTTCAGCTATAGTTAAAGCTACTAATAAAAAATAATCATATATTATTAATATATATTTATGTATCAATAAGATGTAAATAAAAAAAATAATTGTTTTATATTTTATTATAGTAATTTACTCAGACTACTATCTTATCTTTATTTTTACATAAAACTTATAACAAAACTATAGTTTTGTTAAAAATATTGTTATAATGCTTGATTGAATTTTTAGATATAAGCATCTATATGCTATAGATTAAGTTTATAGCATAGAAATAGTATTTAATACTATACAAATAGTATTTTGTAATTTTATTAATTAACTTCCATTAATATATCACATAGAATATCTTTAATTATACTTAAGTTATATTAATAATAAATTGCAATGTGATTATTTTATAGAAATAAAATGAGAAATATATTAATATTAAAATAATGAATAAAAATTATTTTATTTTTAAAATAAAATATCTTCTCTTTCTATTACCTAGAATTACCAATAATTTTCACTAGTAATGTGACCTGGATTACGGCGCAGATTCTTTTTCATTCCACGTGTATTTTGTAGTATTTGCTGGCTATCACGAACCATCTGTGGGTTACCACATAACATAACATGGCTTTCTTTTTTATTAATGTTTAATCCTACTGCAGATTCTAAAGAACCATTTTCAATAACAGTAGTAACACGACCATAAAGAGATCCTAAAGAATGCTCCCCGCTTATTACTGTTTGAATACGTAGTTTTCCTTTATATTGCCATTCAAGATTCTGCATTAATGATAAATAACTTAAATCGTTTACGAAACGTACTGCATGTACTACTACAATATTTTCAAATCGTTGTAGCTGTTCTTTATCGTCCTGTAGTATAGATAAATATGGTCCTAAACCAGTACCAGTAGCAATCATCCAAAGTATTTTGCAATCGATAATTTCTTTTAAAATAAAGAAACCAGCAGCTACTTTACTTATCTTTAAAATATCTCCTGTTTGTAAATCATATAAACGAGGACTAAGTTTCCCATGAGGTATTTTGACTATATAAAACTCCAAGTTCCTACTACTAGGAGCATTTACATAAGAATAAGCACGTTGTATACGCTCACCTTCTACATCTAGAGATAATTTAGCAAACTGACCAGCTATAAATTTACAGACCGGAGCTTGAACAGTAATACTAAATAACTTATTTGTCCAATGTTGGACTTTCTTAACAACGCCTATTACTACTTCTGTCATAATAGTAACTCCAAAGTATGTTATATAAGCAGTGAATAAACCTAGAAAATTATTCTCTCTTATACATAGGTAGTTTAAAAGTGTACTACTCAGTCTAATTATTAGATCAACCCTAATTAATATTACTACGGATTATATTATTTAAAATAAGACATTAATTATAAAATGGTTTAAAAAATACAAAAGATATACGACCTACCTTCTATAATTAATTATAAGACTAAATTATTATCTTTGAATCAAAGATGGTTATTATTTATTTCAAATAATAACCCTATAAGAAATCTGACAAATAACTATATTTTATAAATTTACAATAACAAATAGTGTAATATTTAATAATAGTTTTATACATTATTTAAAAATTTTAAAAAATATACAGTAATAAACAATATCTATTATAGTCTAAAAAATTAAGATAATGTGATTATATATTTTGTTGAGAATTATAAAAGATAAAATTCTTGTTACCCATGAACTATTCGCTTAAAATATAAACTATTATAAACCTATATGTTAGATTATTCTATATGATAGATATCACAATAGATAATTTAATATTTTACCAGAAGTATATAAAAGCATTTCTCTTTTAATTAATACTCACTTAACGTAGATAATAATATTTTGGCTATATTATAGCGTATATTCTTATTATATTTATACCCCAAGAATATAAAATATTTTATATATTATGCATTAATTAATACCAGTTAAAAAAATAATAATATTGTTATAATTATAAATAATACTTATATGTATAATTAAAAATTTACTTCAGGTTATAAAATGTATTGTAATATTAAAATGACTATCTAAATTAAAAGTATAAATTTATAATAGGACTAACTGATTTTATAGGTAGCGTAGCTATTGTAAAATACATAATAATCAAAATATTAATACTCTTTAAGAATTATACTCAAGATTATTAATATTTTGATTATTAAAGATTCATGTAAAAAATATTTTTTCTTTATTATATGTGTAATATTTTAAATAAAACTCAAATATCTAAGTATTTATTTCTTACTCATAAATAGTAATAAATTATTATTTATGCTTTTATGTACTAAAATACAGTTTTTTATTACTATTTTATTAATATATTTATATTAGCATTATAATAATTAAATTATAAAAAAACATACCAATAGAAATAACTAAATATTAATTATTAACTATTTATTTAAAATATTAAATACATAATATAATTTTATAATACAAAGTATTACTTTGTTTCTTTAAATCAGTTAACTAACATGGCTAAAATATAAAATAGATTCATGATTATTAATTTATTTTATATTTTATTATAGTACTATTATTAATAAATATTAAAAAATACAATATATAATTCATTAGTAATTACATAAGTATTGTACTATTAAGTAATATAGCTTAATGAAATATATAATTAAAATAAAATTTATACAATATTTTTATAGTTTAATATATTTCAAAATTAATAGTTAACTACAATTATATTTATAAAAATATATTAATATCATGAATATAATAGATAAATCTAGATAGTAAAATGATATCATCAAAAAATTACAAAAGAATAATAAAAACCTTTATTTAATCTTATTACACACCATATAAACGTAATAAATTTATCCGTACTAATGATAGTAAGATACCTATCTAATGATTTTTTATTTATCTGGAAACTTTTTAAAAAAACAGAATAAATTTTAATTTATAATATTACTCTGATCAATAATATTAAAGTATATTAAAAAAGAAATAATTTTATGAATAAGCAAAAACGCATGCTAATCCTTCAAAAATTTCAAGCAAATAATCCATACCCAACAACCGAACTAGTATATAATACTAATTTTGAATTACTCATTTCTGTTCTTTTATCAGCCCAGTCTACTGATATTAGAGTAAATAAAGTAACAGCACAACTTTATGCAGTCGCTAATACCCCAACTAAAATGCTGAAAATAGGTGTAGAAGATATCAAACAATACATAAAAATAATTGGTCTATATAATAAGAAAGCGGAAAATATAATTAAAACCTGTAAAATACTAATTGATAAATATAATGGTAAAGTACCAGAAAATATTGCAGCATTACAGTCTTTACCAGGTGTAGGCAGAAAAACAGCACATGTAATACTTAATACTGCCTTTAATTGGCCTATTATTGCTGTAGATACTCATATTTTCCGTATCTGTAATCGTACTAAATTTGCTCCAGGTAGAAATGTACGAAAGGTAGAAGATAAGTTAATGAGAGTAGTTTTAAAAAAATTTAAATTAAACTTCCATAATTGGTTTGTTATGCATGGTCGTTATACCTGTACAGCATACAAACCACATTGTAACGCATGTATTATTAAAGATTTATGTGAGTTTAAGGAAAAGAATAATGCTAAATAATAAGATATTTAATAAGTGATGATAATTAAGTTAATTATTTGTAATAAATATTTATTTTATAAATTTTATATTAATTATCTTAATATATCTAATGTTTGTTGAAATAAAATTTCTTGCATATAATAATTTTTAGTTGTTTTAGCAAATATTATATGAGAATAGAATATTAATTTTTATTAAATTAATTTTTTATATACAAAAACTTAATTTTTTTATTTAAAATAATATATATACTATATAATTCTATATATATTAAGAATACTAATTTTTATATCTTTATAAAATCCTTAGAATCTTATTCTAGAGATATGTAATGATATAATTATTGCAATTATTAATAGAAAAACATTGTATATTTAATAAATTACTGTAAGTAATGTTTGCTAGCATTTTATTATAGTAATAATGCTAGCAAAAACTAATCTTATTAATATAAAATGTAGAATATAATAAAATAAACACATTTATTTCAAAATTATAAACGCATACTGACAGAATCAGCTAGTAACTCTAGCATAGTTTCGGTATCTTTCCAACTAAGGCACGGATCAGTGATAGATTGACCATAAGTCATTGTATAACCTGAAGTATGTTTTTGCGCCCCTTCTACCAAAAAACTTTCAGCCATAATTCCTACTATAGCTTGAGAACCATCACGAATTTGTTGTCCAACATTAGCAGCAACGTCAAGCTGACGACGATGTATTTTTTGGCAGTTGCCGTGACTAAAGTCAATTACTAAATATTCTGGTAAATCAAATTCACGTAGGCTATCACAAGCACTAGCAATATCATGAGCATGATAATTTGGAGATTTACCACCACGCATAATGATATGACCATAAGGATTACCACGTGTTTGATAAATTGTCATCTGACCATGCTTATCTGGTGATAAAAATATATGACTAGAACGTGAAGCACGAATGGCATCAATAGCTATACGAGTATTACCATCTGTACCATTTTTAAATCCTACAGGACAAGAAAGAGCAGATGCCATTTCACGATGAATCTGGCTTTCAGTTGTACGCGCACCTATAGCACCCCAACTGATTAGATCAGCAATATATTGACCGGTAACCATATCTAAAAATTCGGTACCTGTTGGTACACCTAGCTCATTTACCTTTATCAACAATTCACGAGCTAATCGTATACCGTGATTTATGCGATAAGATCCATTGAGATCGGGATCAGAAATAAGTCCTTTCCAACCAATTACAGTACGTGGCTTTTCAAAATAAGTACGCATAATAATTTCTAAGCAATTTTGATATCTATCTCGCATAATTGCTAGACGTTGAGCGTAATCTATGGCAGCATTAATATCATGGATTGAACAAGGGCCAATAATTACAAGTAGATGTTTACTATCACCTCGGAGTATTTGTGAAATTCTTTTACGTGCAGTTGTTACGTTATCTTTTACTTGCGATATCACAGGTAATGTATGTTCTAATTCTTCGGGCGTAATAAGCGTTTCTATACGCATAGTTCCTAATTCATTATTCTTATGCATAACAATCTCTAAATCTTACTTCTTTACGGCAGGAGTGCCAGGGAATTACAATAATAACAAACGTACTCTACAGACAAAATAAATAGTTTTATATACTCTGTATTAAAAGTAATTTTTAAAAAATAATCTATATATCATTGTCTTTGCGTATGAAATGGTGTTATTACTTAAATAAGTATTATATAAGATTATATCTCTTTAGGCTATAATATATCCTTATAAATAAGCTCTTTTATTCTCAATAAATATATATAAAATACTGCTATAAAACGGTATAAATTATTTTTATATAAAGAACTTTTGCTAAAATCTATAATTAGATGTTAATATTGATTCTAATAAAAAATATGAAAAACTTTTAACATAGCAAGTATACATAATATAAAATATAATTACAAATTATTTTACTACATTCAATAAAGTTTATTTCTTATGATACACAAATCTATTGCTGAACGATTTACAATGATAGATATTGATTGAATGGTTTGATTATAATCACTTTTACCTTAAAAAACTAATTATTCTATAAATTAATAGCATTATTTTAATTATAAAATTAAAAAAATATCTAATAGATAAAATTATTACAGTTCAAATATATTAAAAATATATAATAATCTATTTATTGTACATATAAATATTTTTATATAAAATAAAAGAATCATATACTTTAAAAGGTAACTATATAATATAAATTATATAATAATATGAATTTTTATTTATGCAAAAATTAGGGGGGGGAACAAATCGATATAACTAATTAATATTATTAAAAACTATTTTTAATCATTACACTATTTGTTACTGACATATTAAACAAATAATAAATGTTTAATATAAGATTCATCCACTTCTTAATTATTTCATTATTACAACCGGATCATATAAAAACCAATATTTATCCAGATTAATTATAAAATATATTTCCAGATACCTGTTTATTAAAAAATTAATTATAAAATATTTTTTTTGCTTATTTTTTTCTTAATAATTTAAAAAAATTATTATACTAAATATATTTTAAATAATCTATAACTAATAAATTATTATTTTAATTTAGTAGTTATTACAAATATTATTAATAATGAATTTGATAATATAATATGTAAATTACTCCCACGGACTAGACTAATACAATATTTAAGAGATTTAATATCTATAATATTTTATATTATATGAATTCTATATAATAGAAATATAATAAGCATACATCTAGATCGTTCTTAAACAATATATAAAAATAATTTTTAAGTTTATTTTATAATATTAGCAATAATTTAAAATTATCTTAGTACTCCGAGTAGGAGTAAAATTAAAATTTATTTAATAGAGAGTAATATACATACAGATCATGTAAAAAATTTTTTTAATTATATACCCATTCCTAAATAATAATATTTATTATTTCTTTATAAAGGCATTACTATATAATAGAATATAACATTCTATTTTGATATAAAATTGCAGTATACTTCTACAAAAGGTATGGAATGTAATGATTTATAGTAAAATAGCACAATAATAGTAAATATAAGATGTGATCTTATTAATTGATAATTTTAAATGATTATAGAATGATTTATAATTTTATTATACTAATCTATTTTTTAGAAAAATATTATAATAAGCATAGTAATAGTATAGTAAGTACTTAGTAATTAGTATAGTAATAAATTAAAAAGTAAATTTAAATAAAATATTATAAAAGTGCTAGCTAAAATATTTTATATGGTATACATACTAATTTTAGTTTGTTAGTTATACTAAACTAAAAATAAATTGAATATATAATTGATTAAAGCACTACATATATTAAATAATATAATAAAAAATAGAACGTATATTCTATATATTATTATCTCAATCTTTTAGTAAACAACAGTAAAAAGTATTATTACACTTTTTTTAAAGAATTAAGAGTTTAATAAAAAAATAAGTTTGTATTTATAATATATAGTAAAGTTTTAGCTGCTCTTATTTTTATAATCTTACTTTATTTTAAGTATGAGATATTATAAAATATAGTTATATAACTTCTTTTTATGTAATAATAAAATATCAAAGATATTATGATTTTGATAAATCGTTAGTTCTTAATAGAAAGAACAATATTCTCTGATATATATCTTAGTATAAGATATTATATATATATTATATTATAAATATTTAAAAATAATTATTATTATATTATCTTAAATAGCTTAAACTAAAATATTAATCTTTTGGACAACTAAAATTATTAGCTTTATAGCTATTAGTTAACAATAATATTTTATTATTATTTTTTATTAGTTTTGTTATAAATAAGTATTATATTTAGTATAAGATACTAACTTATTTATAAAATTATTTTTAGAATTACTCTACTTTTTTATAAAAAATAATAACAAGAAACAATATAATCAATAACTTCTTATTTATTCTGTGAATAACGGTTTATTAATTTTAATTTACTTAAAAGGTAAAATAATTATTATATATTATAAAGATACTTGCAAAAGTACACTATAAAATTTATTATAAAATATAAGCACCAGAATATTATAATATTTCTATATTAGTTTTAACTATAATTTTATTAATAATAAATAGAAATAATATATATATTATTTATATTATTTAATTTCAGTATTATACTCACTATAAAGGCTATAAAATTTATTATTAAAATATATCAATATAGAAAATGAATGATAAAATATTAATTATTGTTTAAAACTAATAATTAATTATAATTTACTTAATTAAGTATAATATAATAAGTATCTTCATAAGTCATTATTTTATGTGTAACTAGTACTAGTTATACATAAAATAATAAAAATGAAAAGTATTGTATAGTAAAATTTAATAAAAAAAATTTTAGATTTAGATTCTATTTTAAAAACTATAGTACAAAAACATAAATATATTTGAATATATTTATATACTCATTATATTAAGGTATTTATCTGTAGTATCTACTTGTTATTCTTTAAGGAAAGTTATTCTTTTAATAAGAAAGATTATTTTAAATAAGATCATATCGTTAATAAAAAATTTTACTTACATATTTTTAGTATTTAATAAAGAAAATATCAAATATATCTTTAGAGCCCTACGTAAAGTATACGGTATATTAATTATTAGATAATTAAAGCAGTAAAAATATAGGAGGATATCATTTTTCTAGTTGAGAGTGTAATTAGACAATAGACACCTTTCACTATTAATTAAATAATAGTATATATTGTTTATTTATGTATTACCGAAGAACATTATTTGCAATGAAAATTATAAATTCTATTATATAAGAATATTAATTATTATAATTACTTTTACTGTTACTATAGAAGATATTTATAGCATAAAAACAAGGGTTTAAACGAAAAATATTCCAACTAATTCGTGCGCAAATTAAGTATTGGATATGATAATCCTTTAGATATAAAGTATTTATAGTATATATTTTTATTTCGTGTACAAAGGTGGTGTATTAACCTTTTGTAATTATATATAAAATATAGTTAATATCAGTAACTTTAACTGAATTTGTTTACAGGTAAAATACTATGTGAATTAATCAACGATAACTCTACTATAGCTCGTATCTAGAAAAT
This sequence comes from Candidatus Profftia sp. (ex Adelges kitamiensis), assembly GCF_020342455.1. Classification (NCBI taxonomy): domain Bacteria; kingdom Pseudomonadati; phylum Pseudomonadota; class Gammaproteobacteria; order Enterobacterales; family Enterobacteriaceae; genus Candidatus Profftia; species Candidatus Profftia sp. (ex Adelges kitamiensis). Next base: position 77,800 of record NZ_CP080506.1, read on the forward strand.
ATTATATTTACCAATAAAAATTGTATATTAATTACAATTATTAACAACTTTAATTACTTATTGTTACTTTTATTAAAAACAAAGATATCTTAAATATCAGTAATATAATTATCCCTAAAATATTTTTTAAATAAAAAAATAAAACATTACATAAAGATTCTCTTGAGATATTTAGATTATTATTGTTAATAGAAATAACATTTTACCACTAATAAACAACAATATATTAAGAGAAATCATAAAATAAATTTTTAAAAATATAATATACCATCTATATTTAATAATTTAATTTTCAATTAAAATACTTAACATATATTGTATACTTACATAATTTAATTAAAAATTATCACTGTTTTTAATATCTAGGATATATAAAAATATAAAAAAATTATAATATTATTATTAATAAATATTATATATATTTATTTTATAAATATAGACTAAATAAATTTTAAAACATTCAGATAAAATATCTTATAGTATTTTTATATGATTTTAGAAATTAATACAGTTTTACAACTAAGAGAAAGTTAATGTCAATGTGTATAATAAAGATATACCACTTCATGTTCCTATCTTAACGAGATATTTATCTGACAAAAAATTAAAATATCTAAGATCTAAAAAATAATCAAATATTGTATATTTAATTAATATTAAAATTAAAATCATTAAATAATTTTAGATTATTTCTTTTAGAACTATCTTTCTTTACTGTAAGATATTAATACTACCTTAGGATTAATATCCTTCTATAAAATAGAATAATCAATAACTATATTTCGGTCTCATTAATAAATTATTAAAGAATGATAATAGAAAATAATTTATTTTTATTACTATAACCTAAGTTCATTGATATAAAAAGTTTAACTTTTAATAGTTTGTATTTTTTAAAAAAATATATTTACTATCTAGTATGAGTGTCTATAATTAATAGAATTAGCTTATAGAAATCCATAAAAATATTATAACTTTAGTCATCAAAGATATTTAATAAGATATTAAGTGTTTTGATGAATCATTATACCTAGTAGATTTGTACGATATAACCTGTATTTATCAAGATAATTAAAATAATAAATTGTGTACGCATACATCTTCTAATATATGCTATATTATTCTATTTCACTGACTTCATATATAAAGATAAAATATAATATTCATATATACTATCATATTTTTTATTTACATTACATATGAAATAAAATATTGAAGATTAATGTATCTTAATAATTAAATTAAGTTTTTCATACTAATTTTTAATTTTATTATTTTTTTAAAATTAATTATTTATGAAATATCTTTTTAGTTATAATTTTACTCATAAGATTCAATCTTATACTAAGTATTTCAATAAATAACTATAAAGATCTGCAAGATAGGTGAAAAATACATTCTTTAGTATTAACTATAATTATAAATAAACTCTAGATTAATATCCTAACTCAGATAAATAATTATTTTAAATAATACAGTAAATATAATTTATTTATAAACACTCTAAACTTATTTTCATGATTTGATCATATTATAAAATTGAGTAGGTACTTTTATTCTTTACTAATTACATTAGTATATTTAAATAATATTTTGATAAAATTTGTAAACTTTATTATTATATAAATAATAACTTTATTAGCGATTTACTCTTTAAGAGTAAAATATTTTATTTTTAGTATTTTTCTATACAAGTAAACATAATAATTATGCTGATAAGAGGTATCATTTTTAAGCCACTTAATTGAGTAGGGGAGGTTGACCTGTAAGCCGGGTTCTGTCTTGGATAGTCATTCCTCTAGACTAGTAATTACTCACTAGTTCAAGCGGCCTACCCGGGTTCAATACGGGCCGTATATACGAATCCTTATTTGGCCTTGCTCCAGGTGGAGTTTACCTGCCACGTACTGTTACCAGACGTGCGGTGCGCTCTTACCGCACCATTTCACCCTTACCGTTTATTCTTTCTTTTCAAGATATTTCCCGGCGGTTTACTCTCTGTTGCACTTGTCGTAGGTTTTTGCCTCCCAGGAGTTACCTGGCACCTTGCCCTATGGAGCCCGGACTTTCCTCCCCTTCATATGCACTTATCTTTACATAAAAAGACAAAAATGAAGCAGCGACTATCTAGTCAACCTCCTAGATTACATAATAATATAATAAATTATATTTGTCATCCTATATATGTTCAAGTGCATATTTATATAAGATATTTTTTTTTATACTATGAATTTTAGCTGCTAAAGTTACTGCTTTTTTAAATGGAAGCTCTTTTTTTAATAATATAAAAGTACGCATTCCCTCTACTATAGAAGAAGTATTAGTAGCTTTATACCCCTTAATAATTAATACACTTTCACCACGATGCCTAATATCTTTTTCTAATACCCATTCTAACAATGTTTTTACTGATGCACCATGAATGTTTTCCCATGTTTTAGTTAATTCTCGAGCTAAAACTACATAACGATCTTTCCCCATTACTTCTACTATATCTCTTAAACTATCAACCAAACGATGAGTAGATTCGTAAAAAATTAACGTACGTGGTTCTTCTAAGAGCGAAGTGAGTTTGCTTTGACGTGATTTTTTTTTCACTGGTAAGAAACCTTCGTAACAGAAACGATCTGAAGAGATACCTGAAGCACATAAAGCTGTAATAGCTGCACAAGCCCCGGGAAGAGGGATAACTTGGATGCCAATTTCACGGCAACGATTAACTAGATGATATCCGGGATCATTAATGAGTGGTGTACCAGCATTAGAAACCAAAGCAATACTTTGACCATATTTTAGTTTTGTAATTAACTGATCTATTTTTTGTTGCTCATTGTAATTATGTAGGGAAAAAAATCGAGCTTTAATGCCAAAATACTTAAACAATACACCTGTACGTCTAGTATCTTCTGCTGCTACCCAATGGACTTTTTTTAAAATATTTAAAGCTCGTTGAGTAATATCTCCATAATTACCTATTGGAGTAGGTACTATATATAATTTTGCTATAGATATTACTTGCTGATTTTCATAATTCATCTGATTAATCAATATAATTAATATTTTATTTTTATATATATTTAGGCACTAACAGTATATTTCCCTTAATTTATTTTTAGTTTAAATTTAGCATTATTATCTTAATTTTTTTAAAAAATTTTAATATTTTATTTTTAAAAATTATACTAAAATAATAAATTAAATTGATAGATAAGAGAAATTAATAAAGAGTATTTTAGTTTAAAAAAAGTTGACAAAGTATATATAATTAAATATACATCAAAAAATTAGAGTATAATATCATATTAAATAATATCTATCAAAAAGATAGATTATCTAAATCTTATAAAGTAATTAAAAATCAATAATTTTACTTTGATTTTATTTAGTATAATTTTATCAATTATTAAGTATAAAGAAAATTATTTTACAAAATTTAGTAGTTATCAATCATACCACTCCACCTTCCACTAGTACTGTAGCGAATGCATAATAACGCTCATCTGATAAAGAAATATGTATAGAAGTAATACCAATTTCTTTGGCAAAAATAGCCGCTTGGCCATGTAAACGTAGCATTGGTTTTCCAATTATATTACTGTAAACCTCAAAATGATGAAAGGCTAACCCATTACGTATACCTGTACCCAATGCTTTAGATGCTGCTTCTTTTACAGCAAAACGTTTAGCAAGGTAACGAATTTTTTGTTTATGTATACAATATTGTGCCCATTCATTTAAAGAGAGAACTCTCCGAGCCATTTGGTCACCCTCACGAGTGACTATAGACTCGATACGAGATATTTCTACTATATCAATCCCCAAACCTAAAATAGCCACAATATACATACTTCCAAAATAATATTTTATTACATTTACAATTTTAAAATAGCATTGTCGTTACTAGATCTACTAATCCTACCCTGATTAATATCAATATAAAGATTTATGTATTATCTTAGATAGAATAATTTTAAAGATGTTTTCAGCATACTAAACTAGATAATTAATTGCATGAATTTAAAAAATTAATTTTTACAGCAAAATACTTATATAAAAGGTTATTAAACTACGCATTAGATCGTATCTTTTAAAATTAATGTAATATATAGTTAATATTACAATATCTATTTTAAATAAAGTACTTTACTATAATGTATATAAAATACAGTACCAAATATATACTATAATTTTATTATTTTTTACAAGTAAGTCATACAATATCTATTGATAATATCAATTTTTATTGTATATAATATATCAAGCTTTAATATAAAATATATTAATCCCAATCTAGGACATAAGAATCTATTATTAATTTAATTAAAAGTATTGCTAGATTAGTAAAGTCAAACTATAATGAGTACTATAAAATAGTATTAACATAACTAAATATGAATCATATATATCGAAAGTATACGATTATATATTTTATAATAAAAACTGCTAAATATAATATCTTAAATATTAATTAATATATACGCAGAATAAACATGAGAATATATAGTATTTCATTTAATAATAAATAGCGAGTATAAATAATATTTAGTAATAATTCTTGATATAAATTATCAAAAATAAAAATATTACTGATTGTATATTTGTTAAAAGATACTGAAATCCATTCTTAATGGATATGTAGGTATTAGTTAGTTTTTAGAGAAAAAAATACTAGTTTTACTTTTCACTATATTTCATGATATATTGTATGGATTGTTATTATATAAATACTAAAAGATTAAATATTTATTTAAAATTATTTTTTAAATAAAAAAAATATGATTTATTTTTTATAATTTCTGAAAGAATAATAATTCTTAATCATATTTCTAAGTATTTATAAATAGTACTATTTTGTTTAAAATTTTTATTGAATATATAAAATAAATTAAAATTATTCTATATATTCAACAAAATATATTTATATTAAGGTAAAAATCTTAATATACAAAAAGATCTTTTATTTAATAAACTTATATGGCTTTGCATATAGAAAAGGTATTTTAAAAAACAAAATGAAACTTTTATATTCATTGTGATAAGGTTTGTTCTATTAACTAGATATTTAAAAATTTTTTTATAAAATACATATTAAACTTTCAATTTTTATTAATAACTTACTTTTATGATTAAAAAAAAATAGATATAAAAATTTTAGATAAACGCATAGGAAAAAGTTTTCCAATACCGAAATATGTAACATCTGGTTCTGCAGGATTAGATCTGCATGCTTGTATATTTAAAAAAATCGTTTTAGGTGCGGGTGTAACTACCCTAATCCCCTCAGGAATAGCAATGCACATTAAAGATCCCCGTCTAGCTGCAATAATTCTACCTCGCTCTGGTCTTGGACATAAACACGGTATAGTCTTAGGTAATCTTGTAGGTTTAATAGACTCTGATTATCAAGGACAGGTAATGGTTTCTATTTGGAATCGCAGCTCCGATATATTTACAATTTCTCCAGGTGAACGTATTGCCCAAATGATTTTAGTACCTATTGTACACGCAGTATTAAATATAGTAGAAAATTTTGAAAAAAACAGTCAGCGTGGTTCAGGTGGCTTTGGCCATTCTGGTCGCTAATAAAAATATTATAATACATATTAAATAATGTTTCTCTTATTATTAAAGAGAATGCTATAATAATAGATCACTAAATATTTTATTTGTTAATAAAATTTATAAAAAATATACAAAGTATGCCGTAACAGAGAGTTATAAAATTTCTCGAAAAATATTATATAATCATTATGATTACAATCATAATTGTATTGCTGTATCAAATTATAGTTACAGTAGTTATTTGAAATAATCATGTATCGTTAACTTCAATTATACCATTCAATGATGCTATTGTTTTTTCGTAAATTAATTCTAACAGTACCAGGATATATTATATATATCAAAAAATAATTATTAGAAATCAAATAATTAAATCAATACATCTTCTAATAAAGATACTAAGAGTATTACTGTGTGCCAGTAAAATCCTTATAAGATATATTATATATATTTTTTTGAATTATGAATTTGATTGCTACAAAATAAAATAATTCATTTACATATTGTTATTGTTTTCATAAAATTATTCTATATAATAGATGGCATTTTATTTTAGTGATAATAATAACCTTATATAACTATTTAAATAATGATTAAAATGCTAGATAAAATCTTATCAAATAATTTTTATATTTAAACTGTAACATATTAATTATATATTTTAAAAAATATAGATAAACTCTATAATATCTTTATAATTATTTTTATAATAATAAACGAGAGAAGGTAAAATACCATAAAAATTAACATAAAAAATCCTAAAGAATAAAATAACTCATCTAAGTTTTAATAAAATTATCTAATTATCTTATAAAGATATGATATTTAAATTTATTATAATCTATAAGATAAGATTAAATTATTCTAAGGTACTTATTTATATCAATAAACATAATCAAAAGTATTATTTTAATAAATTATTTAGTATAATATAATAATTCATAAATAATTTTAGCCTCTTATAACATAGAAATGCAAAACTAATATATAAGAAAATCATCAATACATTACCTGAAAAATTTAAATTATTATTTATACAATATAATTTGCTATTTTATAGCAAATAGAATAAAAAAATCTAGTTGTATGTCTTTAATAAATATTTAGATATCATATAGTAATTATACTAGATCATTAATTTAATCAGTGATATAGTTAATATATGAAATATAATCAAATATCTATTACTTAAAATTTAATATTATTATTAGGTTAATTATATACTCTATAATCATACTATTATATAGAATATTAATTCTATTAAGAGAATATTTGATTATATTTTTTATAATCATGATTATATCATGTATAACTAATAATACTTTAATGCATTACTTACTAATAAGTAAGATAATTACTTTTATCTTAGTCAACATTTAAATACAAAAGGTTATTTAATAACCTATAATAATTAATATTTTTATTACATTTATTAAGTAAGTTATGTAGTAAATAATTTATTTATTAGAACAACCTGATTTAACTTTTACCCATAATTCAAGATAAACCTTAGTTTTAAATATAGCTTCCATATCTTTACGAGCTTCAAGACTAATAATCTTAATTTTAGAACCTGTATTACCTATAATGATTTTTTTTTGTCCTTTACGTTGTACTAGAATAATTGCGTGGATATTATATCTCTTATTTTTAATATATACAAAATGCTTTATCTCAACTGTAACAAAATAAGGTAGTTCTGCACCCAGAAAACGCATAATTTTTTCACGAATAATTTCAGAGGCGATAAATTTTTCTGAACGATCAGTAATATAATATTCTGGAAAATAATGCATATCTTCAGGTAGTTTTTGACGAACAATTCTAGAAATTATATCTATATTAATACCTCGTTCTGCGGAAATTGGTACTATGTCTATAAAGTCCATTTGTTTATTTAAAAAGTCAATATATGGTAGTAGTACTGTTTTATTCTTAATTTTATCCACTTTGTTTATAGCTAAAATTACGGGATCTTTAAGATGTCGCAATTTATTTACTACTATTTCATCATCATGAGTCCAATGAGTACTATCAATAATAAAAATAACTAAAGCTATATTACATATGGAACCGTTTGCTATATAGTTTATAAAACTATGTATAAAATTTTTTTTTGTTATTTGTATACCTGGGGTATCTACATAGATAGCTTGATACGATCCATGAGTGCTAATACCAATAATACGTTGGCGGGTTGTATGTGGTTTACGAGAAGTAATGGAAATTTTTTGACCTAATAATTGATTTAATAATGTTGATTTACCGACATTAGGGTGACCAATTATAGGTATACATCCACAATAATTTTGTTTACTCATCATACAAAACCTAGATATTTTAACGCTTGTGCAGCAGCGTTCTGCTCAGCTTGACGACGATTTGAACCTATTCCGATTACTTGCTCTCTAAGACAACTAACCTGACAGTGAATAATAAATTTTTGTTCTTGTGATGCTTCATTATATGATTTTACTACCCAGTAGGATGGCAGCGGTAAGTGGCGTCCTTGCAAGAATTCTTGTAGGCGAGTTTTAGAATCTTTTTGCTTTTCACCAGGTTTTATTGCATCTAGCCGAGGCTTATACCAATTTAAAATTAATAACTCAATAGTTTTTATATTACTATCTAAAAAAATACCCCCAATAATAGCTTCTAAGGTATCTGATAAAATAGAGTCACGACGACAGCCACCATTTTTTAACTCACCCGGTCCGAGACGTAAACATTCACCTAAATTAAATTCACGCGCTATTTCTGCTAGTGTGTTACCACGAACTAAAGTGGCTCGCATACGACTCATATCTCCTTCATCAATACATGGGAAACGGTGATATAGTGTATTTGCAATAACAAAGCTGAGAATCGAGTCCCCCAAAAACTCAAGACGTTCGTTCTGTTGGCTACTAGCACTGCGATGAGTTAATGCCTGTAATAACAGTTCTTGCTGTTGGAAAATATAGCCTAACTTTTTCTCAAGCTTGTGAGTTATAATAAAGTTCATGAGATACCAAATAGCTCTATAATTAACTATAATTATAGCAAATAGAACATTTTTGCCTCTCTGAAAAGATAGAGATATTACTTTTAGAGTATCTTTAAAATAACATTTTTTATGTTATCATTAAATTCATTATTCGACAATTAATAAAATTAAATTTTATCTTTGATAATATGTATTATGCTAATTTAAGTAATTTTTTGATAGATAAAATTATAATAATAATTATTAATATATTTATAATATTAATAATTTCTTTAATTACTTGGTAAAGTTCTCTATATAATTATTTATTGTATTAATTATATTTATAAATTTACTGTTGAATTAATTACAGTCATACCATAATAGTAATATATATATTTTATTATAAACAGTATATTAGGTTAATAAATATTTATTTTTATATTTAAAATCACTCTATCAATCTGTATAACCAAGGTATTGATATTAACTTAAATTCAAATATAATATACTTAATAAGCTAGTAAATTTTATTGATATTTACCTATTTTCTAGAAAAACTATGACTTAGTTTTTTACTTTATATATTCAATACAATATATAAATATAAAAATGTTTATAAAAAGACTAAGTTAATAATAAAACTTTTAAAGTTAGTAGAAGATTTTTTATGTATGAATGATTTATTAGTAGTAATATATCTTAAATATTTGATTATATTACCAAGTAATATACTTAATACTAATAATGCGTGGGTATCATCTAAATACATACTCTATAAAAAATTTAGTACTAATTTTTGTAGAAATTTTCTTAGTAAATACATACCCTTTATCATACAAAATATTTGCATTTGCTAAAGCTTTAAAGATTAAAGCTATACTAAATAGTATTATTTTTCTAAATTTATATTTTTATTTATAAATATTTTTACTATTTTTTTATTAAAAAATTAGATAAACAGCTAGCTAATCTAATAATTTACTGATAGTAGAGAATTAATTTTTAATTACTTTAATTAAAGGTTATAATCTTTACCGTTAAATATGCAGTAATAACATTATTAATTATATATTTATATACAAATAATTTTATTATTTTCAGCTAACAGTAATATTTATATAACTCAGTAACTATTAATAATAATCAATGAATTATACCAATACGGTTTAGACGTAATCCTGTAGGCCATTGTTTCTCTTGTTTTTCAAAGCTCATCCAAATTGCTATAGCTTTACCAATTAAATTTTTTTCTGGTACAAAACCCCAATAACGACTATCAGAACTATTATCACGGTTATCACCCATCATAAAATAACTACCTTCTGGAACAATCCAGACACCATGAGTTTGACCAGATTGGTGGTAATAATGTGACATTACATCATAAACCTGAGGCATAATAAGAGTACGGTGAATACAAGTATCTAGAATTTCTATACGCTCATGCATGCGATAACCATTTTCTACTTCTTGGCCTATTGGTAAACGAAAAAAACCATTACTATTTTGACCATACTTAATATTATTAAAACCATATACCCATTGACTGGGTTTTATTGACGTATAAGTAATTGGTATGATTTTTTTCTTCTTATCTTGAGTGGTGATACAATATGAAATTGTTAATTCCTTACTATAAGGATTGTAAGTAACTATATCACCTGGTATACCTACTACACGTTTAATATAATCTAAACTAGGGTTGGGTGGATATTTAAATACTACAAGGTCACCACGCTTTGGATGACCAGTTTTAATAATAGTGTGTTGTGTTAATGGTTCTTTAATGCCATAGGAAAATTTTTCCACTAAAATAAAATCACCCACTAATAATGTTGGCATGACTGAACCAGATGGTATCTGAAATGGTTCATAAATAAATGAACGAATAATAAGAACAATTACTAGTATTGGAAAAATAGATACAAATGGTTCCATCCAGTTATAAGGCTTTAATACTTGTTTAACGTGTTTTTTTTCTAAACACTCTGTTTTTAGTATATTACTATTATTATTAATATTTGTCCGACGAGCTAAAATAGATTTAAATCGATCAATACACCACATACAACCTGTGATTAATGTTGTAATTACTAAAATTAAAGAAAAAATATTACTCATATCTATACTCCTAGTACTATCTTTATTATAAAATATTAATATTATTTTATAATATAAATAACTTAACTAAACTACCTGCTTAATATAGATGGTTATTTATGTAACTATGTAATCTTTCCCGTATATAAAATAGCTAAGAAAGCTTCTTGTGGAATTGCTACGTTGCCTATATACTTCATACGTTTTTTTCCATCTTTTTGTTTTTTTAATAATTTTTTCTTACGACTTATATCACCGCCATAGCATTTAGCTATAACATTTTTACGTAGCTGTTTTACAGTTGAACGTGCGAGAATATTATTACCTATAGCAGCTTGAATTGCAACATCAAACTGCTGACGCGGAATGAAATCTTTTATTTTTTCAACTATTGCTTTGCTTTTAGTACGTGCGTTATCAAAATGCGTTAAAAGTGATAAAGCATCTACACGTTGATTGTTAATCAATATATCAACACGTACCATATTAGACTGTTTAAAATATTTAAAGCTATAATCCAATGATGCATAACCTCGAGAAGTTGATTTAAGACAATCAAATAAGTCCATAACTACTTCGGACATTGGAATTTCATACGTTAGAGCAACTTGATTATTATGATAAATAAGATTAGTTTGAATACCACGTTTTTCTATACATATTTTCATAACGTTACCAAGATATTTTTGAGGTAAAAGAATATTACACTCAGCAATGGGTTCAAGCAGTTCTTTTATGTTATGAATTGTTGGTAATTTAGATGGATTATCAATAAAAATAATATCACCACTAATCATTTTAATTTGGTAAATAACAGTTGGTGCTGTAGTTATAATATTTAAATTATATTCACGTTCCAAGCGTTCCTGAATAATATCCATATGTAGTAAACCAAGAAAACCACAACGAAAACCAAAACCTAGAATATTAGATTTTTCTGATTCATAGAATAAAGAAGCATCATTTAAATGTAATTTACTTAATGCACTACGAAAAGCTTCATAATCATTAGTATTCACCGGAAACATACCTGCATAAACCTGAGGTTTAACTTTCTTAAAACCTGGTAAACAGTCTCTTGCTGGATTACGCACTGAAGTTAAAGTATCGCCCACTGGCGCTCCATGAATATTTTTAATTGCACAAACTAACCAACCAACTTCCCCGCAATTTAAAATATTACGTTGACTCTGTTTGGGTTTAAAAATACCTAGACGCTCAGCAATATAAGTTTGACCAGTACTCATTACTTGAATTTTTTCACCCTTATGAAGCGAGCCATTTTTAATACATATAAGAGAAACTACTCCTAAATAATTATCAAACCATGAATCTATAATTAATGCCTGTAATGGATTTATTAGACTACCTTGTGGTGAGGTAATATCGCGTATTAAACGCTCAATAACTTCAGGTATGCCTATACCAGTTTTTGCTGAGCAACGTATAGCATCTGTAGTATCAATACCAATAATATCTTCTATTTCTTGTGCTACACGATCTGGATTAGCAAATGGTAAATCAATTTTATTTAGTACGGGTATAACAGTAAGATTCATGTCTATTGCAGTATAGCAGTTGGCTAACGTTTGAGCTTCAACACCTTGACTTGAGTCAACTACTAATAATGCACCTTCACATGCTGCTAGTGAACGAGAAACTTCATAAGAAAAATCTACATGACCTGGAGTATCGATAAAATTTAGATGATAGGTTTTGTTATCTTTAGAGTGATAATCTAGCATTACGCTTTGTGCTTTAATAGTAATACCTCGCTCACGTTCTAGATCCATAGAATCTAAGACTTGTGATGCCATTTCACGATCAGTCAAACCACTACAAATCTGAATAATACGATCTGATAGTGTAGTTTTACCATGATTAATATGTGCAATAATAGAAAAATTTCTTATATGCTTCATGATTATTTTGCCTGATTATTTTTTGGTAAAATTTTAAAATATTTACTAACTAAAATATTAAAATATTACTTATAAATTTTAGATGATATTTCGTTTAAAAAAATATTTTATATATTGAATAATTAAAACCTAAATACGACTATATAGTTATTTTTTATAAAATACATTAACTTAAAATATTATATATAGTTAATTAATTACATCTCATGTTACTATATTTTCATATTAAAAGACATATACACTTAATTTAAACTAACAGTAATCTAATTTATATATTTTAAAAAAGTTAAAAATTTTTAAAATATATATATTTCTATCTTTAATGATCATAAGAATATTAAAAAATACAATTATTTACTGTTAAATAAAACAAATAGATTTAAGATTCTTTATAAGAAGTTTTATAAACAGTAATTACAAAATAAATAGAAGGTATTCTTCTTATTGTAGTAATATTTAGTTTAACTTATTACTAGTAATATATATTATTGTTATTTTAGTTAAACAACTATAAGACATAGTATGTCTAGCATCTGATAGCCTATATTAGAAAAATTGTTTTTAACATACCTATCAGAGATAAATATTTTTAATTTTCATTTTAATAATTTTTATTTATACTTTAATATAAAATTATCACTTATAATAATGCAAATTTAACGCCTCTAAAGCATCTTTTTTAGAAAAAAAGACTATAAATTTTTAAAGTTTTATTTAATATAGGATGGTGTTAAGTTTATTATGTGGTGATTTTAAATCATAAACGTATATATTTTATATATTATATAAGTTTATTAATATCGCATAATTACTATTATCAAATAATAGTTTTATAGATAGGATTTTTTTATAAAAGTAAATGAATATAACCCTATAATTTAATATAATACAAAACATAAGACTGTTTTTACTTAAGTATATTTTATTATATATAGTAAATATTTTATATATAAATCATATTTATTACTAGAAATAACATAAAGCATAAATTGAATAAAATAACTATACTTAATGACAAGGGATGCAGGTATTATATTTGATATATCTGTATGTATGTTAATTACTATACCTTTTATGCCACTTAAATAATAATGTGTCTTATCTAAAATTATGATTATATAGTTATTAAATATAAAATGTTTATGTATTACTTATTATTTATGACTTATATACGTCCTATCTAGATAAAATAACTAAAGAAATATAGTGTATTGCTGAATCAATACAATTATAATTTAATATTTTTTAAACATAAATTATCTTATAACAAGCGGTTTATCTTTATATTTACAATATAAACTAAAAATAGTTTTTTTATATAAAATTTATATTATTTTGCTATATTTAACATTATATATAAACTATATTAAAAACCTAGCTAACTAAAAATTTATTAAAATAGTATAATGAAATTAGTTTAAATTATTAATTTATAATATTAAGAATAAATTATAAGTTCTACTATAATTATAGTAATTATACTATATTTTTTTATCTTATTTAATAAATTATTTTTGTATATTTATACAATTTATTAATAATATAATTGATCAAGAAAAAATATTCTTATAGAAATAATTAATAATTATATGAGCTTATAAGACATTCTTAAATACTTTTTAACACTTAACACTTTTTTATTTTATCAATATTTGATTGATAATTTAATAGTAAAATAAATAAATCTTATGATATATCAATATTTAATATCTATTTAATTGTTGTTATTTATTTTATAATAAATACTCTGTAAAAAAAATAGCTAAAAATAATAAAAAGATGTTCATTGTAATTAAACTATAGAATAATATATATTCAATATAATATGTAACTTTTTATACATTAAAAACATAATACATTAAATACTAGACATACTTATGTATTAAAATTATAATAGGTATTTTATAACAACAAATTTATAAAATAAATTTGTATAAATTTTATTATTAATACATTAAATAATAAAAAAATTGATGTAAAAAAATTACAATTACAATTACAATTACAATTACAATTACAATTACAATACATATAACACTATATAAATAATACTTAATTTTAATTTATATTATATAATTACTAATTTTTATCTTCGTTATCTAGAGATGTAGATATTACTTTTTTAAGTATATTAATAATTTTTATCTATAATAATTTTTATGTTTTTAATAAAATATTATAGGTATCTATATGTTATTTTTAATTAAAGCTATATTATATATAGATTATTTTTTTTAAAAAATAAAAGTATCTTAATAATTAAAAATTATTTTTAGCAATTTTCCAAAAAACTTAAGAAATTAAATTAATTATATTTATAGATATAATATGAATATAGAATATAAAATAATGAAAAATATTTTAAATACAGGATGATAGATTATTGATGCATATCATACATGTAATATATAAGAATGATTTTTTGATTAATTTTAAATAGTGCAAATATATTAATAATATTATTAATTTAATAGAGGGTATATTTTATGTAATCATTATATGGATATTTGTAGTATAGAGTATATAAATAAACCCATAATTAATTTTATTATGATCAAATCATTAATACGTTATAAACTATTTAAATTGATATTATTTTATATATCATAGTATAAAAGAAATAACATTATATTAGCTACATAATATTTACTATGAAATATATATTATATAATGCTAATAGCTATTAGCTCACATAGCATCTATTTTAATTTATAAAAATTACTAAATATTTTAGTATAAAAAATTTACCAATATATTGTTACAGTTAATAAGTACTTTATATAAAGTAACTTCATTAGACATATTATATATAGAATAATATGAAATATTATGTATTTCATAGAAAAATAAAATATATAAAAATTAATACAATATATAAATCAAATAATTATAAACAAATTTATAGAGATATAGATAAAAGATATTTATATGTTTAGATAATATATTCTGAAATATATACATATAGCATTAACTATATAACTTATAAAAGACAAGACTATTATCAGTCTGGTAAGTGAATATATATGGATAATATCACTAAAATATATTATATTGCTTTAAGTCACTTAACACATAGACATTATCTTATTAAGAAATAAATAAAAAATGGATGTTATCGTAAGATCTCATTAAAAAAATAAATTTATTATTTTAGAATCAAATTCTAATATGCACTAGAATAAGAAGATAAAAAAGAAATTTTATAAAATACTTAAAGTTCATTATTATATTTATAATACCCTTATCTTTCTTAAGAAAGATAATATCAATAACATTTATTGGCACTACAAAAAATAAACAAATTTATTTTTTTAAAAAAAATCAATAAAAATTTTTATATAATCATTGGACATATTAATTATATTAATATATCTGATTTTATCCTCATTAATTATAAATTTGACATAAACTAATTTATTTAAAGTTTTAATATAAAATATTAATGTAAATAACTTAATTTATATATTTTTTTTAAAAAAAATTATTAAAAAATCTATTGTACTTAACTGTATTTTTAATAAAAAGATACGAAAACTTGAAATTTTTTAATTTTATATATTTTTTATAAACTTTTATACATTATAACTAATAATACCTATTATTAGTTAACGTAATTTTGACATTACAGTTTTATTTTTCAAACAACTAATTTTAATATTAAAATATTATAAAATATATAATATACTTACATATTTTCTTATATGCAATAATATTAATATATGTATTATATACAGTAATATCTATAACAATTTTATTAATTATAATGATAATTAATAAAATTGTTATACACTTCATATAAAAATATCCCAATAACTAGAGGTAATATGTTTAAACTTAAAATCAACATTGCTAACTATGATACCAAATTATGGCAAGCCATGGAAAAGGAAGTGTTACGTCAAGAAGAACATATTGAACTAATAGCATCAGAAAATTATACTAGTCCACGAGTTATGCAGGCTCAAGGATCTCAGTTAACCAATAAGTATGCTGAAGGTTATCCCGGGAGCCGTTACTATGGAGGTTGCCAGTATGTAGACATAGTAGAGAAATTAGCTATCGATCGTGCGAAAATATTATTCGGTGCTGATTATGCCAATGTACAACCTCATTCTGGATCTCAAGCTAACTTTATAGTTTATACTGCTCTCTTAAAGTTAGGTGATTCTGTTTTAGGAATGAATTTAGCACATGGAGGCCATTTAACTCATGGTTCCCCAGTTAACTTCTCAGGAAAAATGTATAATTTTACTCCTTATGGTACTAATAAAAATGGTCATATAGATTATGAATATTTGGAAACTAAGGCTAAAAAGCAGCAATATAAAATGATTGTTGGTGGTTTTTCTGCATATTCTGGCGTTGTACATTGGGCTAGGATGCGTGAGATTGCTGATAATATAAATGCTTATTTATTTGTAGATATGGCTCATGTTGCTGGCATGGTAGCTGCAGGATTATATCCAAATCCAATTCCTTATGCTCACGTTGTAACAACAACTACACATAAAACATTAGCTGGTCCTCGTGGCGGTTTAATTTTAGCTAAAGGAGGAACCGAAGAGATGTATAAAAAACTAAATGCTGCCACATTTCCAGGTGCTCAAGGAGGACCGCTTATGCATGTAATTGCAGCAAAAGCAGTAGCTTTTAAAGAAGCCATGGAACCAGAATTTAAACAATATCAACAACTTATTATAAGTAATGCTAAGGCAATGGTTGTCATATTTCTAAATCGTGGTTATAAAGTAGTTTCTGGAGGAACTGAAAACCATATGTTTTTAATCGATCTGATTGGGAAAAATATTACAGGTAAAGATGCTGAATATGCCTTGAGTAAAGTAAATATTACTGTAAATAAAAATAGCGTACCTAATGATCCTAGAAGCCCATTAATAACTTCAGGTATACGTATTGGGACTCCTGCTATTACACGTCGTGGTTTTCAAGAAGATGATTCTTGCGAGCTAGCTGGATGGATATGCGACATATTAGATAATATTAATGATAATAAAATTTTTGCATCCATTAAGAAAAAAGTTTTACATATTTGTTGTCGCTTGCCGGTGTACGTATTATAATTTATATATTTATATATTTATATATTTATATATTTATATATTTATATATTTATATATTTATATAACTATATAAATAAGCATGGTTTTGTACCTTATATTAATTACAGGTAATTACTCTATAATTAATATAAGATATTACTATCTTTAGTTTTATTATTTTGTATTATTTATACTCAAATATAATTAGATCTTAAAAATAATTAGAAAGTAATAAAACTAAAATTTATCATAGTTCTATTGATCTATTAAAATAATGTGTAACCTAATTTAAAATAAAATAACTTATCATACTACATAATTCATAAAATATTTTTTATAGTATATATATAAATTACTTTTTATTAATTTTGAAATTATCTTAATTACTTTTATAAAAACAAATTTTCTTATAAATATATTTGCAATAATACTACCTTTTCTCCTGAAAATTATTAATATATATTATTTAATAATATATAATCTTACATTTTTTGTGTATATCTTAATGTCTTATAATATTTATATTATATAATATTATATATACTTTAATATAAGATATTATTTAATAGAATTAACCAAGAGTTCATTTTTATAAAATATAATTTAATTTATTTATTAAATATTATATTTTATAAATATTATCAAATTTTTTAAAAAAAGTTATACTCCATACCTTATCTTAGTATTTATTATAATTATAATATAAAATATTTTTATTAAATTATATTTTAAAAAGTTAATTTATATTTTTGATAGAATTTTTATAATAATAAAATGAATAATATTTTTTATAAAAAAATTTTTTAATATCTTTAATTTTTAATAAATCATTTTTTTTAAAAGGCGTAAGATGAATAATTTTTATAAAAACTATATAATATATGTATTATTACTACTATTACTTACTGGATGTGTATCTCATCCGATAAGTAAAGGACAACAGTATAAGGATGGTAAAATTAATAAACCTCTAATACTTGTAGATACACCTAATATCAAAGGAAAACCTATAAATATAAAAGATTTTTATAACCAAATTGATAAAATCAAACATACATCCCCTTTTTTATATAAAAAATATCATGATACCTTCAAAATAGTTATTAAATGGCTGCAGGCTGGGGGGGATATTAATGTCATATCTAAGTTTAATTTAATAATTTATCAAATGGCAGGTATTGATCATTTCGGTAATGTTCAATTAACAGGGTACTACACACCAGTTATTCAAGCACGATATACACGTCAAGGTAATTTTCAGTATCCACTTTACCGCATGCCTATAAAAGAAAAAAATCAACTTTTACCTAATAGAACTTCTATATATAACGGTATATTAGACAACCGTAATTTAGTACTTGGCTATAGTAATTCTCTTATAGATAACTTTATGATGGAAGTACAAGGTAGCGGATATGTGGATTATGGCGATGGACTTCCATTTACTTTTTTTGGATACTGTGGTAATAATGGTTATAGCTATTATAGTATTGGTAAAATTTTAATTAAACGTGGTGATATTATAAATGAAGAAATGTCTATGCATGCTATTCGCCAATGGGCTTATAAACATTCTATACATGAAGTTCGTGCATTATTAGAACAAAATCCTTCTTTTGTTTTTTTTAAACCAGAAAAAAATTCTCTAGTAAAAGGTGCTAGTGGTGTACCGTTATTACCTAAGGTTTCCGTTGCTTGTGATAGTAGATTGATACCAGCTGGATCCACATTACTTGTAGAGGTACCATTACTAGATTGTTATGGTAAATTTACTGGTAAGTATGAGATACGTCTTATGCTAGCTCTAGATGTAGGTGGTGTGATTAAAGGTCAACATTGCGATATTTATCAAGGTATTGGTCAGGACGCGGGTGAAAAAGCTGGTTTCTATAACCATTATGGTCGTATATGGATATTAGAGTCACCTATAATACAAGATTATTATTCGCCTAGATTTTGAGGTGGTTAACATTAAAAACAAACACTTACATAATTAAAAT
This sequence comes from Candidatus Profftia sp. (ex Adelges kitamiensis), assembly GCF_020342455.1. Taxonomy (NCBI): domain Bacteria; kingdom Pseudomonadati; phylum Pseudomonadota; class Gammaproteobacteria; order Enterobacterales; family Enterobacteriaceae; genus Candidatus Profftia; species Candidatus Profftia sp. (ex Adelges kitamiensis). Next base: position 97,412 of record NZ_CP080506.1, read on the forward strand.
ATTGTTTATAGATATTTAGTACAATTAATAATTGATATAAAGAATAATAATTCTTTATATTACTATATAATTTTATACAAATTATATATTTGGGTATTGTATAATATATAAATTATCTTTTTTTAAGAGATTATATTCACTAAAGAAGTATAAAATAATTTAAACCTCGATAGTTATTATATAACTATAATCATAAAATTAATAGTACAATATATATAATCTTATAAAGATATTTTAATTATTATAGATAATTTAGATATAAAATATTACTAATATAAATAGTAGTGAATTTATACTAAGATTGTATCTTACTAGTTAGTAAGTATAAAGATTTAATTATTATTAAAATTATTTATAGTAAAAATAGTGAAAAAAATGATATAGTTTAACAGTAATACTTGCTATTACAAGATTTTATTTTTAAATAAGTATAATAGTATTAAATAATTATTTAAACTTTTTTATTTTTTTAAATAAATAATAATAGTATTATTAACCCTGAATATCTCAGTAAATATCATGAGTAATGTGTGATAAGAAATATAAAGGATATTTTAAGTAATTTTATTATATTTAATATAATTATATAAAATATATATTTTATTTTCTTTAATTAGATAAAAATATTTTCACCTGATTTCCTGGTATATATTATTAGATTCACTATCTTATTTAGCTTCTTTTATATACTTTCTTTTGTTATTAGTAAATTATATATTTAGTTATATTTTAAATAAAATATTGTAAATAACATTTTATTGTAGATTATAAGATAGATAAAAAAATTATAATTTATAATATTCTCTTTGAGAGATTATAGAGTACTTTTTGCTTATAATCTTATAAAATAAGTATTTATCTGAAATTATTTTCTAAAATTTAGAATAGTATAAATATTACTAATATACACTACTTTTCATATAAAAAAAACTAATATTAAGTTATATTATATCTTTATATTTAGAACAGTAAAAAAAATATAATCTAGATTTAATAAGATTTAATTATTAATAACTAATAATTTACTGCTTTTTATTATATTTCAGTAATACTGAAATATAAAATTTATTTATATTTATTTTCGTTATTATCCTTTTACCATACTTATAATATAACAATCATCCAATATAACTCCCTTAATAATATTTTATATATTTATTATAATATAAGCATGGAGAAGAAGTAAGAATAATAGTTATATTAAGTTATCTTAATACTATATATAAAATAGCAAAATTGGCATATAAATAAATTTTTACTTATTCAAGTGAATTACTAATTTGTAGTATATAAATAAAAGATCCTTTGTATATATTATATTTATCAATTCTAATATTTTATTACAAATAAATATTATTATAATCTACTAGATATATCTATATTATAATAACTAGTGTACTAGTTTATAGTATTAAATGTTTGTATTAATAGGTATTAAGTAATATCCTAATATTATTATTATTAATATATATTAAAAATAATTTCTTATAAAGACTCTACCTGATTATATCAAATAATGGTATATTGGCATTATATTCAATGTATCTAAAATTTTTAATTATTATTATTCTTAGTAATATAAAATTACTCCTAATTTATTAATTATCAGAAATATATAATACAGGAAATAAACAGTTGTATATAATACATGTATTACATACTAGTAATAATGCGCAATTTAATATTTTTAAATAATTAATTATTTTTTAGAACATTAAAATATTTATTATATGCATATACATTTTATATAGTCTGGTTTTACTACTCACATAGTAACTATAATATTATACGAGAGATAATGAAATTAAGATTACACCTTATAAATAAGATAATGAAAGTTAGCGAATATTTTTATAATGATTTTAAGATACAAATTATTTTATATAAAAACTTAATATTAGATTAGTTTTGATACAAACAGTTACTAGTTTAGCATTATTGCGTTATACCACTTTAAATAAATTACATTTTTGACTATATAAATATATAATAAATTTGATAAACTTATTTATTGATATTAAATATCATAAAATTAAGAAATATTTAATTAGATCATATAAAAATTATTACAGTTAATATTGTTATATTATAATTAACAGGTATTATTATTATGTATATAACAAATAAAATCAAAAAACTAATTGTAGTTGTTAGTTTTTTTAAAATAATAAATTTATTTCTATATTATGATAGATAAAATATAAACATCTAAGTAATAGTCATCCAATAATTAGTTATAAAACTTTGTTAATAAGATAATCTATACGAACTATTCTAAATAGTCTTATTAATTTACGTACTTTTATTGGATACTGTTGAATAGTTTCTAATTCAAGATTACTATTAATAATACGAGTATTACCTCGAATGCACTCTAGCTCCTTCTGAAATTTTTGACTTAATTGATACTTAGGATCATGTATAAGAATTGCGTTCTCTAAATCAAGGAGCCATGAGCGTGGATTTAAGTTACTACCTGTAATTAATTGCCATTCATTATCAATCCATATACCTTTAAGATGGAAAGTATTTTGTTTATCTGTCCAAAGACGGATAGTTAGTTTTCCATTATCTATAAAATGTTGTAGAAAACTTATAAAATTCAATAAATTTATTTCATATAGATAAGGTAGTATACCAGTAATTTTAAATTTCTCATTGACTGGAATATAAAAATCGTTTGCTTGTTTATCTCCTACAATAATTTCTACTTTTTTATCTTTGTACAATAAATTAGTAATATTGCGTAGTAATATATCTGGAATATTAAAGTAAGGTGTACATAAAATTATATTACTTACTGTACTACATATAAGATACTGGATTGTTTGATTCAGCAAGCTATATTTACCTAATCCAACAAGGGGAGTTACTGATAATTCTTCATTACTTGCAATCGATGCAACATCGTACTTATAATAACGTAATATATGGCGTAGTTGGAGCGTTTTATAGCATATTAATAGTCTTTTAGTACGATAATTAAGGTCTAAACGTTGAGCAGCAGGGTGAGTGAGTATTTTATTTTGAATAAAATCAGACATAGTATCTGCTAGACTGCTATTCTGAATAAAATAGTAACGATCATAGCGATATTTGTCGTAACAATGTAAATAAACATTATTCAAACTAGCCCCACTATAGATTACACAATCATCAATAATAAAACCTTTAAGGTGAAAAACACCTAATATTTCTCTAGTATTTATTGGTATTCCGTAAATAGGTACTAAAATATTAGGATATTGATTTGTCATAAAATAATACCAATCAGTATTAGTCTGCGTAGTAGTAGTTCCAATACGTCCACGTTGAGCGCGATGCCAATCCACAAGAATATATATTTCTAACTCTGGATGCTGTTGTTTTGCAATATACAAAGCATCAAGCACATCCTGTCCTCCTTTATCATTTTCTAAATACAAAGCTGTAATATAAATACGACGAGAAGCTTGGGAAATACTATCAATTAAAGCTAGACGAAAAGAATCTGCCATAAATAATATCTGAACATCGTTAACTGTCTGGGGAATTTTTGGCAGCTGTAAGAGATGTTGTTGGCATTTTACTTGTTTATATATAGATAACATTTATAATTTAATTCTTATTTTATTATTAATAAAATAAATATTTTATTATTATATTAGCAAAGAAAAATATATTCTTGCAGAAGCAAAATATAATAAGATAAATATCTTTATAATGTAGAATACTTAAATATTCTACATTATATTAATCTAATATTATTTAGATAGGATAGAAAAATGCATTTTCTACCTTGCATTTAGTGCTGATTATGTAATAATTTTAAATATATTCTTAAAAATATTTTTATTCACTCCATTATCTATCTATAGTAAACGTATACTATACTGAATATAAAATTAATTTATGAATTATTAGTTCATAATAATTCATAAAAATATTATAATCAGTTAATTAGTGATTAAGTTAATATAATTTGTATATTACCTAAATATTCTATTATGATAGTTTATTTCTTTATACAGATCTAATATATACTGAATAATATACATAATTTTACATTTTAAATAATTTATTGCAGTATAATTAAAATTAGGAATAATTAATTATATCAGAGAATATAAAATATTTTGTAATTAATTAGATATTATCATTTTGTAATATTAACCACTTATCTTAATTAGGTTCTGATTTTTTCATATAGTAAGAAGATTTTATTATGTATAAATAAGAATTTATAATAACTTTATGATTTATGTTATTATAGATATAATAATACAATATTTAATCCTATTAATAGGACCTTAATTTTATATTAAAATATATCCTTATTACGAAGCCCAAAAGACTCTTATACATAAATATTAATATTGATCAGTAATAAAAATTACTACATACTTTTTCTATATTTTTGTAACAGAGTATATTTATATACAATGAGAATACTTTATTTGATGTGCGAGTACTATTAGAAATAGCACTTAAGATTAATAAATTAATATAACTATTCATTAATCCATTTTTATATGGCTTACTTATATAAGTATTTCTTATTTTGTAATCAACTTAAATATATAATTTTATATAGTAAGATAATAGAGTTATACTCTATTATAGTACAATATTAATCTTTAAACTATTAATACTAATATAAAAACAGTATTTTTACTAAAACTTATATAATAATGTAGGCATTAAATTACTTAGTATTATTATAAGTTTATAATATGAATGAATAATTTTATTTATTTATTTGTTCTAGAAGAACTAACTTAGCATAATTATATAATATCTATATATTTATATAGAAACGTATCTTCATAACTGTTATATAAAATATATAACACTTATCTCTATAAAATAGAGATCTATTCTTGCTACTCTTTAATATAAAAAATATATTTAAAATCGATAATATACTAATATTACTCAGGTATTTTATGAATTAAAATATATTATCTAAAGTATAAAAATAAATATTTATCTTATTATACATATAAAATAAAAAAACTTTTTTAAGTTTGTAAAAATTTTATAGTTTTTATATAACTGTTTGTATTTAAAATAATACATCTAATAATACTAACCGAGGAGTATATATCCTATATATATAGATGAATAGTACTATCATATTAAAATAATATATTAAGGTAATGACTATATGGATATCTTAATAAGATAAGGAGATACTTTATTATATTTCTTAATTTTATATTAAATAAAATTAAGAAATATAATAATATTAATTCAATTAATATTTAATAAAATCACTGAAATTTAGTATATCACAATATTTATTGTGAATAATATTCTTGTTAAGTAAAATTTATGATAAATATATTTCATATATGATGATATTAATAAGATATATATAATAACAGAATTACTTAATATAAATAAGATTATTATATACACAAGGTAACTAAAGTATGGCAATAAATTATATGTATTTAAAGTAATATAAAGTTAAGTATTTTAGGAATACTCAATATACGATACAAGTAATTTTATATTCTATATAGTAGTTAATAAATATTCTTTGCAATAAAGTAAGAAAATATTTCTTATAAAGAATAAGATATATTATCTTATAATATACAATAGTTAAAAACTATCTATTCTGTAATTATTAATATGTAATAATTATAGCTAATTATATATTTATAGTAAATAATTAAAACTATTTAAGACAAACATATATCTAATATTTTAGATTATATAGTATAATTATAATTTAATATTTTAAATTATATTTTTTACATAAATACATATTTTTACTAATTAATAAATTAAAAAGGCATAAAGTATGGAGTACATAAAATGTTATAATTTTATATATTAATAATTAAAATATTAAAATGATATTTAATATAAAATAAATTATGAAAAATTAACATATCAATTTATTTATTTATACTTGAATATATACAATTAACTTAAGCATTAAATTATCACTATAACCAACTTACTTATAAAGAATTAATACTTATGAATTACATATAAGACTATAGTATTTAATATTACGTTCTAATTAATAATTTTGGTATTGAAATAATACTGAAGTATTATTAAAGCTAATAATAGTATAAAAATAGAAAGTATAAAAGTAAAATTACATAATAATCTACATGTTAAGAGCATGCGTTAATACACTAATAGAATGGTAAGTATTTATATCTTATATAATAATTATTAATATGTTTTATAAAATATAGATTATCAGGATATTTAGATAAAGTGATAATCACTATCTGTAATATAGATTATATCTATTATATAGTTTTCTTTGCAGAATCTGGTCTTTAATGTATAGTAGGTAGAAACACAACAATAATAATACTATTATAAACTAACTGACCTATATTAACTCGCTTTATTTTAATAAAAACTAATATTGTAGTATTAAGTATTAACTAACTAACTAATATTCTATTAAACTGAGTGTTAATATCAGTACTCTAATTTGTAATTATATAAAATAATCTTGAGAGCTAATTTAATATTTATACCAAATCAATATAGATATAATACATATTAATATGTATCCGTCATACTAGTTAGTTAACTATACAATAGCATTGCTTAGTAAGCTATTTTTCTTTTAAACACTAAATAACTTTAAATATTTACTAAATTATTGTAATATATTTTCTTATTAATACGTCATATTAAAGTATTCATCAGTTATATTAAGGCTTATTGTATAAATAAGCCTCCTTATTATGGCTAATAACATAACTAATATACTGATATAAAAAAATATATCTAATAATATATTATATATTTACTTAATAAAAATAAAGCATTACTTATTGTACTAATATATTTTCATGCTTTTATTTTTATAGTTTAAAATAATTTAAAACCATCTTTTTATAATAAAAATATATTTCATAATATAGAATACGTTTTTAGTAAAAAATAGTTATTAACTACTTATAATGAAATAGTTATTATAACCTAATAAATTTATTTCTAATAAATATTACATCAAAATAACTAATTATTTTAATTTGAATATCAAAATTTTACAAACAATAATAAATATTAAAGTATGATTTTTAATATATTTTATTGGTTTTTATATACCTTAATCACTAAGTAAAAATATTTATTAAATAATATATATACAAATATATTATATAATTTTTTAATAACTAAGAATAATTTTCTCTACAATTACTATTGTAATGCTTTAATCATACCTTCCTTTAAGGATAAGAAGTGAAAAATATTTTTCTAATTTTATTTTGCAAATTAATTCTTGATAGAATAGTTTTGATCTTTAACAGACAACTTATAATATATCAATATCTATCACAAATTGACTGCTAAAATCAATCATAATATATATATACTAAATTATTATTAGTATATATCTATGAAAGTTATTGTATAATTTTAAAATACAATTAATATTATTAATATTAATTGTATAATTTATCTTTAGCGATGTAATCTCAAATTACAATACTTAAAATAAGTTAATATTATTAGTAATAATCTAGATGATGTAAAATACCCTAGTATATCAACCAATAAAATATAATAAATTATATAAGAATATTAAAAATATTAATAATAATTTATTTATAACTCTAGTTTTATAAAAATTATAAGGCAACATTATTAAGAGGGAGAAGATTGCTAAATATTGAATCATCTGTATTTAGTTTCAAAGTAAAAATACTTTAGCACAAAAATATGAAGTATTTACTGAATTAATAACTAACTCAATAATTGTACTACTATAATAATTATAAGTATTGTAATTATTTTATATTAATAAAATATCATAAAATATCTTAATTATTTTAAGAAAATCTATAAAAATATAAATATTTAATTTTGCAGTGCTTCTTTCTGCGACTTAATAATAGCTTTTATTCCTATTTTGGCTACAATGAGTAGTTCTAAAAATTGTTTATGACTAAACGGATTTCTTTCTGCAGTACCTTGCACTTCAATCATACGACCATCTTCTAACATAACTATATTCATATCAGTTTCTGCGATAGAATCTTCAATATATTCTAAATCACATACAATTTGACCACTAACAATTCCAACAGATACCGCACCAACCATATTTTTTATTGGATTATCTTTTAATTTACCTGTTGTTACTAAATTATTTATTGCATCAACCAAAGCTACGTAAGCTCCATTAATAGATGCAGTACGAGTACCACCGTCTGCTTGAATTACATCACAATCTAACGTAATAGTAAGTTCACCTAGTTTTTTCAAATCTACCGCAGCGCGTATAGAACGAGCAATAAAACGCTGTATTTCCATTGTACGCCCATTCTGTCTACCCCGACTTACTTCACGTACTATACGACTATGAGTAGATCTAGGCAACATGCTATACTCTGCTGCGATCCAACCTTGTCCCTGACCTCTTAAGAAACGTGGAACTCCTTCTTCAACAGAAGCATTGCATATTACTTTTGTATTACCACATTCTACTAAGACAGATCCTTCTGCATATTGCGTATAATGACGAGTAAGTTTAAATGGGCGGATCTGTTCGACATTTCGATCTTCTGGGCGCATAGAAATTATCTCCGAAAATTGATTATTATTAATTTTCAGATACCTTAAAAATTATAGTATTATTAATGTTTTAATTATATTAATATACAATTCTCTTCATAAAGAATTTGTGATTAAGCTTACAACTAATACAGATATTATTCTCTTATAATAATAGACTAACTAATATCTTTTAAGGTATTGATATAAATATCAAATATTGTATAATTATACATTTATTTTTACAATCTACTCAGATAGGGTGTGATTAAATACTAAGTTTGCTTTACTAGTATCTAAATAATTAAGCTGTAGTATATAAAAATATTAATAAATAATTCTATTAAATTAATTGACGCTTACACTTTTACTTTCAATTGTTATACGCATTTTTTTCATTGCGTTCTTTTCAAGTTGACGTACACGTTCTGCAGAAACACCGTATTTTTCTGCTAATTCTTGGAGGGTTGCCTTATTATTATCTTCTAGCCAACGGGCGCGTATTATATACTTACTACGTTCATCCAGATGATTCATAGCTAGAATTAGTTTGTCTGATGCATGATTATCCCAGTTATCATCTTCTATATCATTAGCAAAATCAGAGAATTTATCCCTCAGGAATAAAACAGGTGCTATAGGTAATATACCGTCATCATCTTCATTAGATAAATCAAAAGCCATATCCTGAGCGGACATACGGGATTCCATTTCTCGCACATCTTTTTCAGAAACTCCTAGTTCACGAGCAACTAGTTCAACTTCATCCTGATTAAACCAACCTAAACGCTGTTTTGTTTTACGTAGATTAAAAAAAAGCTTACGTTGTGCTTTCGTTGTTGCTACTTTTACAATACGCCAATTACGTAGTACATATTCATGAATCTCAGCTTTAATCCAATGTACTGCAAAAGATACAAGACGTACACCCATTTCTGGGTTAAAACGGCGTACTGCTTTCATTAAACCTATACTACCTTCTTGAATCAAATCTGCTTGCGGTAGTCCATAACCTGCATAATTACGGGCTACGTGCACAACAAAACGTAAATGAGAAAGAATTAATTTTTTAGCTGCATCTAAATCACTATTATAATGCAGTAGTTTACCTAGTGCTTTTTCTTCTTCTAATGTTAACATTGGATAAGTGCTAACTGCACGCACGTAAGATTCAAGACTACCTCGAGGAACTAAAGTAAAAGTTTGCATCTCTCTGGTCATTCAAACCCTCTTAATCTACAACTCTAGTATAACTATAAATAAAAGATTATTTAAAAATATTATGTTTTATACGTTCTTATATAATTACTAAATTTATAGTAAAATTACCTCAAAAGATTTATAATCCTATATTTTATAATAAAAAAATTTCAAAAGAAAGAAATACTTAAATTAATTTAGTAATACTCATACAACTATTTTATAGTACTATAGATATTATTGATTATATATCAATTTGAATATTATATACATCTTAAAGATAAAAATAAACAACAGAGATTGTTATCTAACATATATCTATCTTTAAAATATTTTAAGAAAAATAAAACTAACAAATCTTAGAAGAATGTTTTACTGCTAATATTATCTGAGATAAACTATATAAAATATCTTTTATATAATAGAATACTTTCTTGTATAACTGTAATATCTACTAAAACAATACTTTCCATATCATTTAAATACTATAAACGATCTTAACTAATCTATAAAATACAAAAATATTACATATATTTTATTATAATTTTAATAAATAAAAGTTTAAAAATTATAATAATATAATAGAAATATATCTTTAATAATAAAATCATTGAGAATATAAAGTATTTTACAATATATTTTATTACTATAAATAATTTATTAAAAATAGTTTATTATTAAATTATTTATAGTAATAAATTAGCTAAAAATTAATGTATTCAATAAAATAATTAGTGGATGTTATTTATAACATATCGTTTTTTATGTGTTTACTATATAGTATATATATGATATTTTTTTTATGTACATATTCAAGTAATATTGAATTAATTTATTTCACTAAAGTTTATATATTAACTTTTTTAATAAAAAAAATACATAATCAGTAACTATTTATTAGTTGTAATAAAAATTAGTATAGAACTACATATTCTAAATGTTATTTTATAAAGTTTGCTTAACTGACATTAATAAAATATATAAATATGAAGTAATTATAATTCTTACAAATTATGAAAGTATAGAGTAAAAGTTAATAACATAAAAAAATTATATACCTAATATATTAAAAACTAAGATTTTAACTTTGATAAATCCTGTAAAAGGATAAAAATCTTATTTAAATAGTAAAATTGCGGAAAAGAAATCTTATTTTTTACTTTTAAAAATTCAAAAGTAACTATGATACACTGATTAAATCTCATTATGTCAGTAATAAGATTTTACTTAGGAGTTTATTAATTGGTTTGTGTAAACATACAATATCATTTTTTATGCAATTCCTAATATACCTATATTAAGATAAGTAAAATTTTATAATCTACTTATTAATATTTTAGTAAAAATTATATCATCTGTATATAAATACAGGCCATTGATGTTATTGTATCTATACAAAAGGATTATTTATCAACAATTATTATATTCTAATAAGAAAAATAACTGATTTTATCTATAAAAATTCAATAAAGCAATTACTGATTATTTAATAACATTAAAATATTATTAAATTGAATATAAAAATATTTTTATATAGTAATTGCTTAATAAGCAGCAATAAAATATATATAATATATTTTAGATGATTTATAATATAAATATATTATGTATTGCATATATAATACAAATATTTATGTATTAACTTAATATATCTCTTGTTCTTTTAGCTATAAAATTAAGGATACTAATTTGATTACCGATTGAAATAATTTATTTTTAAAATAGAAATACTATATAATTTAAAATAATAATGATATTTTGTATATTAAATATTATCTTTACAAACTATTAATTTAACTACTTTTAAATATGACTATTAATATCAATTATGTAGAGTAAACAGTGCTTCAATAAACTCCTTTGCTTTAAATGGCTTTAAATCTTCTATACCTTCCCCAATTCCAATATAACGTATAGGAATATTAAACTTATCTGCTATATTAAAAATTACCCCTCCCTTTGCAGTGCCATCTAGTTTAGTTAATGTAATACCAGTTAACCCTACTGCTTCATTAAATAACTTAACTTGACTAATACTATTTTGTCCTGTACTTGCATCAATAATCAACATAATTTCTTGTGGTGCACATATATCTATTTTTTTTATTACACGAATAATTTTTTTTAATTCTTCCATTAAATGTAATTTATTTTGTAAACGACCAGCAGTATCTACTAATAAAACATGAATATTACGAGCTATAGCAGCCTTTATTGCATCAAAAACAACAGATGCAGAGTCAGCACCAGTATGTTGTGAAATGACTGGAATATTATTACATACACCCCATACCTGCAACTGTTCCACAGCTGCTGCGCGAAAGGTATCTCCTGCTGCCAACATTACTTTTTTTCCTTCATACTTAAACTGACAGGCTAATTTACCAATAGTAGTAGTTTTACCTACTCCATTTGCGCCTACCATCAAAATAACAAATGGTATATAACTACTAGTATCTAGATGTTGTTCTACAGTAGTTAAAATATCACTCATTTCTTTTTTTAATTTGCTGTAAAGTAACTCTGATTCTTTAAGATCTGTACGATGAATATGCTCTATTAGAGATTGAAGTATCTTATTAGTTGTTTCTAAACCTACGTCCGCAACTAAAAGCTGTTCTTCTAGTTTTTTAAATAGATTATCATCTATTATTTTTCCTCTAAATAAACCTAAAAATCCATATCCTATATATTCCTTTGTTTTTAACAATTGACGTTTTAAACTAGTAAAAAATCTTTCTTTTATTAGGGGTTCTTTTATATTCATATTAGTTTGCATTATAAATAATTTATTCTCTGCTATTATTGATTTATTATTAATAATATAAACTTCCATATTAATTGCCGAAAATTAAACTTTAAGTATTATATATTTAAAATAATCGATTAATTTAAGCTGACTGTTAATATAAAGATTACTATTATTAATAGCCCTCGGTATACATGCATATAAGATTACTTAGTATCACAGTAACAAGATTAATAATCTACTTCATAATAATATTTAAATATTTAATAATTTTACTTAGATATTTTTATTTTCAGTAGTAAATTACCAGTATTAAGTTATGTAACTCTAGTTAATACACTGAAACTATGAATTTTCGGTGTACTATGTTTGTTTACTACTATTATTTTTACTTTTATTTTTTATATTACTGCTATTTTATTGTTTATAGTGTATATAAGTTATTTTATTCTCTATTGGGTTGTCTTATCTACCTTATTCCTTTATAAGTATGATTATTTTATCATTAAATAATTATAACTTATTGAGTTTATTTATTAAATTTATATATAAGGATGAATTATAGTCATATAAAATCGTATCTTACAAAGATGTTATTGTTAAAATAATAATTAATCTTTAGTGTGTAAGTAAAAAAATTCATTAGATATATATTTTATGCTTTCATAATAAAAATTATTATCTTTATGTATCTTAATTATAAATATATAATTATAATTATAAGATTAATACTATAATTTCTTATCTATGGGTAAGATATAAGTTAATATTTGTATTTTCTTTATTTTTTTCTTAGTAGCTGTTTAACTAATATAATATTCCGGTTTAGATCAATAATAATTAAAAATTACCTATTTTACTACTTTACTATAATTAATCTGTAATTATATAAAATTATATAATTAGAATATTGATTCTATGATAGTATAAAAAATACTATAATTACATTATACTTATTGCATCTTAAAATTACTAAATAAATATTAGCTATTTTAAGAACTAGAGATTTGTTTTTAATTAGTCTAATAAATTCAATGATATTATATAGTTTTTTATTCTTTAATTTTACTTACTTACATATCAATAGATACCTAAATAAAAAAACTTTAAGTACTTAAAACCATATAATCTTTTTAATCTTAAGATGATTATTTGTAGTTATAAACTACATGAGTATTTCTTTTAAAAATTGTTACTTATAAATAAACAAACAAATACTTATTTAATTACTTATTTTAGATTAAAGATCTAGATATATTTTGCTAAAATTAATTATATATTCTTAGATTTTTTATCTATGTATTTTATATTAAAATAATTTATTTAACTTATTCATATTAAGATAATATTTTAGTTATTTTTATAACTAATATATATAAAACATCCTTTATGTTATAGTTGTAAAAAATTTTTGTAATGTTTTTTATATATGAACTATCGTTTTTACTAAATATAAGTCATTTTTCTAATCAAGAGCGTCAATAAAAGTGTGATTGGTTTAAAATATTATAAGAGTATAATAATATATTAAATTATTTTATTAAATAATAGTTTTTAAGTGAAAGTAGAATGCTAAAAATAATTAATATCTATTGAATAATGGATATTAATTATAAGTAATATTTATTTTTACGTAATAATAAATATCTTAGTGTAATTTATATTTTTATAAAAAAATACTCCTACTTTTTAAAAAAGTATATATCAAGAATATAATATAAGATTATTATCTTATATATTTAACAGTAGAATTTAGTATTATTTTTTTAAGAAAAATATATTTTTATATATATTAAAAAAATAAAGATATAAATAGTAATTACTCATTAATCAGTATTCTTTATAATAAGAATAAAATTAAACTTATTAAAATATATAAATATAGTAAATATATTTATTATTAATTACGATTGAAAATGATAATTAATAAAGAATCAAAAATATTAAATATAAAGATATTAATTACATATTGACGATATTTAATAATATTGCAATTTTAAAAAAACTTAATCCTATGTATTATTTTTTATAATGAAAATGCTATAATAATTCTTATATGTTAATAATATCATTACACACAACATAATTGTTATTATGCTTATCTAGCATGATAACACTAAATGTTAGTACATATCTTAGTCAGTGAGTACTATATATTATAATATAATTTTATATAAAAAAATTATAATTAGCATATCTTAAATATTTTATAATTTTATTTTTGATTTATATACTACTAATAATAGTATTATATAAATAGTAAATTGTATATAATAAAAAGTTGATTTAACTAAATACTATACAATGCGTACTCGTATTTAATAAACAATTTACATAATTAAAAAATTTTGATAGAAGGTTACTAGAAAACAATAAAATACAATTATTTTTATTATTGTATATAATACATTCTTATTATAATTTAGTAAAATTATAATAAAAGACAATAGAAAAGATTAATAAGTTATTTATACCTTTAAACATATAAAATATATATTAGAGTATATTTTTTAAATATAAGTTATTATAAATAATAATTAAATTATGAATTTAAATAAATACTGATTTTAAATGTATGATTATTTTATTGTAGATTAATTAATCTACTAAATAAATATTTTAAGTAAAGTAATTTTAAGATGAAAAAGATTATAATTAGTATTAATCTCCCTTAATATATTTTCCTTAAATCATATTATATAAGATATAAATAGTTATTTACATTTAATAATATATTCTTATTTATACACAAATAAGAATATATTAAGTTAATATAACTTATATATAATGGTTGATTTTTTTTAATAGTTTTAAAATATCAATATCTCTAAAAGAGATAGCGATTAATATATTTGAAAAAAATGATCTAATATAGATAATAATTGAGTAGTAATAATATACTAAAATTTTTATAAAATATAATTTTAGGATTAGTATTTCCTTATAACATATTTTTATTTATGATTTCATTTATTAAAATACAAACTTTTCTACATACTTTATTTTTAATAATAAGAGTAATTTCTTCATAAGAAAGATAATATAAGTGAGTTTGATAAAAAAATATTAAGTAAAGTACAATATACTGAATATTTTAAATAAAATTATAAAAATATAAAAAGTTTTATTATTTTTTGGTAATATAAGGGAATTAATATATTGAGTTCACTACTTACTTATTGTTACGTAAATTTTCTCTAAATAAATATACTATTTTTAATGAAAAATATAAAATAACTATACTATAGGTTATATAAATGTACTTTATAAAAGTATACCTTATATCATATAAATAATTTATAAAAAGTATTTAGTGATAATTTATTAGCAACCTATTACTTATTTTAAAATACATTATGGATATTATTTTAATAAAATTAATTTACAGGTAATTAATTGCACGATTTAATTTTTTATTAAATAAATCTTTAATAAATTATATATTATGTTATCAAGTATAACTTAGTTTTAGTGGTCAATAAATTATATTTTATATTATATGAATAATAAAAATAATACATATTTAATAAGACTGTATTTTATAATACATATAAGATATATGTATTAACTAATATAAAATATATATTTGTATATTTTTTAAAAAATATTATAATCATATTATTTAAATAAATTATCAATCCCTGATTATATTTATCATAAAAAATACTATATCTTAGCTAGATAGCTATATATTTTCATTATATATAAAATATATAAATCTAAAATAGAATAATTTACTTATCTAACTTTATCTAATATTTGTGCTAATAAATCAGTTATTTTCTTTATAACCTAAATAAATAAAAACTTGATATTAATATATCTTATTATATTGCAGTAATAGTGATTATTTGTATTATTATCATAGTATTTTTATCTTTTATATAAAAATTATATATTAAGAAATTCTAATAAAAATATCTTTATCTTTAAAATTTACATTATTTCAGGACAATTAAGAATATATCTAAATTTAGATATATATCTAATTTTAATACATCAAAAATCATCTATATTATATAAATTTATATAGTAGTAACAAACTTACTTATATAAACATATCCTATGTTGATATCATGCTAATGAATAATCTTTATATTTGTATTGCTTAATAGCTTTATTATAAGCACATAAATAAAAAAAGAAACTTATAATATTAAGATGAAATAAAACTATAAAAATAATATTAAATTTAAGAAAGGTATTATGATTAGAATCACAAGAAAAATAAATCTTTTTATTATTATAAAATAAAAATAAAATTTTTTATAGATGTATATAAAATTACAACATACATTTATCAAGTATTATATTAATATAAATTTAGCAGCTAAAAAATATTAAAAATAATTAATATCATCTTTAATATATATATTTAAAGGTATAATATAATAACAATATTTTTACTTTGCAAATATCTTAAAAATTAAGTAAAGTGGGGTATATCTTTTATAGAAAAATTATCAATGTTATTAACATTTAATATTATTAAATATTTCCTATATTAGGATTCTCATCTATAACTCTAATAAATATATTTTTAATTATTATTAATTTTTATTAACATTCAAATAATACAATCTTAAGATACTTTTTATAAAATATTATAATAAAATTTATTTACTTTGATTCTATTTTTTATAATATTAAAATATAAAATATATAAGTCTAATTAAAATATTAATTTTTATTAAAATATTTGTATTTGTTACATAACATTATTTCTTATATAATGAGTATTAATAAAACCATAAATGATTAATTTTAATAATTTATGGTTTTATTAAAGTAAGATATATAACATTTATTTTATCTTTTTTCTAAAGAAAAAAACTGGTAAAATAACAAACGCCATTGCATAAAAAATACCTCCCTGATAATTTTTAAATAAAAATCCTGATATTATAGTCATAATAGCAACACTACCACCCATCCCAAGAGCAGAATAGAGAGCTTGTAAGCGTATAACATCACTTCCCTGCCGATCTGCAATAAAACGCATTGATGCAAGGTGACAGATTGTGAAAGAACCAGCATGCAAAATTTGCATCAAAATTAACCAAGGTAATGCGGTTGTTGATCCCATTAAACTCCAACGAATTACTGCGCAAATACAAGAAATTAAAAATAATTGAGAAACTGAAATATGATTAAATAATCGTTTACTCAATGCAAAAATTATTATTTCTGCGACTACACCTAACGCCCATAAATAACCTACTACTGATGCAGTGTATCCTGCTTCTTGCCAATAGATAGTACTGAATCCATAGTAACCAGCGTGAGATCCTTGCTGTAGGGAAGTACATAATAAAAAGCGCCATACTGATGATTCTGTCAATAGATTTTTCCATGTTTTAGTATTATGTACTATATAATTTTGTAGTGCATCTTGGGGCATATGTTTGGGATGTATTAATGTTCCTAAAAACATTACTACCAATGCTGACCACATACAGTAGATAATAGCCTGGTGGCCAAAATAATTTGCTATCTCCCCAGTTACAGAAGATCCAATAACAAAAGCTATTGACCCCCATAGACGTACTTTTCCGTAATCTAAACCAATTTGACGTTGCCATGTAGCTGCTAAAGCATCAGTTAATGGTATAAGTGGTCCATAAAATAAACTAAATATAGCCATTGTGACTAACATCCATACCCAATAATTGCAAAATATAAATATTATAGAGCAAGTTAGTGTAAGAAAAGAAAGCATTCGTATGGCAATAACAAGTTGAGAAGTTTTTTTTACAGCAGGGGCAATGAATAGACTACCTATAAAACGAGCTATCATTCCAGATCCAAGTAATACACCAATAGATTCTGGAGAAATATTTTCTCCTTGTAGCCATAAACTCCAAAATGGCAAAAAAATACCAAAAGAGAAAAAATAAGTAAAGTAACTAAGTCCTAACCAACTTGCAGACGATAACATTTTCTTTCCTTGTATTTTAAATTTATTTTTATATACATATCTACTTTAAGATCTTTGTAAGAAATTACACCAATATTTTTATTTATTATCTATCAAATTAATAATTAAAAACTAATAATAAAAATTAATATTAATAATGTTCTGCATTACTGTAAGTATATTTAGGATAAAAAACCTAATATCAATTATTTTATTATGTATAATAGATAATCCTATTTATAGTTATCATAAATAACATTATCGATGTTTTATATATATCTTAAAAACTAGTAAAGTTTTTAAAAAGCAATTTTTATATTATAAAGGTATTATACTAAAAATAGTAAAACATATTTTATTAAATGTTCCAGTATATAATTAAATATATAAAACATATTTATCAATATGACTAACTAGTTATAAAGATAATAATACTATATAGGGATGATTTTATTTAAAATAATTACTAAAGTAATTTGCTTGATTGTCCTAGTGTATCTTTATATATTATAATTAACTGCATAATATTTTTAGATTTATATTACATATTATAGTAACTTATAGATTATTATTTTTAACTTACTAAGTTTAGTATTTATAATAATACAAATAAATATCTTATATTTTTTCTCATCTCTATATTTTATGGGTTTTTTAGACTAAAAAATCATGCATTTATTTTCTGCATGTAATTTATTTTGTTTTTAAAAAAATAATTATCCGCAAAATAAGATAAATTATATTTTATATTAACAATATACATAAAGATATATCCATTTAAGAAAAGCTTTTAAAAACATAATATTTATTATCTTAACATTATTTAATTTATATTTTATTTAATAATAATTTTACTAAAAATAAATTTTGTTTAGAGTAAATGTTCTTTTTAAATTATAGTCATTTAATATCTAATTAACCAGATATTAAGATGATATCTATAAATACTAAAATAATTTTTAGTAAGTATTTTTTCTGCTATATTACTACTATTTAAATTACATTTAAAATTATATAATTTTTAAATTTTTAAAATATATCTAGGATTTTTTCTTGGTATTACAACCATATAAAAATGATAAAATAATATTATATATAATAATTATTAATTTATATAATAATATATTGAGTATCTCAATATATTATTTTAAATAATATTCTATATATGATTTTAAAAAACCAATAAAAGTATATATTTTATATATATTTGATATTATATTTTAATAAATGGTAGTTATTATATGATAGATTTAATACCCCTTAAAAACTTATAGATATATATTGGTATGCCTAATAATATAGAAAAATGAAAGTTTTAATGTCATTGTATAGAAATAAAATACGTAGATTGTTATAGAAAAAATTTCTATTATTTATGTAAAGAGTTTATATTATTTCTAATAAAATATAATGAAATTATAATATATGGAATTATATTAGTTTAGATGACTAGATCTACTAGTTAAGTTATATATATAATATAATTATTATTCTTTATAAAAAAACTATAAGTATAATATTTATTTATAGTATTTTTAGTAAAAATCATTAATATTAAAGATTAATGATAAAATTTTAAGATCTTTTTAAAATTATACATATTGTTTTTATGAAACTTAATAATGACTGTCCGGTAAGTAATATCATCCCCAAAAACCATATACCCCATAAATATACTATACTTATAGTATTACTATCTTCATTAATATTTAATAATGTTAAAATATGTATAACCATGCTCCCTATAATACCTCCTGAAGAAAAATATATAGGTTCTCTAAAAATTAAAGACACCAATCCACAGGAGGTTAATATTAGAAAAAATATACCAATTATTTTTAGTGATTTTAAAAAATAATTGGGATAACTTTTAATATTATACTGATAATAGGAATATAAACAAAATAAAAAAATTCCACTAGGGATAGTGTACCCTATTAAACCAAAAATAAAAAATATAGTATCAGCAAACCATGCCCCTATTGTACCACCAATATTATTAACAGGTAAGTTACTTGATGTCTGTAACCAACTAGGGTCAGAGGGGGTAAAAGTTAGCAATGATACCATTAGATAGATAGAAAAAAACATTTTAATAATTAATAATCCTGAAGATAAAATAGATCTATTGTCTATTACCTTAATAATAAAATTTATATATTTTATATATTGATGGCGCAAGAATGATACCCTCCATACTTTCATTATTTCAATTTAATATCTTATCAAAAAAACAAATAATAGATTTTATTTAAAAAATTATATGTATAACAATATATAAAGTTTATATTAAAATAATTAAAGATTTTATATTGATAAAATATCTATAATCAAAATATTTAATATTTTAATTGTAAAATGAATGTCTTATTAAAAATAATAAAATTGATTTATTTTAAATACTTAATTATTGATTCAATATCAATAAGTAATTTTTTATCAATTAATATACACATAAATATTTTTCAAAATATTTATGAATAAAAATAATATATTAAAATAATTTTTCAAAAAAATCCAAATATTTATATATATAATCAAATAATATATTTATGAATTCATTAATTATTTTAAATAAAAAGTTAAAATTATTAAATACATGTTACACTTATAATATCTTAAAGTTATTATACTGAGACAACTAAAATTTATGTAAATACAGTTAATATTTATAAATAATCAATTAATATATCAGCATAACATTAATTACATTAAATAATATTGTGCGATAACAAACATATACGATATTAAAATAATAGTAAAATAAAATGACTATTTTATAAGGTTTTAAATTTTTTAATTAATCTTTATAATTTATAATATATTGACATTATTACTTATTATATAGTTTAAAAAGTTTATCTGAGAATTTTTTTGTTTAGTTATTATTTCGTAGTGTAAATTATCTTTTATAAAAATCATTTTAATAAAATTGACTAATAAATATCTCATAACACAATATTGACAACTACTTTAACTTCAATATTCTTATAGTAATTTTATATTAAAAATTTTAAAATAAATTATTTATCTACATATAAATACTTTTTACTATTTAATTTATTATTTTATCTTTAAATTTTATACAAATATATAACTAACTAATAACCTATAATTTAGTAATGTGTTAAGAGTAAGGACTACTGATTAATAATATATTTAAGATCAACATCTTTTTCTTAGTGAATTTTATTCTATAGTCAATATAATAATAAATGTTATGAACTATCAATTCAAGAGTAAAGATATTGATTTTATCAGTAAAATATTATAAGTATAATCAATAAGATTATAATTTTTGTATCTTTATACTTAAATATAAATTTAGACATCTATGTTATTTTATAATGTAATTAGAAGGAAGAGATGAATAATATAAAACATAGTAAACTTATTATATTAGGATCAGGACCTGCTGGATATACTGCAAGTATTTATGCAGCTCGAGCTAATATACAGCCATTAATGATTACGGGTAGTGAAAAAGGTGGTCAATTAATGACGACTACTACGGTAGAAAACTGGCCTGGAGATCCAGAAGGACTAACAGGACCCTCTTTAATGGAGCGTATGCAATTACATTCTAGTAAATTCAATACAGATATTATTTCGGATCATATTGAACGAGTAGATTTACATACTAGTATTTTTCATCTATTTAGTAAATCACGAGAATATACTTGTAACGCATTAATTATTGCCACTGGTGCTACTTCTAAGTATCTAGGATTAGATTCTGAAGAAAAATTTAAAGGACGTGGTGTTTCTACATGCGCTACCTGTGATGGTTTTTTTTATCGTAATCAGGCAGTAGCTGTAGTAGGTGGTGGTAATACCGCTATTCAAGAGGCACTTTATCTATCTAATATCGCATCTAAAGTACATGTAATTCATCGCAGTGATATATTTCGCGCCGAAAAGATTCTTGTTTCACGTATGATAGATAAAGTAAAAAAAAGGACTATAGTACTACATACTAACTGTATACTAGATAAAGTACTTGGTGATTCTATGGGTGTCAACAGTATACGGTTAAAAACTAACAATAATATCAAGAAATATATTGCAGTTCATGGTTTATTCATAGCTATTGGCTATAAACCAAATACTGCTATTTTTGAAGGACAGTTAAAATTACAAAATGGATATATCAAAGTACAGTCTAATATTACAAATCACTATACTCAAACTAGTATTCCTGGTGTATTTGCTGCTGGTGATGTAATAGATCAAGTATATCGCCAAGCTATTACTGCAGCAGGTATGGGTTGCATGGCAGCTTTAGATGCGGAGCGTTATCTAGATAAAATCATTTAATAGAACATAAATAAATATTTATATTTTATTTTAAAAAGCATTTTAAAATTTAAATTTTAAAATGCTTTTTTATTGCTACTATTAATCATCACTAATGTTATTTATAATGAAACTTTCATAATAATCAATAATTTTTATAACTCTAGATATAATATTTAATTTGTGGTTTTATTAAAATAGTTAAAATATAGTATTTACCTAAAAAATAATATTGTAAGTAAAGCAAATATACAAATATTGCATCTTTTCTATATTAATAGAATACTTTAAATTAAACTAGATTATATAAATTGTTAATATTTCAAAAACTTTTGTTAACTATTTATTTGTATAAATATTATTAAATACATAGTAGCGTACTATCAATTTTTTTGATTAGTTAATACTTATTTTCTTTAATTATATTAATCACTTTACTTGTAATAAATTAGATATATCTAGTAATAATTAAAGAGCTTCATATTTATCTAATACTACATGAAGACTTTTGTGTCCTGATGTAGTATTAGTATATCTCTACTTATATACTTACAATATTGATTGTGTATACGATCTTAGTGTGATTAAAAATTTATATTTTAGCTTATACAGTAGTATAAAAGAAATTTATTATACTTCTACAATGGCCAATATATCACTTTCAGACATTATCAATAATTCTTCATGATCAATATTTTCTGTTTTTACGCTATAACTATCATTAAAAATTACAATATCACCGACCTTAACACCTAAAGGTTTAATTTGGCCATTTTCCATAGTACGACCTTTACCTACTGCAACAATAGTACCTCTAGTAGATTTACTAACTGCTGAGCTAGTAAGCATTATACCACCAGCAGATTTGAGATCGACTTCTTTACGTTTAATAATTACACGGTCATTTAGAGGGCGGATATTCATTTATAATTCTCCTTTTAAAGGCTTATATTATTTATAAAGTTACATGTATTATATGTTTAAAAATATTACTTATAAATATCAAGTAAGGGTTACTTATTCATTCTTCAAGAGCTATATAAATGTTTTTACATTTATATAATTTATCTTATATAAGAAGATATATCTCTATGCTGTTAAAATAACTTAAAAAGATTCTTTTCTAAATCTAAAAGTATAATTATACATTATTTAATACATAATTAGTAAAATTTATGTCTTATAAGTAGTATATACTAAATTTTAGTTATTTTACTTTATATAAAAAGGTTTTTTTAAAAATCTTTTTTTTATTTACATATCTTTCTATTAAAAGTTAAATAATTAGGTAATAAAATAAAATTAATTGTACTAATATAGTATTATACAGAACTAGTAAAGAGTACTGTAGTGATAGTATAATTATTTTTTTAGTATAATAATAATTTACATGTTACAAGTTATTTATTAAAAATAAAATAATTATTTTATAAAATTTATATTATTACTAATATAGCTAAAAATATTTAGATACATATCTTTAATATAATCTTAAGTTATGAATAGCGTTACATATATCTTATAGTATATTGTTATCCAATTATTACTAATTTAAACCAAAATTTATATTGCAATGGTATATTACAGATATCACTTAATTGTATTTTATGTATAAGTAAAATAGAAGTTATTTTTTATAGTCTCTTCAATTATAATTATTTATTATGCTTTTATATATTATTATGTACTTAAAAAAAACAAAGATATATTTTCTATAAAAGTAATTATATTTATACTAATAAAAGTATAGATTATATAAACTTTCTTAAATATAAATTTTATGTATATTTAAGAAAGTTTATGTGTTAGTTATTATATAATAGAATTTTAGTTCTTATGATAGTATTCTAACTATAACTAGAGTAATTAAATGATCAGAGTATTTTATAGTTGCTATTTATCTGAACTTATATTTATTTTCTTATTTAATAAAAATGAGTTTGTATTTTTACATTTGATCTTACCATACAATTTCTAAAAATAAATTTTCTTGAATAATTTTTAATAAAATATTTGTAATAGTCAATGTAATAAAATAAAAGTGTCATGATTGCATATATATATAAATATTTATTTAGATATACTGTTTTTATTTTATTTTATTTTATTTTATTTAATTATAATTTATATATTTAAATAAAATTATTTATTATATTAAGGAAGTATCTGTTATAATAACTTAAATAAAAGAACTATTTTTGCTTAGTAATTTTATTTAAAGTATTTTAGCGCATAGTGAATTTATGATGTTTATTTTTTTAGTAAAATAATTTATTTCTATTATATATAGAAATAAATATGACAATATTTTATTCATCTGGTATATTCTATCGCCTGTAATATCTTCATATTCCTTTCTTATTTCATATGAATCGATGATTATTTTAAATAAAAAGTATGTTTATGTAACACTTTTCTCAAAAAGAATACAAAATAATTTATTTTAAATTCTTTAAAAGAGGTTAACACGTTATGCAACATATAGTAAAATTAATTATTTCTAAACAAGAATTACATCATAGAATTATTGAACTTGGTCATCAGATTTCTACAGATTACTACCGAAGTAGTAATAATATGATTTTAGTTGGTTTATTACGGGGTTCTTTTATATTTATGGCTGATATTTGCCGTCAAATTTATATCCCACATGCTGTAGATTTTTTAACTGTTTCTAGTTATGGTAATGATATAAAAAGTACGCGTGATATAAAAATATTAAAAGATTTAGATCAAGATATTCGCGGTAAGGATGTTCTAATTATTGAAGATATTATTGATTCTGGTCACACTGTCAGTAAAGTTCTCAAATTATTGACTCTACGTGGGCCAGAATCTTTAGAAGTATGTACACTACTAGATAAACCTAGTTATCGTGAAATTAATATTTCTATTAGATATGTTGGTTTTGTAATAGCAGAGGAATTTGTTGTTGGTTTTGGAATTGATTATGCTCAAAATTATCGTCATTTACCATATATTGGTAAACTTGTAATATTAAATAAATAAAATGTTTATCTTATCTTATTAAGAATAAAATAAATTCATTTTAATACAATATTATATAATAATAAAATATAATATTTTAGTTAATTTGTTCACTTAAAGTATTAAAAGGATTTATCTAAAATACTTTTATGTATAAATTTATATAAAATATGTGATATTAATTTCTCTTTATTCCTAACAATCTATATTTATATTATCTATATTGATAGTATCAAACTAAATTCATAAAATACTCTATTGTAAATTTTAAAATAATTTAAAATTAATTTTCCAGAATAGAAGAGTATGTATATATATGCAAATATATTTTTTTTATATTTATGTAATATATAAAATATATAACAACAAAATATAAAAAAGTGTTTTAGTATAAAAATAAAATTGTAATTTTTATATAAAAAAACTTTACTTTATCTTTCCTATAATGCACTATTTATAGTGCGATTAATATGTATTATATCTGTAATAAAAAATAATAAGACCTCATTTACAATATACTAAATACTATTAAAATTAAAATAATTATACTACACACCCCTACCATCTTATTATCAACCTAAGACTAAATAATTTGTTAGTTACTGCGCAATATATTTTTTATATTTATAACCCTAAATAAAATACTTATTAATATAATTAAATACAATGATTATTAAATATAATATTCTTAATATATTGATATTTAACTGATATTGAGATAGATAATATTAATAATATTAATAAATAAACTTCTTATAGTGTAAAAGAATAATACTAATAGTTATTTTCTAATATAGAATGTATTAGTATAAGAATATAAATTTCTCTTAATATTATATATTAAAGACTGATATAATATATTTTGTATAAATATTATTTAGTAGTTATTTATTGGTATCTTTATTATGATAATTTTATATTTTATATTTTATATTTTATAAAAGTATAAACACTTTTTTATATATTAACTACATTGGGTTAATGTTTTTTATATATAATATTTTTCATATATAAATAAGAATATTATATAAGGTCTATATTTAGAGTAATACAAACCTTATTATATAAGATATAAAAATATTAATATTAGAATATTATAAGAGTTTACTTTAAATTAAATAGTAAAAATATTTAATAATTGGCTATTTTATATGTTGAAAAAACTTAATATATACAGTATATAAAGATATATAATAAGATTATATCTATTTTATTTATTAGTGTTTTGTAATATATTAATTATTATTTTATTATTTTAATAAAAATTAATAACCTTTTGTATTTTTTAAAAAAATTATATTTTAGATCTCAGTTTATTCTAGTTAAAATAATTAATTATCCAATAATATATATATCTAATGATAAAATTATTAGATATATATTAATATTTATTTTACTCAAGGTAAGATGAATATTAATAAAAAGTATTAATAAGATATAATTGAAAATATTTTTAATAAATATTTTGGAAATTAAAAAAAATATTAGTATTTTAAGTTGTTTTTGTATTTAACGTTTATATACTATATTAGTTTTATTGATATATATAATATTATATATAGATAATAATTTTATTAAAAGATTAAGCTTATATTTAATGATTCAGTAATTTAGTTATTAAGTGCAAGAATAAATTACATTAGATATTCATTGAATTTAAAATTAATATTTTTCTATATTTTTAGTAAAAAAATATTTTTTTTAATTATAAAACTAAGTCAAGTTATATAAATATTATTCACAATATTAATTAATTACAAGAAGTACCTTAAGTTATTAAGTTATTAAGTTATTAAGTTATTAAGTTATTAAGTTATTAAGTTATAAATATATATAAAATATTTTATAATCCTTTATACTATAGAATATATTACTAGTACCGCTATATTGAATATTTATAGTAATTTACTAAATAAAGATTATATTTCTAATTTGCATTTAAAATATTATACTTTAAATATATTTATTTCTTTAACGAAGAATAATAACCTGTATTAATAAGATTATTTACTACTTTAGTAGGTCATTGTATAAAATAATAACATAGTATAAAAATATTGTTTATAGATACAGTTATAGTATTAATTTAAATATACTGATAAATATTAATTCAAGTATTTTTTATTGGTACATTAATGTTTTAATAAAAAATACCTTAATATATTATCTTGTTTTATATAATACAATTACATTATATGTAGTTAGGTACATTATTACTATAATAACTTAACTATTCTTAATAATATATTGAGATGTTATTAATAATAATATTTTTCTAAAAGAATTACTTAAGTTGTATTACTTAATATATATTAATCCAGTTTATATACCTATAAATTTTAGTAAACTTATAGCTATAAAGATTAAAATAATTATCTATAGACTTCGAGTCTTCACGAGGTTATGTCATATGTGGTATTCAGCAAGTACTCTTGATGTTATAATTATTGGAGGTGGTCATGCAGGCACTGAAGCCGCACTATCATCTGCCAGAACAGGGTGTAATACGTTATTATTAACACATAATATTGACACATTAGGGCAAATGTCTTGTAACCCAGCGATTGGTGGTATAGGAAAAAGTCATTTAGTTAAAGAGTGCGATGCTTTAGGTGGTATTATGGCAATAGCAGTTGATCATAGTGGTATTCAGTTTAGGGTACTCAATAGCAGTAAAGGTCCAGCTGTTAGAGCGACTCGTGCTCAGGCTGATCGAATGCTGTATCGACAAGCTATACGTACTGCATTAGAAAATCAACCTAATCTCATTATTATACAACAGGCAGTAGAAGATCTTATTATAGAGAATAAATTTGTTGTGGGTGTAGTAACTCAGATGGGTTTAAAGATACGTGCGAAGGCTGTTGTATTAACAGTAGGTACTTTTTTAGATGGTAAAATACATATAGGTTTAGAAAATTATAGTGGCGGTCGTTCTGGTGAACCTCCAGCGATTACACTTTCCCATCGTTTAAGGGAGTTACCATTACGTGTAAACCGTTTAAAAACAGGTACACCGCCACGCATTGATGCAAGAACTATTGATTTTTCAGTATTAACACAACAACATAGTGATAATCCATCTCCTGTATTCTCATTTATTGGACATGTATCTCAGCATCCAGAACAGATACCGTGTTACATTACACATACTAATGAACGTACTCATGAGGTAATTCGTAATAATCTATATAGAAGTCCAATATATTTAGGAATAATTAAAGGAGTAGGTCCACGTTACTGTCCTTCAATCGAAGATAAAGTAATACGTTTTGCTAATCGTGATTCTTATCCAATATTCCTTGAACCAGAGGGGTTAACTAGCAATGAAATATACCCCAATGGTATATCTACTAGTTTACCATTTGATGTACAAATACAAATAGTGCGTTCTATTAAAGGTATGGAAAATGCTCATATTATGCGACCTAGTTATGCTATTGAATATGATTTTTTTGACCCTCGTGATTTAAAAATTACTTTGGAAAGTAAGATAGTTAGCGGTTTATTCTTTGCAGGACAAATTAATGGTACTACTGGTTATGAAGAAGCAGCAGCACAGGGTTTATTATCTGGTATCAATGCTAGTCTTTTTGCAAGAGGAAAAGAAGGATGGTCTCCTCGGCGTGACCAGGCTTATTTAGGTGTTTTAATAGATGATTTATGTACACTAGGAACTCAGGAACCATATCGAATGTTCACATCACGTGCAGAATACCGTCTTCTTTTACGTGAAGATAATGCTGATATACGTTTAACTGAAATTGGCCGTAAATTAGGATTAGTTGATGATACCCGTTGGATACGTTTTAATAAAAAAATAGAAAATATTGAACTTGAACGTCAGCGCTTACGTGATATCTGGGTGCATCCAGATTCTGAACAAGTAACTTCTCTTAATAAAATACTACAGACACCTATATCAAGAAAAATGAACGGTGAAGATCTACTGCGCCGTCCTGAAATAGATTATATTAAACTTACTCAGTTAGTACAGTTTGCTCCAGCGATGTATGATAAACAAGCTTCTGAACAAGTTGAAATTCAAGCTAAATATGAAGGTTATATATTACGTCAAAAAGAAGAAATTAATAGACAATTACGTAATGAAAATATTTTGCTGCCAATTACTTTAGATTACTCATGTATCGTGGGATTATCTAACGAAGTTATAATAAAATTAAATCAGTATAAACCGGGATCTCTTGGTCAAGCATCACGTATTGCTGGTATTACCCCCGCAGCAATTTCTATCCTGCTTATTTGGTTAAAAAAGCAAGGATTATTACTTCGTAATGTACGATAACTTATATTTTTAATAAAATATAATTATTGTAATATACTAGGTTTTTATTATTATTTTTTTAAAAGTTTTTTTATTACGCTTATATTACATTTAAGTAAAATTATAAATTATTTTAATATTTTGGGTGTGAAATATAAAATATAATAATAGAAGTAAAGATACATTAAAATACATTTATTAAATTAAATAATACATTTTTATTATAGTTTTTTGTTATGTATATTAAATACAATTTGAGTATTGTTACTCTATTTGATGATAATGATATTTTATTAGCCGTTTTATTGTAGAGCAAGAATGTACATTCTTTTTTAAAATATATTAATTAAAACACAAAAACCCTCACTATTTAGTGAGGGTTTTTGTGAATGCTTAAAACATCATTTACTAAAATAACTGTTATTTTGTTTAAGATATTAAATACAGTATTATAGTAATCAATTACATCATACCGCCCATACCACCGTTCATACCACCCATACCACCACTAGAAGATGATCCTCCTGTATCTGCTTTATCATCACGCAGATCTGTCACCATACATTCAGTAGTAATCATAAGACCAGCAATAGATGCAGCATACTGTAAAGAAGAACGAGTCACTTTGGTTGGATCTAGAATTCCCATAGCAATCATGTCACCGTACTCCTCAGAGTATGCATTATAACCGTAGTTACCTTCACCCTCTCTTACGTTATTCGCGATTACAGAAGCTTCTTCACCAGCGTTAATTACTATTTGACGTAATGGAGCTTCCATAGCACGTAAGGCTACCTTTATACCTACATTTTGGTCTTCGTTAGCTCCTTTTAAAGAAGATATTTTACCAGCAACCCGGATAAGAGCAACGCCACCACCAGCAACTACACCTTCTTCTACTGCAGCGCGAGTTGCGTGTAGAGCGTCTTCAACGCGTGCTTTTTTCTCTTTCATTTCAACTTCAGTAGCAGCACCTACTTTAATCACTGCAACACCACCGGCTAATTTGGCTACTCTTTCTTGTAGTTTTTCACGGTCATAATCAGAAGTAGCGTCTTTTATCTGCTGACGTATTTGATTGACTCTTCCTTGAATTGCAGATTCAGCACCCATACCATCGATGATAATAGTGGTATCTTTATTAATAACAATACGTTTAGCCTGTCCTAGGTTTTCTATAGTTGCTTTTTCTAGTTCTAGACCTATTTCTTTAGAAATTACAGTACCGCCAGTAAGAGTAGCAATGTCTTGAAGCATTGCATTGCGACGATCTCCAAAACCAGGAGCTTTAACTGCAGCTACTTTAACTATAGCGCGCATTGTATTTACCACTAAAGTAGCTAATGCTTCTCCTTCAACATCTTCTGCGATGATTAATAAAGGTTTACCTGCTTTAGCTACAGATTCTAAAAGTGGAAGCATTTCACGAATATTAGATATTTTTTTATCAACTAATAATATAAGCGGGTTTTCTAACTCAATAGAACCAGTGTCTGGCTTATTAATAAAGTATGGAGATAAGTATCCACGGTCAAATTGCATACCTTCTACTACGTCCAACTCGTCTTGTAAACCGCTACCTTCTTCAACTGTAATTACACCTTCTTTACCAACTTTTTCCATAGCTTCAGCTATGAGTTGACCTACTGTTTCATCAGAGTTAGCAGAAATAGTACCTACCTGAGCAATAGCTTTAGAATCAGAGCAAGGTATAGATAATGTTTTTAGTTCTTCAACTGCAACAATAACTGCCTTATCGATACCACGCTTAAGATCCATTGGATTCATACCTGCAGCAACGGCTTTTAGTCCTTCATTGACTATGGACTGAGCTAGTACTGTTGCAGTAGTAGTTCCATCACCAGCAGCATCACTTGCTTTAGAGGCAACTTCTTTTACCATTTGTGCCCCCATATTCTCAAACTTTTCTTCTAGTTCTATCTCACGGGCAACAGATACACCATCTTTGGTTATAGTTGGGGCTCCAAATGATTTATCTAAAACAACATTGCGACCTTTAGGACCCAAAGTTACTTTTACTGCATCTGCGAGGACGTTTACACCGCGCAGCATTTTTACACGTGCTTCGCTACCAAATTTTACGTCTTTAGCTGCCATTTGTCTTTCCTTTCAATTATTTAGTGAATAAAATTCATTATTAATTTAATTAAGATTATGATTATTATTCTTCAATTACAGCCATAATATCGTTTTCAGACATAATTAATACTTCTTCGTTATCAATATTCTCCTTTTTGACACTGTAACCATCATTAAAAATCACGATCTCGCCAACTTTAACATTCAAGGGTTGCACTTCACCATTATCTAAAATACGACCTTTACCTACAGCGATTATCTCTCCACGCGTAGAAGCACTAGCCGCAGAACCAGTCAAAACAATACCGCCAGCAGATTTTGGTTCTAATTCTTTACGCTTGATTATAACACGGTCATGCAATGGACGAATATTCATGGATCGTTCTCCTTTGAGAAGGTCTATATCATTTAGGTTTAAACACCATAGTTTGAGAAAGAGATCACCAATTCTCGTACTAGTGAAGACTAGATGGGGTCGTGCTTATCACTCCTCAAGGGGGGTAATGATAAAAAAATTCTTTAAATTAAAACTAATGTTATTTAACATAAAAAGTAGATAGAATATTACCTTCTATTGCTATATAATATTAGTAAGTTTATGTATTTGAAGTCAATATAATCTTATCATACTTTGTGATAATATTAGAAAGTTATTATATGAATGATATAATTTATTTATTTTATTATTATTCCGACAAGGATATATATCCTTAGGTAAATAAAAGTCAAAAATATATTTTTTCATTATTTTAAATCTATTTTAAACTAAATAAAATAATTACATTTTATTATAAAAGATATTTTTACTATTATAGATAGTTATAGGTAGTTATACTAGTAATTATTCTACTATTATTAAAGTAATATTTTTAATTAAATACATAAGTATCATATTACTTCATAATTGAAGTTTACGGATTTATTAATAGTTAATATATTACTATTAGTGCCATACATTATTTATTAATAATATCGTTAAATTAATAAGGTACTATTTTAGTAGTAAATTATACTCAAAGATATATAATTTATGAAAAAGTTTTTATTAATACTATACATAGTGATTGAACTCATCCCGCATCTTGCTATTGCCCTACCAAATACTAATCTACAAAAACGTCTCAATAAAGTGAGTAGTTTTTATTCTAACTTTACTCAATTAGTAACTACTGACAAAGGAGCATTAGTCCATAAGAGTATAGGAGAAATATGGTTTAAATTACCTAATCTTTTTAATTGGCATGTAACATCACCCGATGAAAGTATTTTAATTTCAGATGGTAAGTGTTTATGGTTTTATAATCCATCACTAGAGCAAGTTACTATTACATCAGTAGATATTGCTAATAGAGACACACCTCTAACTTTAATAAGTTGTAACGATACTGCAGTATTAAATCGATATTATATAAGACAAATTAAAGATATATTTTATCTAATACCAAAAAGCAAAAAAAACAACTTAAAAGAATTTGTAATTAATGTATCACCAACAGGTACTATAAATAGCTTTACCTCAGTAAATAAGAATGGTCTAAGTATACTTTATAAGCTTTATAATCATCATAGTTGCTTAATTAATAATAATTTTTTCCATTTTCTTCTGCCCAAAGGCGTGCAGATAGATGATCAACGTGAATAATTATTATTATCTATTTTAAAAGTATAAATTTTATATATAATTCTAATTATTTTTAAAATTTTGTATAATACATTAAGATCTATCGAATAAAATTATCACTAAATAGATCATTTTTTATAAAAAATATACTTAGTGTTTTGTAATAAAGAGATAATTATTATAATTTCTTTAATAATAGGATTAATATGTTAGACTCAAGTCTATTGCGTTGTCAACCAGAATTAGTAGCTAAAAAACTAGCTCGTCGTGGCTATATACTAGATATTGACACCATACGTTATCAGGAATCACGTCGTAGATCATTGCAGATTTACACTGAAAAAATGCAAGAAGAGCTGAATAAACGCTCTAAATATATTGGTATAGCAAAATTATGCGGTAAAGATATAAAATCTTTATGTCTTGCAGTTCATGAATTAAGTATAAAATTAGATATAGCTAAATCAGAGCTATCTCTCTTATTAAAAGAGATACGTGATTTATTTATATCTATACCTAACATACCAGACGATGCTGTGCCAGTAGGTAAAAATAAAAATGTACAAGTGAGTATTTGGGGTAAACCTCGTATCTATAATTTTGAGGTAAGAGATCATATTACTTTGGGAAAAATGACTGATGGGTTAGATTTTGCTGCTGCAGTTAAATTAACAGGGTCTCGTTTTGTTGTAATGAAGGGTCTTATTGCACGTATGCATCGAGCTTTAATGCAATTTATGTTAGATCTGCATACTGAGCAACATGGGTATATAGAAACGTATGTACCATATATGGTTAATTATGATACCTTATTTGGTACAGGGCAGTTACCTAAATTTAGCTGTGAACTATTCCATATTAAATCTATAGAAGAAGAGTCTCAGGCTAGTACATATGCATTAATCCCTACTGCTGAAGTACCTCTTACAAATCTAGTGCGTGGTGAGATTATGGTTGAAGAATCTCTACCATTTAAGTTAATTGCAAATACACCATGTTTTCGTTCTGAAGCTGGTAATTATGGTCGTGATTATAATGGAATGATTCGTATGCATCAGTTTGAAAAAGTTGAGTTAGTTCAAATTGTACACCCAGAAAACTCTATGGAGGCACTAGAAGAGCTAACAGGTCATGCAGAAAAGGTATTGCAGTTATTAAATCTTCCCTATCGTAAGATGTTACTATCTGCTGGAGAGTTGAGCTTTGGATCTAGTAAAACATACGATCTAGAAGTTTGGTTACCAGCTCAGAATATTTATCGTGAAATTTCTTCTTGTTCTAATATGTCATCTTTTCAAGCTCGACGCATGAAGTCTCGTTATCGTAACAATGCTAATAATAAAATAGATTTTGTACATACAATTAACGGCTCTGGGTTAGCTGTTGGACGTACTTTAGTGGCTGTCTTAGAAAACTATCAGCAAGCTGATGGATGTATTAAAGTTCCAGAAGTACTGCGCCCATACATGAATGGTTTAGATTATATCACCTTTCCATAATTATATTTTTACAATATAATTATGGAAAGGTGATATAATCTAAACTTGAGCATTGTAAGTAATATAAAAAAATTTTTATAATGTCTGATATATCCTATATTATTATAAATATCTTTAATATTATTAAATATAATATTATTATATTTTACTATATTGAAGTAATAAACTGTATTTGAAAATGTTTTATTGATAATGCTTAATACATATTAATGTAAGTAACTATATAATGTATAAAAAAATTAGATAATTATTCAGCTTGTATGTTATAAATATTTTATTATTTAATATTTATATTTTCAACATACTATTTATATTAAAAATAAAATATATTCAAAGTATATTTTATATTAAACCGAATTCATTTTTACTTTTTATTAAAGTATGTGTATACATATATATTTTATATCTTTGTGTGCATAAAAACAACGATGGTTTTTAAATTGTT
Organism: Candidatus Profftia sp. (ex Adelges kitamiensis); assembly: GCF_020342455.1. NCBI lineage: Bacteria > Pseudomonadati > Pseudomonadota > Gammaproteobacteria > Enterobacterales > Enterobacteriaceae > Candidatus Profftia > Candidatus Profftia sp. (ex Adelges kitamiensis). Next base: position 133,035 of record NZ_CP080506.1, read on the forward strand.
ATCTTTGATTTTATTATATTATATAGTTTTTACCTAAACTTTATATTAAAAGTTAATTACAGTACTTTATAGTTAATAAATTAGTATATATCAAGATATTGATTAAATATGATACAATTGAGATTAATTTATTTAGTTATTTTAGACATCATAAACCCCTTTTGAATTCTAGAGGCAGATAAAATGAATCATTTAGCTAGAAAGCTATATATTTTAAGTTAAAATTTTATGGTCTAGATTAAATTTATCTAATATTTTTCCTAGAAAAATAGATTGATTTTTAGCAGAATGCTATTTATATATGCTTATATTTCTACACAATTTTAATTAGTAAAATACTAAAAATACTAAGTAATATTCTTATTAATTTAACTGTATCCCATTATATTTCATTAAAAATTATTGATAATAGGTATCTATTATTACGGATAATAATCCGATTGTTTCTTTGATGAAAATTTCCTACCTGAATATTTATTTTATAAATTTTATTAAATACAATAAGTATTTATATTTTTATAGTTTTACTACTATTATATAGTAGTAGATTATTGTAATAATCATAAAAACAACATAATATTGAACTATTACGATCTAACTCACAGTAGTTGCTACTCATCCTAATCCTTGATTATAATTAAAGCAAGTTCATACTGTTACTAGTTCATACGATATTTTGCAGGTTTTTATTTAAGATGAAATATCAACAATACTAAATACAACATTATCATCAGTTATTAGTAAAATACTTATATGATTCATATTGAAGATATTTTATTAGGTTGTAAATATTTTTATATTAGTATATTTGTTAAATAAGCTAATAATTATTTATCCTATTACTAATTTGCCGAATAAAAAGTTATTAAATTCTTTATATATTATTATTCTTATTTATAAAAGTGTTTAAATTTTTAAAAGATCTTTGTTTTTAAATTTTCTTATATCTTATATCATCAATATCCTTCTTATCTATTTGATTAAAAAACCCAAATTAGGTTAATGTTAATTTGTATTAAACTATTATTTTCAATATATTAAACTTATTTATATTTAATAAATATTGATTATAGCAATTTTAATATTATAATATATGCTCTAATATATGATTATTATTGAGGCTAAAATGAGTTTAAGTGCAACTAATTTAATTTGGATTGATTTAGAAATGACCGGGTTAAATCCCTTAGTGAATAGGATTATTGAAATTGCAATATTAGTTACCGATATAAATTTAAATATTATTGCTGAAGGTCCAGTTATTGCTGTGCATCAATCTAATGAACATCTTGCTCTTATGGATGCATGGAATGTTCGTACTCATACTATGAGTGGTTTGGTAGATCGAGTAAAAAATAGTACCTTTAATACATGTTATGCTGAGAAAAAAAATATTGAGTTTTTACAGAATTTAGTTCCAGCAGGTGTATCTCCTATTTGTGGTAATAGTGTAGGGTATGATCGCTGTTTTCTTTCTCGCTATATGCCTTCACTCGAGCAGTATTTCCATTACCGTTACCTAGATGTTAGTACAATAAAAGAGTTAGTTATTCGTTGGAAACCGCAAATTTTAGCAGGATTTACAAAACAGCATACTCATAAAGCATTAGATGATATTCGTGAATCAGTAGCAGAGCTTGCTTACTATCGTAAATATTTTTTCTAGTTTTAAGTTATTTTTAATTATACAAGGTAAAGGTTTATATCTTTAATCATTCTTTGTGTGAAAATTTTTTATTATTTCTATCTACTTAATTATAGAATATATAAATAGTATTATACTATTTATTACATACTAAAAGTAAGTAATAAATATCATTTTTTACTTAAAAATGATAATATTATGTAATATACTATCCTAAAACATTTCGTTAATTATATATCCAATGAAAATATATATTATTAATATTTCGTATAAAGCATATAATTCTAAAAATATTTCTAATTATAACTAATGTTAATAAATTTTAATTTCTTACGATATGATCTAAATTTAGATAAATTGCCTGGTATCAGTTATATAAATAAACTTATTTAAGATATTTATTTTTATAATTAGAAAAGTATATTTCAAATATTATAATATTTATGTATTGCTATATAAACAATCTTAATATAGTTCCCTCTTGTTAAATTTAGAATACAAAAAACATCATTCATCTATATGAATTATTTTTGTAAAACAATATACAATAAAAAATATTTAAATAACTTACTATATAGACTATAATCTATTAGTCCTATTAGTTAATATTCAATATTAAAATACTTATCTTTTTATTTATTTTTAATTATTTATACTACCAATAGTATAAAAGTAATGTGTATCCTCTATAATATTTATTATAAAATAACTCAATCCGTACTTTAACAGCGTATTAGTATAATAAGGCTAGTTTATAATAAAATGCTTATATTATGTAATATAATTTATTAATATTAAAATATGCTTTTATAAAGTATATTTAGAAGATATTTATGAGATCCTCAACATTATATAACGTATAATTATTGTAATAAATGATTAGTGAATTTTTTACTATATTTTCTATTAATTATCTATATTAAAATCATTAGTTATTTTATATAAATATGAAAAATATTTTATTCAAGTTAAAGTCTTGTTTAGTAAATTTATTTAATATTATATGTTTTTCCTTTTATTTTTATGCTTAAAGCGGTCAAAAAAGATACGTGTATGAGTTCTAATATTTAATATTAAACTTATTACCCATGCAACTATTAATAATATAGTAAAAATTAGTATAAGCATAATTAATATTAATGTAATATTAGTTTTAATATTCAATGTGTTCGTCTGAATTAAAAGATGGTATTGATGGCTAGAAAGTATTGGTCCAAAAAAACATCCAGAGATTATTATAATAAAGAGTAATAAAACTTTAATCATTAAATTATTTTCCCTGTGCTATGTGTATAGCATATCTCGTATATTATTAAGTATCATGATATGAGTCAGTTCTAGTTTAAAATATTTTTCTAGTAATATGTAATTTTTATTGTTAAAAGAGATTATAAAATTATTTCTTTTAATTATTTAAGAAAAATTAATTTAAGGGTTATCTATATTAAAGTAAGAATTAATCCAGGTTATAAATGCTATAATAAATTATTATAAGTGTTAGATTAACAATCTTGCATGTTTATGATAAAGTAAACAATTAGGCACTAATATTTTTACTAGGTATTTTAGTTAAGTAATAATTTATTAAATTTAATGCTATTATTTAATCCTTGTAAGGTACATCAATTAAATAAAAAGATACTATCTCTTGATTAAATCATATTGCCATGCTAAATAGTAATTAGATACTTTAATTTGTATATATATGGGAATTGTTTTCTTAATTGTTTTATTTTTAAAATTAAATATCTATTTAATAAGACAGATAATTAATCTTTAATAACATTATAATTAAGATTAATTTCAACCTTCTTGTTATTTATCTCTAATAATTAGATACTTTTCTTTATAATATTGGGTGCCTTGATAAAACACTAACATACTATATTTAGGTAAATTTTTATAAAATATATACAGGTATTATACTAAATATTTTACATATTGCTTGTTATAAGGATAAAAATTATTAAAGTAATTTACATTAATAGTGCTTATAAAAAGTTAAAGCAACGTATTACTATTTAAATAGTAATACTCTTAATATTTAACTATTTAAATGTCTTAATAATTAAAGTGTCTTAATTATTTAATTTTTTAGTATAATAAGGATAAAATATGTAATATTTTTTATATTTGTTATGTAGTTTTTATTAGTTTATTAGTAATAATACTATATAGTATTCTGATTAAAATATATGTAAATAATTATATTATAGACTAGTACTAAATGCTATAACTAAATTTTAGTATATTCTTAGTGTTAATCTTTATGTATTTACTAATATTTTATATATATTTAATATAATTATTTTAATTAAGTTTAAGTATTTATTTTTTGGATCTTTTATCTATTTGTAATGTTGACTACTTACTTTATTTTATAAATATATTGAACTGTGTTATCTGTTGATGATTTATATATAGTCATTAAATATCCTATATTTATACATCATTACTAGCATATTTAAATACCTGTATATTTCTAGTCTCATTTTTAACTAGAATAGTTAATTGTTAGCTAACTATAATTTATTGGTAATACATATTAGTAATTTTCTTATATTTTAACCAGAGAATAAAATATATATTTATTGTATAATGTCACTGCTTATTATTTTAATAATTGAAATAATCTTACTTTGCCAATGTGATTTTTATTTAATACTTATTATAATGAAAAAATTTAGTGGCATTCATATATAATATATGACGTGCATACAAAACTAATTCAGTATCTTTTCTAGAAAATTTTTCTATGATTACAATGTAATATTCATGCTTACTTTTCTATAATATTATTTATATTAGAACAGGTAAATATTTATATGTTTTGAAAAACTAGAGATAATTTACTGGTAATTTACTAGTATTTTGCAAGATTTACGTTTTTAGACACATTTAAGTGTCTTATAACAAAACAGTGCATTTTACTATATTGTATAACGTTTTCTTTGGAGTACTATCTATTGTATATCTTGATAATATTATATTAAATAATTAGGATGAGCCGTGCTAACTTATATAGTTAGTTATTATATAAAAACTTACTATGATTTTTTTTAGTTCAAGATAATTAGGATCTTTGTCCTAATTATTACATATATTAAATAATATTTGACTTATCGTTAAAGATTTCCTTATACAAATAATTATTATCTCTATTGATTGAGTTATTAGCATAAAGTATTTATAAGTATTAATAGTAATATCCAAATTTTCACGCCAAAGTTTTTAACTATATTTATTGTTATTCAACTGTAAAGAGCTACGCGGTTAATAATTGATAATTAACATAGAAAAGCATGTATTAATTACTTATTTAACTCTAATATAAATTATTAAATCTATATCCCAAAGAAGGTTAATAATATTTGATTTTCATATTCTAATTTAATAAATATTAAATATGAGCTACTATTTACTCTAATATAGTTAGTTACCGTTACTATATATATATCAGTAAATATAATTTTTTAAATTTAAAATTTTAAAACCATATAGATCTCGTACGATAAAGTCTAATATTATACAACTCAGCTCTAATATTAACGGTTTACATACTGGATATACGCTCACTATATGAAGATCTTAGAAAGCTTTATATTTTATATATATGCACAACACAAGTATTAAATAAAATTTTTATACTAAATAGATAATAATCTACGCCAAGACTGCAAGAAAAAATCTAATATCTTGTATTTAATATACAAATGTATTAACATACACATGTTAATACAAAAAGTTCTAGTATGTTACTCAAAATAATAACTTCCACCTTATTTTGTATATAAGTATCTACTTACTTGTTATTATGTGTTGATATTAGTGTGACTTCTATGATAATATTTAGAGCTATTATATACAGATATAATTAGATATATTACTCTTATAATAGCTATAAGAAAATAATTAGTGTTATATTTAGTTTTTATATTGAATGTTTAATTAGACTAATTTAGTATTTCTTATAGATATAATCTATTTTATTTTACAATTTATCTTGTTATTTAATTATATTAAACTTGTAGCCTAAATTCTGGGGGATATTAATACTTTTTTACCAAAAAATAATAGACATAAAGAGTAATTATAAGATACTTAATTAAGATTTATATAAAATAAAATATACTGCTTATTTATTAAGTATTATCTATTTTAATACTCCATAATTTATTAATACATAATTTTATACCTATACTTAGGATAATAAAGTATTTGGGTAATGGTAGTGTTTTAAATACAAAATATGACCATTATATTAGATATATATATCATCAATTAATAATATTATGTTCTTATATAACCTACTAGGATCATCTAAAAAAGATCTATAGATTTATATATCTTAACTTTCTTATTTAAACATTATTTTATAAAACTTCTTAGTTTTATTACAATATTTAGGCAATAATATGATTCCATAAATACAATAATATAAGAAAAAATAGCTACAAAAAAACTTAATTGAAGTTATTAGTATATCTTCCTAGAAGGATAATATAATAGATCATCTCATTCTATATAGTTCTTAATTGTGTTGATCATACCATAAAAAATTTTTTATTTAATAATGACTTTAAAGCTGAGAACATAATTATGTTCATCAAATTACGTTATAGCAATATTATTATTAATAAATATTATAACTCATAATATTTATATATTTTATAAATGAAGTAATCTTTTTATTATAAAATAAATAATTTTTTATTAGATACGTTAATAAGAAATTTCTCTTGTTATAATAATATTATTTTATAGAATAAAATTAATTGCTGTATATTTAAAATTTTTAGTTATTTTTAATAAAAATATATCTTAATATTCTTGTCTAGTAATAAACTATTATATCTTATGTTTTGTTTATTTTATGTTATTATTATGAGTATCATCATATACTGTAATTACTATATTTAATTTATCAGTTATGATGATTATATTTTATAGTCTTTTATATTTTTTCTTTTAAAAAGCAATAACAACCTTACTCGTAGTCAGTAAGTATTCTTTAATTAATTGTTATAATATAAAAGCATTAATATGCTTTATAAGATTAAAACTAAATGTAGTAATTATTGTAATTATTATTATAATTTATATATGAGTTAAAGTTTTTTAGTTTAAAATGACAGTATAAACTCATATTATGAATAATTTTACTTATTACAACAATAAATATAAAAATATTTTATCATTCTATATGCTATAATATTTTTTGATGTATCATATAATTAATAAAATTTTTCATTTTTTACATTAACTTAAAAGATATATACCTTGCTATTATTTAATGTAATTTATTATATGTACTTATTAGGACTAATTTTATAATATCTTAAGATATATATTTATTATTGTAATATATAGTATTTTTTTTAACTAAGCATAATAATATTCTATTGACTCTAATTTTTACTATATAAATTTAATAAATTTAGAAAATTACTTCTATTTGGGTGATTATGCTTAATATATTCTTCAGTTAATACTTTGTACATATTTAATTTAAAATTACTCAATATAAATTTATATATTTAATATTATTAAGCTTTATCAATATTTTTATATGTAGTAATATTTAGTATCTAAACATTTAGTCCACAAATTATTTACGGAGATAATTAGTGAAATTTGTAGACGAAGCATTGATTTATATCAAAGCTGGTGATGGTGGTGATGGTTGTATTAGTTTTCGTCGTGAAAAATATATTCCACGTGGTGGCCCGGATGGTGGTGATGGTGGTGATGGTGGTGATATTTATGCATTTGCTGATGAAAACCTCAGTACTTTAATTAACTACCGTTTTAAAAAGAAATTTCAAGCAGAATCTGGACATCATGGCCATAACCGAAAATGTACAGGTAAGAGAGGTCGTAATTTAATTATAAATGTTCCAGTAGGCACTCGTGTTATGGATGTAGATACCGGTGAATTATTAGGAGATTTACATTATTATGGTCAAAAAGTTATGATTGGTAAAGGAGGATGGCATGGATTAGGTAATAGCCGCTTTAAATCATCCACTAACCGTGCCCCACGTCAAAATACTTTAGGCTCTCAAGGTGACCAGCGCAATTTAAAGTTAGAACTTTTATTATTAGCAGATGTTGGTATGCTTGGCGCACCTAATGCGGGTAAATCATCTTTTATCCGTGCAGTTTCTGCTGCAAAACCAAAGGTTGCTGATTATCCATTCACCACGTTATTTCCAAGTCTTGGTGTTGTAAGGATGGATAATCATCAAAGTTTTAAAGTTGCAGATATACCCGGTCTTATTAAAGGAGCCTCTGAAGGAGTTGGTCTAGGTATTCGTTTTCTTAAACATTTAGAGCGTTGTCATATATTATTGCATCTTATAGATTTATCTATCATAAATAAAAAGGATTTAACTTATAATATAAGAGTTATTATAAATGAACTACGAAAGTATAGTAATACTCTTTTTCATAAACCACGCTGGTTAGTATTTAATAAAACAGATTTAATGGATTTTAAAGAAGCACAAAAAATTGCACAAGTTATTATAGAAGATCTTAATTGGGAATCAAAATACTATTTAATATCTACGATTAATTATAATGGTATAAGATTATTATGTTGGGATATTATGCAGTTTCTAAATAAATATCCACGTAAAATTAAAATAGAAAAATGTAAGCAATTTAATTTCACTTGGGATGACTGTAGTATATATAAATAAACAGAATTCATCGTATCCTTGTATGTATTAATCTTAATAAAAAATAATAATTGTATTCATTATATTTATTTAATTTTTAATATTTTTACATGTATAAAATAATAAAACATTGTACTTTACAGATCTAAAATTTGTAATCAGATATCTATTAAAGCAACATTGCTTTTGTAAAATTATTCATATAAAATTTTAATTTTTTATTAATATTAAAATTTTATTAGTAGAAAACATTGATATAGTAGGTTATATTCGTTGAATACTTATAATATGATACTATATTTCAATTGTTTAATATGATTGAATCTCATGAGGTTTTTTTATCAAAAAACAGTTAACTAATTGTATATAAGGTTATTATTTTTTATTCTAAAAAACTTTATATGTTTATCTTTAGTAATACATCAAAATAACATGGATTATCTTAGGTATTTTAATTTTTAATTAAATTAAGTAATTGTATAACTTTATTTTTAATATATTTCTAAATAAGAATAATTTTATATTAAAAATGTTTTTTTGATATAAAATAAGGATATTTATATATATAAAGTACAAAAATTCTTTTATTAATTAATATAAAAATTTTAACTGTATTATTTATTTTTTATTTTTATATGTTAGTATTATTACTAACTATAATAATAATATAATTAATGAGGAAATTTATTCTCAATATATATTGAGAATAATGTAAGATAAAACTCTTGTAATTATAAAAAATAATTTTATTAGAAAATACTAAGTTTATAGTTTATAGTTTTTTAGTTCTATAAGAGACTGGTCTGATATAATAATTTATATAAAATTTATCTAAATTATTAAATATAGCTATTAATAATATCTTCTTTAATGAATACAGCAAGTAATTTACATTATTTATAATAGTAGTTTACTATAAGGAGAATCTACTTTCTTTTATAAGTAATTTACTATAGTTATGTTGATTACATTATCTATTATATATAAATATGAATATAAAATAATGTTAGTTGTAAACTACTACATTATTAATAAAAAATTAATTATATTATCATTATAGATATAATTATAATATAATTAATTTTTAAAATACACTGCTCTTAAAATACCTTAATACTATTACTTTTTTATTATTTTATTCATATTTAATAAAATATACTTTTATATTAAAATATAATTTTTTATATAGATATTCATGGTATATTTCTTATAACAAAACAATTAATAAAAAATGCTTTTAGCAAATTTTAATAATTGTTATCATTATAAAAAGATATATATCCATATAAATAGAATATTTATTTATATGGTGAATAATTGACTTATAAAATCTATTTTTTTTATTTGTTTAAATATTAAATTATATATATTTATAATTGTATAAATAATAAATTATCTAATAAATTATTATATTTGATATTAATCAATTTTACTATATTTATTTTTATATAAATATAAAAGTTATATATTAAGAATTATAAAAAATTATACACCCTACTAGAATGTTGTTTACTTTACTAATAAGTACGGTAATTTTTGAATATTCAAAATACTATTTTGATCATTACAAACACGAATTATACTGTTATCTTCTAGATTTTTATTCAATATAGCCTGAATACTTATACTACCATCTTCCATGCGTATGGAGGCCAATATATTACCAGTGCGGTGCCATTTTTCTCCTAATTTTACCTCTAAATAATCATTTTCCTGGGGGAAATGATTTGCTGTTCCTTTGAGCCAGTACAAAGACCTGTGATTTGAACCACGGTATTGAGCTCTTGCGATCATTTCTTGTCCAATATAACATCCTTTATGAAAACAAATTCCTCCTAATGCCTGAAGGTTAATTGCCTGTGGAATCAGTTTACCACTATTTGCATGATTAATTATTGGATGACCTGCTTCTATCTCAAGTTCAATCCATTGTTTATTATCATTAAGTATCACATGTCCTTTTAAAACGCTTAAAAATTTATCAGCTATAGGAATAGACATAATTAATAAATAGCGATCTTTTGGTTTGGCCAAATAAATTATTGTAGTTTCTTTTTGCGTTATTACTGGTACTATTATATTAGGTAGTTGTGGAAAAAATAAATCTATTAGGATATTAGCGGCGTTTAAACCAGCCACACCGAGAATAACAACCTGATGATTAGTAGTAATAGTAAGGTTAGAAAATACGGCATATTTCTTAAGTTCAGTTATCTGATTATTAGCAACACTACGACGAATTATATAAGATAAATATCTTGATTGATAAAATAATCGTAAATCACACAATATCTTACCTTTGGCATTACAATGACCACATAAAATATGTTCTTGTTTGGTTAATGCCATGATATCTACTGTTAATTGTCCTTGTAAATATTTTCTAGCATCAGGACCAATAACATTTATAACTTGCAAGTCATTAAGCAACATAATAGTAGGAGGTAAATCTTCAGAGGCTACAGGTTGACGCGGTGTACAAAAAAAATTAAAAGACATAAGAAAGTTTCTTAATAACTATATAGTGATATAATTAAGCTCTTTATAGAAAAGCATAGTTTTAGAAAGTAATTTATAATTAGATTAGTTTTATGCATATAAGTTTTATTATATGTTAGATATATAAATATTTATTTTACTTTTATATATATTGTAGTTGATTTAATTTTAAGTCACTACAAAGATTAATTATAATTTTATTGTACAAAATTTATGATATATTATTCCTATGTATAAAATTGAGTTACTTATTTTAATATTATAAGTAATTGATAAAACATACTTTAACGTGTTTAGTTACTAACTAAACTAGTAATGTTAATTTGAATTAAGCAAAAAATCATATTTTTTTATAAAACTTACTTATTATTTTATACATTTAATAGATGTACTTTTAGGTTATAAGTTTTCATATTGTAAAGATATTTTATCTTTTTTAAACTTTACATTAATATCATAAATTTTTAAGTAATTACTATAATCGATTAACTAATTAAGTTTACTTATATACAACTGATTTTATATTCAAGATAGTTATTTTAAATTATTCTTATTTAAGGTAACTATTTAAGTCAATACAATCATCAATAATTAGTTGTTTTTTAAACTGTCTTTATTATTTAGATATTTTATCTTATCTTGATTATATTTACATCATTTATTTATTAAAAATTGTATATTAATTTTTGTTTTTAAGGCATGATAACTTTTCCTAAGTAATTATATAATTATTAAAGTAATACAAAACATTAAAATACATTTTAGTAAAATTCCCTTATTTTATTTTTTATTTTTAATGAGATGTTTTTATTCGAAAAAAATATTTATATATAAAAGATACTACTAGGTAATATAAAAGACCATAATATTTATAATTATCAGTATACATATAAACATATAATTGATGTTTTTATGCTATCTTTGTTAATTACCATAACAAAAAATTATTATTTTGCCTATTATTTTATCTAATTATATTTATAAATATTAGTAATATCTACTTTAGTAATTAATCTAATATAAAGTGGTATTATACATAATGTAGATATTTAAGATTTTTATCTTAAAGATTTTATAAGTATTATTCATTAGGTGGTAATATTATCTATTCTATTATATATCCATATAAATGCGTATATTATGTAATAATATACATGAATGAGTAATATTCACAATATTATTGTGAAGGTATCTATATTTTAAAATCTAGTTAACAGTGGTTATAATATAATAAATAATATCTTTTAAATAAATCTTATTAACATCATTTACTCATAAAAGTAAACATAATGTCAAGTATTAAATATTTTATAAAAAATTTTCTTCTTAAATAATTTTAAGATCAATACCTAGTAAATTCTTATGATCATTTAGTTTTATTTAAAATAGCATCTCCAGTATCTAAATACTGCATTGTTATTGCAAATCAGACAAACTGAACTTTAAAATAAGAGTAAAATTAATTCTATATTATTTAGGATAACCGTTAATATATTTAAGATAATTTTATTGATAAGTAGTTATTACTATAACGTTAAGCTTGAACAATAATATCTCATTTTTTTTAAGTATATTAATTGTTTCACATTCTTATTACCCTGCGTATTGATAAAAAATTTATTATAATTTAGTACTATCCAAAAAAATATAATTCTAACTATATAATAAAAAATATAATAGTCATGTTATATTTTGTTTTTCTATACGATATTGTGTTTATAATTTATTAAGTAATTTTATATAAATACGTTCTTTATTAAAAGTTGAGGATTAGTAATATTATGCGACATATTACTCTTAATAATATTTATAAAATTTTATATCTAATTAAAAAAAGAGTTAAAGCTATAATAAATAATGTTATATAATATATAAAATAACTATGTAGTTATGTACTATAAGTTTCTTAAAATATTACTATTCACATAAAAGGTATTATTTATTAATAATATACTTTATATGTAATATTTTAAATTATATATAAATAAAAATTAAGGATATTTTTATCTAAAAAATTTATTAAAATTTATAATTTTTACAGTGACTAATATAAGATATTATATATAATATTCCAATATTAGTTTATTGTATTTTTATAAGTTACTTTAGTGATAAAGTTTTCTATTAAGTGATGTATAATAGTAAAACTCTTTGATAATTGAGGGTAGTATGTCTATCAGTATAAGCTACGCTGCTGCACAGCGCATACGTATATTTTTAGTAAATCGTGGAAAAGGTTATGGTTTACGCTTAGGTATTAAAAATTCTGGTTGTTCTGGAATGACCTATATACTAGAACTTATTGATGCACCTAATAAATATGATGTAGTATTCGAGGATAAGGGAATAAAAATGATTATTAATAGTAATATTTTGCAATATCTTGATGGAACAAAGCTAGATTTCGTAAAAGAAGGTCTAAAAGAAAGTTTTAAGTTTAATAATCCCAATATAATTAGTGAATGTGGATGTGGTAAAAGCTTTAATATCTAATAAGGTAGTTATCTTACTAACTTATATATATTAGTTTATTTTTAAAATATTTTTATATAAAGCATTTACAATATCCTGAGGTATATAAAAATATCTAGAGGATTGTATGGATTATTTTACATTATTTGAATTACCAATTTGTTATTTGATAAAGGATAGTCTTCTTACTTCACGTTATCAGCAATTGCAGCTTAAATTTCATCCTGATAAATATATTGATCAAACAGAATGTGAACGTATACAAACTGTTAAATATGCTGCAACTATTAATAAAGCCTATCAAACTCTCAAGTACCCTTTAAAACGAGCAGAATATATACTATTTTTACATGGATTAGATTTAGAAAACAGAAAAAATATCATATATGATAAAGCATTTTTAATGGAACAATTAGTATTACGTGAAGAGCTTGATGTGATTATGCATATGATTAATTCTCAAGAATTATTAAATAATTTTGCAACGCGTATTACTCAAATAATTAAAAAACATAGTACACAAATGCTTGTAAATTTGGAACAGCATAAATGGGAGGAAGCAGCAGATATTTTATGTAAGTTATTTTTTCTAGATAAACTACAGCTTCAAATAGAACAAATTGAAGAAAAATTATTAGTTTTATAAAAAATTTCAGTTATTATTGTTCTGTTGTATGTTTTTAACAGAAAATATTACAACAAACTTTGTTTTAACGGAAAGCTAAATATGTCTTTATTACAAATTAGTAAGCCTATAATAAACAGCCTATTAGAGCGACTACGGTTATCTGCTGGTATAGATTTGGGTACTACAAATTCACTGGTAGCTACAATAATTAAAGGTAAGGTGGAAACATTATCTGATAACTATGGTCGTAATTTGCTACCGTCTATTGTACATTATCATAAAGATGGAATTACTGTTGGTTATGAAGCTCGTCAGCAATTAACTCAAGATCCGATAAATACTATTATATCTATAAAACGTCTTATAGGACGTTCTTTGGCTGATGTGCAAGTATATTACCCTTATATGCCTTATAAGTTTCTTACCAGTGAAAATGGATTACCAATAATGATTACTGCTGGTGGGATGATTAATCCTATCCAAGTATCAGCTGAAATATTAAAAGTTCTAGCTAAACGAGCACGAGATATTTTAGGAGGTGATCTGAATGGTGTTGTGATTACTGTACCTGCGTATTTTGATGATGCACAACGTCAGAGTACTAAAGATGCAGCTTGTCTGGCAGGACTAAATGTACTACGTCTTCTTAATGAACCAACCGCAGCAGCAATTGCTTATGGCTTAGAATCAGGAAAAGAAGGTGTAATAGCAGTTTACGATTTAGGAGGTGGTACTTTTGATATTTCTATTTTACATCTTAACCACGGTATATTTAAAGTATTAGCTGTTGGCGGAGATTCTACTTTAGGTGGTGATGATTTTGATTATTTATTAGCTGATTTCCTACGTAAGCAATCGGGATATACTGATTGCAACGATACATATATTCAACGTAATTTTCTTGATGTAGCTAATGCAGCTAAAGTTGCGCTCAGTGATGTGAAACAAATAGATATTGAAATAGTAGGTTGGAAAGGCTGTGTGACTAGAGAGCAGTTTAATAAACTTATTAATATTTTAGTTAAACGCACCTTGTTAATTTGTCAAAAAGCATTAAGAGATGCTGGTATTACAATTAACAAAGTGATAGAAGTAGTTATGGTAGGTGGCTCTACCCGTATCCCTTTGATTCGTGAATTAGTAAAAAATTTTTTTAATCGTACTCCGTTAACCTCTATTGATACTGATCGTGTAGTAGCTATAGGAGCTGCTATTCAGGCAGATATTTTAGTTGGTAATAAATCTAATTCAGAAATATTATTATTAGATGTTATGCCTCTTTCCCTTGGTTTAGAAATTATGGGTGGATTAGTAGAGAAAATAATTCCGCGCAACACTACTCTTCCTATCGCTTATGAAAAAGAATTTACTACATTTAAGAATAGTCAAAATCTTGTCATGATTCATGTAGTACAGGGAGAGAGAGAGCTAGTAAAAGATAATCGTTCTCTAGCTAAGTTTATACTACGTTGGCCTTCCTCTATACTTACTAAAAATCCACGTATCCGTGTAACTTTTCAGGTAGACGTAGATGGTCTACTTAGCGTTATTGCTATGGAAACAACCACTGGTATACAGTCTTCTATTTACATTAAACCATCATATGGATTAAGTATTAATCAAATCAATACTATGCTTCAAGACTCTGTAGTAAATGCTAAAAAAGATAAAGTAGCACGTATGTTAGCAGAACAAAAGGTTATAGTAGATCGTGCATTAGAAAGTCTTAATAGTTCATTGGCAGAAGATATTAACCCCCTTAATGAATTAGGTCTAGGAAAGTGTGAAAAGTTATAACCAAATTAAAGTAGATTACTGCTAGTAATGTCGTTTAAAATATTTAAAGTAGATCAAAAACTAATACATACTAAAGTATAAAAAATAAATTACTATTTGTAGATTGAATTTATATATTATTAGCTAGGTTATAACTGACTATTATAATAGTGATGAGGTTTAAAATGCCTAAAATTATATTTCTTCCAAATAAAGATTTTTGTCCTATAGGTGCAGTTTTAGAGGCTCAGATAGGAGAAACTATTCTTAATATTGCTTTACGTAACGGAATAAAAATAGAACATGCTTGTGAGCATTCATGTGCTTGTACAACATGTCACTGCATTATTAGGCAAGGATTTAACTCTTTAGAAAAAATTAGTGATTTAGAAGCAGATACATTAGATAAAGCTTGGGGGTTAGAACAAGAAAGCCGCCTTAGTTGTCAAGCAAAAATAGCAAAACAAGATTTAGTGGTGGAGATTCCTCTTTATACTATTAATCATTGTTGTTAATATTATAAAAAATTTATATAGGTTATATAGATGGTCTAGGGAATATTTTTATAATTATTTTATATTTTTATAGTATTTTGTATATTTAATATTAAATATTTTTTATTACTAAATACTAGTCAATTTAAGATTGTAAAAAATTATACAAAATATAAAGAATATTAAAAAATTATTGCTAATTTTAGTTTAGACTAAAAATATAGAATATAAGACATCTACAAGTATTTTTTTAATAAAATTAAATTTACTCTAAACAATGTAAACAAGATTATATAAAAAATAAGGTGATAATAAAGCACTTTTATATAACAAAGAATATCCATATTTCTTTAATATATAGTAATAGGTATAAGTATAAGTATAAGTATAAGTATAAGTATAAGTATAAGTATAAGTATAAGTATAAGTAAGATATTGTGTTATTTCCCTTAAGAAATAGACTTATTTTATATTAAAATATTTATACTGAAATTAAATTAGAAAAAATATTTATTTATGCATTATAATTTGTATATGGTAATTATTAAGTTAGTATTATTCTGATACTTTCGTTCATAAGTTTTCTGATGAGTTCATCTTAAATAGTAAGTTAAAGATTTTTTACATTTCAATATTTTATCCTAATATTTATTAAAAATATTAATTTTATATGATCGTAGTAATATTCTAAGAAAGAAAAATTAATTACTAATATTTAGTCAACAATGCTATTATTCAATAAATTATGATATCAATGATCATTGATAATAGAATAGTAACTAATTAAAAATTTAATTTTTTAAAAAATAAAACCACTTACATTTAAGATATAAGCGGTGATTGATTTTAAATTCATTATAAATATTATCATTTATAGTGAATATCTTCTATATGTATTTTTTTATTTTATATACGCCATTTTTTAAATTGATTGATTAACGAATTAGTAGAACTATCGTGATTATTAATGTTTTCTTGATCATGCAATTCTGGTAAAATATAATTAGCAAGTTGTTTTCCTAGTTCTACGCCCCACTGATCGAATGTAAATATATTAAGAATTGCACCTTGAACAAATATTTTATGCTCGTAAAGAGCCATTAATAATCCTAAGCTATATGGTGTAATTTGACGTAATAAAATTGAGTTAGTTGGTCTGTTACCCTTAAATGTTTTAAATGGTACTATATGAGCTATCTCCGCTGTAGTTTTATCGTCTTGCGCAAACTCTTGTTCTACTTTTTTACTAGATTTACCAAAAGCTAGAGCTTCTGTTTGAGCAAAAAAGTTAGACATTAATTTAATATGATGATCTCCTAGTATATTATGGCTAATAACAGGAGCGATAAAATCACAAGGAATTAATTTAGTACCCTGATGTATTAGTTGATAGAAAGCATGCTGACCATTAGTGCCAGGTTCACCCCAAATAATTGGACCAGTTTGATAAGATACTGGATTACCGTTACGATCAATATTTTTACCATTAGATTCCATATTATTTTGCTGGAGATAAGCAGGAAAAAGATGCATATATTGATCGTACGGTAAAACTGCCTCGGTTTCAGCTCCAAAAAAATTATTATACCAAATACCAATTAGTGCTAGTTTGACTGGTAAGTTTTTTTCCAGTGGTGTCTTAGCAAAATGTTGGTCCATTGTGTGAGCACCGTTAAGCATTTGTTTAAAGTTATCAAAACCTAAGCTGAGTGCAATAGATAGTCCAGCAGCAGACCATAAAGAATACCTGCCACCAACCCAATCCCAGAATTTAAACATATTATCAGTATTAATACCAAAATTGTGTACTGCTTGGCTATTTGCGGATAATGCAATAAAGTGTTTAGTGATATTAGTTTTATTGCTTCTAGTAGATTGCATAAACCAGTTACGCGCGCTATGAGCATTAGTCATAGTTTCTTGAGTAGTAAATGTTTTTGATGCTATAAGAAATAAAGTAGTTTCTGGATTCAATGTTTTTAACGTTTCAATAATATGTGTACCATCAATATTAGAAACAAAATGCATGTTTAGGTGATTTTTATAAGGTTTTAAAGCTTCTGTTACCATATGTGGACCTAAATCAGAACCACCAATACCGATATTAACTATATCAGTTATATTCTTACCGGTAAAACCCTTCCATTCACCGTAAATTACTTTTTGGCAAAAATTCTTTATTTTTTCTAGTACTATTGGTATTTCATTTGCTTGATCTATAATTATTTGTTTATTATTTGGGTTACGAAGTGCTGTATGCATAACGGCACGATTTTCTGTACGGTTAATTTTTTCTCCTGCAAACATAGAGTTAATAGCTCCTTGCAAATCAGTTTCTTTTGCTAAATCTAATAACTTTGTAATAGTCTCTGTTGTTATGATATTTTTAGAAAAATCTACTAATATTTGATCATCAAATATAGTTGAAAAATTAGAAACACGGTGAGGATCTCTTTTAAAAAGATCATCTATCTGGATATTTTTCATTTGTTCAAAATGTTTTTGTAATTCATACCAAGCAACAGTTTTAGTAGGATTAATATTTTTCATAGCAAATACCTTTATGCTTAATAACAAAAGTTTTATATATAAAATAAAATATAGAGAATACAGTTATTTTAAGCTTACTATGACGTAGTAGGTTCTTTATTAATGTAAGTCATATTATATTTCACTATTCAATAAGAGTTATATTTTATTTTAATATTATAGAAAATAATAAATAATTTCAATATTTAGTTATTATCAAAGTAAATTAAATAATTATATCTTATTTAAATAAAATATATAAATAATTTATTATAATTTTTTATTACTATTTTTTAGTATTTAATATCTTGTATTATACTCTATTGTAATAAATTCTAATGTAGGATTATTTTTGATGTATTTCAAATTTTAATAACTATAATTTTAATCTTATTTGTAGATCTTTAATCTAAAATATATTACTAGGTTAGTGAGGTATAATTATTTTCTTATAGCAGTCAAAAATAATATTATATAAATACTAATCTTAAAATAACAAAATACTAATTTTATGTAACTTGTTTATTAAGTAAACTACTACAATTATAATTAATAATAATTATTTTATTAATTTTTTAATAAAATTAATTCTTTTACATCTAAAATTTTTTACCTATATTATATTAATAATATATATCAGAAGAGGATAGTTATTTAAGTTAAAATTATATATACTATAGTAGTACTTATAAAGAAATTATTTTTTAGTGACTAGTTATAATAGGATTGTATATCCTATAAGTCTTATATATCGATATTATCTTACTAGTAAAATACTATCGATCGTTATCTATGATAAGTAAAACGATACTTATAATTTATGCAACCTTGTCTCAAGTATTAAGTTATATATAATATAATTATTTTTATTTAAGTTATATAAAAAATAGTAACTTATATCATAACTAACGAAATACTGCACTATACAATATTAAAGTGTAGTATATTTTTTTCTATACTTTTTAGGTAAAAAATTTGTATCTTTAATATATTTCATTAGTTATATAACATTACTGGTTAAGTATAAAAATATATAAGAATATTATTCGCTTTTATTGTTTGTCTTAATAATAAGACAGTGGTGTATATTGAAAAAATTAAATAAATTATTGAATAATGATTTATAGGTATTATTTTGTATATTTTTTAAAGTAAACATTCAAACCATAAGTAACATGCTTTATTATATATTTAATATCATATAAAGTAATTAATATTACTATAATAATTTATCCAAATATATATATACATAATATGTAATAATTATGAGAAAATTTTTACTAAAATAGATATATCTTTAATTATAATTATATATTCTTTTATTTTATTTTAAGAATAAAGTACTGTGATTACTATAGTAATAGTCATAAGGCAGTAATACTTACATCTTTAATTGTCGTGTTGCTTAAAATTAAATTTAGTATTAAATTTCTAATTTTGATTAATGCTTAATCATTACTAATATAATATAAATCTCTTAAATGAGACTATATTCTATATAATAATTAATAGTATATATATCATAATAAAGTGATGTTAATAAAAATATTTACCGTTAATTCTAATTTTTAATTAACTATCTATTTGTCTTATATTTTTGCTTTATATTGATTTCATAGATTATTATATTGAGTGTTAGTATGTTAATAGATTATATACATTAGTTTTTAACTTTAATTAATAAATTTTGATTATTATACCTAGATATTCATGAAGTTATCCTATTACTATTAAGGTACAGCATATCTATTAAAGCTTTGTGGGGGTAAAAAGATGGATGCTAGTACATTTTGTTGTATTACAGGTGGCGGTACGGTAGGTATAATTTTAGGTTGGTTAATATCTAGTCTTCGTATGCGGCATAAAATACTTGTATTAGTAGCTAATTCAAATGTATACCAAAAAGAAGTTACGCAATTTCAGCAAGAACAACAAGCTTTAATAAAATTACAACAATGTGAAAAAGATCAAATACTAAGTATGTTGCACACCCACCTTAAAGCAACGCAAGAAAAATTACATCAGAAATACCTATGGCATGATGAGTGTATACAATTAACTAAACAATTATGCGAATTACGTGCAGTAAATATATTACAAGAAGCAAAGATACGAGAAGTTACTGTTCGTTTAGAAGATACTCAATTAGATATGAAAGAAAAACAGCTATTAATGATTAATAATGAAAAACTTTTTAATACTCATTTTGAAAACTTAGCTCATCGTATTTTCGAACATACGGGAAAACGGGTAGAAGAGCAAAATACGCAGAGTTTAAATATTTTACTAATTCCTTTACGTGAGCAATTAAAACATTTTAGTCGCCAGGTACAAGATAGTTTTGGACAAGAAGCACGAGAAAGACACACTCTAACTCACGAAATTCGTAATCTTCAGCAGTTAAATTCGCAGATGACTCATGAGGCAATTAACTTAACCAAAGCTTTAAAGGGGAATAATAAAACACAGGGAATTTGGGGGGAAATAGTACTCAATCGCGTACTAGAATCTTCTGGTTTACGTGAAGGGCATGAGTATCAAACACAAGTAAATATTCAGATTGGAACTGATAGTCGTATGCAACCAGATATTATTGTACATCTTCCACAAGGAAAAGATGTAGTAATAGATTCTAAGGTTTCGCTAGTAGCTTACGAAAGGTATTTTAATACTGAAGATGAGGTAGTGCGTGAACTAGCTTTACAAGAACATCTGGTTTCAGTTAAAAATCATATACGTCAACTTGGATGCAAAGACTATGAGAAGTTACCTGGAATTAAGTCTCTTGACTATATTCTGATGTTTATTCCTATTGAACCAGCGTTTTTAGTAGCTATTAACTGTGACTCTAACCTTTTAAATAAAGCTTTAAAGCATAATATTATGTTAGTTAGTCCAACTACTTTATTAGTTGCATTGCGCACTATTAGTAATTTATGGCGTTATGAACATCAAAACCAAAATGCACAGAAGATTGCCGATCGCGCATCTAAGTTATATGATAAAATGAGATTATTTATCGATGATATGGAATCCCTAGGGCATAGTATAGATAAAGCACAATTAAATTATAATCAGGCCATGAAAAAGTTTGGGCAAGGACGTGGTAATCTTATAGGACAAGTAGAAAATTTTCGTGTTTTAGGGGTAGAAGTGAAAAGACCTATAAGTTTTTCTCTTGTCGAGAAAGCACATTTAAGCAATGAATTAGAAGAGGAGTAGACCATTTAGTCTAAAGTAATATAAGTGTAATAATATTACAATAAGTACTATAACTTACCATTATTTTATTTAATATAAATATAAATATAAAGAATTATTATAAATTCTATAAGCTTACATTAAAATAATATTAAAATAAATAAAGTATCAATAAATATACTTAATATCAAATATTATTATTGTGACTAACAAAGATAAACAACTAGTATTATTCTAGTATTTTATACTATATTCATAAAATATTTCCCAATAAATCATTTTATTATTATAATTGTAGTTATATATGTGTTTGTAGTAAAGTAGGCTTAATATTGTAAGCCACAATAGCTATTAAGCAGTAAATTATCATTAATTTTAGTACAACTAAGTAGATATTATCAAATTATATTAAATATTTTAATATTATAGATTAAAATATAGAATATATCAACATAAAATATGTTTTATAATATTAATTATGCCACAGAAAATGTCAGTAGTACTTACTGAATCTATTAATAATTATTTTACTTAATCGTGATGATTAATGTGTTATGTAATGCAACTTTATAAAATTAGTATATATAATATTAATTTTTAACATTACTTAGATATACTAAATATAGTAAGAGTCTTAATAAAGTAACTCTAATATTTATAGTCAATTATACCATTAAGATTACATAACCCTTCGTAACTTCACAGAATACTATTATTTTACATAGAAGAAATAACTTTTAATAAACATATTACCATACTAAATGTATTATTTTATTAATTACAATTGAAAAACAATTCACTAAATGTTAATATCTTAACATCTAATTAAAGCAATATCGTCATGATTACACTAGTAAATTTTTTACTTTTATGGTTCATTATGCTCATTTATTATCTCTTAATGTAGTTGTTATAAATAACTACTTTGGATACTTCAAAATCTTAATTGAGTAAACATAACTTTATCATAAGGATTTGTCTTACAAATTTTATTATAATGTTATAGGTATTGTAGTTTTTTATATTCATACCCGTTTTTGATATTATATGATTTAAGAATTATATAATATAATTTATTTTTTTTATCACATTAATATAATAAGTTCAGTAAATACTATGTAGAGTGGTGAATTTTATTATATAAATAATACTTACTTATAACCTAGAATATATACATGTAAAAGAACAATTTTATTTCTAATATATATTATATTTTAATAAAAATAAAACAAACAAGTCATAACTATAAAATATATTTTATTATCCATTTAATAAAACTGCTTTATTTTATAAAAAGTTAATATAAATGATTTATTAATTAGAAATATTAAAATAGGTTTTTATATTACAAGAAAGGAGTATAATAAAATTATTTTATTACTATAAATTTTATAATTTATAATTTAAATAAAATACTTCAACTAAATAATTAGTATTTATATACATTATATATTTAGTATAAAATACAATTTAAGTTCTAAATAATCATTGTTGTAGGTTCTTACAAAACTTCTACGTCTTACTCTACAATAAGTAGTCTTATTAAGATAATATTAATAAAATTAAATCTATATTATATAGATTAAACTTCCTATAATTATTAATTAGTTTGCTTTATTATAAAAACAAGATATTTAAGTTAAAAATATATTAAAACCTCAATAAATCGCAATTATTATAGAGATTATTTTAGTGTTTTAATAATCAAAATAACAATGTTTTTTAGTATAATCTTTTATTTATTAGGTCTATTATATGAAAATAAAATAAAATTACTGATAAATAATTGTTCAGAGTATTAAGATGTATATCTACACGTCTTAATAAAGGAAGTATTATTTTTTATATTGCTTATAAATATATTATCAAGAATTAATTACTGATAATTATCTTGTTATAGGTTATATTAAGTTACATATAAATATAAAAGAATTTTGATGGATTAAATAAAATAGCTTTAAAAAAGCTACATATAATTTAAGATTATATATTTTTAATATAGCTTAATTTTTTATATATGCTAAAAGTATATCTTAACTATTATTGTGATTAATCTTTAATAATATTAAATAATTAATAATATTAAATATATTATATACATATTTCTATATATACAAAATATAAATGTAGTAATACTAAATAAATAATAAAAATAAGTATTTTTACTTAAGAATTACAAGAAAATTTTTTCCATACGACAGTATATAAATATTATTATTTTTATTAACTTTGCACTTCTAAATATCTAAATATATCAGTATTCATTAAGAAATTATTAGTAAGCTCAATAAGATTGAATAACATTATTGATTATATAATATAAAATTTTATGTATCTACAGTGTATAGCAATCTAGTAGAACTATAAGAGTTCTCTACAGACTTTTTCTAGGTATTTATTATATTAATACTATAAAAAATTTTTATATATCTAAGTACTTCGTACCACGTTTTATAATGGGATAATATTAATTATCTATATTAAATTATTTATCTATCAAATTATTTAGTTAGTATAAATTATTTATAATACCTATTATTTTATTATTGAAAATAAATAACCTGATTTGGAGTATAGTTACAAGAAATAATAAACAATATTTTATATAATATACAGTAAAACAAAGTAACATAGTAGGTTACTAACCAGTCTTGATATACTAGATTAAAGTAATAAATAAATAAGTTATAATAGTCTAGGTTATTAAATTATAGTGATTACTATATTATTAAGTTGTATAATACATTAGCAGTAAAAATAATGATTTAATTAATTTAGGTGAATATTCTTAGTTATAATTTATTATATATTTATGTATAGTATATATACTTTATATTTAAGTAATATATAAATTAAAATTTAATAATAATTTTTATATAGAATATTTTTAAGTAATAAGATTACATCTATTATGATTTTAATCATTAATAAATTTTGTTATTAAAATTTAGGGATATTATTACAGTATCTAATGATCATGTTTTATTATACTTATTGTATTATAAATATTTTAGTACAATTAATATATGAATTATAATAAATTATTATTTAATAATTTTTTTTTAAAGTTACTACCTAGATTAATTATAGTATAGTTTCATATCTATAATTTTTATTTTTTCTGTAAAACGGGATTATAAAAATTATTACTACTCTTAATAACTAGTAAAATAATTTTTAATTAGTATTATAATTAAATAATTCTAGAATAATTTTTATTTAAAATGTAAAATATTTTTTAATAAAAAAGCTAATAAATTTTATTATACTATTATCTTTACAATTATAAGAGTACTACATCAATATATAGATATTTTAGAAGAATTATTTTTAAAGGCGTAAATAATCTCAAAAGATATATTTAATTATCATTAAACATAATTAACACAATCTAAAATAATAATTTTATTTAGTATTATAAGTGTAATAAATATATTATAAAAATAGTATTTCAATTTTATCTTTATAAGATTTAATCTTAATAGTATATATGAATCCAAATGGATTGATATCTATTTAAATTAACTATTAAATTTAATAATAATGAATTATTACGGTAATCAACTCTTTTTATATATATTTTATTATATAAATATAAATGCATACAGGTATGTAATATTAAGTTTAAGATAGTTATGGATTATAGATAATAATATTTACATGTTAATATATACTGAATTCTATTTTATAGATGTCTTTATTATAATATCTTCTGTTAATTGTTTAGTAAGTTATAATATTAGAGATTTAAATTTTATAATAGATACATAGATGAGTTATCTGCCCCCTCTTTATCAACATAAGGTAAGTACATATGTTCGCGTTTCATTCCTAATTTTAAAGCTAATGAAGATGCAATATAAATAGAAGAAATAGTACCTATAAAAACACCAATAAACATAGTTAACGCAAATCCCTGCAACATAATACCACCAAATATATAGAGTATTAAAACAGCTGATAATGTTATAGCAGACGTTATAATAGTGCGGTGTAACGTTTGTGTTAATGAAATATTGATAATATTGTAAGTTGTACTATAACATATATTTTGGCAGTTTTCACGAATACGATCAGAAATTACGATGCTATCATTTAGAGAGTAACTAATAACTGACATTAAAGATGCTATAATGGTAAGGTTTATTTCAAAATGTATTAATGATAATATTCCTAGCGTAATGATTATATCATGTATTAGGGATATCACTGCTCCTAAAGCTAAGCGTAATTCAAAGCGTAATCCTAAATATAATAAAATACATATTAGTGCTATTAATATAGCCATTTCGCTAGTCTGTATCATATATGTACCAATGCTAGGACCAATAATCTCTAAGCGCTTAATAGAAATGTCTCCATACATAACTTGTCTTAATATTTCTATGACTCGATTACTCAAATTTTTTATTGGTGGCATACGAATAATAATATCATGGTTATTACCTAAATGTTGTATAATTGGATTAATATAGCAATATTTTTCTAATACACTACGTATTACATTTAAGTCAGGTTCTTTCTTAAAACTCATCTCAATAACTGTACCTCCAGTAAAATCTAAACCTAAATTAAAACCTTTAGTAAAAATAATACCAAAAGAAGTCAATATTAGTATACCTGAAATAATAAAAGCAATAAAATTCCATTGCATAAAATCTATAATTTTATAATCATATTTTGGTTGTTTTATATTATATTTGTGTTCCACAACCACCCCTCTATATAGACAGTCTTGTAATATTTTTGCCACCATAAATCAGATTAACTATAGCTCGAGTACCAATTATAGAGGTAAACATTGATGTTGTAATACCTATAACGGCAGTAATAGCGAAACCTTTCATAGAACCGGTACCTACTACGTATAGTATAACTGTAGTAATTAAATTTGTAAAATTAGCATCTACGATACTACTAAAAGCATTTTGATAGCCTTTTTCTATAGCCTGTTGTATAGATCTGCCATTTTTTAGTTCCTCTTTAATACGCTCATTTATGAGCACATTTGCATCAATAGCAATCGCAAGAGTTAAGACAATACCAGCAATACCAGGCATCGTTAGCGTGGCACCTGGTATTAATGACATAATACCTACAATAAGTAGTAGGTTTATAAATAGCGCTATTATTGCAATAATACCAAATTTACGATACCATACTATCATAAATACTATAGAAGCAATTAGGCTGCATAAGCAAGCTTGCAAACCTTTAGTAATGTTTTCTATACCTAAAGTTGGGCCAAGAGTGCGTTCTTCTACAATATAAATTGGAGTAAGTAATGTGCCGGAACGAAGCAATAGAGCAAGCTTTATTGCTTCGTTCCGGCTATTAATACCCGTAATACGAAATCTATTATGCAGACGAGATTGAATTGTTGCAACGTTAATTACTTCTTCTTGTTTTATTAGTATTTTTTTACCATTTGCATCTTTTTTGCCAGTATTCTTGTACTCTACAAAAAGAGTTGCTATAGACTGACCAATATTATATTGAGTAAAATTAGATATATTATTAGCACCAGATTTATTAAGAGATATATTTATTTGAGGACGTTGTAATTCATCCTGACTTATAGTTGATTCAATTATTTGAGAACCAGTAAGTATAATATATTTATATAATACTATAGGTTGACCATCACGTGTATATTTTACTTCAGAATCATTAGGTATAATGTTATTACTGTCAGTAGATATATCAATATTTGGGTTTACTAAGCGAAATTCTAAGGTTGCTGTAGCTCCTAAAATATCTTTTGCACGCGTAGTATCCTGAAGACCAGGAAGTTCAACTATGATAAGATCGTCACCTAGTTGCTGAATTAGTGGTTCAGCAACACCAAGTTGATTAACTCGGTTTCGTAAAATATTGATATTCTGCTCAACTGCGTATTTACGCGCTTCTTTAATACAGTTAGTAGTTATTACAACTTTTAAAGATTTTTTTTTAATATTACTAAATACTAAATCATGGTGATGATTAAGAAGGTATTTACTAGCTTGAGAGCAAGTATTAAAATCTAAAAAGCTTATTTCTATAGTACCAGGAGTTTTATCTATTTTATGGATTATATAATCAGTAATATTTTTTTGATGCATGTCATAACGTAATGATTCTATAATAAAATCTTGTAGTTTATTTAAAACAGTGTCCAGATCAACCTGTATTAAGAAATGAACCCCCCCGCGTAAATCTAGACCTAATTTTATTGGTTTTGCACCACATGTATCTAGCCATTTAGGTGTAGCTGGCTTAAGCTGTAATGATATAATATATTTGTCTCCTAATATATCCATTAGGATTTTACATGCCCGCATTTGAATATCAGTATTTTTAAATTTTACTAAAATAATTCCATTGTTCAATGTAATTGATTTATTTTCACAGTCTGTTTTTTCTAGTATATCGCGAACTTTAACCAGTGTAGTATAGTCAGTGACTATACTATGCGCACCAGATATCTGTACTGCTGGATCCTCGCCATAGAAGTTAGGTAGTGCATATAGTAAACCAAGCATTACAATTAGTATAAGTAAAATATATTTCCATAAAGGATAATGGTTTAACACAAAATCATTCCTTAAGCTGTTTAAAATGAGAGAGCTACAGAGGCAGTATCAGTTATGTAACGAATGACAAAATATTTGATAGTTTTTTAGTGGACGTGTACTCTCATATTAGCATTATAGCTTAATATAATAGAATATGATTGAGTCGTATATAAAGTATTTAGTCTCTACATACTTAGCAAAGTAGTGTGTTATATTCTAGGAGTTATAGTTAAATAACTTATTATATTTATAATATTACAGAAATAGTGCAGTTGTTATAAGATAGTGATATAAACCAAAATAGCAAATATTAATATCAAGAATAATTTTATGAAATTTTATATTAGTATGACATGTAATTAACCTAAAGTTATATTAACTATAATACTATAAAGAATCGTAATTAAGGAAATGGGTTCTTTATTGCTTCTTACGAAAAATTATTAAATTTATATTAACTTTTATTAATGAAAGTTAACTAGAATACTATTTTCTGTACATATAAAACATGTTAGTCATACTATATTACTTAATAAGCATTATTATAGTTAATTTAATATTTTTATATAATTTTTAACTTTTTAATAAAATATTGATAAAAGATATTATTTTATTTAATCATAACATATATAATATTATTTTTAATATATAATAAACTATATCCTAGTATAGTTGATCAGTTTCTATTATTCGTTTATCTATAATGGGCAAAGTAATTCCTAGTTTATACTATTAAAAGTTAATATTAATATTCTCATTACTAAAATATAAACTATTATAATACTAATTATAAATATTATTTATTCAGTAAATATGTTAAAGGTTCCACAAGAACTAATTAATTATAATTGCTTTAAAGTACCTTTTGGTAACATAGCAGTCACGAAATCACGTTTAATGATAACTTCAGTATTTTCATTGAGAGCAAGAGTAATATAACCAGTTTCAGTAACCTTGATTACTCGCCCAAGCAACCCACCATTAGTTAAAACCTCATCCCCTTTGCTTATTGCACACATCATTTTTTTATGCTCTTTAGCTCTTTTTTGTTGTGGAAAAAGTATCATAAAATAAAAAATTAAACCAAATACTAATAACATAATAATAAAAGAGTATGGACTATCTTGATTTACTGCACCAGTAGATGCTATAGATTCAGAAATAAATACACTCATTTAAACACTCCATATAATAATTAATAAAAATAAAATAATTCATAGTTCATAATAAAACAATACTTTATATTATAAAGTAAGTGAAGGTTAATATCATTTCTTACTAATATCTTGTACTACTAATTATTAGTTTTCAGGAATTATAATTGATTATAAATATATAAGTTTTTTACTAATTTAAAAAATCAGGATGACATTGAAGATTATAAAAATTATCAATAAACTTATTAAGATGACTATTTTTAATAGCTTGTCTTAACCCAATCATTAAACGTTGATAATATTGGAGGTTATGTATAGTTTTTAAACGTACCCCAAGTATTTCGTTACAACGATCAAGATGATGCAAGTATGCACGGCTATAATTACGACAAGTGTAGCAATTACATTCCGAATCAAGTACATTAACATCATTTTTATATCTAGCATTACGTATTTTTAAAATTCCTTTAGTCACAAAAAGATGATTATTACGTGCATTGCGAGTTGGTATAACGCAATCGAACATATCAATACCTCTACGAACTCCTTCTACTAAATCTGCCGGTTTGCCTACCCCCATAAGATAACGCGGGTTAGTTTCTGGAATTTGTGGGCAAATGTGCTCAATAATACTGTACATATCTTTTTTTGACTCTCCTACAGCTAAGCCACCTAATGCGTAACCATTAAAACCTATTTCTAATAAATTTTTAAGTGATACACTTCGTAAATCTTTATAAATACTCCCCTGAATTATACCAAATAATGATTTTTTATTACCTAATGCATCAAATTTCTTGCGACTACGATTCGCCCATCGTAGTGAGATTTCCATAGAATTCTTAGCTTCATCCCAGGTGGATGGGTATGGAGTACATTCATCAAAAATCATCACGATATCAGAACCTAAATAATACTGTATTTCCATGGATTTTTCAGGACTCAGAAAAAGAGAGGAACCATTAATTGGATGACGAAAATATACTCCTTCTTCTTTAATTTTGCGTATCTTATTTAAACTAAACACTTGAAAACCACCAGAATCAGTAATAATTGGTCTATTCCATTGCATAAAATTATGCAGATTTCCATGTAACTTAATTACTTGAAGACCAGGTCGTAACCACAGATGAAAGGAATTACTTAGTAAAATTTGTGCGCCAGTTTTTTGTACTTCTTCAGGTGTCACTCCCTTTACAGCACCGTAAGTACCTACAGGCATAAAAGTAGGTGTTTCTACTATACCGCGTTCAAAAATCAAACGACCACAACGAGCGTATCCATCCGTAGCATCCAATTTATATCTCACAAAAACTCCAATATTTAAAATTAAAATTTATAATAAATATTATATAACATATATTATTATCATAATATACATATAAAAAAACCTTTTAATAAGGTGTATACTTAGAACTATCTATTACTATAAAATTTTATTTTTTAATACAAAAATATTATTATTACATTTGTTTATAATAACCAAGTACAATGATATTGATTATCACTATTTTTGATATATCAATTAAATACTTGAGTTAAAAATATCTTAGTTTATTGGAATACAATGTAGTAACTATTTAAGTTAATACGATACAATGAATAATATTATATTATTAATATATTTTACGAAATATTTGCTAAAAATATTGTTAGAAATATCAGTGTTAATTTAGTAAAATCATATTTTATCTTATAAAGATACTTATATCTAAAAGGGTATTTTATTAAATAATAAATACTGATATGTTTTATAGTAGTTTTATAATTATAAAATATAAATATATTTAGTAACTGCTATAATTTTACTTTTACTTTTATAAAACTAGATTTGATATATAATCTACTTGTAGATATTGTACTCTCTTATCCTAATATAATGTATGTGCTTAATATATTATTATATACTTATATTGATGTGTGTATTCTTGATATGATTGTAGTAGTGTAGGTTTTCTAAATATCTTTTTATAAAAAATGATTATATATGGTTTTGTGCTTTAGTTAAGAAGATTTACTTTATGTGCTCTATAAATATAGAAATTGTATATTTTTAGTGGTATTACTATAATCCTATAGATTTATATAAAATAATTTAAGTACTATTACTTTCTTAATTATATAAAGATAAAATGAAATGATTTGTACTTCTACTACATTATTAAATTTCACTTATTTTTTTAATACTTAAAATTTAGTATTGTTACTATACTCTTATATATGTTTATATAATTATAAAGTTATTCATATTTATAATTTATTTTATATATTAATTTTTAAATAAGAGGTTGTTTATATAAGATATTTATATTTTATACTTTTAAAGTCAAATAATATAATTCATCATTATTTATTGGCAGATAAAGCATACTCATAATAAATACATAAGTTATAGTTACATCATTTTTTACATAGATTATTAGTACTACTTGGTATTAATATTGTAAATTTACTTTAATATTAAGGTAAGTAATGGATGTATTTGTATTTATAATATTGTATTAAATTGTATTTACTTACTTTATAGGGTAATAATTAAGTTTTAACTAAGAATAAGATTAATACAAAATATTGGAGATTAATATATACAATAAATTAAATGTAAGATACATTTATTGCATATAAAACATTAATAGTCATACTAACTTTTTAATAGTTGAGTGATTTTTACGTAAACACCGATTTATTATTTCAGTGTCATACCTATCTTTATTTTTATTTACTAACTTAATGCTGATTTTGGGGTAGATAATAAAGAAATAGTATTTAAAGGTAACAGA
Source organism: Candidatus Profftia sp. (ex Adelges kitamiensis) (assembly GCF_020342455.1). Classification (NCBI taxonomy): domain Bacteria; kingdom Pseudomonadati; phylum Pseudomonadota; class Gammaproteobacteria; order Enterobacterales; family Enterobacteriaceae; genus Candidatus Profftia; species Candidatus Profftia sp. (ex Adelges kitamiensis). The sequence goes on from NZ_CP080506.1 coordinate 165,456, forward strand.
TAATAATATTAAAGCAATATTTATTTAATTGAACTAAAGAATAAGTATTTTGTTTTTATAAGGAGGTATTTTAATTGATTGTTATTATTTATAATATTTCTTTACTAAAGTATACTTACTGAAATATAAATGAGGTAATAAATTATTTTCTAGTACTTATATAAGTATATATAAATATATTTTCCTAGAATACATATATGTTATAGAATAATGATTCTAACATGATTTTATGATCGTACTATTTTAAAATTTCTTATAGGATAGCAATATATAATGATTGCATAATATTTTGTAATATATATTATTACTTATAGATAAGGTTTAATAAGTGATTATACTAATATTTTGTATATAGTTAATCTCTGTAAATACACTTTATTATAAAAACTGATATAATAAGATATTACTACAATAATTTTTGTTTATCTAACATAAATATGTTAGATAAAGTGTATATTTTTAATAAATACTATATTTATAATGTATAAGTAACTTTTTTGTATCAACCCATTAAATTATAAAGCTCAATGAAGTATTTATTGATCTTTTTATAGTTTTATATAATATTTAGGAGTTATACCTTGGCTAATATTAAATCAGCTAAGAAACGCGCAGTTCAATCCGAACAACGCCGTAAACACAATGCTAGTCGTCGATCTATGATAAGGACTTTTCTTAAGAAGGTATATACAGAGATTGCTAATGGAAATAAAATAGCCGCACAAAATGCATTTTATAAAATGCAACCAATTATAGATCGTCAAGCTTGTAAGGGATTAATTCATAAAAATAAAGCTGCACGACATAAGTCAAACCTAGTAGCGCAAATTAACAAAATGTAGTAACTGGTACTTTAAAGGAGATTAGAAACTAAATTGTAATTTACTTAAAGATATTTTTAATATTCATAATATAAAACTTAATATTTTATTGTAAATAACACTAAAAATACAGTATAGTTTGAGAACAATTTATTAATACTATACAAGAGTATATTATAATGTACTTATATTTGATTTTTTAAATATTGTTAATAAGTAATTGCAATATATATTGCAATATAATTGATATTATATCAGTAAGTATATATTTTAGAAGTTATATTAAGAGATATATTATTAACTGATTAAGTTTGTTAATATAATTAATATAAAATTGTATTATATAATAAAATGAGAGAACTAACAGTTAGTTAGTAATCTTGTATGGTTAGTTATTTTTTCCGCAAATATAGTACATTATCAAAATAGTTATGACTTTATATTTAATAAACTGCAATTCTTTAGTTCTCCAATAAAATTACAGTTCTAGGTTTAGTATTTATATAAAATATTCATTGACAAATCTATGATGTTTATCAGTTTATTTACACTTTTAATATTTTGTATTCGTTAAGGATGGAATCCATGTAATATCAAAAAGTAATTATTTTATTACACATTACATCTATCTGAATTACTATAATATTTATATAAAGATACTAAGCATCCTATTAATATAATATAAATACTAACACTTAGTAATAAATTAATATTCTATGAATTTTTTTAAATAAGGAAATTAATATCTTATCTGTATTTATAATATCTTAATCTAACTTGCTCAGATTATCAGTATACGTTACAGTGCGTTTCAAAACCTGAATAAACCATAGATATATAAGAGGTTAATGTATGAAACGTGCAGTAATTACTGGATTAGGAGTTATTTCTAGTATTGGGAATAATCAGCAGGAAGTTCTAGCTTCTCTAAAAAAAGGCCGTTCAGGTATTATATCAGCTCCTGAATTAAAAGAGGCTGGTATGCGTAGCCAAGTCTGGGGTGGTATTACGCTAGAAACTACAGGAATGATTGATCGCAAAATAATGCGTTTTATGAGTGATGCATCTATTTATGCCTATTTATCGATGCAGGAAGCTATTAAAGATGCTGCTTTAGATGATAATATAGTATCTAACGAACGTACTGGTTTGATAGTTGGTTCCGGTGGAGGATCACCACGTAATCAGGTATCTGGTGCAGATAGTATGCGTACACGTGGTCTTCGTGGTGTTGGTCCTTATATGGTTACAAAAGCTATGGGTTCTGGTGTATCAGCATGTTTAGCAACACCATTTAAAATAAGAGGAGTAAATTATTCAATTAGCTCAGCTTGTGCTACTTCTGCTCATTGTATAGGTAATGCTGTAGAAATTATACAATTATGCAAGCAAGATGTTATGTTTGCAGGTGGTGGAGAGGAGTTATGCTGGGAACTAGCTTGTGAATTTGATGCAATGGGTGCTCTTTCTACCCACTATAATACTACTCCAGAAAAAGCATCAAGAACCTATGATACTAAACGTGATGGATTTGTAATTTCAGGTGGTGGTGGTATAGTAGTTGTTGAAGAACTAGAACATGCTCTTAATCGGGGTGCACATATATATGCCGAAGTAGTAGGTTACGGTGCAACTTCTGATGGATACGATATGGTCGTACCTTCAGGTGAAGGAGCTGCGCGCTGTATGCGTATAGCTATGAAAAACATGAATTACTCTACTACTGTTGATTATCTAAATGTTCATGGAACTTCCACCCCTATAGGTGACGTGAAAGAACTAGGTGCAATACGTTCAGTTTTTGGTCAACATACTCCAGCAATTTCTGCAACTAAAGCAATGACTGGCCATGCATTAGGTGCTGCAGGCGTGCATGAAGTAATATATACGCTACTTATGCTAGAACATGGTTTTATAGCCCCAAGTATTAATATAGAGGAGTTGGATGATCAAGCTAATAATATGCATATAATTACTAAACCAACTAAGTGCAATCTATACACTGTTATGTCGAACAGTTTTGGCTTCGGCGGTACTAATGCTAGTCTTCTTATGCAAAAAATACGTACATAATTTTTTAAATTGACGATATAATTTTTTATATTAAGTTTAGATATTTTTTATAAAATAAAAAATTAATATTTTCATATAAATATATATTGTGCGGTAGATATTATAACGGTAATTAGTTAATTAAATTTTATAAGAAGATTATTAACAATATATTCAGGTAATTTTGTAAGATAAAATTTTATAAATTTTAGTAAAGATTTAATCTAAATAATAAGCCAAAAATATAAAAAATATTATTTAATATCTAATTATTTAATAGACATGTAGTAGTTATATAAATTATTCATTATAATAACATTCAATATCACTGTATTAAGTGTACTTAATCTAATACAATAATTTTTAAAATTTATTGTATTAAAAATTCTTGTTTAGAATACGTTAATTACGTAATATTATGTAGTAGTAAATTTACTATAAATAAATTTTGAGAAAATATTTATTTTTTAGATATTTATGAAAATTATTTATATTAGAATGATCTCTAATTTAATGATTTTAATAGTTTTTTTTAGTATCATTCTGTATATTTTAATATTTTCTAAATAAATAAATACCATATTATTCTAATACTATTTATTTTATTTTTAATCTTATTTATATTAGATTATTTATTTTACCCTTAGTTAAATTATCCTATAGCATTTAGAAAATACAACGATTTTCATATAAAAATCATTACTTAAATTTTGATATGTGATATAATTCTATTAAATCTTAATTAAATGCAGAAAAATACTGAATTAGTAAGATTAATAATAAATAATAACTAATGAAATCATAAATAATTTTAATAATAAGTGTACAATAAATTAATCCCTTATTGGATAATCTATCGTACTGTTTATACAGTATCTGATATTATTTATTTAAGAAAATAAATAATATTTAATATCTTATTTTGTAGTAAAATTACCTTTAATGTTTTTTTGTTATGTTTTATATTTAAAGCATTATTTTATATCAAAAATATTAGATAAACTAATATTATATTTTAGTATAAAAAGACTAAGTATAATTTTATTATCATGCTTTAAAAATTAACTTTTATAATAAAATTATTTTAATTTATGATAATTACAATAAATTAAAATTAATTACAGTGCTCCTTATAAGGATTACTAGGTTTATTTGATATTATATTAATAAATATAGTTTTAAGAATAAAAAATATTAAATAGTACTTTTATAAAATATAAAATTAATTTTACTAATAAAATATTCCTGATACGCACATTATTTACTATATCTTGTTAAATACCTACCTTATTAATTATATTAATAATAACTAGAGTGCACATAGAACATAAATTACATTGTCTATATAAATCAATATTTCATAATTAAGTTTAAAGGGATTATTAATCCGGGACATAAATAGTTATAAAATAAGTCAAATAAGTTATTGATTTACTATTAAGAATTTTATTTTTTAGTGATAACAGTCCTTGTTTTATTTTTTAAAATAGAAAAAAAATTTATGTTTAGCATATTATTATTAAATCATAATATGTAATATAATAAAGAATACTATTACTATTATATAATGTTACTACAAATACCTTTATTTAGTAATACTAATATGCATAAAAATTTATAATTTGACTTTCATAACATAAGATATAATATATTATAAGTATATATTTAAAATTATTTAAGATATTTTAAAGTTATTAATAAAAGAATTAAATTATATAATTCAATTACATTAATAAACGCAGAGTATAATGATCTATTAATAATCTTAATATATAGTTAGTTATCAGGTTCTAGCAAAATCAATTATTACGATATTACGGTTTCTTTTCTATAAAAGTTGCATATAGGTATATATTATAAATATAATCTATAAAATTTTTATAATATATTCTTATATATTTACTATACTAAATTGAGGGTAAAAATAAATATTTTATGTGAAATATATTTTATATTGTTATTTATTTATATAATGTAGCTAAATTAGTTAAGATAAAACAATTAACTTAAATACTCATTTTTCTATATTATTTATTCTATTATCAAATAAAAATAATTTAAATCTTATAAAAGAGACTTATATTATGCTAGAATTTTCTGGGTATAAAATTCAAACTGATGATCAGGGGTATTTGCTTGATAGTAGTAATTGGAGTGAAGATATAGTACCACTATTAGCTAATCAAGAGGGTCTGAATTTAAGTATAGATCACTGGGAGGTAATACGGTTTGTACGTTCGTTTTATCTAAAGTATAATACTTCTCCTCCTATACGTATCATAATAAGAGATATCACTAAAAGATATGGGAAGGATAAAGGAAATAGCTGTTATTTATATACTCTATTTCCTCGGGGACCAGCTAAACAAGCTATCAAATTAGCAGGTTTACCAAAACCAGTGCGATGTATTTGATAAAATTATCAATTTATTAATTAATTTTTTCGTAAGGATAGAGAATAAATTTGTAATAGTATTTAATAATAAATTTAGATAATGTAATAATGTTATTATTATAAGTAATATCATTTATAAGTATTAGAAAATAATACTATATTTTTTAAAATAAAGAAAATTTAATATTACGATTAAGATATTGAAAGTGTACTAATAAGATTTATATCTTATTTGATTAGTCTTATAAATCAATAAAATATTGTAATAACTTTATTATGCTAGTACATTGAAAAATGATAATTTTTACTAATGATTAATATCATCTGTATGATGTATCATATATTTACTAATATTATTTACTTTAAAAGTATTCTACATAAGAATTTTATTCTTTTACAAGATGTAAATAGTACTTTATCTTTTATTTTTTATATATTTTAATATTTTAATATTCTATGAATTAATTTTTTTGTTTTTAGAAGACATTTCGTTATACTGTAATAATATTACTACCAATAGTAGTGTAATGCATTTTAGTTGTATTATATGCTAATATTATAAATATTATTGTTACTTAATGGATGTAAATTATCGTATTTTTAATATAAAAAATTTAATTAATTACTATCATTAATAATGTAATATACTGCATTTTTATATTTGCATTAAAAGTAAAGGTGAGTTATTTATATAACTATAATGTACTACATAGTACAACAAACGGATATTTTATATATTAAAATTATATTACAGCAACATATAAAAATCATTTAAAGTAGTAAATGTAATACATTATCTTTTAAATAAAAATTGTTATTACAAGTTAATAGCACATCCTATCTCTATAAATAGAGATAATTTATTTGGTCACTTTGTCGTAATATTAATTGATTAATAGAGTAGTTTTATATTGTCGTATTACATTAATATTAGTTTCTTGCCATTTTGTTATATTGAGTTGTTATAATAGACTCGCATAACGTCTTATTAAATTATGCAAGGAATTTGCCTTCATGCATTTTCGCGCTATTATTCGTATTGTTGGTTTATTAGTTATATTATTTTCAGGGACTATGATTATACCTGGATTAGTTGCCTTGATTTATCATGACGGTGCAGGCCGTGCATTTACTCAAACTTTTTTTGTTGCATTAATTATTGGTATTGTATTATGGTGGCCACAACGTGAACACAGGTATATTTTAAAAGCTCGTGAAGGTTTTTTAATCGTTGTTTTATTCTGGACAGTATTAGGTAGTGTAGGAGCATTACCCTTTTTATTTTCTAATCTCCCCAATCTTGGTATGACTAATGCTTTTTTTGAATCATTTTCTGGTTTAACTACTACGGGAGCAACTACTTTAGAAGGATTAGATCATTTACCTAAAGCGATTTTATTTTATCGTCAAATGTTACAATGGTTGGGTGGTATGGGTATTATTGTTTTAGCTGTAGCTATCTTACCTATTTTAGGGGTAGGTGGGTTGCAACTCTATCGTGCTGAAATACCAGGACCTCTAAAAGAGAATAAAATGCGACCTAGAATTGCTGAAACAGCAAAAACACTTTGGTTTATATATGTCTTACTAACTATTGTTTGCACCGTAGCATTATGGGGTGCAGGGATGAATATATTTGATGCAATATCTCACAGTTTTTCAACTATTGCTATAGGTGGATTCTCCACTCATGATGCTAGTATAGGTTATTTTAAAAGTACTACTATCAATAATATTGTTGCAGTTTTTTTATTAATATCTAGTTGTAATTTTAGTTTGCACTTTGCACTCTTTAGTGGACGTAATTTAAAGGTTTATTGGTGTGATCTGGAATGCCGTATATTTTTTTTTATTCAAATAGCCTTAGTAATTATATGTACCTTAGTTTTATGGTCTCACAAAGTATATCAGACAGCATTACAAACGTTAAATCAAGCATTTTTTCAAGTAGTTTCAATGGCAACTACTGCTGGTTTTACTACAGATAGCATTGCCCACTGGCCTTTATTTTTACCAATTCTTTTATTGTGTTCAGCATTTATTGGTGGTTGTGCCGGGTCTACTGGTGGTGGTTTAAAAGTTATTCGAATTATATTACTATTTCTACAGGGTTCTCGGGAACTTAAACGTTTAGTGCATCCTAATGCTGTATATACAATAAAACTAGGTAACCGTGCTCTGCCTGAACGTATTCTTGAATCAGTATGGGGGTTCTTTTCTGCCTATGCACTGGTGTTTATAATAAGTATGTTAGCTATTATAGCAACCGGTGTAGACGATTTTTCCGCGTTTACTACAGTAGTTGCCACATTGAATAATCTTGGTCCAGGGTTAGGAGTGGTTGCAGAGAATTTCACAGCTATAAATGATACAGCTAAATGGGTTCTAATTGTAACTATGTTATTTGGCCGATTAGAAGTTTTTACTGTACTTGTTCTATTTACTTCAACTTTTTGGCGTAATTAAGTGGTTAAAAATGAATTAGCTGTATTATAAGTAATATAAATAACATACAAGATTTAGTCATTTTACTAAATATGATAAATAAACTAAGTGTATAATATCTTTGTATTTTGTATGGTATCAAAAAACAACTTACTTTGATATAACCATACTATTTTATATACATATATTCAAGCTATCTCAATATAATGCAGTAATAATATTACTTCCGGTTATTTATAAATATTTTTAGTATTTTATATATATTTATAAAATTGTATATTAAGTAAATTTAATTACATATTGAGCGAATTATTTATAGTCAACTTAATAAGTTATAATGTTAAAAAATTACAAATAATTTTTATAATTTCTTACATTTTTTATTTACTCTTTGTCAACTGAAGCATTGTGTTATTTTTACCTTCACAATGAGTTACCCAGATTATGGTTTAGCTAAATCAGTATAATTAGGTTAATTATCCAATCACTAAGTATATAATTTAGTAGTCTTACTATATTATAATATTCTAAGCTCTTAAAATAAGAGTTCATACTTAACCTACTGACAAATGTATTATAAAAAAGGATATTACTATAATATAGTATTATAATGTAAATAAATAAAAATTTTTATCCGCTGTCTAGTTAAGTTATAAATATTAACAATTTTTAGAAAGTTAGCTATTATTTGTTATAGAGAGTTTTAATTGTAAACATAGATTTATTAGTTAGTTAATGAGGTTCGTAATTTACTACATAATTAATTCAATAAATTATATAAATATATTTTTATTTGATTAATCTATATTATTAATATTATTAAGAGTTATTTACTTTTGTAGTAATAACGACTAACTCTATATAAGTAACAGAATTAATAGTTAATCTTTATATAATTATTTATTAAAATAATATGATTGATAATCTAATGAGTAAGATAAAGTTATTTTAAGTATTTTATTGTAAGATTTACTTCTGAAATAACATTAATTATTATATGATTAGTTATATAAATTTCTTAATGTATAGATACTTCTATTTACAAAAATAAATACATTAAAATATTTTAATAATAGTGAATCTTGCAGATTGTTATTTAGAGGAGTAATATATGTATATTCAAAGCTAGCGTTAGTAAGAAGTGCTTATGTTTAAGATAATAAGTACCGCTTATTTATTAGTATTTTAAATTACTCTAAATATTAAGAGTAACGATTAATTTATTGTGTTTTATATTTTTTTTTAAAAGTATATAAAAATAAAACTAAGATTAATCTTTATAAAATTATTATATTGGCTACCATGAAATAATTATTAATTATATTTATAATCTAAAATAGTAATAATTCAAAATTATTATATAAATACTTATAAAATGAAATAATAAATGCAAATATTACATATTTTATGTATAATATTTTTTTACTAAAAGTACTATATAAAATTTTAATTAGTACAATATAGTAATATTACTATATTAGATAATTGTTGTATAACTGTACTTGTATTAAGTATTTTTAGTAAAACATAAACTTAATTGAAAGGTATCAATAAGTAGATAGATTATAATATACTAATATTATTAGTATATTATAAAAATAATACTTACTATAAAAGTATTTATATAGTTATAATTATAACTTGTAATTTTTTATAAATAAATTATAATTATCACATAAAAATAAGGTATAATACTATATTTTATAAATGGTATATTACTTAATAGATTTAATCTACCCTAAAATAGGGTATACCATTTAAGATACTTAATACTTAATACTTAATACTTAATACTTAATTAAGTATATATGTATCATTTTAGGTAAATTATAAAAATATTAGCTAAAAAATCAGGAAAATAAAATATAATTTTTATAGAACTTTTAATAAAATAAAAATAATGTTTTTTTTTATTTTAGTATATAAATATAAAATATAGATCAAATCTTATAAAAATATATATTTTTAATAGTATTATGTAGGGTTAATAATTTATTTATCTTTTTAAGATATGAATTAAATCTTTTTATAATAGCAATTTTATTGTATTATTTTATATGTATAAGTTAAATATAAAACCAATTATAGTTAATAAAGTTATATATACCATAAAATATAATTTATTGTTATATAAACAAGTATTAGTAAATACAATAAAGTTATAGCTAATTTAGAATGATCAAAAAAATTATACCTATTTTAGGTAACCAAACTTAATCTTTATAAGATAGTATTTTATGTCCCCATCGTCTAGAGGCCTAGGACACTGCCCTTTCACGGCAGTAACAGGGGTTCAAACCCCCTTGGGGACACCAAAATCATTATTATTATAGCTAAAGTAATCACAAGAACACTTATGATTAATGTAGTATCAACTATAGTGATAGGTAGCTTGAAATAATTTTATATATAATATTTATAAGTATTATATCTGGATTACCTAATGATATAATATGTAATTAGATATAAATTTTTATCTCTTAGTATAAGCCACTTAATTTTAATAAAATTAAGTTTTTATAAAATTATTTTTATCTATTATTAATTGTAGATATTTATATTTGATAAAGAGTAATTTAATATTTTTATAATTTATTTATTATGATATGTATAAGAATTATCAGTATAACTAATTCTATCTCTAAGGCATTTAATATTATTAAGATATTTCTAAATAGTAATATTTTCAAAACTTGTTTAAAATTTTTTAGCTTATAATATGCTGATTATTTATATCATATAAGATATCATAAATGTAAAATCTTAAAATATTTTTTATCTCTTTCATTCCTATATAAAATATTAATAATCTAAGGAAAGAGTTAAATGTTATCACTACTTCCTGCTAGTAAATTAATTTTGCGTCATAGTAATAGATTAAAATCACGCTTAGTACTTTTTGCAGGTGATCTGCAGGATATATTACCAGCAAAATTTACAGCAGTAAATGTTAGTGTTCATGCTAATCAATATAATTATTGGAAGAAACTTAGTAGTTTGATGAGTAAAAATTGCTTTTTTAGTCTAAGTGCGAATAATACAATTACAGTTAAATCTAATGCTATGATATATTACTGGCCTAAAAGTAAACAGGAAGCAAAATTTAACTTATATAATCTCTTCTCTTTTCTTCCTATAGGTACAGAACTGTTTATAGTAGGAGAAAATCATTCTGGAGTACGTAGCGCGGAAGGCATGATTGAACATTATGGATCACTAAAAAAAATAGATAGCGCTTTTCATTGTGCTTTGTATCATGGTTTTTTAAAAAAACAGTCTAATTTTAATCTTGCAGATTGGTGGAGTAATTATCAAATAGGTAGTCTTAGTATAGCAACACTACCAGGTGTTTTTAGTTTTAATAAATTAGATATTGGTAGTAAGATATTACTCTCTATATTTCAATCTGATATAAAAGGTAAGATCCTAGATGTAGGATGCGGTGCGGGTGTATTGTCTGCTGTAATAGGAAAGATATCTCCAAGAGTGAACCTAACACTTATAGATGTGAGTGCACCTGCATTAGCAGCTAGTCAGATGACACTTACTATAAATAGTATACAAGGCAAAGTTATTCCAAGCGATATTTACTCTAATGTAAAAGGATGTTTTGATATAATTATATCTAATCCTCCCTTTCATAACAGCACACAAATTAGTTTAACTAATGCTAAAAAAATAATTTATGGTGCACCAAGTCATCTGCGAAGAGGAGGTAAGCTATGTATCGTAGCTAACTCTTTTTTGCCGTATGCTCAAATGCTTGATAATGTATTCGGAGCACATCAAGTTTTAGTTAAAACTAGACATTTCAAAGTTTATGTATCTTATTTAAATGGGATATATAGTAATAGAAATACTATTTTTTTTAATTAAAAATTAAATTGAATAAATTTATTTTTACTATTTACATTACTCAATGATATTAGTATTAATATACGCATATATATCTCTATAATTATGGGTAAGAAAAAATATTTTTCAGAAAGAGAAAGTATTAGACAAGTTATAATAAGGCAACATTATAAGAGTGAATAAAAATACTATCTATGTCTTTTATATATTAGGTTATATTAAAATTAATAGCTTATACATCTTATTTTTTAAATATTTATTATATAAAGAATTTTTTAATTTTTTATGTACTAATACACCACTAGTACAATATAAATTCAATACTAATTTTATAGTAAAATATAGATAATTTTAGTAAATAAAAATAAGTACTTCACTAACTTTAATCTTGATAAGATTTAGTAAGAAAAAAAGGGGGGGTATCTTAGTTCAATTATATATTTATTAAGAAAATGATATTATGTACGCTAATAAAAGTATTATTGTATATTAATATTATTGATAATTTTAATATATTTTGTAACAAAAGTAGTAAAATACAATAAATATGTACGTCTCTAAATCTAATAAAATAGTCTATTTTAATAATTAAAGTTATATAAGTTATTATTATAATACATGTCTCAGTCTTATATATTATTATTTAAATTTAATTTTTTATTATGCAATTATAATTCTCTAATAATTATTTTTTATTTAATTTATAATTTGCTCATTATACATAATATATAAATTAATTATATTATGTATTATATTTATAAGAATAATAATATATATATTTTATATAACTTTTACTATCTTCTCTTTAGGGGGTAGTAAAAATTATAATACTTAATAAGATGTACACAAAATATGTAATAGTTAAGCTCTTTCATTATAATATATACAAATTATTTTTTACTCTTAATTTACCAGTAAAGGTCTTAATTTTATATATATATATACTAAAGATTAAAAATTTAGTATAATGGATCTTATTAGGTAGAGTTAATTATATATTAATAATTGATATTTATTTTATAGTAAGGTTATTAATTTTTTATTTACATTAGTTTACTTTATAAGACTATATAGTATGCAGGGAACTATCAATAGAGTGTTAATAGTATTTTTTGTTTTTATAGAACAATCTGATAACTAAAAAATCAATAGCATATAATCTAAATTACTTAAAAGATTATATTCTTATATTGATTATATATTATTATTTCAATAATTTATTATAGTAGATGAATAATTTAATAGAAATTTATTCTATTTTTTACAAAATATATATTATATAGAATATAATATTCTAATTATTAGTTTAAATAAATATTTTATCTTAAATAATATATTCTTACTTTTATAATAAAGTAGTGTTTTTTGATTATATTTATGTTTTTATTTAATATAATTAAGTTAAATGCAATCAACTCTATTGATATAATTCAGTAAAGATTATTAATTATTAATTATTAATTTAATACATTCTATTGAATTAGGCTTATTAATTTTATCTGAGTAATAAATATCTTTTATATTATTATATTAGTTGCCATAGTACTTCTTCTATTAAGTACTATGGCAATTCTATAGGCATAATTTTACTATTTTGTCTGATATCTAATAAAAATTATTTAATACCTTATTATAAGTAAAAATATAAAGAAATCAATGTACTTATTTATATAATATCTTAATAAAGATATTATTATTTTGTTTTATAAAATAGTAGCATTAAAAATGCTACATTATAAAGATATAAAATTTATATTTATTTATTTTTAATTTAAATTACTTATTTAAATAGTCTTAATAAGCAAGAAAAAATCTTTCTTAAAATATTATTTTATTGATAATTTTTAATTATATTCTTAATTAAGATAAATTTTTATATATTTAGTGTTATTTATATACAATAAATATTACTTAAATTTTAAGTTTATGTTAAAACATAATTTTGCAATAGATAAAATTTTTTTATGATTTAGATTTAAATCTAATAATCTCAAATATATATTTAAAATAGCAATTAGGTTGTTATACTTAATAAATTAAGTACTTTAGTAAAAGTATTGGGATAAAATCATTTTATATGTATATAATTTAAGTCAACCCTACTAAAGGTAATTAAAAAATTAATAACTAGTTACATTATTTTAGCTATTAAAAATAACAATTATTCAATATACTTTATAATAAATTGTATATTAATTTATAAATAATTCAGTAAGTATTAGATTTAATAGTTTATATATTTTTATATAAGAATATGAATTTATAAAATTAATAAACTTCCTGATGTTTTTAAAAAATTTTGTTAAATATTAAAGTCAAATATTATAGAGATAAATTTCTAGATTAATAAAATATGTTATCTGATATATCTAAAAGTATAATAATGGTTAATTATATATTTCTATTGTAGAAAAAAGTATTGGCGTAACTAATAAGTAATCACCTTATCGTTAAAGACTTTTTAGATATAACTACAATTATTCTACAAATCACATTATTTCAATGTAAAAAGTTAATAATATATAAATTTTTTTGATAGTAGTAATTATAATTTAATAAAACATGTTATAACGTAATAAAAGTATTATTTCAGTTAGTTATTAATAATAAAAGTAATTTTCTTAGTGAAGATATTAAAATAATAAAATTATTAGATATTATAACTTAAGAATATATACTATACATGTATCATATACTAGTACTCAATAAGTATTAATATTCAAGTTAATAATATTATTATTCTTATGTAAAAAATATCTATTTTGATTATAATACTATCTCTTGAATATATTTATATTAAATTAAATCTCTTTGAGATTACATACGGAGTAAAGTAATGAAATTACCTATTTATTTAGACTACTCAGCAACTACTCCAGTAGATCCTCGTGTAGCTAAAAAGATGATGAAATTTCTAACCCTAGATGGAATTTTTGGTAACCCAGCCTCACGTTCTCACCGTTTTGGATGGCAAGCGGAAGAAGCAGTAGATATTGCACGTAATAACATTGCTGAGTTAATAGTAAGTGACCCTCGTGAAATTGTATTTACCTCCGGTGCTACTGAAGCGAATAACTTAGCGATCAAAGGAGCTGCGAATTTTTACCAAAAAAAAGGTAAACATATCATTACTAGTAAAACCGAGCATAAAGCTGTTCTAGACACTTGCCGACAATTAGAGCGGGAAGGGTTTCAAATTACTTATTTAGTACCACAACGTAACGGTATTATTAATCTTGAAGATATTAGCTCAGCAATGACTATTAATACTATTTTAGTTTCTATTATGCACGTAAATAATGAGATAGGTATTATTCAAGATATAGAATCTATTGGCAAATTATGCCGAAGCCGTGGTATAATATACCACGTAGATGCTACACAAAGTGTAGGTAAATTACCAATAGATTTAAGTAAATTAAAAGTTGATTTAATGTCTTTTTCTAGTCACAAAATTTATGGTCCTAAAGGAATAGGTGCATTATATGTTCGTCGCAAACCAAGAGTGCGTATATCAGCACAGATACATGGTGGTGGTCATGAAAGAGGTATGCGTTCTGGTACTTTACCAGTTCATCAAATTGTAGGTATGGGAGAAGCTTATCGTATTGCTAAAGAAATAATGGCTACTGAAGCGCGTAGTCTCTTATTACTACGTAATCGTTTATGGAATGGTTTACAAGATCTTGAAGAAGTTTATTTAAATGGTTCTTTAGAGCAAGGTGTATCTAATATACTAAATATAAGCTTTAATTATATAGAAGGAGAATCATTAATTATGGCGTTAAAAGATCTAGCTATTTCCTCTGGTTCAGCTTGTACTTCTGCAAGTTTAGAACCATCATATGTACTACGTGCACTAGGAATAAATGATGAACTAGCACATAGCTCTATTAGGTTTTCACTAGGTCGTTTTACTACTGAAGAAGAAATTGATTATGTAATTACCTTAGTTCGCAAATCTATTGATCGATTACGTAGTATATCTCCATTATGGGATATGTTTAAGCAGGGTATCGATATTAGTAAGATAGAATGGTCTATTCATTAATATTGGTATATAAAGTTAAGGAGAAAATATTATGTCTTATAGTGATAAAGTGATTGATCATTATGAAAACCCACGCAATGTAGGGTCTTTCGAGAATGAAGATAATACTATTGGTAGTGGTATGGTTGGAGCACCTGCATGTGGTGATGTAATGAAGTTGCAGATCAAAGTAAATAATCAGGGTATTATTGAAGATGCTCGATTTAAAACTTATGGCTGTGGTTCAGCAATAGCATCAAGTTCATTGGTGACAGAATGGATTAAAGGTAAATATTTAAAGCAGGCTCAAGATATAAAAAATAATGATATCGCTGTAGAGTTGGCTTTACCACCAGTAAAAATTCACTGTTCTATTTTAGCGGAAGATGCCATTAAGGCTGCTATTGCTGATTATAAATCAAAACATTCTATGGATTGTGATATCTAGTGGTTAAGTAATCTTATATTTATTGCTAATTTATTAGTACTATTTTATGATTATAAATCATATAATTTTATTATTTTAATTAACATAGTAAAATCTATTAAGAAAAGAATTTAATATACGATAAAATATTAGTATTTATAATACTATATTTTTATTCTTATAAGTATTAAATAGATAATAAAAGATTTAGATACTAAAAAAATTTATGCATATACAATAACTTTACGAGAATTATAAAAATATATAACTTTTGTAAAGTTATTGTATATATTTAACATTTTTGGAAGAAATACTCTTCAGGATAAAAAGTGTATCAAAGATATTATTTATAGTTATAATATTTTTGTTAAAAACAATATTATATAAGAAACCTAAAAGGATAATAAACTTCAGAAAGTATTAGTATAACTATTATTTATAGTTCCATATATAATACTTAATATATTTTATATTATAATCTAATATTTATTATATTAATTTTGTTATAAGACTTATAAATATTATTTATATAACACCTATAAACTATATACATTTACTAAAATAACTTTATTTTGCGATTGTCTTCACTAATATTAATTATATATATTTTTTATTAAAATAATTTGAAGTTATATGTTAATCGTATGGGTAATAAAATTATTTTTTATATGATACTTAATTATAAAGTTTTAATTCCATCATATTTTGTTTGATAAAAACCTCTAAATACTATTATTAGCAATAAAATATTAAAATATTGATGTAATTAGTATAATAATAGATAAGTTATGATATTTGCAATTATATAAATCGTATTAAAGAGATAGATAATAATTAAAATTACCTATGATCAAGAAAAAATATTTTATATTCAAACTATAAATATAAAAATATTTATTAGAAAAACATATATATTTAGGTATATAGAACCCGTTAACTACAAAAATAAAATTATTATTTAAGAGAAGAATTTGGAGTTTTATTAGATAAAATAGTACTGATATCCCTAGATATGTTTAGTAAGAATAATATTGATATCTTGTTGTAATTATTA
The DNA here is from genome assembly GCF_020342455.1 of Candidatus Profftia sp. (ex Adelges kitamiensis). Lineage (NCBI taxonomy): Bacteria > Pseudomonadati > Pseudomonadota > Gammaproteobacteria > Enterobacterales > Enterobacteriaceae > Candidatus Profftia > Candidatus Profftia sp. (ex Adelges kitamiensis). Next base: position 182,535 of record NZ_CP080506.1, read on the forward strand.
CTTTTAAAATTTAATATCTATACTTATAGTTAAGATAGATAAAAATTTTTTTAGGTAGTTTTCTCTTTGTTAGATATATAGAATGATATCTTATATCATGATTAATATATTTTAAGTGATACCCACTTTAATATATTACTTTTTATAAAATTTATATATTAATAATATCAGAGTAGGAATATATATTGTAAACATTTAATAATAAAATATAATTTTTATTTTATATATTTCATTATAATAAGTATAATATTACATAAATGTATATCATAGTTTAATCCGTTAAATTACATTACCTATGAAGGGTAATCAATATTGTATCCCCATAACTAAAAAAAACTGTTTTATTACAGCTTCATCGTATGCATGTATAATATTTTTACACCCCCCCCGCAAATACAGCAACAAGCATTATCATTATAGATGATAGAAAATACAAATTTATTATCATAGCATTAACTATCTACTAGCAATAGCAATAGCATAAATAAAAATTTGTGTATCCCCTAACAAAAATATGGGGGATTATCAATTGATTAATAATAGCTTATTAACTTCACTTTAAGTGAACGAATAGAGGTAGTTTCTATAGCGATAATAAGATCACCACATGCTTTTGATTACTCTGATATTGCATTTATTAATTCTTGCGTAACCTCAGTATATTCAGAATGCATTTTATAATTTTTTATATTTTTTTACTCGTAATAACTGGAAAGTACTAAATCCTACTTTAAGTATTAAAAAATATTTTTTTTTACCTTTTTAGTTTTGTTAACAATAATTTGTCAAAATGCAGTCCTGCGGTAGTTACGGCAATTATATTAGGATGTGAGTTTATATACGGTTTAATAAAATTAATAGTATAATGTTTCATTAGGAAAGCTTGTATACGGTAGTAAAGGTATATAACAAATTATATTTAGAATATTAGTAATATTACTATTATCTTCAAATTTAAATTTAAATAGTGTTTGATGTAGTTTAGCTATCATGACAAAGATATTATCTTTATTATAACCTAGTATTAGTTTTGAGCCAAGATTAGAAATATTAGATGTTTATTGTAAATAAGCTAATACCTAGTATTGTCTAACAGACACGCTCTACTAATACTTCAATCTTATCTCCACTGGATTTTATAGTCAAAAAAACTGTACTGGAATAACATGTGTATTATTGAAAAATAAGTTAAATTTCCTGCTTATTTTTTATCTAAAATATCGGTAAATATTCTTTATTTTAATTTACCTATTAACCGGTCTAGACATAATAATAGGCAGAAACTACGATCTAATCGAGTAATTATATATAAAATGTGTTAGGTAGTCTAAAGACTGTTATGACTCATTACTCTAAATAGTTGTATATACTTCCATAAGTATTAAAGTAATTTTAAAATTTACTCCTATTAAAATATAGTGTTTTACTATGTAAATTTTATCATTTACCTTAAATTATAGTTATTTTAAAATCTAAAGGTATTTTGTAAATCAAAATAACATTTAAAAGAATGTATTTTAATATTTTATTATAGAAAGAGTAGTTTTAGATTATTTTTTCTAGTGACCATATTATCTGTTATTAGATAATAACTAATAATATATAATTAATTATTTATATACATTCCTTTGAATTATCATATAATATAATAAATATATATAACTTATATATTGCATCTTGCTTGATTTTAGAAAGTAATAATAAAAGCATTACTTATGAAGTAAAAACACTTAAAGTATTTGTATTGAATTTATATTTATTTAAACGGTAAGATTAATTATAATTATACTATTCTTAATATTAAGAGAAAAATTTTTGTATTGTATAGAAAACAATAGTTTATATCCCTATAATAAAATTATTTAGATATATTAATTATAATACTGTTTATATTAAAACATAGTTTTATGTAAGAACTACATAAAGAGAGTGGATAATAATTAAGTTAAAATTAAAACTAACTTTATTTATAATCATATGAATGATAAACTGTATGTATAGTTATAAAAAATACTAGTTTAATAAAAAAGATCTACCATGATTAAAGATAACAATCTTATTTAGCTATTTTATTAGCTCAATCTATAATATTTAAAAACAAATTTTTTATTTAGTGAGTTAATTTTATAATATAATGAAATAATTCTTAAGATGAGGATATCAAAATAAATTAAATAGAATCAAATTCTATCACATCTGATATTCTGGGATAATAGTTAGTTTGGGTTTTTTGCATTAAGATTGGCTGGCTGATTGTTTGTTAATATATTAATTAATCTTAATAAGATACTTGATTTATATTCGTATTATAATGATTACCTTAATTTTTAGTGAGCTTGTTCCCAATTTTCTCCAATACCTATTTTTACTTTAAGCGGAATTGTTAGTTCTATAGTCTGTTCCATTAGTTCTTGTATTTTTTCTATCGTATGATCAATTACGGATTCATGTACTTCAAATACAAGTTCATCATGTATCTGCATAATCATATGAACTAATGGTTTTTTTTGTTGTATCAGCCAAGAATCTATAGTAATCATAGCTTTTTTAATAAGATCAGCAGCAGTTCCTTGTATTGGTGCGTTAATTGCCGTACGTTCTGCTCCTTTACGATACATAATATTAGGAGAATGTATATTTGGTAAATATAATCGACGACCATCTAAAGTTTCAACATAACCTCGATTAGATGCTTGTTGACGTATATTTTCCATATACTTAAGAACTTTAGGATATCTATTGAAATAATAATTTATATAACGTTGAGCTTCAACTCGTGCAATATTTAGTTGACGAGCTAAACCAAATGCACTCATACCATAAATTAAGCCAAAATTTATAGTTTTTGCACTCTGGCGCTGTGCACTGGTTACCTCCTCTAATTTTAGTCCAAACACATCGGCTGCTGTTGCACTATGAATATCTTTTCCTGTCGCAAAAGCATTTAGTAAACTTTTATCACCAGATAAATGAGCCATGATGCGTAATTCAATTTGCGAATAGTCAGCAGAAACAATTTTATAGTTCTGTGGAGCAATAAATGCTTGACGGATTCTGCGTCCCTCATAATTATGTATAGGAATATTTTGTAAACTAGGATTACTGGAAGATAGTCTGCCAGTTATAGTTACTGCTTGATGATAAGATGTATGTACTCTTTGAGTAATCGGATTAACCATATTAAGGAGTTTATCAGTATAAGTGCTCTTTAATTTAGCTAAACTTCGATATTCCAAGATAATTATGGGGAGCTTTAGTCCTTGTTGAGCTAGTTTAGTTAATACCTCTTTATTAGTTGAAGAAATACCTTTTATATTTTTTTTTATAATAGAAAGTTCTTGTTTTTTAAATAGAATTTCTTGCAGTTGTTTTGGAGAAGAAAGATTGAATACCTTTCCTGCGGCTTGATAAGCTTTCTCTTCTAAATTATATAAACGTACAGTTAATTCTTGCGAGTGGTTGTATAAGATGTGGCTATTAATTAGCACGCCTATACGTTCCATACGTGAAAGTACGGGAATAAGAGGTATATCTATATCAGTAAAAACTTGTTTTATGCTTTGTTCTTTTTTTAATTGTGGCCAGAGTGTAAGATGTAATTGTAAGGTTATATTGGGATCTTTAATTTTATAAGAACTAATATTTTTTGAAAGTATTTTGTTTATGTTATAATGATTATTTTCTTTTTCAAGAAAATTTTTTAAGGTTATTATGTTATGTTTAAGATATATTTTAGTTAAGTGATATATATCATGTTGACCAGAACTACTGTCTAAATTATAAGATTCTAGCATAGTATCAAAAGCCATACCCCTCATCTCAATACCATAGCGTGCTAATACACTGTGATCATGTTTAAGATTGTGACCTACCTTAAGTAGGCTGCTGTCTTCTAATAATGGTTTTAACTTAGCTAATACACTTTCACGATTTAGTTTTACAGTGATTTTAAGATCATTATAGTTCAATGGAATGTATGCAGTCATACCAAATTCAGTAGCAAATGACAAGCTAACTAGATTAGCAGTTAGTATATCTAGGGAGTCAGTTTGGGTGTTACAGGAAAAAATTTTTGCTGCTTTTAGATTTATTACTAAGTCATTAAGTTCAACATAATTAAGAATTATAATATATTGATCCTGTGATAATAAAGGTTTAGTTTCTTTTAAAATTGGGGGTATTTTTTTAATATCTACTATTGATAATTTATTTTTTAATAAAAAATTTTTATTGTTTAACCATAAACCTTTTTTGGTATATTCTAGTGAAAGTTTAAATTCATATAAACTGAATAACTTGTGTAATTCTGTAGTGTTTATTTGTTTACGATGGAGATCATGATAATCGATTTCTAAAGTGACATTAGTTTTAATGGTTGCTAATAAATATGATAGTTCTGCTTGATACTTATATAATTTTAATTGAGTACTAATATTTTTAGATCCTCTAAATCTTAAATTAGCAATTTTATCTAAATTATTATAGATTTCTTTTAGATTGCCTATCTCTAGTAATAGAGTTTGAGCTATTTTTTTTCCTATTGTTGGTACACCAGGGATGTTATCTGAGGAGTCACCCATTAATGAGAGAAGATCAATAATTAATTCTGGAGGTACTCCGTATTTATCAAAAACTTCTTTTGGTCCTAGAATCGTATTATTAGTATTTAACAATGTAATATTCGGTGTAACTAATTGAGCCATATCTTTATCATTGGTACTAATGAGTACATGACGACCATACTTCTCGGCAGATTTTGCTAACGTTCCAATGACATCATCTGCTTCCACCCCTAAGACAGTAAGTAATGGCAAACCAAGAGCCTTTAGAATTTTGTGTAGTGGTTCTATTTGTTTATATAATTTTTCAGGCATAGGTTGACGATGAGATTTATACTCTATAAATAATTGATCACGAAAAGTTTTACCTTTAGCGTCAAATATTACTGCTAAGTGACTTGGGTGATACTGTAGTATCAAATTGCGCAGCATATTTAATACGCCGTATATTGCGCTTGTAGGCTTACCTGTAGAGTTAGCAAGCGGAGGGTAAGCGTAGTGTGCGCGATAAAGATATGAAGATCCATCAACTAGAATAAGAGGATTTACAGGTATTTTAGCCATAATATATTTTTAACTTACTATTTCTTTTTGTGCAGTGGAATATTATTATTGAAGTAATTAACTAATTTTATCTAAAGAATTAAGATTAGTCTAGAATTTTAAGTGTACTTAAAATGATAATTACTTTTATAAAAAATGATTAATAACAAAATTATTGCCTAATTATTTTAATAACTAACAATGCATAAGTAATCTAATATATATAAAATATTGATTAGTAATTATATGTTAAATATTGTTAACTTTTATGTATATTTATTTTTTTAAAAAAATCACTACACTCTTTTAAATGCAATTAATTTCTCAGATCCTAAAATAATTGTATTTTATTAATATAAAATATATTTTTTCTATAAAAATAAAAAATCTTTATTAATACTCACTGAAAGAAAATTTAGGGGAATAAAAATTTTTTATTAAAAATAGTTTATATAACTAGTTTGTATATATATTTAGAATCAATACTCCGCTTGTATAATTTATATATAATTTTTGAATATAAAATTATATAATATTTGAATATTATAAAAGAAAGCACCCATAAAATACTATTTTAGTATAATACTAATTAATTATATTATAATTTAATTAAAATTATTTAGAATTACTTATTTTATAAAGTAATTTATTTAATAAAATATAAATTTTATGTTAGAGAGTAATTACTCTTTTAATGTTAACTAGTATTAATTAATGAATTATATTATAAAATAATAAAATAAATATGAGTATAGCGTAAGATATATAGTTTATTGGATATCATTTACCTTATAAATTATATAATATTATTTTTATTTCTTAATAGTATAAAAATATCAGTATAAATAATATATCAGTAATATGAGGTATATTTTAATACTAAATATAAAATATAGTATTTATATTTATCATTAATTTTAATATAGGTATCGTTATAATTCATTATAATTTAATAAAAAAACTTTTTATACTGTAATAAATATAAAAAATTATTATCTTAACAAGAAATATTCCTTAAATTGTATAATTTTATGATTAATTTATCATGTATAAATTTAGAAAATATAATATTCTATTAGTAGATTAAATAAGTCTTTATGTTAAATAAGTATATTTTAATAAAAAATTAAATAAATGATAACCAAAATGAATGAATAATTTTTATTTTTCATACAAATATATATACATATATATTTAAAGAAATATTTCTTATATCAGTTTTTAATAGAAACTAAGTAAAGAACATTAGTTTATGTAAATTAATATGTATTTTTTATGTTTTTTTGATATAAAAATTTTATTTATTTACTGATTAAAAGTATTTTACTAAGAATATATAAAATATTATATTAATGGTTATTAATTATATTTATAATTTTTATACTTTTATATTTGCTTATTGTATATTATTAGCTGTAATTAATGTTTATAAAATATATCACGCTGTGATATATTTTACTGTCAATGTTATAATTTATAAATAAAAATTTAATAATTTAAAATGCTTAATTTTATAATATAAAAATTATATTTTGGTAAAAATTTATTTATTTAATTTGACTGTAATGAATTCTAAAGTTTCCAAAAACTATTAAAATACTTTAGGTATGATATTAAATAGCTTATAATTACTTATAATATAAATAATTATTTTTTAATATAATAAATATTTTAATTCACTCTAATATTTATATATTAATTCCCCGTATAATAAATAATACTTATTTAACATATTTTTTCTTAATATGAGTTATCATTTATCTCCATGCTATTAATAATTATGTTATGATAATGATCTAAATATTTTATAAAATAGTAAAATATTTTCATTAAAAATAATTTTTAATGAAAATATATAATATATAAACGGTTTATTTTTAATGATAATATTTCTTTTATATATAATAATTAATACTAAGTAGTTTTTATATTTTCCTGTTGATTAACATTAGGGATAACTTAGATTAAATGTAATTTTAATGATACATCCTTTTATAAGATATACTTTTATATGTACAATAAATTTAATTACTATTAATGCAGTTTTTCTATAATTCTTATAATCATTAGTATATAGCATGACGCTATACTTTTATTTTTTAAAAAATTATAACATTAGTACTATTTTAGTATAAATTTATATCACTAATAATTAAGGTATACTTTCTATAAGATTAATTTTATCAAGTCATTCTAAAGAAGTAAGTTTATGTGGTCTATTCTTTATATTATTAATTTCTTTAATATGTTTAAGATAACCGTAGAACTTTCATTTGTGCTTAGCTTACTTATAATAGTAGCAGTACCTTATAAGTATAAACTTATAAAATATTTAATTGCATTATACTAGGTTGGTAAAATTAGTTCTTAAAATATTATAGTACTTACCATTAATGAATACATTAAGTTATAGAAATAACATCCATAAAGTTATTATAGTTTTATATATAATAATTTTTTAATTATTTAAGTATACAAAGTAAGAATAGCAATTTGCTAAATGGTATAGTTTATAACTTAAACGTTAAATGTTGTTATTTTCAAAAGAAAAAATACTATAATACAATAAATATATTTGTAGGTAGTATATAGGTAAAGGATGTTCATGTTGTGTTTAATGAACAGGGATCTTTCCTGTTACCTTGCACGAGGATTTAAAATCTTAACCACAGACACTCCGTACGGCTAATTCCTGTTTTTTTAATAGTAATAAAAATTTAGTACTAAAATATACATTAACTATGAGTATAGAAACTCTTCTTGATACAGAAGATGTAATAATTTTAGTTACTGGTCAAAGAGCTAAAATTACAGGCACTTTAAGGTTGTTATTGAAGGTGGTATACATTATATGTAGTTTATTAATACCTTATAGGTATATCTAAAATATATAATATTACATAATAAACTTTCCTACTATAGAGCTAAATGTTAAAACAATAAAGTACTTTAAAGAAGTTGTTGAATATTATTATTATCTTAATAATATTAAAATATTTTAGTATATTATTAAAAGTACATTTAAATTAATAACATTATTTTGATAATTTACTATATATTTATAATAATACATATATTTAAAATAATTTAAATAATTAAATCTAATTTTAGAAAATGTTCTAATACATTTAAACTACTATTTAGTTTTATAATATTATGTTTTTTTATTTAAATTTATACTATATAATATAGTTAATTTCTTTGATAGCAATTAGTTAAAGATTCTTATAATTTTATGCCTTAGTTTATATTTTTATAAAATTACTAGACAGCAGTAATGTTTGTATTTAAGTATTATGTACCTCAATAAAATTTATTTATACATAAATATTTTATTACGCTCTAAGATACAATACATATCAATAGTTATTTTTATTGAGATGCTATTAATATAAGTAAAAATTTTTTACAATATCAACTAATAGATATAAAATACATAAACTGATATCTGTATTGTAGTACATTACTATAAATAATATTGTTCCATTTATTTCTCAAAAAGTTATTAATATAAGTTTTATAAAGGATAAAATGAGTTTAATTTTTAATGTATTAATGAGTAGTATAATACTTTAATATATAAAATTATAATAATTTATATTATTTATTTGTTTATATCTATATAGTAAAATTTACTATTTATTAATATTATATTCTTGATTTATTCTAATTAATAAACTAAATAGTTGATGGTGAATATAGTAAATCATTGAAATAATATTTAATTAATAAAATTATTCATAACTATTTCATAATAAATAATTTTTTTAATTTAAAAAATCTTTATTGATATAAAATTATCTTAATAATTAAAATTATATTTTTGCTAATATTTATTCCTTGTAATAAATATTATTTCATTTATTTTAAACTGTAGTTATGTGTTCTAAAAAATACTAATCTAATTATAATTTTTTTAGATATTAATATTCTATTATTTAGTGAAACTTAGTTATAAAATCATTACTTGATTCGTATGCTTTAACATTTTATTAAATTCTTCTTTTAAAGAAAGTATAGAACAGTAGTATGGTATACTAATAAAAATATTTTGTATTTGTAAAAGAGAGCTTATTATTACTAGTAATTTAATATATTACATTAGAAGAGTGATTAATTAATTAATCTTTAAGTATATAAATCAATTATAAATAATCTAGAGAATTTAAAGATAAAAATATTTTTATAATGATTACTAAAGGTCTATGTAAATAAGACATTTTTTGTTAAAAAACATTTAGTAATTAATTTAATAATTAAACTAAGTACTATTTATTTAGATAAATATCAAAATATTTCGTTGCTATTTAAATAATTAATTTAGAAGATAAATAATATTATTTAAGATACATTATTGAATAATCTAAAAAATTTATAGAAAAAATATTTTAGAATATTAGTAATTTTCATAGAAAAATAGTAATTTTTCATAAAAATAGCAAAATGCTAATAATATTTTAAGGTGATTAATAAAAAATATTATTAAATATTTTAGTAATAATAAATAATTAACTTATTAATATAGTTTTCGTAATTTATAATTTAGATAATCAAACCTTAATAAAATATATTTAAGCACAAATAATATTATTAAATATTTATAAAAGAGTTTTAAGTATCTACATCCTATGTATATATAAAATATATGATAGTTACCTAATATTTTTTATCTTTTAATAAATACACTAAATTTTTATCATAAAAGTTATTAGTTAGCATTGATTAATATAATTATAAATTTTAATATATATTTAATTAAACAATAGATATATTAATATATATAAAGATAAATAAAGATTTATAGATATAAGTAAGAACATAATAGTATAAAAGATTATAAAAAAATTAGTAAAAATAATAAGTAAAATATAATTTAATTTTCAACATATACAAAAATAATAAAATTATCTGATATATATCACAAATGAATATTATTCATATAGTAAAATATCTAATTATGCTATTCTGAGTCTTACTCTTAAGTAAGATTAAGTACTATATTTGCATTACTAAATGGCTTAATTATTATGTTAGATTTATTTATAGGACTAAATTTTTTAACTAGTTTAATGTTAATATGTGCATTAATATTTGTTTTATTTTATGAAGCTATTAATGGTTTTCATGATACTGCAAATGCAGTAGCCATAGTAATTTATACTCGTGCACTTCGATCCCAGATTGCAGTCATAATGTCAGGTATTTTTAATTTTTTAGGTGTAATATTGGGAGGTTTAAGTGTCGCTTATGCAATTGTGCATCTCTTACCAATAGATTTACTTTTAAATGTAGGTACAAATCATGTTTTAACTATGATGTTTTCTTTGCTTTTATCGGCTATTATTTGGAATCTTGGTACTTGGTATTTCGCTCTACCTGCATCTAGTTCTCATACAATAATTGGAGCTATTCTTGGAGTAGTATTAACTAACTCTATAATAACACACACATCTATATTAGATGATTTAAATATTGCTAAGATTATTGAAATTTTGTTCTCGTTGATTTTATCACCCCTGATTGGTTTAGTGTTAGCTAGTCTAATGGTATTTATACTTCGTCGTTATTGGAATAACACAAAAAAACGTCGTCGCATCCATATGACACCTGCTGAACGTACAAGAATAGATGGAAAACGTAAACCTCCTTTTTGGATACGTATTGCTCTTAGTTTATCAGCGATAGGAGTTAGTTTTTCTCATGGTGCAAATGATGGTCAGAAAGGTATCGGTTTGTTAATGTTGGTATTAATTGGCTTAGCTCCGGCCAGATTTGTAGTGAATATGGATGCAACTAGCTATGATATATCGCGTACTCGCGATGCAATAATACATTTAGAACAATATTATCACATGCATCAAAAATACATGTCTAATATTATTAGAGTTAATTCATCTAATACTATAAATACAACTACCACTGGTCATCATAATATTTATTGTGATGATTCTAGTATATTAATTGCTATAAATCATGCTAAAATAATGCTACATAACTTACAAAGTTATAACAGTTTAAACCTTGATGAACGTAATAAAATGCGTCGTTTATTAATTTGTTTTGCGGATACTGCTAGTAAAGCAGGCAATCTTGCTGAAAATGATATTCAAGATAAATATTTATTAAATAATTTATATAAAGATTTATTGAAGACCGTAGAATACACACCTATATCAATTATAGTTATGGTTGCTCTATCGCTCTCTTTTGGCACTATAATAGGCTGGCGTCGTGTAGCTAATACTATTTGCAAAAAAATCGGTAAAAAAGATATGACTTATGCTCAAGGTATTTCTGCTCAGATTACAACTGCAATTTCTATAGGTGTAGCAAGTTATACTGGTATGCCAGTTTCTACTACCTTAGTGCTTTCTTCAGCCATAGCTGGTACTATGATTGCAGATGGTAGTGGTGTACAGAAAAAAACAATTAAAAGTATTCTGTTGGTATGGTTAATAAGTCTTCCTACAGCTATGATACTTTCTAGTATCTTGTATTGGTTTGCTTTTATCTTTATTATTTAAATAATTCTGCAGAATATAAAAATATTTAATGAATGTGTATTCATGCTTTTTAAGAGTCTGATATATTAATCAAGTCCTTAGAGTAAGAGGTATACTTTTATTATTAATATTTTTAGTAAAATAAAGAACTAATATAAACCGTTATGTTTGATTTCTAAATAAATTATTTAGTAGTAAAGAAAGTATAGTATTGCTATAAATGTATATTTTTTATCTTTTGTATTGTTAAAGTAATAATTATTTATAGAGGTACTAATTAGTAGTAAATATACTGATAGATATGTGATATATTTAAACTATTACTTAATATCTTGAATCATTAAGTAATGTACAGTTATAATATGCTAGTATTTTACTTACTATAAATAATTAAAAAGATAAAATTATTAAAATATAGATATATATCTATATTTTAAGTTTTAATATAAATATGGATTATTTACCAGTAAAAATTAATAACCTTATTTATAACCGGGTAATATGAAATAAGTTATTCTAACTGACATCTACAATCATAATTAATTTTCTAAATAAGAATCTTTATTCTCAGTAAATTAGATAACATTAGTAATGTTATCAGTTAGAATATTTTTTAGATGGAACTAAAATTTTAATAATAAAGATTGTGGGTTTTTTTATTAATATTTCGTACTTATTAAAAATATTATTTTAGTTATGGGACGTTATTTATATAGGTTTTTAATCTATATACTAAACATAGTATAATCAATCATAAACAAGCATAAAAATAATGTAAATTAATTTCATATAATTAATTGTGGTAAAAACGATTATTCATACTTCTTAATATCCTAATTTTTTAATAATTAAATAAGATATTATTGGTAATAGTTAGGAACATACAAAAAACTACTTATATAAAATTTTTATTAAAATTTTATTCATTTGTTCAAAATAAAATTGTTTTCTATTTATGCTCTTCAAATTAATTAAAACTAAAAATATTATTTCAAGAGTATAAGTCAAATAATAGAACGATTTTCCTATTATTTTTACTCTAGTAAAATATTTTATAATCCAAGATTTTGTGTGTCTATATAATAAAAATATACTTATCTTTAAAGATAATATATTATTTATGTTAAGTATTTACCTTACATAAGATACAATTTATTAAGTTCTATTTTTTCTATACTAAATATACATCTTTTATTAATTATTTTTAGTAAACGTATTTTATGTTTCTTAACGTAAATATCAATTTTATTATATGTATAAATATATAGTATTTTAATTAAAACTGTTATATTTTAAGAGTTTTTAGTTACTAATCTTTTCTATATTAAAAGAGTAGTACTCTCATAATTTTTATAATTATACATATTATAAGTATCTATTGATATATAGATAATATTTTGTAAAATCTTAAAAATATTCTATTCTATGATTAGAATTAGTAGTTTACTTAATTCTTGTTATTATAAAATATATTATAATAACAAGAAATTACTTACCTAAAGTCAGATAAAGTGTTAATAACTATATACTTTTTAAGTGTTATTATATATTATATATAATAACAAAAGTATACTGTAGTACTAATTTTAGTAGATACTAAAATATATTAGAAATATTCTCTTCTAATTTCTTTTAAGTTTTTAAATATATTTTATTATAATAAATATTTGACTTATATGTTTATTTTATAAATTAATATATAGGTATGAAATATATAGTCCATATAAATATCTCTTATATATTCATCTTTAGTATTTATTATATAATGTTATAAATAAACAATTTTATTTTTAATAATATATAATTAAATATATTTGTGCCATTCTAGATATTATGTAAATATTAAATTATTAAATTTTAGTATAATTTAAGTAGATTAATATCTAAAAATAGTATACATTTTAAGAAAATATTATTTATCTTTAAAAAACTCTTGAGATTTTTTTAAAAAATTAATTTTAGATTATATAATATTCCCTATATTTTTATATAAATTTAATATTTTATTATGTTTATATGTTAAGTATATATTTTAAAAAAAATATACTTTAACGAAGAAATAGATAATTTACATTTAAAGCTAGAATATTAAGTACTATAATTAACTTATGTATTTTATTTTGAAATTAATCTTTTGTATGGAATACGATGTATATAAAGTTATAATAAAAAAATTATTTTGAGCATAAAATTACTAATTATGTTTTTGATAATAAATGAAATAAATCTTTACGTAATATCCTTATGAAGTATCTGGTTATTTACTAATAATCATTACATTTTAGTAAATAACCAGATACTTCATAAGGATATTCTATTAATGTTTTATTGTATTATTTATATGTTCACCTAAACAATATAAACTTATATGTCTTATATAAAAGTATTTAATTTTAAAATATTTTATTAGTTATTAAATAACTATAACTAACAGACTTATTTTTACTATAATTATAATTATATTATTCTATATAATAGAATATTGTAAATTAAAATTATGAATCATCTACTCTTAATAGTTAATACTTGTGTTTTCGCTGATATAGATAATATTTAATTATACTATATATAACTCATCATGCATAAAATATTTGATGGAAATCATATTAAAGAGTTTTTTATTAATAACTTATATAATATATAGATCATACAACAATTTATATATTATATATTATATAGGGTCACCCCATTTAAATATAATAAAAAATTTGGCGGAAGGATAGAGATTCGAACTCTAGGAGCTATTATAGCTCGACGGTTTTCAAGACCGCTGCCTTAAACCACTCAGCCATCCTTCCAAAATGGTTAATTTTAATATCCTACTTATTAGTTATCTAGTTTTGTAAAAAACTAAATTAACTTATACAAGTTATAATAATCTTTTAAAAATAATTATACTAAGCAAAATATATCGAAATGTCAGTATATTAACATAGAACTTATTTAGTAAATAGAAAATTGTATTAAATAATATAAAGGGAAGTGTAATGCTAAATAAATTATATATAAAAGATTTATTTAAAATTTTATATTGTTAAAGTTTGCATATTTATCTTTATTAATACTTTAAGCTTAATAAAATTAGAAAACTATTTTGGCAATACTATTAATTTAATAGTTTTAGTCATTTTCTCTAATATATTACAACACTTAATAAGTTTAAAGTATTATCACTATATCAGTATCTTTCAAAGAAATGAGTTGTTAAGTTATTTTTTTTAATTATATAAAAAAATTTTATATAATTACTATTTTATTTAATTTATACAGTAAATACAATAATATAATAATATTTTTTTATTAAAAACATTAAAAATCTCTGTGCTATCTTTAATAATAAAATAATTAAATACATTGTAATTTCTTACGCTATAATATTTAATTATTATAATAACTAGATTATATGAAAGTTTTAATTTACGGTATTATAATGTAAGTTTTATAAACTTATTGAGTTACTCATGTATATTGTCATATTTAAATATAATATAATATAAACAATATATCTTTAATATTATATGATATTTATATCTTAATTCAGTAACTTGATATTTATTTTATCTTTTAATATTACACAATATGTCTATTGTGTAATATTAAAAGTGTGCATTACGTTATTTCTAGATTATTCTAAATTATATATCAATAAAATAAATTTAAATTATTAATACAAAGTCTATATATAACTTTAAAAGTATTAAAATTACTAATTAAATACTATTTATTATATATCATTTTATGATATTAAAAGATATATATAGTATATAATTACTTACTAAGTAGATGTGTCTAATAATAAATAATAACTTAAAAGTTATATTATGTTTTTAACAATTAAGAAATACTAATTTCAAATTAATCTGAAAATATCATTAATTATTTCTATTTAAGAAGATAATACAATATTATGAATATAATTTAGGTACCCTGAAACTTGAATGAGTATAATATATTTTTTTAATAAAATAGTAAAGTGTATATTACTATATATTTGAATTGTAATACAATGAATTATATTTCTTCTGTATTATAAATTAATAACAATTGATTATACAAAATTTTTAAGTATTTTATAATAATATTATAAATAAGTAAGATTTATTAAAAGTATATTTAAAATGTTTAGAATAAAATTCTAAATAGAAATTTGTTTTTTAAACAATGTTTATTTAAACATGGAATATCTAAGATAACAAAAATATTTTACTTTATAGTTCTATCTATATTGATTTCTTAGTTAATTCTATAACTCGTAACTTCGCAATAGCTTTAGATAATTCGGCTGATGCCTGAATATATTTAATATTGTTGTGTGCATTACTTATATTTTTTTCCGCTTCCCATTTAGATTCTCTTGCTCTTTCTTCATCTAGATCTTTACCACGAATAGCTGTATCTGCTAATACAGTTACTGACCTTGGTTGTACCTCGAGAATACCCCCAGAAAGATAAATAAATTCTTCTTCACCTTGTTGTTTTATAATGCGTACCATGCCAGGCTTTATAGTGGTAAGTAATGGTGTATGACCAGGTAGCACTCCTAGTTCACCCTCACTTCCTGTAACTTGAATTTTTTGTGTCAATCCAGAAAAAATTTTTTTTTCTGGGCTAACAACATCTAGATAGTAAGTTAGAGACATATTAAATATCCTAAGAAGTTATAATGTCTTGGCTTTTTCCACTGCTTCCTCTATGGTACCTACCATATAAAACGCCTGTTCTGGTAGGTGATCACAGTCACCATTGATAATACTTTGAAAACCATGTATAGTATCTTTAAGAGAGACAAACTTACCCGGAAAACCAGTAAAAACTTCAGCCACGAAGAATGGTTGTGATAGAAAACGTTGAATTTTACGTGCACGAGCAACGACTAATTTATCGCTTTCGGATAGCTCGTCCATTCCTAATATAGCAATAATATCTTTTAGCTCCTGATAACGTTGTAAAATAGACTGTACTCCCCGTGTTACGTCATAATGATTTTGCCCTACAATTAATGGATCTAATTGACGACTTGTAGAATCTAACGGGTCAACGGCGGGGTAGATACCTAAAGAAGCTATCTGACGGTTTAGTACTACTGTTGCATCTAGATGAGCAAAAATAGTTGCTGGAGAGGGGTCTGTTAAGTCGTCTGCAGGTACATAAACTGCTTGTACAGATGTAATTGAACCTGTTTTAGTAGAAGTTATACGTTCTTGTAAAACACCCATTTCTTCCGCTAATGTAGGCTGATATCCTACTGCAGAAGGCATTCTACCTAGTAGTGCCGATACTTCAGTGCCAGCTAATGTATAACGGTAGATATTATCTATAAACAGTAATACATCACGACCTTCCTCACGGAATTTTTCAGCTATAGTTAATCCAGTAAATGCAACTCGTAAACGGTTGCCTGGAGGTTCATTCATCTGACCATAAACTAAAGATACTTTATTTAAGACATTTGAGTCAATCATTTCATGGTAAAAATCATTACCCTCACGAGTACGTTCACCCACACCAGTAAACACAGAATAACCTGAATGCTCCATTGCAATATTACGAATGAGTTCCATCATATTTACTGTTTTACCAACACCCGCACCTCCAAATAGACCGACTTTACCACCTTTAGATATAGGGCAAATTAAATCCATTACTTTAATGCCAGTTTCTAAAAGTTCCTGTGAACTAGATAACTCCTGATAATGTGGTGCTGCACGATGAATGGCCCAACGTTCTTCTTCACCTATATCACCTTTCATATCAATGGGATCACCTAATACGTTCATAATACGACCTAATGTTGCTTGACCTACTGGTACTTTAATAGGGTGACCTAAGTCTATAACATCCAGACCGCGACGTAAACCATTAGAAGTACCCATTGCAATACAACGTACAATTCCTCCTAGTAGTTGTTGTACTTCTAGTATTAATTTAGTAGTAATTCCTTGCACTTCAAGTGCATGGTATACTTTAGGTACTGCTTCTTGGGGGAATTCTACGTCTACAACAGCTCCTATAATCTGGATAATTTTTCCAGTAGCCATATTGTATCCTCTACATACTTCGTAAAAAATATCGCTTAAATTGCGGAAGCTCCGCCTACTATTTCAGTAAGCTCTTGTGTAATACTAGTTTGACGGGCTTTATTATATACGTATTGTAACTCCTTAATTATGCCTTGACCGTTATCTGTTGCAGCTTTCATTGCAATCATACGAGCGGCTTGTTCACTGGCTATATTTTCTACGACACTTTGATAAATCTGAGATTCTACATAACGACGTAGCAAGGTATCTAGTAGATCCTTAGGATCTGGTTCGTAAAGATAATCCCATGATTTCTTTTTTAATTCAATATCAGTAGGTGGTAGTAGAGGTAATAATAAAAATACTTTAGGCTCATAATACACGGTATTAATAAACTTATTACTTATTATATACAGCTGATCTAAATGTCCTATATCATAAGATATAAGTATCGCTTTTATAAGATCAATTAATGTAGATAAAGAAAAGTTATCACTTATACCAGTTACTTGCGCAATTACATTGCTTTTTATAGAGCTAAAAAAAGATATTGCTTTAGAACCAATAAGTGTTAGTAAAACTTTCACTTCTCTTTTGTCCCATATTTTAATTTCTTCTATCAGTTTTTTAAATAGGTTAGTATTTAAATTACCACATAGACCACGATCCGTTGAAACGACTAGATAACCAACTTGCTTAACTTTACGTTTTTCTAAGTATGGATGTCTATAATCTAAATGACCAAGGGTAAGATGATTAATTACTTTACGCATATTTTCAGCATAAGGACGGCTAGTTGCAATGCGTTCTTTCGCTTTACGCATTTTAGAGGCTGCAACCATTTCCATTGCTCTAGTTATTTTTTGTATATTTTGAACACTGGATATCTTATAGCGTATTTCCTTTGCACTGGTCATTAATTTATTTCCTCAAAACCTTAAGGGTAAACTTTTAATTCTATTTATTTACTACCGATGTTACTAAAACTGAGTTGTTTTAAATAATTCTAGTATTTCTATTAGTTTACGCTCTATTTCATCATTATATACACAATACTTATTAATATATGTCATTAGGTTAATATGGTTGCGTTCTACATAAGATATCAAATTAGCTTCAAAAATGCTAATTTTAGTTATTTCTACTGCTTCTAAATAGCCATATTCAGCTGCAAATAAAATAAGAGATTGCTCAGCAATAGACATTGGTGCATATTGTTTTTGTTTTAATAACTCAATAACTTTCTGACCATAAATTAATTGTTTTTGAGTAATAGCATCAAGATCAGAGGAGAACTGAGCAAATGCAGCTAGTTCACGATACTGTGCTAAAGAGGTACGAATACCACTGGATAGTTTTTTCATAATATTAGTATGAGCGGCACTACCAACACGTGATACAGATATACCAGGGTTTACTGCAGGACGAATACCTGAGTTAAATAAACTAGACTCTAGAAATATCTGACCATCTGTAATAGAAATAACATTAGTTGGAACAAAAGCAGATACGTCACCTGCCTGAGTTTCAATAATAGGTATTGCTGTCAATGAACCGGTAGTTCCCTTAACTGCTCCATTGGTAAAAGATTCTACATATTCTTTACTCACACGCGCAGCACGTTCCAATAAACGAGAATGCAGATAAAAAATATCACCAGGGAATGCCTCCCGTCCTGGTGGACGACGGAGTAGAAGAGATATTTGACGGTAAGCTACAGCTTGTTTAGATAAATCATCATAAACAATAAGTGAGTCTTCACCACGATTACGAAAGTATTCACCTATTGCACAACCAGCATATGGTGCCAGATATTGCAATACTGCAGATTCGGAAGCAGATGCAACAACAATAATCGTATGCTCTAGTGCGTTGTATTCTTCTAATTTATGTACTACGTTTGCAGTCGTAGATGCTTTTTGACCAATAGCTACATAAATACATTTAATACCAGAATTACGTTGGTTAATGATTGTATCCACGGCTAGAGCAGTTTTTCCTGTTTGACGGTCTCCTATTATTAATTCACGCTGCCCCCGACCAATAGGAATCATAGCATCAATAGATTTATAACCAGTTTGTATAGGTTGGTTAACTGATTGTCTTTCTATGACGCTAGGAGCGACAGATTCAACAGCAGAGAAACCATCATTTTCTACGGGTCCTTTACCATCAATTGGTTCACCTAAGGTATTAAGCACACGACTTAGCAAACCAGGGCCAACAGGAATTTCTAGAATACGTCCAGTACATTTTACTTTCATCCCTTCGGTTAAATCAGTGTATGGACCCATTACTACAGCTCCCACTGAATCTCTCTCTAGATTCAGTGCAATAGCATACCTGTTTTTTCCTATTAGTGAAATCATTTCTCCTTGCATAGCATTAGTTAGACCATGAATACGGATAATACCATCACTAACAGATACAATAGTACCTTCGTTATAAGCTTCACTTACAATATGAAATTGTTCAATACGTTGTTTAATTAGTGTGCTAATTTCGTTAGAATTAAGTTGCATGTTTTCGAGCTCCTTTTATGTCTCTAAAGATTCTGCTAGGAGTTTTAGGCGATTACGAATACTACCGTCTATTACTAAATCTCCCGCTCGAATAACCACACCAGCTATAATAGACTTATCAATTTTACAATGCATTTTTACTTTACGTGATAGACGCGTCTCTAGGGCGTCTCCAATGTGTTTTAAATCTTCTATTGGTAAAGTTGTTGCTAAAGTAATTTCAACATTAATTTGTGCATTTTGTATATCACGCATGATATTAAATTGCCGCAATATTTCAGGAAAAAATAATAAACGTTTATTTTTAGCTATAATTCTAATAAAATTAAGACCATATTCATCGATCTGGTCTCCACATAATTTAATAAATATATCTGTTGTATTTTCTAGTGTTAAATTTCCAGAAAAAATTTTAGCTAATCTCTTGTTGCATACTATTTCATTACAGAATGTTAACATCTGTTGCCAATGATTTATACTATGATGTTCAACAGAATATTCAAAAGCTGCCTTGGCGTAAGGTCGAGCTAACGTTATACATATAGACATTAGTATCTCTATCCTTATAGTTTAGTAACTATTTTATCAATAATTTTACTATTAACATTGTCATCTATAGTATGTTCAAGAATCTTTTCGGCACCAGCAATAGCTAATTTAGCTATTTGCTTACGTAGATCTTCATAAGCACGTTTGTATTGTGTATCTATTTCAGTTTGCGCTTGTGCCACTATTTTATTGCGCTCAATATTAGCTTCTTGTTTTGCTGCGTTAATAATTTGAGCTTTACGTTTAGTTGCTTGCTCAATAATTATTTGAGCATTAGCTTTAGCTTGTTGTAGTTGCTCAGTTGCATTTACTTGTGCTAAGTATAAATCTTTTTTTGCTTGTTCTACTTTAGACAGATTATCAGAAATTTCTTTTTGACGTCTTTCAATAACTTCTATAATAGGAGGCCAGATGTATTTCATACAGAACCATACAAATAAAATAAACGCAGTAGTTTGACCAAGTATTGTTGCGTTCAGATTCACAGCATAAAGCCTTTTAATAATTAAATTTAGTGTATTTGTTTATAGTGAAGTAAACAAAGATTATTCTACGCGATAGCAAACATAACGTACAGACCCAAGCCAACAGCAATCATGGGGATTGCATCAACTAAACCCATTACAATAAAAAACTGTGTACGCAGAAGAGGAATTAAATCAGGTTGTCTTGCAGCTCCTTCTAAGAATTTACCACCCAAAATACCAATACCGATTGCAGCACCGATTGCCGACAAACCCATCATTACAGCAGCAGCCATGTATAGTAGATTAATGCTCGGATTTTCCATGATATTCTCCAATTTGTTGTATTTAAATATATTAGAATGTTAATAAAATTAGTGTTTTTCAGATGCCATAGATAGATAAATAATAGTCAAAATCATAAAAATAAATGCCTGTAGAGTAATAATAAGTATATGGAATATAGCCCATGGAATATTTAGTATCCATTGGGACCACCATGGTAATAGACCGGCAATAAGAATAAAAATTAATTCTCCGGCATAAATATTACCAAACAGTCTTAAGCTTAATGAAATTGGTTTAGATAATAAGCTAACGCTTTCCAAAATAAAATTAATAGGAATAAATATAGGATGTTTAAATGGTTCTACTGTAAGCGATTTTATAAAACCATATAAACCTTTTATCTTGATACTGTAGAATAGAATTAAGAGGAATACGCCAAGTGCCATAGATAATGTAATATTTACATCAGCAGTAGGAACTATTCGTAGTGCTGGTAAATGAAACACGTGTTCACCTATATAAGGTAAAAAATCAATGGGTAATAGATCCATGAGATTCATAAGAAAAACCCAAATAAATACAGTAAGAGCAAGTGGGGAAATAATTTTACTTTGACCATAATACATATCGCGTACACTATTATCAACGAAGATAATAATAAGTTCAATGGCAGTTTGTAACTTATCCGGGATACCATTAGTTGCATTTTTAGCTACTCTATGGAAAATAACTAAGAATGTTATTCCTAATATAACAGAGAAAAATATTGAGTCAATATTAATTGACCAAAACCCCGTACCTATATGAAAATGTGTTAGATGATGACTAATATAGTCTTTTACATTAAATCTTGTTACTAAAGACATGATACTTATTACCTTTAGGTGGTTAAGTAGATCATTATTTTACTAGTATAGTTTATCAATCTTTATTTATAAGGATTGATATAAATAATTCGATAACCTATATAGCACATATTTATTGCATAGATAGCAATAACTATGTAAAATTAATTTATTTTAGGAAAATTGATAGATTACTAAATATTCTACATTTTTTAATGAAAATTATTTTATTAGAATATAGAAATATATTTAGATATTACTGATTATTGCAAATCTTACTAACTATCAATTGTAATTATCGATATAAAAAAATATTTTTCGTATCACTTTTAATGGCTAGTTATTTAACAAAATAAAGGTTATCCTTAATATATTAGAGTAGAATATTAAATATTTAATATGATGCGTTTTATATTATCATGTAGTTTTACTAAAAAATTAAGTAATTAACAATACTTTGTTAATAAAATTTATATTAATTAGATAGCTTATTTAAGCTGATTATAGTTTGAGAGATTAATGTTATCTAATATCTCAAAATATTTTTTATTTCCTAAATATCGCCTAGGTTATATTATTTATAATATTTTTATTTATTTTTCTTAAAAATATTATATATTACGCATAGTTTAATTTCTTAAATATTTAAAAATATCTATTACTGGTTTTGTCTAAATTTTTTCTTTTATTTAGAAGACTACTTATTAATATTTTTAATATTTTAGTTGTTTATTTTTTTTAGTATTTACTATTTACTATTTACTAGTATGGCCGTGGATACATACAGTCAAAATATATAAGTATTTTTATATTAATAACTTTCAGATAAAGATATAAATAAGAAGACCTCCTATAAATTCTTTTTTCCTTGTGGTGTTATCATTAACTATTTAAATAATAACTTAACATAATTTTAATTTAGTGAATATGTATTATTACACTATATAAGAAGTTAAATATTTTTATATTAAAAATATTACATTAACACTAATAATATAAATTACTACAAAAATAAAGTAATCACTTAAAGACATATTCTAGTATTAGATGATTCATTACTTCTATATTAATTACTAATAATAATTTTGTTATAAAAGCTTATATAATATAATATTATATGAAGATAAATTAATTTTTATTTAATTAGATATATTTGCAGAAATATTACTGAATATCAAGTATTAATGAAATAATTAGTGAAATTTTAGATATAAAATTTATTATTTACCAGATAACTACTAATTTTTTTGTAAATTTTTATGATTAAAAAATGACGTAATAGGATATCTTCTATCTTTGCCAAAGTTACGGGTTGTTATACGTGGCCCAATAGCAGATTGACGGCGTTTATATTCATTAATATCTACTAATCTAATAATTTTACGTACGACCTCTTCTGTAAAACCAGCAGTGATAAGATCCTCTATGGATTGATCTTGCTCAATATAACCTTCTAGAATTGCATCTAGTATATTGTATGGAGGTAAGCTATCCTGATCTATCTGATTAGGTGCTAGCTCTGCTGATGGTGAACGTTCTATTACTCCTATTGGAATGACATATGATATTGTATTGCGATATTTAGATAGCTGGAATACAAGAGTTTTAGTCACATCTTTTAAAACAGCAAAACCACCTACCATATCTCCGTAGAGTGTAGTATATCCCACTGCCATCTCACTCTTATTATTAGTTGTCAAAACTATACGATGTAAATTATTAGATATAGCCATAAGTAATAAGCCACGACAGCGTGCTTGTAAATTTTCTTCAGTATTATTTTTTTTGTTACCGTTAAATATAGGCATTACTTGCGACATACAAGCCTCGAATATAGGCTGAATAGATACTATTTTAAAGTCAACACCCAAAATTTTAGCTTCTTCTTTAGCATAAGCAATACTTATACTAGTAGTATAGAGAAATGGCATCATTATTGCTAGTACTTTATCCCTACCCAGTGCATCAACAGCAATAGCTAGAGTTAATGCAGAATCAATACCTCCAGATAGTCCAAGAAGTACACCTTCAAAACCATTTTTTATAACATAATCACGTACTGCTAAAACTAGAGCTTCATAGATTTGTGCTATCTCTGACTGGTAAGATATAGGTGTAATCATGGGTTTTACTTGCATATTGTGCAGATTAAATAATACTGTATGTTCAGTAAAACTTGCTAAACTATGTGTTACATTACCCGAGGCATCTAACCCTTTCGACCCACCATCAAAAATAAGTTCATCTTGACCACCCACTTGGTTTAGATATACTAAGGGTAATCCAGTACATTTGCATTGATTTATTAATAATTCCCTACGAATGTAAGGTTTTTTTCTGTGATAAGGTGAGGCATGAATTGAAAGTAATATTTCAGCTCCAGCAGTAGCCGCATTATTAACTGGATCATAAAACCATAAATCCTCACAAATAAGCAAACCTAAATAATAATCTTTAAACTTAACGATACAGGTATCCTTTCCTACTGAAAAATAACGTTTTTCATCAAATACGCCATAGTTTGGTAATTTCTGCTTAAAGTAACGTGCAATCACCTTACCTTCAGAAAACATGGATAAAGCATTATACAAAACGTTATCTTGACGCCACGGGTGACCAACTATAATAGCTATACCAATTGATGCCTGTTGTAAATAATTTAGTTGTTGATAACAGCGTAGATAAAAATCTTTACGATAGAGTAAATCTTCAGGTGGATAACCTGAAAGAGCCAGCTCAGAAAACATGACTAAATCAGCACCTATATTGCGCTGTTCTTGCAAAGTAGTTATCATACGTTTAGTATTACCTTCGATATCACCCACCAGCCAATTAAGCTGCGCAAGTGCAATAGAAAGAGATCTATCCATAATTTTCAGTGACTTTTAGTTATAAATATAATTTTTTAATAAAAATATTTTTATATAAACTACTAGAGTTTATATAAAAATAAATTAATTTATATAAATTACTATATAATATCATTATTATTTATTAATTGTTATCAATAATAAATAATAAGTTATTAAAATTATTATGACTTATAAGTCATAAATATATTTTATATTTTTAAATCTATATTTATATAAGTATATATAATGATTTTATAAATTTATATTAAAGTATCTGTTGAATAAAATAAATTGCTAAATAACATAAGTATGGAGAATCCTTAATTAACTGATTTTTTAAATTATATCATGTATTATTTTGGTGTATTTATGTATAAAAGATAAAATGTCTTATATTTATATAAATTTGCATTGAATTAACTATATTAATATATTTATTATATTTGTTAATATATTATAAGTAATGTATTTAACTTATCTTAAATAGTATTATTACATTAAATATATATCAGAATATCTGGTTAATATTGATAATCTCTACTAAATAAATTCTTTTTGCTAAAATGAAGCCGTTAATACATGTAGATGTTATCATCTAATTGTACAACCTACTAATCAATTGACGCACTCGGATAAAAAATTATAAGGATATAAATTTTATTAGATATATAACAAGTATAATGGTTATATAGTATATAATGGTAATATTTTAAATAAATTTAGTAGTAAATGGTGATACTTATAAAATTAGCTGTTCTTATGCAATTATAATATATAAGTATTTTAGATATCAGTAATCTAAAGATTATAAATATATCCTATTAATTCAATGATAAAACCCATCTAATACTAGTAACTATTTTAATAGTTTTTATTACAAAATACTTATAAATAGAACATTAAATAATAATATAAAATTATATTAAAATCATTACTAGATACATAAATTATATTTTTGTGTAATTATAAATTATTCTGGGAAATTAATATTATTCTATAAAAGCACTTTATAATAAATAATATTTAATTATAATATATTTTATCTTTAATAAGATACTGTATTACTTTTATATATCTATAAATTATTTTACGATAGAAAGTGTATTGATGGTCAAGTTCTTAGCTTGAGTAGTTTATAACATTATTTTGATTTTATTTATAAGAAATAAAAATATTATTTTAGAAAATATTTAATAATAAAAAATGTTTTATTATTAAATTTATACTCTCTATAGTATCTTAATATATTAGCATTCCCTCATATGTTGTTTATTAATAACCATTTAATATTGTGCTTATTATTTATTCAAAGGTTATGAATTTACCTTATCAGAATTAATTATTAGTTTTACCTGCTAAAGTAGCATATCATAAGATAGATAAATCATCTAAAATATTTTATATTATTTATTATAAAATTCTAATAGATAGTTTTCACTAGCGGTATAATATTCTAAGTATAGTAAAAGTGTATAATTATTATTTTTTAATAATTAAAATATTTAAGTAGATAGAAGATATTTTTTTAAAAAAACTTTTTATAATTTATTTAATAAATATTAGATAGATTATGTAATAATATTACCTATCAATGTGTATTTATATAAATATTTTAGTTGTGGATAAAAACTACAGTGTGTAATTTTATTATTTATAAAAATAAGGATTGGATACTATCCTATAGTAGGATATCTCAATTTATTTTTTAATAATATTATATCTATTTTCATTTGTTTTTAGGAAAAACAACTAACTAATATACAAGGTATATTATCGATATTATATTAAAAGTATACATAAAATTTTTTTTCACCGGCTTATAGAGAGTAACCTACTTAAGTAATAAATTACTTTTTTCTTGTATATATACTAATTAATGTTCAATTAACATAGTATCTTTCTAATATATTGTCAAGATATACTATCTTATAGTGGGTTACTATAAGTCTTACTAATTGCTTATATTAAGGATATTTTGTATGATTAATTAAGTGTCATGTATATAAAGTTTAATTTATATTAATGTTCTTATATAGATAATATCATTATATCTACCTCCCATAAAATAATATTTGAATTAAATATTAGAAATAAATTTTTTATGAGTATTATACTATATAATAGTAATTAATATTTATATATTAAATAATTTATAATAGTATATTAGATCAAATATCTAACTATTTTGTAATATAAACTTTATAGTTTCCAAGACTATGATAAATGAAATAATTAATTTATTATTTTATATACGTCATAAATTTAAGGTTTTATTTCTCTCTCACTACTATTTTATATATCTTCTTTAAATAATTAAAATCTCTATTTTTAACTTTTTTACTAGAAAATACTATAATATATATTTATATAGAAAAGGTATCTTTTAATAATTATTAAGTTTTTAGGTGATCTTTATTATTTTTATTGAATTTATTTTATTATTTATTATTCTATATATTAGTAAGTATATTTAGTATTAAAAATATTATCTTTATAGTGTACATAATATATTTTAAATCTAAAAACATCGTTATTTTCAGATAATAATATAATTTATTATATTGTAATAATATTTTTATAAATTATTAGAGTGTATCCACTTTTTTAAAGATTAATAAACTTATACATATAAAATATATATTAATGTTAAGGTATCAATTTCTCTCCTAATATAATTATTTTTTATCACAATTAATTGTGAAGATATTAGAAATAACTCAATAACGAGAAAGAGAGTAGATACTTTATAAATTATAAATGAGCTTTTATAAGCCTATTTTTTCTTTCATGTTAGTTCTAACTAATGTGCGATTAGTTAGATAATTATTTAACCCATGAGAACGTAAATAACAGGATTGACAATTACCACACCCTACTCCTTTAATACCATTATAACATGTCATGGTTTCTTGATTTATAAGCTCTAATTTATGATAATAGTCCGCCAAAGCCCAAATTTCAGCTTTATTTAGCCACATTAATGGAGTTTTAAAATGTATATTTTGTCCTATACCTATGATTACTGCTCTATTAAGAGCCTGCACAAATTCATTACGACAGTCTGGATAGCCGGAAAAATCAGTTTCACATATACCACTAATAACAATATTAGCCTGCACTTGATAAGCGTAAATAGCAGCTATAGTTAGAAATATAATATTTCGACCTGGAACAAAAGTATTGGGAATAGTATCTATTTTTTCAGTTGGTACAGAAATATTAGGGCGAGTTAAGCTACTGACAGCTAACTCATTAAGTAATGGTATCTCTAATACTGTATGTATATAAACTCCTAACTTAAGGGCTAAATTACGGGCAATGTTTATTTCAGTACTATGACGTTGGTTATAATTAAATGTTATGCAGTGTATTTCATTATATTGATTTAATGCGTGAACTAGGCAGGTTGTTGAATCTTGACCGCCACTAAATAATACTATCGCGCGCTTCATAGTCTGACCTATACTATAATTGAATATAGAGGCAGACGAATGTTTGTCTACCATTAAACTTCTATTTATTATATTTTTATATTAACATGTGATTAGTTTAATATCTAATGAATTAGACATAGATAATATGTCTCTTACTATAAGGTAGTAAGCTTAATAAGTAAAAATACTGTATTGTATTATTATAAATAATATAGAGTATATATTTCTTTTAAATATAATGAATCATTACATTTATATATAATAACTATACTAATGTAGTGTTAGTATAACAAACTATTAAAATGGATAATGTATCATATAATTATTATTAATTAAATTTTATTATTTAGATGACAAATAAATGCTCTTTGCTTTTTAGCAATTACAGTATTGCATATTAAATGCAATACAATATATTATAGTATAATTTTGTTTTAGATATTATAGTTAATCTAATTACCACTATTCTATATTATTAATTATCTTAAGGTCGGCTATCTTATTTCATTAATAAATAAATATAAATATAGCATCTTAAGATATGTATGTTTCAACTTACTATTTTACTTAAGAAGATTAGATCTTATCCTTATCTTAAAAATTATCATTTTATTTCCTAATATTTTATATAGATAATAAAGTTAATATATTTATAGCTATTTATTTATGTCTTATTTATTTGCCCTGAGTAGTAATGTATTTTACATTTATTTATTAAGCATTGTTAGTTAAGTTTTCTTGTTTATAGTATATTACTAAATTTATTTAAAACTAGTAGTAAACTATAGTTTATATTTTTAGTATAGTTCTTTATTTTATAAGTATATTTTATATGTTATATAAATATAAAAATTTAATAAATTATTATATTTGAGTTATAGAAAATTAGTGTAATATGTACAATTTTATGTGCTATAGCTTTTATATACTGATAGATGTAAAATAAAAAATTACATAATGTATATTAAGTATATAGATCAAAGAGTTATGTAAAGACTATGTTATTTAAAAATAAATTTACAGTTAGTATTGAGAAATACATAATAGTATCATCTACCTGTATATTTAATTTATATTTACTACCCTACTATTTAATGGAATTTATATTATAGATTGATATTGAGTAAACATTAAAATATATCTTAATTATATTTAATAAATACCTAGAGTGTTTTTATAATAAACAGTTACATGTATTTTTTTTATTATATGTCTTATATAAACAATCATATATTGGTATACTAACTTAGGTAACTAACATTTTAAAAAAGTATCTTTTATATTTTTAATATTTTAAGATTGATGCATACATTTATTTATATAGTCACATTACTTCCTATAATTTTTATTATTAGATATTTAACTGAGTAAATTTAAAATTATACTATATTATATAAGGACATATAAAATTATAGAAATTTTTTATAAATATTTTTGCAAGTTTATATGTATTGAAAATTCATAATTTTATGCAGATATAATATCTGGAAATTTTCTAGTACAACTTCTATTAATATTTCTATTAACTAATGACCAATATTAAGAAGGTGAATTTACCTATACTAACATTATAGATAATAAAAATTATCTTTTAAAATTTACTTTATATAAAGTGGTAACCAAATTTTAAGACATAGACCACCTAGTAGGATGCTATTTTTAACCTTAACCCAACCATGATGTTGTTCTACAACCATGCGGACTATAGCTAATCCTAAACCAGTACCATTAATATGACTGTTACGTGCCTCATTAGTTCGATAGAATGGGTGAAAAATCTGCTCATGTTCTTCTTGAGTTACACCAAAGCCGTCATCGTCTATTTTAATTATAATACCCCGGCTATCACAATTAAAAGTGATTATGATTTTATTATATGAGTAGTATATAGCATTACGTATGCTATTTTCAAGTGCACTATTAAGTGCATTATAGTTACCCAAAATTGGCCAAGGACCAAGAGGATTTATAATTTCTAGTATTTTACCTACCTCACTAGCTTCAAATTTAGCGTTTTTTAATACTTTGTACCAAAGTTCATTAGCTTTCAAGTATTTTTTCTCTAATGTAGTTTGATATACATTATGCGAAAGTAATATTAAGTCATTAATCATGTTATCTATACGATCTATTTCCATTTCGATACGTGATAATTCATTATATTCTTTATAACGACGACGCATAAGTGCAATAGTAAGCTGTAAACGTGTCAGAGGAGATCTTAACTCATGAGAGATATTAGATATTAAGATTTGTTGTGTGTTGACTATCTTTTGCAGTGTAATTACTATTTGATTTAAACTATTATCTGTAGCTAAAAATTCTTGCAGCCTAAATTCTAATTCTGGTTGCTGATTAAGACTATCAATTTTAATGTTATCAATAGTATTTTTAGGTTTAAGTGCACGTCTAACAAGATTATATGTTATGAAAATCAATAAAGGTGTACTACTAAATATAGTGATTAGTAATAAAAAAATGGGTCGGTTAAATATTAAATTAATAAATGTATCTTGAGAGTTGTTATCCTGGCGTACTAAATAAAACTGATATTGATCTTGGTTATTTTTAGGAAAAAGAGGACCTAATTTTTCAAGTGGGCTATATTTATTTTTTTTTAATATATCTCTGTTATCAGATGTGTTAATGAAGGTACGCATGTTTTGTATTAATATACGTTGATTTTTAATAATATACCCCTCTTTTGTTACTAGTATAATTGCTGGATTAGAAAATAACCATTGATCAATATTGTGTAGTAAGATTTTCCACCAAACCAAATCATTTGTTATATCTATTGTCAGTCTATTTTTTATTTTTTTTTCTATTATTACTTCTTGCTTTATTTGACTATCTATTAAATCATTTAACTGATTTTCATCTAATTTTAATAGTAATAATATTACCATGAGTACTAATATTAACATTAACCAGAAAATAGTAAAAATACGCACTTTAAGGTTATTCATTAGAAAATAGAAACCATTTGATAGCCACGGCCGCGTAGAGTTTTAAACCAAGGTTGACCATCCTTACGTTCAGGGAGTTTATGACGTAAATTAGAGATGTGCATATCTATTGCACGATCAAATGGAGTAAGACGTTTACCTAATACTTTTTCACTTAGATATGCTCGTGAAACAACATGCCCTATATGCTGAGCTAGTAGATAAAGTAAGGTGAACTCAGTTCCTGTTAATTCTAATATTTTTCCAGCAAAACAAGCTTCTTGTTTTCCTGGATTCATAAATAGATAACCTATTTCTAATGTTTGTAAGTTGCTTTTACTATTTTGTTTAGATTCTTTCCAATTTGCACGGCGTAAGATTGCATGAATACGTGCAAGAAGCTCACGATCATTAAAAGGTTTAGGTAAATAATCATCAGCTCCAAGTTCTAGTCCTAGAATGCGATCTAGTTCATCACTACGTATAGTTAGCATTATTATTGGGGTTTGATAATGCTGACGTATTGCTTTTAATGTATCTATGCCGTTTTTTTTTGGCATCATTATATCTAATAATAATAAATCTATACTAGGATCTAAAATCTTTATAGCCTGGTCACCATCATACGCAATAACTACATTAAAACCTTCTAAGTGTAGTATTTCTTTTAATAGCTCTATAAGTTCGTGATCATCATCAATTAGTAAAATTTTTTTCATATATTATTGATCTCCTAGTATCAAATATCATAACAAATCAGATTATTCCTTAGGCTTATTTTATTTAAAAATTTAAAATTATTATTTTAAGTACTTAGAATATTCTTATTAAACTAAATATAGTTTTACTAGGATTTTAATATTAAATTGATTTAGTATATTATAATTCTAGTCTGATGTTAAAAATAACATAATAAGCTAATCATCCTACTTACAAATATCTTAAAATATATAATGTTTTTGTGTTTTATAATATTTATTTAATAGCTTACCAAATAGTTATACAGAAATATATTATTGAATATTCTATAAGTAGATATTATATGATCTGTATTTGATGCATAAATTTGATATATATGAATAAAGGTTATGTATTATTTTTAATATTGTATTTGTTTTTTAATTTCTCTTAATATTAGATAATTTCTTATTAGTGATAGTAGTAAATAAATTGTTTTGTACTAAATATTAATTATTAAATATTATTTAAATTATTTTATATATCTTTAATAAGATTATTAATCTTGTATTACAACCTCTAAGATTGTTAGAAATATATATATGTCAATAAATTTTATTTTTACTGCAGGTTATTTCTTAGTAAAAATAGTTTTTATTACCATAATTGTGGTAATTTTGGCATATTTTTTACTATTTTATAATTTATGTATTTCTTATTGGGGATACTGCTATATAAATTTGTAAAGTATTATATAAAATAGGTTATTAACCTTATTATATTATTTAATAACTAATAACTTCATGTATTATTTTAATTTACTTACATATATTGAAAGTATACATAGATACGCGAATTTATCTATATACTAAACAATATTTACGCTGGTTTTTCTAAAAATATATTTTTATTACATATACGAGTAGTATTAAATATACCACCTATAAATAGTAATCAAACTAAATAATATAATAATAAAATTAATAATAGAAAAGTTATGAATAAATCTACGCTATAAGCTATAATGTTAGATATTAACAATATCTTCTAGAATTTAACTAGTTATATAATTGATG
Organism: Candidatus Profftia sp. (ex Adelges kitamiensis); assembly: GCF_020342455.1. Classification (NCBI taxonomy): domain Bacteria; kingdom Pseudomonadati; phylum Pseudomonadota; class Gammaproteobacteria; order Enterobacterales; family Enterobacteriaceae; genus Candidatus Profftia; species Candidatus Profftia sp. (ex Adelges kitamiensis). Next base: position 215,816 of record NZ_CP080506.1, read on the forward strand.
ATTTTTATTATTATACTAATAATTTATAGATATATAAAATAATAAGATGGTTAATGAAGTAATAATTATGAATTTAATAATCATTATTCTAGTTTATTTATGATTTTGTTAACACAAAATTATTATGTATAGTTTTTATGTAATTCTTATGAAGATATAATTATCTAATAATTTAGAATAATCTTGCTTAGTTACTTGTAATGTACATTACAGATCCATGTGTTTTATTATGTACAGTACTACTAATTAGTATTTTAACTCTTCTGTATAAATATAATTAGATAGTAACTTATTTTAAATATATATATATTATGGTTTATGCAAATACTATTTTTTATCTTGTCTTTATGGTGTAATATTTTTGAATTACTATATGGTATACTAATTTATATTAATAACAATAATAATTAAAATTATAGCATTAAGATATTTATTGATAATGAATATATTATAAGGTATATGTATTTTACTAAATTTTTTATTTTATTTTAATATTATATAATTTATATAAATTACTAATAAAAAGTGAAGGTAGTATATAATTTAAATACTGTTTTATATTTTATTATTTTGTGATTATTAAAATACTTTACTTAATAAATTAGTAGTAAGAATCACTGATTAATATCTAATATTAGAAATATACATCCGTTCTAATAATATAATATTATTTATAATAAAAAGCTGTTAAGTATCAATAATAAAATTATTAATAATAATATTATTATAATATATATTAATACATATTTTATTCATTTAGTTAATTAACAAGATATCTAAAATAGATAATAAAATAACTTATTTAATCTTATTAAGAGAGTAAGATAAAATATTATCATTGTAATCAAACAATTATATATTTCTCGGATATTATATACCATGATTATTTATCATTTTATATGATAGCATCTATATTTATATTTTAGTAATATTAATATCATTAAATTACTAGTAATAGTTAAGATTATAAATAAGACTATAATTACATGAAAGAGTAGAACTATAAAATATAATATATAATTATAAGTTATATTTTATTATAAAATTATAAAAAATTTTAATTGCGTAACTATGTTAGTGTACTTTTCATTATATAGTTATTAGGTAGTAAAAATAATAATTAACTTATTAGAATGTTGCAAAAAATTCAATATAGCTAGTATAAATAATCTATATACTGAATAATTATAAATTATTAGACTGATTTGGCAATTGTATTTATTAAATAGACTAAATTTTATTTATCTAGTATATCCTATAATAGGTATTATTGTATTGTATATATAAAAATATAATAAAAAGTATATTTACTATAATATATCCCTTTTAAGGGTTTATTAGTAATAATAAGTATTTATTATTTTGTTAGTTATTAATTATTAATGTTTATTATATAATATAATGCATTAGTTTTACTTATATACCAATAGTATTATATCTATTTTTTTAAGTTTAATTATATATGTATATTTTTAATATATACGGGAATATTTATTATGATTCAGATCATAATAAACATTGTTACTTAATTCATGATTTTAAGTTATTATGAATTAGTTATTATATTATTTTATATATATTTTATCTTAAGATAAAATATTTTTATTGAGTATATAATAATTCATATATCTCCCCTATAGGAAAAATCTTATAGCACAAAAGTATTCAATAATTAATATTATTAAATATAATATATTTAAGTTACCTTTATTATTCTTTTATTTATGAAATATATTTTATTTTTATCTTATAAATTAGAAGATGTATGCAAGTATTAAATATGGATAAATTATAACATCGTGGTAATAAGTAGTAGAACTATAATATAGTATAAGATATTATTAAATATATATTGTACCATATATTAGTAATTTAATAAAACCAATGTATAATCTAATAAAATAATTTTTGTATTTTAAAAATTTATCAATAATATAATAATATTATCACATTCATATTGTAAATTATTTTTTCTTTTATAACTTTCATATATTTCTTAATAAAATTAATAATACAATTTTAGGTTAAAAGTATATTTTAAGATATTTTAGCTAAAAATAAAACAAACCTTCCTGATGTTATGCGTTCATGATTGCTATAATCTTTTTTTGTAGAAACTTGAGTAAATCCTCGCTCACACATCAATTGACGAACCCTTTTTCCTTGTTGCCAACCATGTTCTATAACTAACCAACTATTATTAATAAGATAATAGGGAGCAAATTTTATTATATGGCGTAAATATGCAATTCCATGTTCTGGTGCAACTAGCGCTCTATAAGGTTCATACATAATATCACTTTGTAATAGATGAGGATCGGATTGATCAATATAAGGGGGGTTACTTACAATCAAATTAAATTTTTGTCTTAATACCGGTTTAAACCAACTTCCAGTTAAAAATGATACATTAGAGATATGCAAATTTACAGCGTTACTTAATGCTAAAAATATAGCATCTGCAGAACAATCTATACCAAAAAAATAGCAATCAGGACGTTCGCTAGCAAGTGCTAAAGCAATAGCTCCAGTACCGGTGCCTAAATCAAGTACTCTACATGCACTTATTGGTAGTAACTCCAAAGCTCTCTCTACTAGGCATTCAGTATCAATGCGCGGTATTATCGTTACTGGAGAAATCTTGAGTAACAAAGACCAGAATTCACACTCACCGATTAGATAAGCTATTGGTTCATTATTTATACGTCTTATTAAAAGCTGTTCTAGCTGATATTCTTGTTTTAACGTTAGTACTATTTCACTAAATGCTAAAACGTAACTATAGCTTTTACCAGTAATAAAACATAGTAGGATATAAGCATCTCGTCTTGGATTTTTACTCATTTTAAGTCTTGCGATAGCCTGTTTTAACCACTGATTAAATTGCATTAGTATTTTCGTAAATTGAAATTAATTGATCATTTTTATGTTCTTTAAGAATAGATTCAATTAGTATGTCTAATTTACCTTCCATTACTTCATCTAGACAATAAATTGTTAAGTTTATACGATGGTCTGTTATGCGCCCCTGCTGAAAATTATAAGTACGATTACGATCTGAACGTTCTCCACTACCTAATAGATTACGACGTGTTGATGCTTTTTCTTGTTCTAGTCTTGTTATTTCTGCTTTACGTATACGTGCACCTAATATAGATAAGGCTTTTGCTTTATTTTTATGTTGTGAACGTTCATCTTGACATTCAACTACAATACGGGTCGGTATATGGGTAATACGAATTGCTGAGTCTGTTGTATTCACATGTTGTCCACCTGCTCCTGATGAACGAAAAGTATCAATACGTAAATCCTCTGGATTAATATCTGGCAATTCTGTTATCGGAATTTCAGGCATTACAGCAACCGTACAGGTTGAGGTATGAATTCTTCCCTGAGTTTCAGTTGCAGGTATACGTTGTACACGGTGCCCGCCTGATTCAAACTTTAAATATCCATAAACATTATTACCAATTACTTTAGTAATAATCTCTTTAAAGCCTCCATGATCACCTGGAATTGTATTAAGCACTTCTATTGTCCAGTTATGAGATTCTGCGTAACGGCTATACATGCGAAACATATTACCTGCAAATAATGCTGCTTCATCACCTCCTGTTCCAGCGCGGATCTCTAAATAGCAGTTTCGTTTATCATTAGGATCATTAGGTAAAAGTAAACTATGTATTTGCTGTTCTAATTCTAGAATATATTTTTTTCCTTTGATAATCTCTTCCTGTGCCATTTCTTTAATGTCAGGCTCATTAAGCATTATTTCTGCAGCATAAATATCTTTTTTTATTTGTTTCCAAATTTGAAAAAAATTTATAATTTGGTTTAAATATGCATATTCGCAAGATAGCTTGCGAAAATAGCTCTGGTTATTAATAATATTAGAATCTTCTAAGTATACCTTTACTTCAGTATAACGTTCCTGTAAACTTTCAAGTTTTGCAATTATAACGGGCTTCATGTATGAGTATACTAACCTTAACTTATATTAAATAATTTATAGTGAGTGAATTTGATTATTTTAAGAAATTCTTGTATACTTATATTTATTATAAATACTATTATAACTTATTAATTTTATTAGAAATATTGATGAATGCATTAGTTATATTTTAATTATTTAAGTAGTGAATGGTTAAATATGTATGTTATTTTAGTGCCCTAAAAAATATAAACGTTATAACTTAGTATGCTAAAAATTATTTATTCAAATACAATTTCTATTGTTATATTGTTAAGATTAATATTATAGAAATAAATATTTTTATATCATTAAATATCTTTAATAAAATATTAGCTCGAGTATGGATTCTTGTCAAGATTTGCAAATTATTTTATGAAATTTTCTTATGAAATATCAATAGAAATATTAGATAAATAATTTATGATTTGCCTATTTTAGCGCTATATATAAAAAAGCAAGAAAAATTATTGTATACCTTTACAGGGTAAATTCTTACTTTTGAAATATTATTATGATTACTTATTTTAGTGATATACTCGTCTACAGAGTGCATAAATAATTTAACTTATTTCTATTACTAGATAAGTAATTTAGTATATTTATAATACTTAATTATTAAACATATCTTTTCATATTTTAGTTTGTTTAAGTCAGTATAGAATAAGTTATTTATCTTATATATTATAATTTATACATATTCATACAACGAGTCATTATTATGATATATTTTAACTGTTTATTACTTATTTAACATTATAAATCTCATGATATTGATTTAGTTAGTGTATATTTAGTAAATTACTACTTAGTGTATAGATTATTAGTTACAAGGTATATTTAAAATATTCTTTTAGAAAAGGTTTTAATTAAATTAATAACTAGATAATATGTGCCATTTATACTGATCTTTATAGTATATTTTTATAAAATATTTTATATGACTATAGTAAATCTACTAACATTTATTTTATTTAGAAGATTTTAATTTTCATTAAAATATATAATCACTAAGTCATACATAACTAGTTAATTTTATATATTAATTTTTTATATTTTAAAATATAAAAATATACTCACAGTTAAATAACATAAAATAATCTCTTGTATTAATAATAAGTAACATACATTCTAAGTAACATTTACATTCAGATTTTAATAGAAAACATATAATCCTTTTAATTAAGAGTTACTTAAGTAATATTTTAGTATATTTTAAGTACAAGCAAGATAACAAAATAATAATTTATCTAAAATAATATATTTGATGTATAAAAAAATATTAGTGTTATAGAAAATTATTATTTATATGTTGATATATATTATCATTGCTTTTTCTAGGAAATATATATAAATATTATTTATAATTGTGAGTATATATTGTAATGATTTATGTATTTTTACTATGAAATATAATTTGAATAAAGAAAATATAATAGATAAGACATAATAATATCTTATACAAGAATATACTCACTATTTTAGAATGAGTATACATGATCAATCAATAGTGGTAGATAGGATTTCTCCTGTAACTCATCATGAGTATTCTCGTTATTTTAAATATGAACATTAGACATCAATACAAAAAAATATTTTTTTTAACCCCCTTAATATTAAGTTATTTATTACTAATATCTTGTAGTGCTTTACAACAAACCAATCTTACTGGTAATTCTAAGAAAATACAGCAGTGGAAAAACCATGAAGCACAATTATTAAAAATAACTAAGTATCAAATACGTGGTACCTTTACTTACCTAGTAGCTGGTAAGCAAGTAGTATATAGTAATTTTTTTTGGGAACAGATTAAACCAGATAATTATTATTTAATTTTTATTAATCAATTATGCAGTAATACAATTGAACTAAATTTTTCTTCTGGTAGAATGCAAATTACTAATAATCAAAAAAAATATTATATCAAAAATAACATAGATAAAAATATACAAAAACTAACAGGTATAAAAATACCACTAAAAAAATTACGTTTATGGATGCTAGGACTTTCAGGTGATGCCACTAATTGCATACTTGATGATCAATATCGATTGCAGCACTGTATTTATAACCAAGACGGTATCACTTGGAGAGTAAATTATCTTAGATATGGTACACATGCTCATCCATCCTTACCAGTACAGTTAGAAATTAAAGAAGGAGAGCAAATTTTTAAACTGAAAATAAATAATTGGATCTTATAAAAAATGATTTTTACCAGTAGTATTTGGCCTGCACCGGCTAAGATAAATCTTTTTCTTTATATAAATAGCCGTCGTACTAATGGTTATCATAATCTACAAACTATATTCCAGTTTTTAGAATACGGCGATCAACTGATGATTACTCCACGTATTGATGGTCAAATAAATTTACTAACACCTATCATAGGTATACCTAATAATGAGAACTTAATTATTCGTGCTGCTAAATTACTGCGTGATCAATTACCTAATTATTTTTCCTACCATGGTGCAGATCTTTTACTTAAAAAAAATATTCCAATTGGTTCAGGTCTAGGTGGAGGTTCTTCAGATGCAGCTACCATACTTGTTGCTCTAAATAAATTATGGCAAGCTAATTTGAGTCATGATGTATTAATTAAGTTAGGTGCACTGTTAGGTGCAGATGTACCCTTTTTTATTAATGGTCATGCATATTTTTCAGAAGGAGTGGGAAGATTAAAGTATCCTGTATATCCTGTAGAACGATGGTATCTTATTGTAAATCCAAATATTAATATCTCTACCGCTTTAATTTTTAGAGATCCAGATTTAAAAAGAGACTCTCCGGTACGTTCTTTACGGGAACTTTTGCGTATACCGTATTCAAATGATTGTGAAATTACTGTAAGGAGATTGTTTCGTAAAGTTGATAAAGTCATTTTATGGTTATCACAATACGCAACATCACGTTTAACCGGTACAGGTGCGTGTGTTTTTGCTGAATTTGATACAAAAAAATCGGCCCAACAGGTACTTAAACAAGCACCTATTGGGATTAAAGCTTTTGTTGCGCGGGGTATTAATGTATCACCGTTACAAATTTTTTCTCAAAAATATTTTTATAAATAACAATATTGTTTCTTATAAAATAAGAGTTACAAAATATCATTTGAAGGTATTTCTCTTTTTAAGTTAATCAAATTATCTACAAAGCAGTCTTATATGATTTAATTTTTATATTATAACCATACTAATTTATTAGTACTATTTTGATGTTCATTAAGATCGCAAGTAAATTAAACTGTTTGTGTAAAAGTAACGCTTTATAAGAATGAAATAATTTCCTATACTAATAAATATTATTTTTGTAGTATATAAGAAAATATTATATTAACTATAATATTATTAGTAATATAAGATATCTAAGATAAAAAAAATATTTTTATCAAATAGATTATTATGAAAAAATTAAATTTACTAAATATATATAGATAAAATATAAAATGTAATTTTATTAAAACTCCAAGTATATAGATAAAATCTATAAGATATATTTATCTACCTCTATACTTATTTGTCTATAATACATCAATTTATCTTATTTAATAAAATTTTATAAAATTTAAAAAATATTTTTAATGATCACTATATAGTGTGTATGTGACTTATATTTTGGTTAATTAAAACTATGATAATGCGCAAATATCATTATATTTATCATTAAAAATATATATATTACTTAATTAAAATAAGAATAAATTTATGAATATTTATTAATAATATATATAAAAATTATTAATTTTAAAATATAATATATGATTATTGTATGAATTTGATAGATGTAGTATTTTGTTTTATATAGTAAACTTCCCTTAAATATTTTGAAATCTTATTTATTTTTAAAGTGGTAAAAAAATAATATAATAGTATATAGGGTCTTAATTTTATAAAATTTGTTATAAATATCTAATAACTATATTTTATAAATTTTCACTATAATATATTACTTAAAGATATAAAATTTATTTCTTATATAATTGATATAATTATTTGAATTATAAACTTCTACTAATTAGATAGAATTATGATTTATTACCCTCTTAATCTTTAATAAAAGGGGTATCTACTATTTTTTATATATAAACCTAGAAGTATTATTATGCCTAATATAAAGCTTTTTACTGGTAATGCTACCCCTGCATTAGCACGACGTATTGCTAATCGTTTATATACAAATCTAGGTGATGTTGCTGTTGGGAGATTTAGTGATGGAGAAGTTAGTGTACAAGTTAACGAGAATGTACGTGGTGGCGATATTTTTATTATCCAATCTACATGTGCGCCAACCAATGACAATCTAATTGAGCTAGTAGTTATGGTTGATGCATTACGCCGTGCTTCTGCAGGACGTATTACTGCAGTAATTCCTTATTTTGGTTATGCTCGTCAAGATCGTCGTGTACGTTCTGCTCGTGTACCAATTACTGCTAAAATTGTAGCTGATTTTTTATCAAATGTAGGTGTTGATCGCGTACTTACCGTAGATTTGCATGCGGAACAGATTCAAGGTTTTTTTGATGTACCGGTAGATAATGTATTCGGTAGTCCTATTCTCCTGGAGGATATGTTACGACAGAATCTCAAAAACCCGATGGTAGTTTCTCCGGATATAGGTGGTGTAGTGCGTGCTCGCGCCATAGCTAAACTATTAAACGATACTGATATGGCTATAATTGATAAACGTAGACCGAGAGCTAATATATCTCAGGTTATGAATATTATCGGTGATGTAACTGGTCGTGACTGTGTGATTGTTGATGATATGATAGATACTGGTGGTACTTTATGTAAAGCCGCTGAGGCATTAAAAGCAAGTGGTGCCAAAAGTGTACTCGCTTATGCAACTCATCCAATTTTTTCTGGTGATGCGATTAGTAATATCAAAAAATCTGTTATAGATAAAATTATTGTCTGCGATACCATTCCTTTATCTGAAGAAATGAAATCTCTAGATAAAGTACATACTCTTACCTTGTCTGGTATGTTGGCTGAAGCAATACGCCGTATAAGCAATGAAGAATCTATTTCTGCAATGTTTGAACATTAAATAATAAATTAATAACTCTGTAAGGATTAGATAAATAATCAATAAATTTTATTTACATTGTTAATTATTTTATAAAAAATAAATATATTAAGCAGCTTAACTAATTATTAATAAATATTAATGTAATAATTATTAATTAATAGTGATAAAGACTTGTAACTTTATTTTCATCAGAAATGAGTTAAAAACTTTATAATAAATTTATTTAATATAAAATAATATAATTATTTTTAATAAAGTTTTTTATTTATATTTTTTATATATATTTAAAATATAATATTTTCTATATAAAACCTTAAGATTTTAAAATTTCTTACTATATTATAAAAATAACTATATATACAATTAAATTATATTAAGTAGTATATTTATATATAACCCTATATTAATTTTTATGGGTTGATCTATCTTATTTTGCTAAGAGATATTTATTATTAAAATAATTATTTTAATAATTTATTCAATTTTATTTTTAAATATAGAAGTATCTTGTATAATTTTTTTATGTTTAATTACAACTGATTAAAACTATTATTTTTTTATTAGGGGAAAATAATACTACCAATATATTATATAAGATAATAATCTTATTATTATCTGAAGATGTTTATTGTTATTCATATAAAGCCCTAACTAATAATATTAATCGCTTGGCTTAACACACTTACAAATAAGTATCAATACTAATTAAAATAGATTGTTTTATTTGACGTTTAATACCTTCTATAAAATATATGTTAATTTTATCTCAATAGTACTGATCATTCTTAGAGTATATATTTTTTTTGATAAAAAAACTTTTGTAAAATACAATAAAATAAATACTTTACTTTATCAAGTAACAATATTACTATATAATATATGTACTTTAATAAAGTATTAAGACATTACCATATATAGCCCTGATGAACCATATCGAGTATTTTTAGATAAATATGTAAAATACTATTATTATACATTAAAGAATTTTATATATCTTAAGATACTAAAAAAACTTTTTATATTTTAATTGTACTTAATGAGTAAATTGTTACTATATTAATATCAAATAATTATTTGTATATATCTATATAATCAATTATTAAAATAGTTAATTATATAGATATATTTTAATCTCTATTGAGTAATTTTTTTGATTATTACTTTATTTTATAACTATCTAGTCACTTCATGTGTTTATACTATTTTATTTTATATTCATTTAATTAAAATTTTTTTATTTATTATTTTATACTTTACTGAGAGAATACCTATAAATTTTATTATAACATTTTAAATACAAAATATAATATTACTTAAATAAAGCTATAATATTTCATCTAAAATATACTTACCTCTGTATAATTTTTTATATAGCAATACACTACATTCAATAATATTGCTATCTATAGATAAATAAAATTTAATAAATATTAATTAACACACTATATATCTTATATTTTTACCTTTTTATTAAAAAGCACTTATCATCATAATAATAAAGCTTTATATTTTTAAAATATATTTTTAATCTTTTATATACTAAAATACTTTCATATAATTTGTATTATTGTGATTTTATCAAAATACTTTGTTTTTATGTGTTAGGTAAAGAATATAATAAGTAATTAAATTTTTTAAATTTATTTTATACTTCTAACATAAAAGCTATAAACATTACTGATAATTCATAAAATATTTATAGTGGCTTTATATTATTTTTTTATTTTTATCATATTATATGATACGATCTAGATAATAAACTTTAAATAATACAGCACCTTTTATTATAAAAAACTATTAATATTGTGTATTAAGTAGTATTCACCTATCAATATTTAAAGGAATTATTTTATAAGTTGAGTAGAAGATATATTATAAGATAAAGATATGCTTTATATTACTAACCTAGTTTATTATTTATAGATATTCTGTAATTATACTTTATAAGTAAAATATTAATCAACTTGATGATAAATACTTATAATATAGTTAAATGAACCACTAATAATATATAAACATTTTTTCTTTATTTTATTTTTTTAGTCGTAGTATAACATGGAGTATTATAATTTTGTACTTAGAAGTGTAATTCTAATTACTATATAAACATAACTTTAACAGATATGTTACTATGGGTTTAGAGTTATATAATAATAATTTTTAGTTATTTTAACTTATCTTATAAAAGATACAGCATAATAACTCATTAACTAGTTAAATGGATCATATAAAATTATAGTATCTTTACGATCAGGTCCAGTAGAAATTAGATGAACAGGTATACCTACTATTTTTTCTATATATTTAATATACTTTATCGCATCAAGTGGTAATTTGTTATATTTTCTTACACCAAAGGTAGGTTCTACCCATCCGGGCATTATTTTATAGATTGGTTCAATATCATCCCAACTTGTAGGATCTATTGGAATGGTATTAATTTCACTACTATCAGGCATACGATATCCTACACAGATCTTTATTTCATCTAAATCATCTAAAACATCTAATTTAGTAATACACAGGCCAGATAAAGAGTTTAGTTTTACAGCGCGTCGAAGAGCAACAGTGTCTAACCATCCAGTACGACGATGACGACCAGTAGTTGAACCTAATTCATGACCCTTAGTAAATAAAAATTCCCCTACTTCATCATATAGTTCAGTTGGAAAAGGACCCGCACCTACACGAGTAGAATACGCCTTAGTAATACCCAGTATATAATTAATAGAGAGTGGTCCTACTCCACATCCTGTAGCTACACCACCTGCAATAGTATTAGAAGAGGTGACATATGGGTAAGTACCATGATCAATATCTAGTAGAGTACCTTGTGCACCTTCAAATATAATGAAGTCACCTCGTTTATTTGCTTTATAAAGTAAGCCAGCAACATCAACTGTCATCGCGGTTATAATATCAGTCACAGAGAGAATTTCATTAAGTACATCTTTATAGATGATTGAGTTAACTTTATAATAATGCACTAGTTGAAAATTATAATAGTCTATATTTTTTTTTAATTTACTTGCAAAAATCTTTTTATTAAAAAGATCACCAACGCGTAGACCCCGACGTGCTATTTTATCCTCGTACGCAGGACCAATACCTAGACCTGTTGTACCTATGGCTGCTTTACCAAGAGATTTTTCACGCGCTTTATCTAAAGATACATGATATGGCAGTATTAAAGGACAGGCTGCGGATACTAATAGGCGTTCGCGTACAGGAATATTGTGCATTTCTAATTCGGTAAGTTCATTTATTAATGCATTAGGTGATAATACCACACCACTTGCAATAATATTGATGACATTTTCATGTAAAATACCTGATGGAATTAAATGAAGAATAGTTTTTGTACCATTAATTACTAGTGTATGGCCTGCGTTATGACCGCCCTGATATCTCACAACATACTGAGCTTTTTCTGTTAATAGGTCTACAATTTTTCCTTTACCTTCATCACCCCATTGGGTTCCTAGTACAATGATATTCTTACCCATTATATTCTCATTAAGTTATTTAAAACACATTTTGCTATATTAATTTTTATGGCTTTACTATTTTAGTATACAATTTAAAAAAAAATTTTAATTATTTAATTACATCATATTTTACTTAAGATAAAAATATAGTTAATAATTTTTTAAAATCATACATATAAATTGATGAGTAATATTTTTATTTTTAATAAAATCCTCCTATACTATTCTTATAGAAAGATAATATATCTAGTAATATATAATTAAAAAAATAAAAAGATATATTATAAATAATAATAAAAATAATCCTTAAAATATTTAAATAATTTCTAATATATCTTAAAATTAATGATATTTTAGGATATATTAACTTAATATTATTTTAAAATATTATTGTGATATTAAAATCATTTCTATATGTTTATTGATATTTATATAGTAATATTTATACTTCCTCTTGTTATTAAGATTATGATAAATAGAACATTAAGTAATCGAATCGTAATAAATTAAAATAAAGATAATAAATACATATAAACTTAAATATATTGATATCTATCTCATTAAAAAAATATTATTCTATATTTAGTACTACCTTTATCTAGACTTGAGTTAACTTGTAACTTATTAGTTTTAGCTATATAAATATCATCGCCACATTATTTTCATCTCTTAATTTCACCTATTCATCTTAATATCTAAAATTTAAATATTTTATAGAGTTAGCTTAACCTTAGCACTATTCAAATAACATCAAAACATATTAAAAAATAAACCTATTAATTTTAATTGCTAGTAATATACGACAAGTATATTATAAAACTGCTAGATTTATAAAAAATCATATAACATCATACAATATTATATGATTTTTTATAAAAATATAAATTTTACTAATATTTAGTATCTCAAATTTATTTAAAAATATACTTATTTAAAATAAATATTTATATTTTAATTTTTGAAAATTATAAAATGTAAGATTAGTATGTATATTTATCTAAAAACTTATAAAATTATAGATTTCATCTAAATATTAATAAAAGTAATTCATAGTTTTTATTACAAGTGTATTTATCCTCCTATAGGAGATTATAGTGTAATTTATTTTTTTATTTTATACTAGTAAATAGTAATTGCGACTTTAATTATTATTTAGCAAATACATCATAAATATCATTCATTAAATATCATTTATATTGTAAGTATTTTTAAAAGGAATAGAGATAATTTAAAAAAAACAGTAAAATACTTTCAATATTATATTAAAAATAAAACCTATTTTACTTAATTTTTACTATATTACTTTTAAGTAGTCATATTACTGTTAAATATCAATATATAGATAAAAAAGTCATCAAGAAGATGATTAAAAATTTTGAGCGTGATATGGAGTTAATTCGTGGCATTCATAATCTAAGACCTCGTCATCATAACTGTATTCTAACTATTGGTAATTTCGATGGAGTACATCGAGGTCATCAGGTTTTACTGGGTCGTTTAAAACAACAGGGAAAAATTTTAGGACTACCAGTTATGGTTATGAGTTTTGAACCTCAAACATTAGAAGTTTTTGGTGTAAATCAAGTGCCAGCCAGGCTGACTCAGTTGCGCGATAAATACCATTACCTTGCAAGTGAAGGGGTAGATTATCTTTTATGCGTGCGCTTTAATCTTAATTTTGCAGCTTATTCAGCAGAATATTTTCTTAAGTATTTACTAGTTGAAAAAATTAGTGTCAAATACCTCATTATAGGTGATGATTTTCGTTTTGGTGCAGGACGTCAGGGTGATTATCAGTTACTACAGCAGGCAGGATCTAAGTTTGGTTTTACTGTTAATAATTCTGAGAGTTTTTGTGAGGATAATAAACGTATTAGTAGTACATCTATTAGACAGGCGTTACGGGAAGATAGATTAGATCTAGCTGAAAGCATGTTAGGGCATCCATACAGCATTTCCGGACGTATTATACATGGTGATAAAATTGGAAGGACAATTGGTTTTCCAACTGCTAATCTACCATTAAGATGTATTATAGCACCAGTACACGGTGTTTATGTAGTAGATGTTTATGGATTAGCCTCAGGACCATTACCAGGTGTTGCAAATATTGGCACTCGCCCAACATTTGCTGGAATACGCCAACAATTAGAGGTACATTTATTAGATACTACAATGAATCTTTATGGACGACACGTCCATGTTGTTCTGCGCGCAAAGTTGCGTAATGAACGGTATTTTGCTTCTCTTGACGAATTAAAGCAACAGATATTTCATGATCTTTTAATGACACGTGAATTTTTTAGACTAGATATACCTATTTAATATTTATATACCCAAGTAAAATAAAATAATATTTTTAGTTTACTCTTTGTTAAATTATATATATCGCTAAAAACGGAACTAAAATATAATGAGTAATTACAAGAGTAGTCTGAACCTACCACAAACAGGGTTCCCGATGCGCGGAGAGCTTTCTAAACGTGAGCCTTTGATTCTGCAACATTGGTATGAGAAAGATCTATATGGTTTAATACGTCAAGCAAAAAAAGGTAAAAAAACTTTTATTTTACACGATGGTCCTCCTTATGCAAACGGTAGTATTCATATTGGTCATGCAGTAAATAAAATTCTTAAAGATATTATTATAAAATCTAAAGGTTTTAGTGGTTTTGATTCTCCTTATATTCCTGGGTGGGACTGTCATGGACAACCAATTGAACTAAAAGTTGAGCAACTAATTGGTCAGCCAGGAAAGAAGTTTAGTGCCGCCGAGTTTCGTATTAAATGTCGTGAATATGCTTATGAGCAGATTAAAAGCCAGAAGGCTGATTTCCAGCGTCTAGGTGTTTTAGGTGATTGGGATCATCCGTATTTAACAATGGCTTTTGAGACAGAAGCTAATATTATTCGTGCGTTAGCTAAAATTATTGCTAATGGTCATCTAATTAAAGGTTCTAAACCTGTGCATTGGTGTCCAGAATGTCGTTCTTCTTTAGCTGAAGCCGAAGTTGAGTATCAAGATCAAATATCATTATCTATTTATGTTCGTTTTTTTGCTGTTGATAAAAAAGAAATTTTAAATAAATTTGGTGTTAAAAATGCTAAAGGTAAATGTTATTTACTAATCTGGACTACTACTCCTTGGACAATACCAGCTAATCGAGCAGTTGCTCTACATCCTGAGTATGAATACCAATTAGTTCAAATAAAAACAGAATGTTTAATTATCGCTACTAATCTTGTTAATAAAGTTATGAAAAGTATAGGTAATACCTTTTGGGTTATTTTAGGTAGTTGTAAAGGTATTAACTTAGAGAAGCAGTATGTACGACATCCTTTTATGTCTTTTAATGTACCGATAGTTTTAAGTAAACACGTCATGCGTGAGGAGGGAACAGGTGCTGTCCATATTGCACCAGCTCATGGTCCTGATGACTATATAGTAGGTCAGAAATATGGGTTAGAAACTCTTAATCCTGTTGGTCCAGACGGTTGTTACATTTATAATATTGACTCTGGAATGCATATTTTAGATGGTCTTTTTGTATTAAAAGCTAATGATGTTATAGTAGATCTACTTAAAAAGTATGAAACACTACTTTATGTTGAAAAAATACACCATAGTTATCCATACTGTTGGCGTCATAAAAAACCTATTTTTTTTCGTGCTACTCCACAATGGTTTATTAGTATGGATCATAAAGATTTGCGTAAGCAAGCTCTAGATAATATTAATAAAATAGAACAAGTAGGTTTGAAAGAAAATAAATTTAGCGGATGGATACCATCGTGGGGTAAATTGTGTATAGAAACAATGGTAGCTAACCGCCCTGACTGGTGTATCTCGCGTCAACGTACTTGGGGTGTTCCAATGTCTATATTTGTTCATAAAAAAACGCATAAACTACATCCGCGTACTATAGAACTTATGGAATCAGTTGCTCAGCTTGTTGAAAAATCAGGTATTCAGGCATGGTGGGATTTAGATATCAAAAATTTTCTAGGTGCAGAGTCAGAACAGTATGAAAAAGTATCTGATATTTTAGATGTATGGTTTGACTCTGGCTCAACTCATTTTTCCGTAGTTGATGTGCGTCCTGAATTTCATGGCGATATTGCAGATATATATCTAGAAGGTTCTGATCAGCATCGCGGTTGGTTTATGTCATCTCTAATAATTTCTACCGCTATAAAAGGTAAGGCTCCTTATCGTCAGGTACTTACACATGGTTTTACAGTGGATCATGAAAGGCGTAAGATGTCTAAATCAATAGGTAACACATTTAATCCTCAGGATGTAATAACAAAATTAGGTGGTGATATTCTTCGTTTATGGGTTGCGTCTACCGATTATACCAGTGAAATTGTAGTATCACATGAGATTCTAAAAAACTTTGTAGACTCTTATCGTCGTATTCGTAATACTGCGCGTTTTTTGCTGGCTAATTTAAATGGTTTTAACCCTATAAAGCATATGATTAAGCCAGAAGATATGGTATTACTAGACCGTTGGGCAGTTGAACGTGCAATGAAAATACAAAAAAAAATCATAGAATTTTATGATAGCTATAATTTTCATGGACTTATTAAATGCCTTTTATATTTTTGTTCAGTAGAGATGGGTTCTTTTTATTTGGATATTATTAAAGACCGTCAGTATACTTCTAAAGCAAATAGTTTATCGCGCCGTAGTTGCCAGACTGCACTATTTCATATTATTGAGGCATTAGTACGTTGGATAGCTCCAATTTTATCTTTTACTGCCGATGAGTTATGGAACTATATTCCTGGTGAGCGCTCCATTTTTGTTTTTACTGAAGAATGGTATAAAGGATTATTTAGTTTGAGTGATACAGGATTAATGAATAATAAATTTTGGGCTACATTGTTAAAAGTTCGCAGTGAAGTTAATAAAGTAATTGAGCAAGCGCGTAAAGATAAGTTTATTGGTAGTTCTCTTGAAGGTAAAGTAATATTATATACTACCGATAATTTAATGACTCAATTAAATAGTCTGCAAGATGAATTACGTTTTGTGTTTATTACCTCTGGGGCACAGGTTATGCCATTAGCATGCGCCCCAGAGAGAGCTTTACAATCTGATATTGTAAAAGGTTTAAAGATTTCTTTGAGTAAGGCAGAAGGTCATAAATGTCCTCGTTGTTGGCACTTCTATACAGAAATTTACCGTAATACTAGATATCCGGACTTATGTATAAGGTGTGAATCTAACCTCATAGGTTATGGTGAAAAACGTAAATTTGTATAATATCATCTTAAATGAAACAATTAATTATGCATACAGGATTGCGATGGCTCTGGTTATCACTCATCGTATTAATAATAGATTTATATAGTAAGCACCTTGTTCTTAAATACTTATCTTTAGGCAGCACTAGAGCTTTATTGCCATTATTAAATATACACTATGTTCGTAACTATGGTGCCGCTTTTAGCTTCTTAGCTACAAGCAGCGGCTGGCAACACGGGTTTTTTATTAATATCGCTATTGTAATATGTGTATTATTTTTGGTATTAATGTATCGCTCTTACGCGACACAGACACTAAAAAGCATCTCTTATGCATTAATTATAGGTGGTGCGTGGGGTAACTTACTGGATCGTATTTTACATGGGTTTGTTATAGATATGATTGATTTATATATTGGCATTTGGCATTTTGCTACCTTTAATGTAGCTGATTGTGCAATTTGTATAGGTGTAATATTAATGCTATTTGAAAAAAACAAAATAGTTCAATAAAGAGAGAGAAAATTTAATATAATTATATAAATTTAGAACGTATTGTTCTACATATTATTAGTATAATAAAACCTATTTTATTTAGGAAAAATATAAAGTGTCATATATATGATTTAGTTTAAAATAAAGTTTTTAATTTAAAATAGTAATAATTTTCTTAAAAATATTTTATAAGCAATATAAATTAAGATATAAAAAATAATAAAGGTAAATATGATTTAATCATATCTTATTAATTATTGGTATAAGGAGTTATTATATCTTTTCTAGTTGTTATACCACCATACTTCTACAATTTAAGTATGTTTTGAAATAGAAATTTAAAAAATACCTAGTATTTATATTATATTACAGTATATAACGATTATTATATGGGAAGAACTTCTCAAGTTTTACCTATAAAATATGGAGATGTGTATGCAGATTTTATTAGCTAATCCACGTGGTTTTTGTGCTGGTGTAAATCGTGCTCTTAGTATTGTAAAGCGTGCCTTAAAAATTTATGGTTCTCCTATTTATGTTTTTCATGAGATAGTACATAACCGGTATATAAGCAATACAATGCGTGAGATAGGGGTGATTTTTATTGAAAAAATTAGTGAAGTTCCAGATAATTCAATTCTTATTTTTTCTGCTCATGGTGTATCTAAGATCGTATGTAAAGAAGCTAAATCTAGAAATCTTACTATGATATTTGATGCTACTTGCCCTCTCGTGACTACAGTGCATATGGAGGTTTCCCGTGCTAGTCGTAAAGGTATGGAAGCTATTTTAATTGGGCATGCTGGGCATCCAGAAGTTGAAGGAACTATGAGTCAGTATAATAATCAAAAAGGAGGAATATATTTAGTTGAGTCTCTAGAGGATGTTTGGAATTTACAGGTTAGAAATGAAAACAATCTATGTTTTATGATGCAAACCACTCTTTCTGTAGATTACACGTCAGATATTGTTTCTGCCTTGAAAAAACGTTTTGTAAATATTAGTAGTCCACGTCAAGATAATATCTGTTATGCAACTATAAATCGTCAGGAGGCTATTCGCAATTTAATTACACAGTCTGAAGTTATCTTGGTAGTGGGGTCGCAAAATTCATCTAACTCAACCCGCTTAGTTGAATTAGTACATCGCGCTGGAGTAAAAGCATTTTTAATTGACTCTGCTAAAGATATTCAAGAAGATTGGCTAAAAAATGTAGACTGTATAGGTGTGACAGCAGGGGCCTCTGCTCCAGAAATTTTAGTCCAAAATGTTATAAAATATCTAAAGATTTTAAAAGGGGGTAATTCGATTGAAATAAAAGGTATTAAAGAGAAGGTTTATTTTAAAATACCAAAAGAACTACGTGTGAATTTACAACAATTAGATTAGTATTTCATGTTTATGATACCAAATGAAACTATGTATCATACAATTTTGTTTTTTTATTTAGTAACAATTAATTACTGCATAAATTTTAATATTTATTTAATTTAAACCTTATATTTTATTAGTAATAAATATCTAGATATTAAGTTTACGTCAACTAGAAGTTGCATATTAATGCATAATACTTTATTTCATATTTAAAATGCTTTTAGCGTATTCTTAAAATAGAGATAATATACATTCTAATTTAAATGTATCAAACAAAATCAATAATATTTTATAATTTATTTATAGTACATTAAAAGTTAATATTACTACTTTAGTATTAATTTCATATTAAAATAAATAAGCATGCAAAATTTTTAATTTAATTATATTTTATACATAAAATATAATTAAGAATTTATTAATATCTGCATTATTAATCTTTTATAGTAATAGTTAATAATATAATAAATCAATTCCATACTCTATATTATTCTTCCTTTAATATTGAATAATTAATTTTGCGTAATATTTTTACACTTCTAAATATTTTAAAACTTAAATATTTTATTAAAAAATGAAGTTTGAGACATATTATTTATGTTTAAAAGTGATCTATGCTAATCTATTGTTTAATAATATATTAAGTTTTTATATTATTTGTACCTACAGATTTTATCTATTGATCTATCATGTAATGATTTTATATAAAAAATATTTTAAAGTTAATAATAAAATAGCATGGATATATAAATATCACACACTGATTAGCTATATTAAAAAATTGTATAGTAATATTAATGATTATAGATATACTAACATTGAGAAAACAAATAACTAATATACCTTAAAAGTATATTAGTTATTTGTTTTCTATATTATTAAGGTATTTATACCCTAGATATCTTATATTATGTAAGAAATTTATTAAAAATATTATTCACTATTTATATTAATTTTTAATTTAATGATTCATTATTTTTGTGAATATTTAATATTCTTAGAATTGCTAATATATTTTATATTATTTTTTGTTAAGAAGTAATAAGTATGAAAAAATTAATAGAATTTTAGTAGTTATTTTATTTTAGTGATTAAAAATAAAATTTATAATTAAATTTTGTTGTGCAAGAAAATTATAAATGTTATTTTTCTGATATATCAATGTTATAATATAAATATCTATAAAAAATAATAAAATTCATAATTAGTATTATAAAAGTTATAATATTATTTGAGATCATTTAAAATTATGATAATTTTAGATATTGATAGATTATCATTTAATAATCCAATAGATACTGATACATCTAATGACATTAAAATATTATTTTTACTTAAATCCGTAACACTCTTATAATAAAGAGTATAACTTAATTTTGCTTATTTTTATAAAAATAATTATCTTATAAAAAATATCTTTTAGTATTTAGTAAGTAGATCCACTATATTATATAGTCAAGAAATAATATAAAATATTGGAGTATATATATCTATTTCTAAATATAAAGATTTTATCTTTATTTTAAAAGAATCATTAATGTAATAGCAAAAAAATTTTAAGTAAAATAATTAATGCTCACGTATTTGTAAAAATCTCACTTCAGGATAACGTGCTATTACTATATTAAGATTAACTATCGTTGGAGCAATATACGCTAAATTATTACCATTATCTAATGCTAGATGTGATTTATTTTTATATTTAAATATTTCAAATTTTTTTATGTTATCACATTCAACCCAACGGGCAGTTGAAATATTGATAGATTCATATATAGCTTCAATTTTATACTCACTAAACAGACGTGCTACTACTATTTCAAACTGTAGTATACCCACTGCACCAACAATTATATCGTTATTATAAATGGGACGAAATACTTGTACTGCACCTTCTTCTGAAAGTTGTACCAAACCCTTTAAAAGCTGTTTTTGCTTCATAGGATCGTGTAGTCTAATACGACGAAATAGTTCTGGAGCAAAGTTAGGAATACCAATAAAATTCATATTTTCACCTTGAGTGAAAGTATCACCTATTTGAATGGTTCCATGGTTATGTAAACCTATTATATCACCTGAATATGCTGCTATTTTAAGTTGTTTACGGTCACCGGCCATAAAAGTCAGTGCATCAGAAATTATTAAATATTTGCCGGTACGGACATGATATATCTTTATATTCTTTTCATACTTACCTGATACAATACGTATAAATGCTATTCTATCTCGATGTTTAGGGTCCATATTAGCTTGGATTTTAAATACAAAGCCAGTAAATTTATTTTCATAAGCAGTAACTTTGCGAGTATTTGTTTTACGCGGCATTGGAGCTGGTGCCCACTTTACTAGAGCATCTAACATATGGTCTATACCAAAATTTCCGAGAGCAGTACCAAATAATACTGGAGTTAATTGACCACTCAGAAACTTATCTAAATTAAATTTAGTACTAGCAGCTCTTATTAATTCCAATTCGTCACGAAGTTGTTTAGCCAAATCTTCACCTATAGCTATATCTAGATCTATATTATTTAATCCTTTAATAATGACATTTTTTTGAATAGTATGTCCTTGACCTGTTTTATATAGATAAATTGTATCTTTATAAAGGTGATAAATACCTTTAAATATTTTACCGCAACCTATGGGCCATGTAATAGGAGCACATATGATATGTAACTCATTTTCTACTTCATCAAGTAACTTCATAGAATCCATAATTTCACGATCTAATTTATTTATAAAGGTCATAATGGGTATATTACGCATACGGGTAACTTCAATTAGTCTTCTTGTACGCTCTTCGACTCCTTTTGCAGCGTCTATTATCATTAAACAGCAATCAACAGCTGTTAATGTACGATAAGTATCTTCTGAGAAATCTCCATGACCAGGGGTATCTAATAAGTTAATTAAACGGTTTTTATAAGAAAATTGCATTACGGATGTTGTAATAGAAATACCACGCTGTTTTTCTATTTCCATCCAATCAGACTTAGTATTATTGTTAAAACTACGACCTTTAACTGTACCTGCTATTTGAATAACATTTCCAAATAATAGCATTTTTTCAGTAATTGTTGTTTTTCCAGCATCAGGATGGGAAATTATTGCAAAATTTCGACGTTTAATGATTTCATCAGTATATTGACTAGGAGACATATTTTTCCATTTAAATTTTTATATCTTACGATAATAACTATAATTAAAATAATTGATTGATATATAAATTGGAGATAGAGATCTAATCTTTATTGATTAATGATCGAATAATAATTTTTTAACTTATTAAAAGATGAATAAATTATATCATTATAATATAATAATTAAGATAAATTATGTACATTTAGAATATGTTAATGAACACGTTATTATGTTTTATGATTAAAAGAATTTTCAAAATTTTTTTAAAGTTAATAAAATATATTGTTTATGTAGTACTATTCATTTTAGTAAGTGATTACAGGTTATAAAATTATAATATCATCTATATTTAAGTAAGAATTTATAATATTACTTATAAGTAACAATAATCTAAAGGTTAATATTAAAAAATAATATAAAATATAAAATAATCATTGCGGGTTTATCTTTTAATAAAATTAGTAATAGATATACTACCTAATATTTTCATGCTAATATTATTTGTAATAAAAATACTTCTAATATATGATATTTATCATTAATATATTGTTATTTTTATACTCAAATAAGGTAATAAATTTATTAAATGATTATTACTAATAATATAATTATTTTTTTGCGTATTGCAATTCATTTTTAACCATAAAGAAGTATAAATCATTATTTAAATAAGTACAGTAATAATAGTTTTAAAAACTATACTAGTAATAGTTCAAATATATAGCTTATATTATTTTTATATATGTAATATATTTTATATACTCACTACTATAGTAGTATTTTTTAACATATATATTTTAGATATTTTATTTATTTTGTTATTTATTTAGAATTAGGTAATATTATAATTCAGTAATTATAATATATTTTGTTGGGATTCATAAATTATTACTACACTTTATTAAAGTATAAATACCCTGAAGTAATAGAAATCTTCTATTAATAAATTTATATTAACATAGGAATGTTAGTACTCTTGTTAAGAAAAATAAAAGTAAATATTATTTTTTCGGTGTATCTTAAATAGATTATAATTATTTAGTAATTTAGAAAGTTATTATTCCTAAATAGATTATGCTATTTTTGTTTGAATATATTAAAGCATAAAATAATAGTAATAATTAGTTATAATTTATATACTGATAATTCATAAAACCTACTACAA
The DNA here is from genome assembly GCF_020342455.1 of Candidatus Profftia sp. (ex Adelges kitamiensis). NCBI lineage: Bacteria > Pseudomonadati > Pseudomonadota > Gammaproteobacteria > Enterobacterales > Enterobacteriaceae > Candidatus Profftia > Candidatus Profftia sp. (ex Adelges kitamiensis). The sequence goes on from NZ_CP080506.1 coordinate 239,739, forward strand.
GAATACTAATGCTACCGATATCTTTATTTTATATTTTTATATTTTGTGGTTATCAAATTACTATGTAATGATTTCAAAGAAAGATGTAATGAATAATTTTATTTTACTTTATTTTAAAAATATTAAATTTATTGTATACATAAAACCTAGTTTACTAATTTATACAAATATTTTAATCTAACCGTAACTCATTATATCTTGATAAAGATATATTGTAATATGAACTATCTATTATAGATAAATATAATTAATTATAGTTTAATAATTTAAAAAACTTACTCTGAAAACTTCAATAACTATTCATGCTTCTTTTAATTTATTAAGGTTCTTATTTCGTTGTGCAAGCCATATATTTAATATATTTTTTAGTTTATCTACACCTAATATCTTTAAGGAAGAAAATTTAGCTACTTGAATATTACCCATTAAAGGTAATATAGACTTGCGTACAATATCTAGTTGTGCTGCACATTTACTAAAAGATAATTTATCTGCCTTAGTCAATAGCAACATTATAGGTAAATTAACTGCAATTGCATATTTTATCATTTGCTGATCTAGTAATTGTAATGGGTTGCGTATATCCATTAATATCACCACTCCTTTTAAGGAGTGACGTTTTTGTATATATTTATCTATTTCTTTCATCCATTTATACTTTGTCTTTTTTTGTGTTGTAGCGTAGCCATAACCAGGTAGGTCAATAAGTCGTGCTCCATTAGTCACTTCAAACTGATTGATTAATTGAGTACAACCAGGAATCTTACTAATACGTGCTAATTTTTTTTGGTTGGTTAAAGTATTTATAGCACTAGATTTACCTGAGTTGGATCTCCCTGTGAATGCTACCTCCCTTCCAACATCACTAAGTAATGCGCTAATATTTGTTGCACTATTAATAAAATGGGTTGTATGATAATTATAGTTTGTATAGTACAAAATTTTTACTCCATTAAAGATGGTAGTATACACTATTTTTATTAAAAATTATTAGAATTATATGTTATAAAATGTATAAATATTAAGAGACTAAGTTGTTTTGAATATTATCAATATTTGATAAATATTTGATATAGTAAAATAATAAAATTAAATATTTTATATTAATTAATAGATATTAATAATTTATAATACTAGATATTTTATAATAAAAATTAACTGTAACTACTTTTCTTGAATTTACTATTATTACCTATATAATAAACACTGAAATTATAAAATATAACTTTATTATGTACTATTTTTTTATTTAATATAATAAATATTATACATGCTAGCTACTTTTAGTAAATCAAGTAGAATATTTTAATTATTTTAATAACACTAAAGTTTTGAATAAGTAAAACACTTAAGTTAATATTAATATATTCACTATTTTAACTTTAAAAACTTTAATAGAGATAAAAAACTATATAATACATCTCTTAATGTTAGTTCAGAAATTCTTTATAAGGATTTTTTTTAATATCTGTATTATGATAAATATATAATACTACATCTAATGTAGGATAACATCTGTTTTGTTGACAGTAATAATATAATTAAATATAATAAAAACTGTTCGCCCGGATAGCTCAGTTGGTAGAGCAGGGGATTGAAGATCCCCGTGTCCTTGGTTCAATTCCGAGTCCGGGCACCACTTAAACATATATTATTTTAAATAAATCTATTTTTTAATTTTTTTTATTTTATATAAAACCATGTCTTAATTATAAGAATCATTAAATAATATTATTTATATTAAATTATTGAATTTACGGGTCACGTATTTTCATGATTAAAATAATTTAATTGATATTTTCTTATTAAATTAAAGATCATCTAACTATTTTGAAAATTAAATTAATGTACTACAAAACTTACTTAAATGTTTTGAAATAAATAAATGCTACTTTATTTTAATAAATAGTAATAATGTTATTAAATTCAGTATCTATTAGTCATTTACATAGTTTATTCCGTTAAGGTATTATTTTAATGAACTGTTAATTTTTATTAGAATATTTTGCAATCACAAATATTTACCTATATAAAAGTAAATAATATATTTATATTGCTTTCTGTACGGTTAATCTTATTATGAAAACTATTTTTGTTTGCAAATGTAGTAATTTTATGACCAAAAAATCATTTTATTCAAGATAGTTATTATCTTCTTATTTTTTATTAATATGAATACATTTGCTAATAACTTTTATATGCTAAAAAAGAAATGATCATAAAAATAATTGATATGTTGTACGTATCTTTCTAATTTAATTTTAGGTTATCATTGATCTTTTAGGTTTTATATAGTAATATTTCTACCTCAGCAAAGTATAAAAAATAATTTTAAATTAGTAAGAGTATTGATAATTGTAGATTATTACTTAGATTTTGATGTTTTTATCTTTTTGATCTTTATATATTATTAATATAAACAAATATTTTAATGAGATTATACATAATATCTTTCGTTAATTTTTTAAAAAAAAGTACATATATTTTAGTTATTTTAATAATCATAATCTTTATACAAAAACATTAATACAGATTAATACTAAATTAAAAACTAATAATCTTATTTTAATAAATTATAATTATTGATATCTATCAAACAGATGTTTTATAATGTATCACATATCAATATGTATTGTTATTGAATTTTCAATATACTTATTATATGATAATATCAGTAATAATCTTAAAATCATAGCAATATCTATTCAATTCAAGTACATATTATTAATATGTATAATCACATTTCATCTTCTTTTATTTCATGATTTAGTTTTTTAAAAAAAATATAGCAATTATGATAAAGAACTTTACACCACGGCCCAGAAAAAAAATTCGTATAATTAGTGGTTTGTGGCATGGTCGAAAAATTTCAATTCCTTCTATCCCCGGGCTACGACCTACTACAGATAGAATTCGTGAAACATTATTTAACTGGTTAACTCCGGTTATTTATAATGCCCGTTGTCTTGATTGTTTTTCTGGCAGCGGTGTCTTAGGTTTAGAGGCTATATCACGCCAAGCCTCACATGCAACGTTACTAGAATATAATTCTATAGTTGCAGCACAATTAAAAAAAAATGTAGCGTTAATCAATACTGATAAAGTGATAGTACAAAATATTGATACACTGCAATGGCTATTATATCCTAGTCATCCATATAAAATAGTTTTTTTAGACCCGCCATTTAGAAAAAATTTATTAGATAAAACTATTAATTTACTAGAAAATAATGGTTGGTTATCGGATAATTCTTATATATATGTTGAAACAGAAGTAGATAATACCACCGTAGAATTTCCTATTAACTGGTCTGTACATCGAAAGAAGGTTGCTGGGCAGGTTTCTTATAGTTTATATAAACGTTTTATAGTATAATAAGACATAAAGTATATTTATTAATATTAATATTTTGTTTATGTTAGTATCTTATTATTAATAATTAATTATTATTATATATATTTCTGATAGATTAAAAGATGAAATGTACTATGATTAAAGAATAATCTAAATAAGAAAATAATAATAAATGTATATATTTATATTTATTTTTTTGGGGATTTTTATTAAATGATATTGAAAATTATCACCATAAATATCTCTAAAATACAGACCTCATTATTAAATAATAAAAATTAAATATTCTTTAGTCAAAGACTATCAGAACTAAAATATTTTTGTAAAATAAAATATTTTTTTTAAATTTATCTCTATAGTTTTTAACAAAAATTGTGTTCGAAACTATTTAATATAATTTTCTAGCTATTATTAATTTATATTTGAATAATATTATGATTTTTATATAATTTATTGATAAGAAATTATTTTATATTAGATGATTATCTTTCTATACAAGTAAGATATACTTAGGTAATGAAATATTTAAGATAGTAAAATATATAAAATATTATTAGTTTTACTTCATGGTATAAGTAGACTATATTGTAAGTGTGTGTTACTACATATGCTTATAAAAGAAAAAATAAGGTATATAAATGTACTTAAAAAAAAGTTCATACCTTATAGTCAAATAAATATTTTCATTATAATAATGTTTTATCTAGTTATTTTATTGAGGAGAGGTTAGTAAAATATACTGGGAAAACTAATTATTAAATTATGTATATATTTACACTAAAATATACGGTATTACAATTCAATATTTTAAGAGATATATTACTTAAAAATTAATAAGTTCGAAAGACAAAATTATTTAAATCATAAAGTAATTAAAGTATATTTAAAAATAAATAATATTCTTATATTACCTTATATTGTTCTGTAACTTATAATTAAACTTACATAACCTATTACTATATCTAACACACCAATTTAAATATTTTATTTGAAATTAAACTTACTTATAAAAATTTATTAAACAACTAATTTTTACAATTATATAAATAGAGATTAGTAACTGCGCTATAAAATAGTTTGAATATGAATATTTCATTTTTTATCTAAAAATATTCTTGTCTTATAAATATTTTTATGTAATATGAAATGTTAGTGCCCTTTTAAGTATTTATAGTACATATTGAATCAATATATAATATGTGAGCAAAAAAGAGGTTTATATGTACGCGGTTTTCCGAAGTGGTGGTAAACAACACCGAGTAAATGAAAGTCAGATTATTCGCGTGGAAAAGCTAAATCTTGCGGTTGGTGAGAATATTGAATTTAACGATATTCTTATGGTAGTTAATAGCAAAAACGTCAAGATTGGTGTACCAATTATTCCTAGTTGCAAAGTTACAGCGAAAATTATTGCTCATGGTCGTAGTAATAAAATCATGATTGTAAAATTTCGTCGTCGTAAGCATTACCGAAAGCAGCAGGGTCATAGACAGTGGTTTACTGATGTTAAAATAATTTCTATTAGTACTTAATTTTAGGAGAATCAATTTATGGCACATAAAAAAGCCGGTGGATCTACTAGAAATGGTCGAGATTCAGCATCTCAACGCTTGGGTGTTAAATGTTTTGGTGGCGAAGTAGTATTAGCAGGTAGTATTATAGTTCGTCAACGTGGTACTAAATTTCATGCTGGTAATAATGTAGGATGCGGACGTGATCATACTTTATTTGCGTTATCTAATGGTAAAGTAGTCTTTAAAGTTCAAGGACTTAAACATCGTAAATTTATCAGTATTGATGCCGAGTAATCTTTTTTATCTATTTTAATAAAATTAAGTAGTAATTTTGTATTTTTAGTATAGTTAAAAACTATAATTATTTTGTTCATTAATTAAAGTTTTATATATTATTTGTAAGTTCTCTTATAAACTAATCATAACTATTAGTACATGCTATACAGATCAATTATGAGCATACCTTATATATTTTATATTAAATATATTACATATTTAAGTATAATTTTTAATGTTATTTAATTATAGAAAGTAAGAAATAAGTAAAATTTAATAATTTTGAATGCGTAAATTATCAAAGATACCAGTTAGATATAGTTCAGTATTATACTAGATATAAAGTTACTATGTGAAACAACTCCTAATAAAATTGTATCTTTTCTAGTCGAATACTATGGATATATAATCCAGATTAGTTTTAATATCTAATATATATTATAAAATATAATTAGATATTAAATTTTTTGACTATATTTTATATATATTTTACAATGCATAATCAAAATATAATAAAGCATTATACCTTAATTACAGTAAACATTAGAAAATACTTTAATTTACATTTTAATACTATAGTAAATTTTTACTATAATATAGTTAGTTATTAGGCCTTGTAAAATTAGGATATTTTTCACTATAGTATATAAATACTATAAAATATTTTTTTAATAAAAAATACTGGAGTAGTATTATATTATGATAATCTCATATTGAGATATACAGACAGAGTCTTATTTTAATATTTTATTAATTAGTAAGACAAAAAATGACCTTATTGTAAGTTTTTAGCTTATTTTAATCAACGATTCGTTGTTCAATAATACCACCTCCAAGACAAACTTCGTTAATATAAAAAACAGAGGATTGTCCTGGGGTAACTGCAATTACTGGTTTTTCAAAATTTACTTGTACTCGTTCATTATTAATTGGTATTACAGTACAACAAATATCTGGCTGACGATAACGAGTTTTTACCATACATCGGAAAGGCTTAACTACAGGTTGGCGATTTACCCAATGTATTTGTTTAGCAATTAAACCTTTAGAAAAAAGTCTCGAGTGATTATGTCCTTGTACAACAAATAAAATATTATTTTTTAGATCTTTTTCTACAACATACCATGGATTTGTATTACTATTTTTAATCCCACCTATTCCCAACCCTTTTCTTTGACCTAATGTATAATACATCAATCCTTGATGATGACCTATTTCATCACCTTCTATAGTCATTATTTTACCAGGTTTAGCTGGTAGATATTTAGCTAGAAAATTACGAAACTTACGCTTACCAATAAAACAAATACCTGTTGAATCTTTTTTATTAGCAGTTGCAATATTTAATTTTTTAGCAATTCTACGTACTTCTTGTTTCTGTAGATAACCCAATGGGAATATACTTTTTTCTATCTGTTTATGACTGAGAGTATAAAGGAAGTAGCTCTGATCTTTATTAGTATCAATTCCTCGTAGCATCTGTATGGTATTATTATGTATGCTTTTATGGCGTATACGTACATAATGGCCAGTAGCTATATATTGTGCACTTAAGTTTTTAGTTGCAAATTCTAGGAATATTTTGAACTTAATTTCTTTATTACATACAATATCCGGATTTGGTGTAAGTCCAGCTTGATAGTCAATTAGAAATTGTTTGAATACTTTATCCCAATATTCAGCTGCAAAATTAACAGTATAAAGATTGATATCTAATTTATCACATACGGATTGAGCATCTGCTAAATCTAATGCTGCTGGGCAGTATTCTTCTTGATCATCTTCTTCCCAGTTCTTCATAAAAAGACCAGAAACTTGGTATCCTTGTTGTTTTAAGAGATAGGAGGATACGGAAGAATCAACTCCTCCTGACATTCCCACAATCACCTTGATCTTTCTATTGTTTTCTTTTTTATTATTATAGATCATAAACTAACACAGTATAAATATTACTAATATTTAAGGAAATATATAGTATATACAAAACCAAAAACACACAAGAGCTTTAACATTTTTTATAAAAATATTATTTTAATATTTACTTATAGTATAACTAATACAACGTGTGTGTTTGGGCATTATATATTTTTATATTTAATATAGTTAAGATATTGTTATTAATGATAATAGAATATTATTTATTAAATGATAGATATATTTCTAATATATTATAAAAAATATTTTATTTTAATAGCTACTAATTTATTTAACAATATTATTGTGGTAATAATACATTATATTGCTAACTATATTTTTATATATCTACTTATTTTATGATCAGGATATAGTAATACTCAAAAATTACAAGATATTAATATTTAATAATAATTACTATTATTTATAGAGAAATATTTAAATATAAACAGTAAGATAAAAACGTAAATTATCTTAATATTAATATTATTAAATATAATAATATTAATTAATCGTTATATTTTATAATCATAATGATTTTTTTTGATTCTTAACTAAAGGATTAACTTAAGCAAAAGTTCTATAATCAATAGAAAACAGTATAAATATCATTAAATAATCTAAAATTATACGTTATATTTTAAATAAATTCTTTAAATATCTACTAAAAGATATAATTTAGGATATAAATCCACTTTGTTTAGTATATTTGTAATTTTTTATTAAAATAGTGTTTTATTTTTGTTGTTTATAATGTAATGATTATAGATTTATAATGAATGATTTTAATTAAAATGCAAAATTTAATGAGTATTAATGGCAGATAATATCTAGATCAAGTCATGTATAATCCTCTTATTTATGTATTTTAAATAAATATTTTTGTAGTGTAGTAGTTAATTTATATAACTGTTTTCAGTTTAATTATATATTAACATTGGAACATCTTAAATTATATATGTTAATAGGTATTTCGTAACTAATAATAATTTGAAAATAATTAATTATTATTAGTTACGTTGACCTTAATTTGTTAGTTTAATGAGTGGTTACAAAAGTTATCTAAAACAGAAAGTGTAAGAGATTTATATATAAATATAATTGCAAGTAGTAATATCCTATTAAATACTTTAATCAATATTTATTTCGTTTTAACTATTTTGTTGTATTAAATTATATATTGATTTGAAATCAATACTAGAAAGCCATAAATTATGCATTATATTAAATGAATAAATATTTACTTAATTGAAATAAAATTATAGGGAATAATATAACTTGTAAATTATTGTTTCTTTAATAAATAAAATCCAGTGGAAATTACTTATGGACTAAGGAGTAGATGTAATGTCCAAAGATCCCTATCAAGTGCGCGAAGCAGAAAAATATATATCACCTATTCCAAGCCGTGAGTATATTTTAATGCATATATCAAAGTATACTACACCAATTAGTCGTGAAGAAATAGCTTGCACACTAGATCTTACAAAAGAACATGATTTAGAATCTTTGAGACGTCGTCTTAGAGCTATGGAGAGGGATGGACAGTTAGTATTTACACGGCGCCAATGTTACGCGCTACCAGAACGTCTTGAATTAAAAAAAGGTATTGTTATTGGTCATCGTGATGGTTATGGTTTTATTCGTATTGAAGGTAACAAAGATAATAACGATTTATTTCTTTCATCAGAACAGATGAAGCTTTGTATTCATGGTGATGTAGTACTAGTACAATGTATAGGTATAGACCGTAGAGGACGTCGTGAAGCTCGTATTGTGCGTATACTTGAACCCAAACAAAGTCAAATTGTTGGTCGTTACTTCACTAATGCAGGTATAAGTTTTGTTATTCCAAATGATACTAGGTTGAGTTTTGATATTTTAATACCTCAAGAATTCATTGCTAATGCTCGTACGGGGTATATAGTTGTAGTAGAACTAACTCAACGTCCAACACGATTTAATAAGGCTATGGGTAAAGTAGTGGAAGTACTGGGCGATAATATGGGGGCTATTATGGCAGTAGATATTGCACTGCGTACCCATGAAATTCCATATTATTGGCCTGAAAAAGTACAGAAACAGTTAATGACTTTGAATCAAAAAAATACTTACAAAGAAATAACAAAAGAACGTATTGATTTACGTGATTTACTATTAGTTACTATTGATAGTGAGGATACATATGATTTTGATGACGCAGTTTATTGTGAGAAAAAATTCAAGGGTGGTTGGTGTTTATGGGTAGCTATTGCTGATGTGAGTTATTATGTTCGCCCTAATACCGCTATAGATAATGAAGCACGTAGTCGTGGTAATTCAATTTACTTCCCATCTCAAGTTATTCCTATGTTACCAGAGATTCTATCTAATAATATTTGTTCGTTAAAACCACAAGTTGATCGTTTATGTGTAGTCTGTGAAATGACTGTCTCTATAACAGGACGCTTAACTTCTTTTAAATTTTATGAGGCAGTTATACGATCTTATGCTCGTTTGACATACACTACAGTATCTCATATTTTAACTGGTGAAACAGGAGCACGGAATAAATATCATAGATTAATAAAACCACTAGAGGAACTACATAATCTTTACCACGCGTTAGATAAATCTCGTTTAATGCGTGGTGGTATTACATTTGATACTGCAGAAGCTAGGTTTATCTTTAATTCCGATCACCGTATTAAACGTATTGAGTCAACTATAAGGGATGATACTCATAAGATGATTGAAGAGTGCATGATTTTAGCAAATATTGCTGCAGCACGTTTTGTAGGGGATAATAAAGAACCTGTGCTGTACCGTATACATGATCGTCCCAAAGATGAACATTTATTATCTTTACGAAGAATGTTAGGTGAATTGGGTCTATTTTTAGGTGGTGGAATCAAACCTGAACCGAAATATTATGCTACTTTAATAGATGAAATAATCTCTCGTCCTGACTATGAAATGTTACAAGCAATATTATTGCGCTCTATGAGGCAGGCTGTTTATGATCCTAAAAATTGTGGTCATTTTGGTTTAGCTCTATCTGCATATGTTCACTTTACTTCGCCTATTCGTCGTTACCCCGATCTTAGCCTTCATCGTTCCATTAAATACTTATTAGCTAAAAACCGTTATATAGATAAAGATAGCTGGATAAAAACAGGAGGATGTAGCTATAAGGAAGAACAAATATTGCAATTAGGTAAACACTGTTCTATGACAGAGCGTCGCGCAGATGAAGCAGTTCGTAACGTAATAGATTGGCTAAAATGTGACTTTATGCAAGATCAAGTTGGAGAAATTTTCACTGGTATAATTTCTAGTATAACGGGGTTTGGTTTTTTTGTACGTTTGGATAATTTATTAATAGATGGTCTAGTGCATATATCAATACTAGAAAACGATTATTATTATTTTGATGATATAAAACAATGTCTGATAGGTCAATCTTCTGGTACAGTTTATCGTTTAGGAGATAAAGTAAAAATTTGCGTAGATGCAGTACATATGAATGAACGTAAGATTAGTTTTGTTCTAATTTCAAGCATACACAATCCTGATAATACATCTAAAACTAAGAAAAACAGATTAATAAATAATATATCTACCAAAAGATAATACGTTTTCTCTAATTTCTCGTATATATTATTAAAATAATAAGTGATTGTAAATTAAATTTATTTATGTAAAAAAATAAAAAATTTCAATAAAAATATATACGAAAAATTAAACTTTAATTAAAGAAAATTTAGTTAGTTAATATTAATAACTAAGGTTTTGTTAGATAGTTAAACATATAAGATAAATAATCTTATTATATTTTAAGAAATTATTTATTATTTTTAATAAAATAGCAAGTTAAGTTAGTACGTATAGTAATACACTATTGTGTATATATTAAATAATATTTTTAGAAAATATAGAAATTAATTTTGAAAATATTTAAATGATATCAATGGCAATATAATTGCTATCTATTATATCTTTTATTCTGGAAATAAAATTTATACTTTATTTATTAAACTAAGATAGTAAGTATCTTACACTTTAAAATCATAATAGAACTTTTTATTTTTATTATTTAAAATTTTAGTTTTTATTATTATCAATAACTGTGTTAATCATTGGTAGTATTGATTATCTTGTTTTATATTATCATTTATTTTATTCTCATCAACTAATATTAATATGTATATTACAGATAAAATAATAAAAATATTTTTATAATACTGGTACTATACTGAATGCTTTAAATAAAAGTTTTAATCTATTATATATTATAAAGTAAACATTAAAGATAATGTTATAGATATTTTAAGTTAGAGTACTTAGTAAGAGTTTACTATTCTTTTAGAATCATGATATTATAATTTATATATAAGGCTATATAATCTTTTTTAAATTAAATTAAAATTTTTTATTGTATAGTAAACATATATAGTATATAATGTTTAAAATTTTATTTTGATATTTTTACCTGAAAAAATATTATTATATTATTACTAGATTATTTCTTAATATTTTTTAATTTTATTAAATGAATAAATTGATTTTTAATATATTTAGTGTTTATTATAAAATATTTTTATATTTTATATTTTTATAGCAAAAGTATTTATTATAAAATCATTTATTTTGGTTTTTATATGAATAAAATATCTAAAATATAAGTATAGCTATAAATTTCAAAAATTTTTGAATGAATAAATGATTTATTAAAAATTAAATATTATTTCATAAGTTTAATAAAACACTAATTAAATTATTAAAGTAATAACTCTTTGATAAATTAGATAGAGGTTGACATGATAAACGAGTGTACCTTATCCATAATAAAACCAAGTGCCGTAGCTAAAAACATTATTGGGGTTATTTATTCCCGATTTGAAGCAGCAGGGTTAAAAATAATTGCAGTAAAAATGATACATTTAAAGTGTGAAGAAGCTAAAGGTTTTTATATTGAACACAAAGATCGCTTATTTTTTGAAAATCTAATAAAAAGTATAACTTCTGGACCTAGTATAATACAAATCTTACAAGGTAAAGATGCAATTCGTCGTAATCGTGAAATTATGGGGGCAACTAATCCTTCAGATGCTTTGGCTGGTACTATTCGTTCTGATTATGCAGATAGTTTAATTGAAAATGTAGTGCATGGTTCTGATTCTTTACATTCAGCTAAGCGTGAAATAGCATATTTTTTTACAAATAATAAAATTTAACTATATAAATCTTTAATTTACTATATAAAGTAGTATAAAAACACTTTATAATCTCTAATCCATAATATTTCTTAAATAATTATAAGAGTGTTAATATAGATAACCAACCCTAACTTTTTAATAAAGTTTTATCTTTTATTGCTATTTATCTTACATACTGTAAGATAAAAGTAATATGATATTGAGAGTAATTAGATTAAGATCTAATGTAGTTCGAACTATTTTAGAATAAATTAAATTTTTTAGATACATTTATAACATCATAACCTTTTTATTTTATAATAAAATAGATACTCTAAGGTGTTATTAGGATCTAACCTATAATTTATTAAGTCTTTAACTATAATGTTAAAGTCTTTGTGGAAAAAATTACATTAAATTATTAAATTAATAACTCAGATATAGTATTAGTATATATAAATATTTCTTTGAAAGAACAACATTATATTTGAAATATTTTTAGTCTTTTAAAGAAAAAAACTTAATATTATTAATTATATAATACTATTTATATAATACTATTATATTAAAATAATAGAGTAATATAAACATTAATTAATGAACTGAGGTATTATTAGTGTAATTTATACAATAAAAAATAAATAAATAGTAATTATTCTCAATAATTTGGTTAATTTTGGACTATAATAATATTCATTAACATAAATAGTACGATCTTATGTAGTTAACACTACAAACGAACAAATATAGTATATTTATGATTTACTAGAAGTATTAATTATTATCTGGAATATAATTATCTATATCATTTAACAAATAATTAAAATTATATTAATATAATTCGAATAAGTAAGTACGTTAAAAAACGGTTTTTTTAAGTAATACTCGTGAATGTCTTTATTATTTATACAATCTATTAAATTTTTAATATTATTATATTTAATATTAATAATAACATTATAACCTTATGATTTACTCGTAGTAAATATTATTTAAAAATTTATTTTAATATTGAATGATAGTATCATGCTGTATCAGTTTAAATATTACACAATATTCAGCTTGAAGAATTTATTTAACCTAATCTCTTATTACTATAGATAATCTAACCTTGTATAAAATTATGATACCTTTTAAATCACAAGTAGATATCATCCAGCCTGTATCAGTTAATATTCTAAAAAAAATTAATTTTCTAAATTTTGATCGAGAACAATTACGGAATTTTTTTATTGAGTTACGTGAAAAGCCTTTTCGCGCTGATCAGATTATGAAATGGATCTATCATTATTGCTGTGATAATTTTGATGATATGACTGATATCAATAAAATATTACGCAAAAAACTAAAAAAAATTGCTGAAATTTGTGCACCCGAAGTATATACAGAACAACGTTCAAAAGATGGTACTATTAAGTGGTCTATGCAAGTTGGTAATCAATGTATAGAAACTGTTTTGATTCCTGAAAAAGAACGTAATACGCTTTGTGTATCTTCACAGGTTGGTTGTGCACTAAAATGCACATTCTGTGCTACCTCGCAGCAAGGTTTTAATCGTAACTTACTTGTATCAGAAATCATAGGTCAAGTTTGGCGTGTAGCAAAAATTATTGGCGCATATAAAAATACTGGTAAGCGCCGGATTACTAACGTGGTAATGATGGGAATGGGTGAGCCATTATTAAACCTTAAAAATATAGTACCAGCTATGAATATTATGCTAGATGATTTTGGTTTTTGTTTGTCTAAGCGTCGTGTTACTATATCTACATCAGGAGTTGTACCTGCGCTAGAAAAATTAGGCGATATGATTGATGTAGCTTTAGCAGTATCCTTACATGCTCCTACAGATGAAATTCGTAATACAATTGTACCTATCAACCGTAAATATAATATTAAAAGTTTATTAAGTGCCGTTCGTCTTTATTTAGCAAAATCACACGCTAGTCAAAATCGCGTGACAATTGAGTATGTTATGTTAGACCATATTAATGATGATATAGAACATGCTCATCAGTTAGCGCAATGCTTGCAAGATACTCCATGTAAGATAAATTTAATACCATGGAATTCATTTCCTGGATCTTTATATAAACGAAGTATTCAAAGTCGTTTTCAACGTTTTTATAAAATTTTAATAGAATACGGTTTTACTGTTATTATTCGCAAAACACGCGGTGATGATATTGATGCTGCTTGCGGACAGTTAACTGGTGATATTATTGACCTTACTAAACGTAATATTAAGAAAAAAATTATTAAAGTTTATTAAAATTTACATAGTTTAAAATAAAATTTTTCATTAATAGGTGAAATTATAACGATTATTTTTTACTTTTATTAAGTAAACTTTATATGCTTTATATAGATATTTTATCAGAAAAATCTAGTTTCTTAACAAGACTTTTAAAGTTTTATTCTTAATACTATAATTACAAATTCATAAATTTCTTATATCAAAAAACTTGATAAATATTTAGTTATATATTTACATATGTACTAAATCAATGCATTATTATAATATATAATTGATATATTTAATCGTTATATTTTAATGCTTGTACTAGAATGTGTATTACAATAAGATACATAGTATCATTATTAAAAATATAGATATATTAAATATAATAGTTTATAATATTTCTATCATAGTGTAATAATAAATATTATTAATCACAGATATTCTATATATTAGAATATATCATTTCATTTTTAGCTATTAAGTATAATACTTTTTGATAAAAATAGTATGTTATTAGTTTTGGATTGTTATATTATTATGTAGATACAGTAGTTTTATGAGTAATAGAAAATCTGCTTAAATTATAAGCAAATAAATTACTGATATGACAAAATAATCTTATATTTAGAATAACACTATATAGTGAGCATTATTAATTTATGGATTATAAATCCCCTTCATTGCGCATTATATTAAAGCCAAAAAAGAATATCAGTATCCTGGCAAATAATTCACGCATAATTTCAATAATTTTAAGTAATTATTAACAAATACCTAGAGAATGAATACTGAAGATTACCAAAAACAAATAGATAAATTTACTATAGGAGAGCTCTTGCGTCAGGGTCGTGAAAAATTAGGACTGACACAAGAAAATATCTCAGAACGTTTATGTTTAAAAATTTCTATTGTACGCAATATTGAAGAAAATACAAATCCGGTTGATTTAGCTTCAACTTTTTTGCGTGGATATATTCGTTCTTATGCAAAAATAGTCCATATTTCTGAAGATGAAATAATGCCTTATTTAGAAAAACAGGTGCCTTTAAAAACAGCAAGTATTTTAACAAAGCAACGTTTTTTATTAGGTAAACAGTATAAAAACCGTGAAAGTTGGTTAATGACTTTTACTTGGTTGGTGATATTTGTTATTATCGGTATAACTGGTTCTTGGTTATGGGATAGTCAGCAAGAGCAAAAAAAAGATGTGGGCATAGTGGCTCATAAATCATCTTCAGTAGAGTTGACAGAAAATAATCAATTAAAAAGATCAAAGTCAACTCATAGTACTGATTATTCTCAATTCTCTTCGGATCATCATAAATCTGTTAGTATTCTCCCTGAGGTTTCTATAACCCCTAGTAATAATAACACCGCATACGTCTATATATCTTCAATAATGCATACTGCAAATAATATTTTTTTCAATAATAGTAAATAAATAATGTTATTATAATTTATTTACTATTATTGAATTAACACAAATAATAAAAAAATGATGTTTTATCTCTTAATTAATAGAGGGTATCTATCTTATAGATAATTGATGAAATTAATTAACATTATGAGTAATTTTATTTTTAGTGGTATTAAATACTTTATAGATACAATGATTTTGATTATTGATATAAGCTAGAAAAATTATATAAATATAGTTTTTATATTTTCTTACTATAAATTTAAAATTAATCATACTAATAATTTTATAAAAGTATTTAATTTAAGATTAAATTTACTACCTTAAAAAATAATATTTATTAATTCACGTAACAAATTGATAGATCAAATGAGTAATCATCACTAAAATTATCTTTTACGAAAAATTTTCCTTGACTAATGTATTTTGGCATAATACAAAGTATTAGTTGCTCTTTGCCTGATTGCCGTTTAAACATAATACTGTAAAACGTAATAAATATAATTGATAGGCGGCATTCATGGAGATTAAATATGTATAATAAGTGCTTTATTAATAGAAGAAAATCTACTAGAATTTATGTTGGTAATGTACCCATTGGTTGTGGTGCTCCCATTACAGTACAGTCAATGACTAATACTAAGACAACAGATATTGATGCAACAGTAAAACAAATCCATGCCTTAGAGCGTGTAGGAGCAGATATTGTACGTGTTTCTGTTCCAACTATAGATGCAGCTAAAGCATTAAAAATTATTAAAAAACAGGTTTCTGTACCTTTAGTAGCCGATATTCATTTTGACTACCGTATCGCACTTAAAGTTGCAGAATATGGTATTGATTGTTTGCGTATTAACCCGGGAAATATTGGCAATGAATCTAGAATACGTTCGGTTGTTGCTTCTGCTCGTGATAATAATATTGCAATTCGTATTGGTATTAATGGTGGATCATTAGAAAAAGATATTCAGGAGAAATTTAGGGAACCAACACCAGAAGCATTAGTAGAATCTGCTATGCGTTATACTGATGTTATGGATCGTCTTAATTTCAATAAATTTAAAGTTAGTGTAAAATCATCAGATGTTTTTCTTGCTGTACAATCTTATCGTCTATTAGCATCGCGCATAGAACAACCATTGCATATTGGAATTACTGAAGCAGGAGGTATTCGTAGTGGTTCAGTAAAGTCATCAGTTGGTTTGGGTATTCTTCTTGCGGAAGGTATTGGTGATACATTACGTATTTCATTAGCTGCAGATCCTATTGAAGAAGTTAAAGTTGGTTTTGATCTTCTTAAGTCATTACATATTCGCTCTCGTGGAATTAATTTTATTGCTTGTCCAACTTGTGCACGACAAGAATTTGATGTTATAAGTACGGTAAATGCACTAGAACAGCGTTTGGAAGATATTATTACATCAATGGATGTATCGATTATTGGTTGCATAGTTAATGGTCCTGGTGAAGCTTTATTTACTACTATAGGTGTAACAGGTGGACATAATAAAAGTGGATTATATGAAGATGGAGTGCGTAAAAAAAATCGTTTAGATAATGAACAAATAATTAATCAGCTTGAATCTATCATTAGAGCTAAAGCATTAATGATTGACATGAGTAAACGCATTAAAGTAAGTCAAATTGACTAATAGTAATTTAATTTTTATACTCTATTACTTAGGATCTAAAATTCTATTTATTTGATAAAAAATGCCTTATTACTATAAGTATATATAAAATTACTTCCATATATCATTATTAGATTTATGGGTTTATTTTAAAATAAAATAGTATAGAGAGTTGATGTGGCTAAGAATATAAAAGCTATTCGTGGCATGCACGACTTACTACCGGAAGATGCAGTTCTTTGGCAACATATTGAAACTGTACTTAAACAAGTATTAACCAGTTATGGTTATAGTGAAATACGCTTGCCTATTGTAGAGCATACCCCGTTATTTAGAAGAGCGCTTGGTGAAATCACTGACGTAGTAGAAAAAGAGATGTATAGCTTTAATGATCTTAATGGAGATCATATAACTTTACGTCCTGAAGGAACTGCAGGTTGTGTACGTGCAATTATAGAGCATAACCTAATATATAATCAAGAACAACGTTTGTGGTATATTGGTCCAATGTTCCGCCACGAGCGCCCACAAAAAGGTCGTTATCGCCAGTTTCATCAATTAGGAGTTGAAGTATTTGGTTTTAATGGTCCAGATATAGATACTGAAATTATCTTGCTTACCGCTCGATGTTGGCGATCCTTAGGTATATCCAAATATGTTTCTTTAGAACTTAATTCAATTGGTTCATTTGAATCTAGAATGAATTATCGTAATGCATTAATTGCTTATTTAGAAAAATTTAGGGATCAGTTAGATGAAGATTGTAAACGCCGAATATACAGTAATCCATTAAGAATATTAGAACATAAGAGTCCGGTATTACAAAAAATACTTAATAATGCACCTAATATATCAATATATATAAATAAAAAAGATCGTGAACATTTTGCTGGACTATGTAAATTACTTGACCATGCCGGTATCAAGTATATCATCAATAAAAGATTAGTGCGTGGTTTAGATTATTACAATTGTACGGTGTTTGAATGGATTACTGATAAATTAGGTGCACAAGGTACTATTTGTGCCGGTGGGCGTTATGATAATCTAGTTGCTAGGTTGGGAGGTCATGATACTCCAGCCATTGGTTTAGCTATTGGATTAGAACGATTAATCTTATTGATTCAAAAAGTTAACCCCGATAGTTTTCAATTACATAGTATAGTTGATATTTATCTAATTTATTCAGGAAAAAATACACAAAGCAAGGCTATAGTTCTAGCTGAAAAAATTCGTGATGCTTATCCACAGGTAAGATTAATAACTAATTATGGCGGTGGTAATTTTAAAAAACAGTTTGCTCGTGCGGATAAAATAGGAGCTAAATTTGCTTTAGTAATAGGTGAAAATGAAATAAATAGTGGTTATGTTAATATTAAAAATATGCAAAGTGGTAAACAACAAATGATTTTACAAGAAGATATAACTGCAATAATACAACTAATTATAGGATAGGGGGTATCTAAGATAATAGTAAAATTTTATAATATAACATATGAAAAAATGCATAATGTTATTGAATTATTTAAAAAACACAGTAGATTACTATTTATTAGTTTGTTAATAATTATAATTATATTATTCAGTTGGTATTACTCGAAGAATTATCGAAAGACTCAAATATACTGGGATGAGCAATTTAATCAACATGGTTTGAAAGAACAGGAATGTCTCAATAGTATACAGTATTTAAATAAAAATTATAATTGTTATATATTATTAGCTTTACTAAAATCAATACAACATGAGATTAATCAGCAGAATTTTTATAAAGCTGAACAACAGCTATATTGGGCTAAAATGCATACTAAAGATAAAAATTTAAAATCTCTAATTAATTTGCGTTTGGCGCGTGTTCAAATACAGAGTAATAAATTAAACAATGCACTTAAAACATTAGATTTAATTACATCTACTGGTTGGGTTAGTATAGCTGAGGATCTACGTGGTGATATTTTAGTTAAACAGGGCGATATAAAAAGCGCTCGTAAGGTATATCATAAAGCATTATCTTCCAGTGTTTCTAAATTTTCACAATATTTACTTCATATTAAAATCAATAATTTATCTAGTTAAGGGGATAATAATACATTTGCGTAAAATTCTCTTAATAGGTATTATAATATTTTTAAGTGGATGCTCTTCTTTTTACGGTTATAGTAATATTAACACTATGTTACCTTTACCTAAAATTAAAACAAAATTTACACCAACTCAGGTATGGAGTAAGTCTATTTTTAGGAGTATCAGTAGTAGCTTTTATTTTCATCCAGCACCCACCTGGAAAGATAACTGTATTTATGCTGCTA
Organism: Candidatus Profftia sp. (ex Adelges kitamiensis); assembly: GCF_020342455.1. NCBI lineage: Bacteria > Pseudomonadati > Pseudomonadota > Gammaproteobacteria > Enterobacterales > Enterobacteriaceae > Candidatus Profftia > Candidatus Profftia sp. (ex Adelges kitamiensis). The sequence continues at coordinate 259,574 of NZ_CP080506.1, forward strand.
ATTATATAGGTATAGTCAAGGCAATTGATATAAAGAGTGGTAATATCATCTGGTCTGTTAATTTAGCAGAAAAATATAATTTTTTTTCTTACAAACCTGCTAAATTGTCCGGTATTTTAGCAGTTTCTGAAAATATGATCTTCGTAGGTTCTGAACATGGCTTTATTTATGGATTAAACTTAAAAGATGGTACAGAAATTTGGAAAACTATGGTTTTTAGTGAGGTAATCTCACGCCCAGTTATTAGTGATCATCTTATTCTCATTCATACTACTAATGGTATGTTACAGGCTTTAAGAAAGAAGGATGGAGTAATTGAATGGAGTGTGCATCTAGAAAATATGCCTCTTCTTACATTGCGCGGTGAATCACCCCCTGTAATTTCTTATGGAGCTGCAATTGTAGGTACTGATAATGGTTTTATTAATGCGGTATTATTACAGAATGGACAAATTATTTGGCGTCAGAGTGTTACACAACTCAAGGGAGCAACAGAGATTGAACGTATTAAAGATGTTGATACAACCCCTGTAGTAGTCGATAATGTTGTGTATTCTTTAGGTTATAATGGCAATTTAGCTGCCTTAGATTTGCGTTCTGGTCAGGTTAAGTGGAAATATTTAATTAGCTCGGTAAACGATTTTATCGTTGAAAAAAAACATATTTATATTGTGGACCAAAATGATCAAATTTTCGCACTAAGCATAAATGGTGGTTTATCTCTATGGCAACAGAGTAATTTATTACATCGTAATCTTACAGCTCCTGTGTTATATCATGATTATTTAATTGTAGGAGATTGCGCAGGTTATGTGCATTGGATAGATATAAAAAATGGTCTTTTTGTATCTCAACAAAAAGTAGATAGTTCCGGTCTCCTTAGTATATCAGTAGTCAATAGTGATGAACTTATTATTCAAGCTCGCAGTGGTAAATTTTATGCATTTGTATGCTGATATTTACAATAATTTATTTTATATATGAAAATACTATCTATATTATATCGGATATTGATCACATCAATAATACAATAATAGGATTGTTTAATAATTAAATTAATTATATATATATTAATAAATATTAAATAGCATAGTTTTTTATTTATTTATAATCAACTTATAGAGAATTTACTTAGTAAAGAATGTACTTTTTTATAAAAACATCAATATTAGAGTGTTAGGTTCCTCTTTGTACTATATTAAAAATGAGTTAATATTTATAATAGGTTTTTATTATGATACCTGTAGTAGCTTTAGTTGGACATACCAATGTGGGTAAATCTACCTTATTTAATTGTTTAACGCGCACCCATGATGCTCTGATCGCTGATTTTCCAGGGTTGACACGGGATCGTAGATATGGTCGTGCTATGTTTAATGGTTATCAATTTATTATCATTGATACTGGTGGTGTTGATAGTATCATACATAGTGGTATTGAATTATGTATAGCAAATCAATCTTTTACGGCGATTCAGGAAGCTGATATAATATTATTTATAGTTGATGCACGTGTAGGTTTATTGCCAATTGATAAATCTATTGCAAAAAATATTCGTAATTTTAATAAAGTAACTTTTGTAGTAGTAAATAAAATTGATGGCATGGCTTGTGAAATTGCGGTAAGTAGTTTTTATGAGCTGGGTTTTAAAGAATTATATCCAATTACTGCATCTCATGGTCGTGGTATTACATATCTGATTAAAAAAATATTTATTCCCTTTGCTGGTACACTAAAAGATAAGTACCAGCCAATAAAAGAAGAAGTACATGCTGCTTATTGTGTTCATAAGGTATCTAATATAGTAGAAAAAATAGTACAAAAAAAAAGATGTAATGACTTTTTAAACGAACAACCAATTAAATTGGTTCTTGTAGGTCGTCCTAATGTAGGTAAATCAACATTAATTAATTGTATTTTAGGTGAAGAACGAGTTGTAGTTTATGATATTGGCGGTACTACACGTGATAGTATTTATATACCAATAAGACGTGGTAATAGAGCATATATTTTAATTGATACTGCTGGAGTACGTCAACGTAATAAAGTAATAAATACTGTTGAAAAATTTTCTGTAATTAAAACTTTACAAGCAATTGAGGATTCTAATGTAGTATTACTAATTCTTGATGCTTATGAAGGTATTATAGATCAAGATTTATCTCTATTGAGTTTTATCCTTAATAATGGTCGTTCACTGGTTATTGTAGTTAATAAATGGGATAGTGTATCTAAAAATACAAAAATTCAAGTTAAAAAAATATTAAATTTAAAGCTAGGTTTTGTAGATTTTGCTCGTATCCATTTTATTTCTGCACGATATAAACAAGGTATAAGTAATTTATTTAATTCTATTAAAGAAGCCTATGACTGCGCAACTAATCGCATAAGTACGTCTTTACTGACTCGTATAATGCATATGGCACAGGAAAATCATCAACCAATATTAATACGTGGTCGTCGCGTTAAATTAAAATATGCACATTCTGGTGGTTATAATCCTCCAATTATCGTTATACATGGTAATCAAGTAGAAGATTTAACATCTTCTTATAAGCGTTATCTAATAAATTATTTCCGTCGTTCAATGAACGTTATGGGTACGCCAATCCGTATTCAGTTTAAAGAAAGTGATAATCCATATCTAGACAAACAAAATATATTAAATCAAAATCAGATACGTAAGCGTAAACGTATGCTAGCTTATATTAAGCAATAATAAATATCAACTAAACTATCTAATTTAAATAATAGTAAAAATATTATTAGTAAAATAAGAGTTAAGGTAAATTAATACCTTACATTATGAATGTATAAGATAGTAATCTTTTAAATTAAATTCTATTTATTAAAAATTTTCTTAATATTATCTTTAATTTTACTAATACTTTAATTAAATAGAAAACAAAATATAACTAAAAGCATAGCTAATATCTAATATACATTTTAAAGGTATATTAGAATTTTTAGTATTCTTGTTTTAATAAATATAATACAGCTATCATTACAATGAATATATAGATTATATATCTCAATAATTATCTCAATATAATAATAAAATTGTATTTAAAAAATGTAATATATTAATATTAATTGTATAATTTTAGTGAAATTTCTGTATGTAATATCTAAGATTATATGAGAATCATTATATGTATTTTGAATTACTATAATTCTACTATATATTTAATATATTCATTTTTTATATATATGACTTAGGTAATCTTATTTTTATACATTAGTATAAATATACTAGTATTTAATACTAAAAAATTCAATTTTAGTATTGAGAACTTTGTATATATAGTACTTTTTTATAAAAAGTATTATATATACAATTAATAAAATAATTTATAAATGTATTTTTGAGTAAGTATGTAAATATCTTTTTATTTTTATATAATATATATATTTAATTTTTATTCACTTAATTATTAATATTAATATTAATGTCGTATCTGAACTAGAATCATATTTTAGCGTAGGTGTTATATATATTTATTTAGGTTGATCATATGATCAATAATTATTAATATTATATATTAATACAAGTTGTTAGCTTTAAAGTATAGTTTAAAATAAATTTTTTGTTGTGATTTTACATTAAAAACAAATAGTACATTTTATTATAGATATAATAAAGTGTTACTTGAGATATTTTATAACTTAAAAGTAGCTAAACTATTTATAATATTCTAGATATTTTTTCGTAGTATTCTTAATTTACTTGTAATATAAAATATTCTATTGATAAAATATTTTTAAAACCTATATTATTTTTAGTTATTTAATAAATCTATAGTTTTTATATTTTTATCTAAAACAATTATAAAAACATATTATTAATTGTTATTTTTATTTAGCTTACAACTGAAATTTTTATAGTAAAATAGTTACATCGTTATATATTTAAAGGACTATTTTAGATATCAATATATTTATTGTATTATGTCTTTGAACACAAATATGTGTCTTTCTAGTTTTTTTATTTAATTTATCAATGTTTTTATATTCAATAAATAACTTTAAATTATCAATATATTATTTAAAATAAATAATATATTGATAGGCATTATTTACTAAGAATAACTTCTAAATTAGAACAACAACTATAAAATTATATTTTATATTACAACAAAAATATATTGTTAATAACAAGAACTTTTTATTATAAAAACTGTTATTTTTATAGGATTTAACTGTATATTAAAAGTGTATTAAATATAAATATATTTGACACATTTTAATTCTATAATAATTGTTTTTTATATCTAGATAACTAAATATAATTTAAATATTTAAAAGAAATAAAAATGTTTTGATAATTAATTAAATTATATAAATATAAATATAAATATAAAGTATATTTCTATGTTGTTATAATAAACATAACATATATCTCAAAATATATTTAGCATATAATTGAATATTATAATATAAATAATTATTTATTTTATATATTTAATAACTAATGAACGTTATTTTAACGTATATACTATAATAATAAATATTACTGTATTTTTATAAATATTAAACAAATAAAATATACTGTTTATTACTAATAATAATTATATAAGTTTCACCACTATAATATCTGAAATAAAATTATTTATATCATTAATATTATTTATAAATACAATTATTAAGATTAAATAAATACTTGGTATTATTAAAATACAAATAAATATATTAAAGATATATATCTTTAAATTTAATAAAGAAATATAAACTTCTTATAATAAATCTTATATTTAATAATAATGTAATTATTAAATATTTTATTTTTAATAATTATTACGATTATAATACGGAGTAATTACTATTTTACAGCAATCTAGTAAATTATGGTAGTATACAATACTACAACAGATTTACTTTTTCTTTATTATAGATATGTTAGGTAAAATACTTTAAATGTTTATAGAGTAAGTGTAATTTTAGCTACATAAACTGTAATTTTTATCACGATATTAGTGTTACCTCTATAATTATTAAAAAATCTTTTAAAAAGTTTGATAAAATTATTAAATTGTAGTATATATCTATCTATATATTAATAAAGATAAGCGTTAATATAGCAGTTAATAATTTAATTACATAGATAATTTTTATATAAAAAAATTTGCTATAATATTATCTAGTATAACATTATATATTTCCATATATAACGATCAAACTAACTAATGAGTCATAGTGTCTATATAATATATGGAGAATTATAAAATAGCATAATACTTATTGTTAATTATTTATCGTTAGTGCTATTGTGTAATACAAGTTACAATTAATTCATATTAATGATACTACAATGATTATATATGTATAACTCTCTTTTAGAGAGCGTTAAACTTAATTTCAGTTTATTAAAGTAATATTAAATTATTTAATAATTTAAAGGTATTATATTTAATAATATATTATAAAAAGATTTAATTAAAATATTAATAGATAAATTAGAGTAAAATTATATAGATAATATCTATTATTTATTTTAGTTAACAAATTAAGTTAAGTAAACATTAATTACTACTCTCACTATAGAGTAACACTATAATGCTTAGATTTTATAATATATATTATACAGTAATATCTTTTATATAGTATAAATGTTCAAAGTCTCTTTAGCTATAGAAAGTAATATTTTACATAATTCATATAAAAAATTTTATATTGTGATATTAATATATTATATTTTTATTATATATAGATAAATTATAATAAGTATTATAAATATAACTTATATCAGTTATAATACAATTGTATATACAAATATAATATATAGTTAAAGTAATACTTAAAATATTTTATGTATACTAATTACAATTAAGTAGTAATGTATTTTAATAATTATAATATTAAATATATTTTTTATTGAAACATCTATAATTATTAATTAATAAAAAATACTTTAATAAGTATCTTAGTATTTAATAACTTTTATTATGACCTTATTAATTTTGGTGGTATTTTGTTTTACTATTTACGAATAATTGAAGCAATGGTATTTAATACACCATTTATAAACTTATAACTATCTACTGAACCAAAATACTTAGCTAACTCAATACCTTCATTAATTACGACCTTGTAAGGAATATCCTTTCGCTTACTTAATTCAAATAGAGAAATACGCAGTACTGCTTTTTCAATTTGGCCTAATCCTCTTATCTCACGAGATAACACAGGTATCATGAGTTTATCTAAATACTCTGAATTAGTAGCTACTCCATGCAACAACTCACGAAAGTAGTTAATATCACAGTTATTAACTGCGTGTTCTGACAAGAATTGAAATTCAATATCAGAAATATTATTTTGGGATATCTGCCAAGAATATATTGCTTGCACAGCACATTCACGGGCGAGGCGACGAGAAGTAGGTTTCAAAAAAATATTATCCTTAATAAAAAGATCAGGACTTAATTACTTTAAGAACATTCATTATTTTAAGATATGCTATAGAAGGTTCTGTTCTTTTATTTACAATCTTTAGTACATATACTTTAAATATCTTGTTCTATATTTTTAATAGTTAGCATGCCAAATTATATTGGTAATTTCTTTTAAGAGCAATACGTGATAGATAGCAGATTGATTTATCAGTAATAAATTAAAGTGTACACACTGCTACTAATTAAAGTACCTAAAGTAATAATAATATCATAAATTTTATAATTAACCAACAATATAGTAACAATTAATCGTAACTTATAAACATCTAGAATTTTAAACTATAGTAACATTTTGTTAAGAACTTGATTTATAAGTTCAAGATATCTAAAACACTATATAATAGATGACTGTTAATAAAATGATTTAAACGTGTTACAAAAATAATAACTATATGCGATTGCGGAACTACTGTAATATCTTTAATAGTTCTCATGCATATGATTGATTATATCATATCTCTCTTAATACATATTTTTTTTATTTAATTAAAATCTGTATGAAAATAATAAAATAATAAAATAATAACTATTAGTTTAATTTAAATATTAATATTTGATTTTTAATACTTTTTAAAACAAAAGATAGCTATATTATATAGTAATTTTACCGCACTTTATGTAAAGTATTATGAACGTTTCATCATATCAAAAAAATTATCATTTGTTTTCGTCATGGCTAGTTTATTAATAAGGAACTCCATTGCATCTATTTCACCCATAGGATGAATAATTTTACGTAAAATCCACATTTTATGTAATTCTTCAGATGTGGTAAGAAGTTCTTCTTTACGAGTACCAGATCGATTGTAATCTATTGCGGGAAATACACGTTTTTCTGCAATTTTACGGGATAGGTGTAACTCCATATTACCTGTACCTTTAAATTCTTCATAGATTACTTCATCCATTTTAGAACCAGTATCAACTAGAGCTGTAGCGATAATCGTTAAGCTACCACCCTCTTCTACGTTACGTGCAGCCCCAAAAAATCTTTTTGGACGATGTAATGCATTAGAATCTACACCACCAGTAAGTATTTTACCTGATGCTGGTACTACTGTATTATAAGCACGAGCTAAACGAGTGATGGAATCTAGTAAAATAATAACGTCTTTTTTATGCTCAACAAGACGTTTAGCTTTTTCAATAACCATTTCGGCTACTTGTACATGACGAGAAGCTGGTTCATCAAAAGTAGAAGCTATTACTTCACCATTAACTAAACGCTGCATCTCTGTTACTTCCTCTGGTCGTTCATCTATCAATAGAACCATCAAAGTGCAATCATAATGATTATAAGCTATACTTTGTGCAATATTTTGTAGTAGCATTGTTTTGCCAGCTTTTGGTGGAGCAACAATAAGACCACGTTGACCGCGACCAATTGGAGAAGCTAAATCTAAGACACGAGCTGTTAGATCTTCTGTAGAACCATTACCTCTTTGCATATAAAGACGAGAGTTTGCATGTAAAGGGGTAAGATTTTCGAATAAAATTTTACTACGGGCGTTTTCTGGTTTATCGTAGTTAACTTCATTAACTTTTAATAAAGCGAAATATCTTTCTCCTTCTTTTGGGGGGCGTATTTTACCGGAAATTGTATCTCCTGTGCGAAGATTAAAGCGACGTATTTGACTAGGGGAAACATATATATCATCAGGACCTGCAAGGTAGGAACTATCGCCAGAACGAAGGAATCCAAAGCCGTCTTGTAATATTTCTAACACCCCATAACCAAATATATCTTCACCGCTTTTTGAATGTTGTTTTAGGATTGAAAAAATTATATCCTGTTTACGCATACGGGCTAAATTCTCTAAACCCATATGTTCTCCGAGAGTAATTAACTCAGAAACCGGTGTATTCTTTAGTTCGGTAAGATTCATAATGATGGGTTCTTTAAACGTAGGGGTATAATATATTTCTAACGTATTATAAATATTATAACAGAAGTTATTTATATCTGTTTATGGAATTCTTCTATAGTGTTTGGATGCTAATTATAGTATGTATAAATTAATACACTTTCAAAATAATATTTAAAATTTAATTTACGCGTATTAAATCATGGTATATAAGGACTTAATAGTTTTAAATTTAATGCTTTATAGGGTCTTGCTAAGTAAACAATGATAATTATATTAATCTGCTAAAACTATACTCAATAGTATCCTAAAAATAAAGGGATCTTAAAATAGAATAAAACTTAGATAATAACTTTATGATTTAAATTATAGATAATTATGATACTGCGTTAATTTTAAAAAATAACATGCTTATAAATAATATTCTAGACGTTAATAGTAAGAAAATAAATAACTATCATATAATATCTTATATATAAGAATTATAAATTAGAATTTAAGAATTCTTCTAATTGTGTTTTAGATAATGCTCCAATTTTAGTCGCAGTTACAATACCTTTCTTAAAAAGAAGCAGAGTTGGAATACTACGAACACTAAATCTCGGCGCAATTGCTGGATTTTCATCAATATTTAGTTTTACAATACTCAATCTATCTCCGTATTGGTGCGCAATTTCATCTAAAATAGGAGCTATAATTTTACATGGACCACACCACTCTGCCCAGAAATCAACTAGTATCGGTTTTTTAGCTTGTAATACACTGATATTAAAGATTTTTTCACTTATATGAATAACTTTATCATTCATATTTCACTCCATATAATTAAGTTTACTATAGGTATTGATTGATTCAATTTATCTAAGTGTAACATTATTTAATGATGAATCTACTTTATTTTTAATAGGTACCTACTTTTAAAACAATATTTTTATGACAATATTGTAAATTATAATCACTATTATTTTATATGTAAGATTATACTAAATATATTTTTTGATATATTTATATTTAGTAATTTTTTATTTTTTAATAAAATCATTTTAAATTAAATTAAAAATTTTACAGATAAGTAAGTATCAATAGGTATTAATAATAATTTAATATTTATCATTATTTTAATCTGATCTTGTATAAAGATATTATATAAAAAATATTTTATTCATAAATAAATAATTACTTTTATATTGAAAGTATAATGTATAACATATTTAAATAAATCGAAAGATTAACTTTTATATTGTACGTTATGTATTTAAAGTTTAATTCAGTAATTATGGTGATTATTACTAAAATAATCAATAGATACAAGTAACAACATAAAATAAATTTACTGAAATATCTTTATATTAATTTATATTTATAAATAAGAGGTATTTATACAAGTATTTCTTAAAAAGAAATCATCCTTATATTGTATAATTTTATATAACTCTATATGGAGTCTATATGATTAATAAATAACTATAATCTAATATGACCACATATAATGCAAAAGCTTAAGTATATTTAATTTTATATACAACAATAAATTATTATCTTTGTAAATGTTGTTATTATTTTAAGTAAAAACTTTATTAAGAAATTTTCTTAAAGAAAATTATTCTCAATTAAGATTTAGCATCTTATTAGTATCAATATTTTTTATAAACAATAAATTATAGATATTACAATGAAATAATAGTAATGTTAAATATATGTAGTAATCTCTAATTTTTAATATTATTAAATTAAGATAATACATGATATCAATCACTAATCTATGATATTTAATCTTTTATTAGATAATAAAATATTATGGATTTATATCAGTAATTATATTTAATATATTTAACATAATTTTTCTTTTATACTAATTACATATAATATGGTAAAATAATATACATACTAATTAATATAATAACAAGAGATTATATTATATGATATATAGTAAATTATAAGAATATTATTCTAAAATTAGATATTATAATATAATGTATTGAGTATTTAATTATGTAAATGAATTTAGTATTAAGATTGGTAAATAGTGTAACTAGATTAAGATATCTATATTTATAGATATGGATATTAACAACTTTTTATAATAGTATCTTTGTGGAAATAATGTGATAGTTTAAGAGTATGCTTAGTTTGTGTTATATTTTATTAAATATCATTGATATTTTATTAATGTAGATAACTAAAATTAGCCCTTCCCTCCAATAAAATTACTTAATGATTAATTACGTTAATTAGAGTTATTAAACACAAAACAATCTGAAAACAATTTATTATAGTGGAAAATTTGAGAAAATATCTGTAATAATCTTAAGATTAATTGTAATGATTTTATGGATATCTTGTATTTAATAACTTTTTATTTTATGCATATTTTTACGCGTAATTAAGTTTAGTTATTTTAATAGATTATATTATTTATAAGTTTGTTTATGTTTTTGATGTTTTACAAGATATCTTTAGATGTCTTAATTTAATTTTATTATTCACAATATCACTCTATAATCAATTCTCTTTGTGACCCTTAGTATACATAGGTAATACTTATTGTTTTCATTGTTTTACTTGTTGTATTTATTACTAAACTTATTTAAGTACCATTATATTAGTAAAGGTTATTAAATTAATAATATTAATATTCTTTAAGTACTTAGTTTGTTGAAGGTTAGTTAACCTATATAAGATAATAGTTAATGAATCATTTTATTTTTAGTTGATATTCTTGGTAGTTGCGTTAAATATCAAAGTAGTAAAGAAATTATAATTTCTTAATAATGAATTATAAATTATATTATGTACTTATAGTATATATTTCTATGTTAATTATTCTATAATGTATTTTTAATTTTATTAAAATAAATTTTAACATATATTATCATAATTATATAAGTTTAAAGTAGGATTGAACTATAAAACAGTATATTTTTTTAAACAATGACTAATTTTGTAATCAACTACTAATCATAGATTTAAAATCATATTTTATATCTATGATTAGTACAAAGAATAATTCAATGTTTTAGCAAAATATATAAAATATCACTTATTATACTAAATATCTTTTGTATGATTAATAGCGGTAGTAAATAATAAAGAATATTTTTATAAGTTATACAAATGAACAACATGAAGAATAATAATATGAGTATTTAGCTATTATTAATATTTATTTTATAAGATAATAGAAATATTGATACTATAGTATTTAATACTACCTGCTACTTAAAGCAATTATTAAAATAACTAGTATTTATATGTTTATTATAAAATAAGATAGATATTAAATTGGTAGTATTAGGTTTTATATAAGTATATATATTAAAATATAATAAAACTATAACAATATATTTTTATTGGTTTATCTTTTACCTTAACTATTATAATAGTTATGTCGTTAATATTTCAATTGATTATACATAATTTTTTATATATTAAAACAACAATATAAGCCAGAATATAACTTCTAGTATTTTATTTTTAAATATATTCTAGTAATTATAGTAAATCTTACGATTTATTTTTAATTGTAATATTTTTAATTACTAGTAAGTAATTTAATATGATGTAATATCATTACATTTGATGTATAATATATCTAATGTATTTTACATAGTATTTATTGTTTATTTTTAAAATATTATACTACAATTAGTTAACATTAATAATAATTTATTTATAAATTTTAAGATACATGTTAAAATAACATGTAACATTATAATATTCTAAAAAATAATGTACCTCAGAAATACAATTATAATAATATATAGTTATAGTATTTTAAATATTTATTATTATAAAGTGATAACATTAAAAATAAATTTAAATTATATCCCCCTTAAGGATATTAAGCCTTAATAGGCTATTTAATCACTATTTATAAGGTAATAAGTTATTAATGTACACTTAATGGTATTAAAATATATAATTTATTTAAAATAAGGAGGATATTATTTATAATATGAATTTTAATAAATTATTATATTAAGTATATTGTAAAATAGAAGTGATTTATATTAATAAGTTATTATAATAACCTATTGATCGTAATTTTATATTAATTAATATTTTCTATAATTATTAGATAATTATAAAAAATATTTTAAATAATTTTTATGAATTATCTTTATATATTTATAGCATTAAAAATGATTATTTTATAATAAATTAATAGAATAATTATTATTTGATAAATAAACTTTTAGTAAATATTGCTAAATAATAATAAATGCTTAAACATTAATATGTACAGCTACTCAATAAACATGGTTCAATAACCCTTATTTTGTCTATGCTATTAAAAAATTAGTAAGATAATATATAAGTTTTAATATGAGTAAATTTTTACTAAGATAGAATCTTATAATTTAAAATATAGTTTTTAACTATTTTTATTGTTAATGTTAATAACATATATTATTTAATAAGGTATACCATATAAGTAACAAAAAAATATAATAATTTATTACTTATATATTAATTTTATACGATACTAGTTAACAACTATATATAAGTCACTTTGTAGTAAAAGAATATTATAATAATTTATATATTATTATAAAGAGAAAGTTTTTTATATTCTTCTAGAAAACATATGCCTTATACGTAAAGTACTTAAAAATTGAGATCTTTTAAAGTATGTATTTAAAAAGCTAAAAATATTCATTTAGTTTTTTTTTACAGTCTGTTCTAACATAATACGAATATTAGCTACGTTTCTTTGTCCTATCTGCATACGTTCCTGTAGACTTACTACTTTATGTGTTTTCTCCCATCTTAGATCATCTTGAGATAGTTCTAATAAAAAACGGCTAGGTTCAGGATATATTAATGTGCCGTATTGGCGGCGTTCACGACATAAAGTAAACACTAATTCCTTTTGTGCACGGGTTATCCCTACGTAAGCTAGACGACGTTCTTCATCAATATTATTTTCATGTATACTAGTTTGATGTGGGAGTAAACCTTCTTCCATCCCTACCATATAAACATATGGAAACTCTAATCCCTTAGATGCATGTAGTGTCATTAATTGTACTTGTTGTTTAGTATCATCTTGATTTTCGCAATTTTTAATAATATCATGCAGTGTAAAATGCGCTATAACTTGAGTAAGTGTCATGGGTGGTGTATCAATATTATTGCCTTTAAGCATGTCAGTCATCCAATTAAACAACTGATTTATATTTTTAATGCGTATTTCAGCCTCTTTAGTACTAGAAGATACCTCAAGAAGCCAGTTATTATAATTAATACCATTCATAAGGTCGTACAATGCAGCTACTGGTTTATTCTTAGATAGAATAGATAGCTCTTTAATCCAGGATGTAAATCGCTTGAGAGCTTCTAATCCACGTCTAGTTAATTTTTGACTAAGACCAATGTCAAAGCTAGCATAAAATAAACTAATCTTTCGATAGTTAGCCCATAACCCTAATTTATTAAGTGTAACTAAACCAATATCACGTCTTGGTGTATTCACAATACGTAAAAATGCGCTATCATCGTTTGGGTTTGTCATTATGCGTAAATATGCTAATAGATCTTTAATCTCTGGACGTAAAAAAAAAGAAATATTACCGGAGATATGATACGGAATGCGGTTTTGCATTAGTATCTTTTCGAATACACGAGACTGATAGTTTCCTCTATATAATATAGCATAATCTCTATAGGATGTTTTATAAATCAAGTGATGTGTAATAAGATCTCCAATAACTCGTTCTGCTTCGTGTTCTTCATGGTTTGCAGTAATTATTTTAAGTTCTTTGCCGTAACTTAACTTAGAAAATAAGTGTTTTTTAAAAAAATGTGGGTTATTAGAAATAAGTTTGCTAGCAGATTTTAAAATTCGCTGTGAAGAACGATAATTTTGTTCTAGCTTAATTACTTTTAGATTTGGAAAATCTTCTTTAAGAAGAATTAAATTTTGAGGACGAGCACCACGCCATGAGTAAATAGATTGATCATCATCCCCTACTACAGTGAATAATTTACGACTTTTTACTAATAATTTAATCAATTCATACTGGCTAGTATTGGTATCTTGATATTCATCTACAAGTAGGTATTGAATTCGTTGATGCCAGCGTTCTCGTACTTTTTTGTTATTGCGTAGTAACATGGTTGGTAATAAAATTAAATCATAAAAATCTAGCACGTTACAGGATTTTAAATAAGTTTCATACAATTGATAACAGTGTGTAAATATTTTGTCGCGTTCAGATAATGCGATAGTTGATGCTTTAATGGGGTTAATAAAATTATTCTTCCAATTTGAGATAGAAGATGACAGTTGTTTAATTAAATCTTTATCTTTTGATAACCATTTCTCACTTAAGTCTTTTAGTAGAGCTAGTTGATCTTGATTATCAAATAATGAAAAATTAGATTTTATACCTAGGCTTTGATACTCATTTTTAATTATTTCTAAACCTAAGCTATGTAATGTAGAAATTATTAGTCCAAACGCTTCTTTATGGTCTATACTCTGTAAAGTACGTTCTTTCATTTCTTGAGCAGCTTTATTGGTAAAAGTTACAGCTGCAATATGACTAGGTTTGTAGTTACATTGATGAATAAGATATGCAATCTTATTGGTGATAACACGAGTTTTTCCTGAACCGGCACCCGCTAAAACTAAACAGGGACCAGTAACAAATTCAACAGCTTTTTGTTGTCCAGAATTTAAAAGCATAGATAAATTAACCTGTAATATATTATGTAGATAATAAAATTAATAAAAAGAGATCAATAACAGTTAAAAATAAAACTATAAATTTAAATGAGTTTTTCTACTTCAATCTTGATATACTATTATAGTATTATAAGACTCATACCATTTAATTAATTAAATGTAATTTCTGTTAAAATGATTTTATTTAAAAAATAACAGATATCGTTACATTATAGTAAAGTTTTAATTCTATAAAAAGGTAAAATGATAAGTTTTATAACCTAATTTTTTATCTCAAATTATATAAATTTATAATATTTTAGTAATTGTTAATAAAATAACTTGTAATCTGTAAGAAATAAAATTCTATTATAGAATAATCTATTTTTGCTTTTATAGATTACTGTTTTTATTTTAAAAATGTCAGTATAGTATATTCCATGCATTATTAAATTAATAAAAGTTTTTTTGATTAATTTATTCGTATCTTGTTATATTAAATACTACTTAAAATAAGTATTTTTAATATTTTATAAAATAAATGTATCTATTATTGGGAATAAAAGTATATTTATTGTAATATAATTATTGTTTAATTTATATTAATTCAATGATTATCACTTTAGCATAAGATATTGTTTTATTTTTGATCACATATTTTTTCTTAATAATTGTATGCAATATTTATATTGCAGTAAAGTATTAACATAATAAGATATTTTTGTTTGTATTTAAATTATTCTTAATATATATATATTTATATATATTAAATACATTAATATGGACAGTGTAACAATACAGTGTAATCTTATTTTTAATATAACTAATAATATTTTTGATGTTATATATTAGATTAAATAATTATCTAGATAATCATTATCTAATTTTATTCAAAAAAGTAATTAATCTTAATAAATTAATAATTACCATTATAAATCATAGTACTAAGATTCTATTGTAATATTACTAATATACATTTATAAAAATAACTATAATATTAGTATTATACTATTTTAGTAAAAACTATGATTTTAGAATTCATATCTTTAAATTTTAATTTATAATATACTTTATACTGATTTTTTATGTTTTATGTTTTATGTTTTATGTTTTAAAAGTAAATTATTTGATTAAAGTTATATTATATAATTTTTTTTAATAAATATATATAATTATTCAAATAATAATATTGAGCATAAATAAAATCATTACTACTTAATTTAAGTAT
The DNA here is from genome assembly GCF_020342455.1 of Candidatus Profftia sp. (ex Adelges kitamiensis). Classification (NCBI taxonomy): domain Bacteria; kingdom Pseudomonadati; phylum Pseudomonadota; class Gammaproteobacteria; order Enterobacterales; family Enterobacteriaceae; genus Candidatus Profftia; species Candidatus Profftia sp. (ex Adelges kitamiensis). Next base: position 275,789 of record NZ_CP080506.1, read on the forward strand.
TATACTTTTATAATATATATATTTATATATAATATTTTATTTTAAAATTAATTTTCTTGGTAATATATAATTATATGATCACCTTATATACAGGGTATAAATGATTATTATGAAATAATAGTTATTGCTGAATAAGTAATAGACACAGTACCTAGTGTTATTAAATGTAGTAGTACTACTATATATATTTTAAAAAAAATTAAAGTGTTATTAACATTGATAAATATCATATACTTATCAAGTGTATATCAATCATATTAATAGTAATTTGTTATTTTTTTGTCTAACATAAAAGATGTTATTTAATTTTAAAATACATTATTAATACTATAATTAATAGTATTATTAGATATATTGTACTTAAGTTTTCTTTAAATCATTCAAAATTATTAGATAACGCATATATAATAAAACTGAATGTTAGCACAATTACTATATTTTAAAATATCCTAAATCTAAATATAATAGGGATTTTGTATACGATATTTTTCATAAACTACTTTTTAAACATAACTAATACTGGATTTGTTAAGGTATTATAGATATAACTTGATATATAATCTAAAGTACTTTTTAATCAAGCATATTAGATTAACTATCTCATCTACTTAAAAAAAATATTCTACAAATACTTTATTAGAAAAATTTTGTAATCTAAACCATAACTATTGTAGAGTACACTGCTAATTCTAAAGATACAAAAGTGTTATATGTTTTTATTAAAAAATACCCCTTTATTAACTAATAAATACAAATTAAAGATAATATCTTGTTGTAATATATTTAAGGTATGGATGCAGTTTATCTTAAAATAGTTTAGTAGTTTTCATAATATTTATTAAAATAATTAAGGAATTATAATTATTTTATAGATATTTATATATCTAGAATAGGTAATACTTCTAAAATAGAAGTTGAAGTAAAAAAAATTATCATTAGCATTAAATAGATCACTATAAAAATGGGTACACCTAAAAATAGAGTAAAAACTTTAATACTGTATTATTTTCAGTATAAATACTATATAAGGAGATTATTCTTATAATAATACTAATATTATTATCAGTTAATGAATAGATAATATTCATTAAAAACCTGATTTAAGTAAGATACGTGTACAATACTTTATTGCTTATATAATTTGTATATTACTTTAAGAGTTTATGATATATTAATTTTAATTATCTTATTATTCTTATTCAATAAAATATATAAAATAGGATTATTTTGCTTTTTCTCATTTAGAATCAATAATTTATGATTCATCCCTAATATATCATTATTTAAAATAAATAAAATTATTTATATATAAATTAGTAATTTATATAATTTATTATTAATAATATTATAAAACTACTGTAAGTTAAGTGAATATAAGGCTAGTATTAATATCAATAAAGAATACAACATACTAGTTAGATTGAGTAGTAAGTATCTATTAGATATTAATAATTTTTAAAGAATAAAAATTTAAGAAATAATAATGTGATGCAATATTTTTTTATATAGCATTAGTAAGATGATATTATTTATAATAAAAGTATATTATTTCGAATATTTATTATTATATAATAGATTGTATATTTAAAACATTAGTTTTTATAAGATAAACTATCGAATATATTAAGTTATACTAACTAAGTAAGCAAATTAAAGGATATAATATATTTATATAAAAAATAATTTTAGTAGTATTCATAAAATAATGAATGATTAGTTAATATATGAAATCATAGTGTTAAATTTATTGACTGCAAAATATTAGAAGCACATAAAAATACTTTATTGTTTGATTCTATTATTAACTTATACGCATCGGGAGTATAGTAATAGATGGTAAATTTTCTTGTAAAAAACTAGATTTACTCTGTATATATTCAAATAGCCATTTCATTATATTTATTAATTCAGGAACAATCTTGGATTCTTCCCAATCTAGGTTTTGTATTACAGCAGTAAAAGTATCTAGAAAAAATAAGCTTACTAATACGATTAGCAAACCACGCATTAAACCAAAACATAAACCTAGTATACAGTCAGTTTTTTTGAGATCAGTATGATTTATTAAGGTACTTATGATATAATTAATAATAGCTCCAATAAAAAGTGTTATAACAAATAAAATAACTATTGCAACGCTTTTTCTTGCTAATTCTTCGCTAAAACTAGTACAGTAAATAGATAAATTAGTATAAAAATGACTTGCGATAAAGCATGCCGCTCCCCAAGTAATAAGTGATAATATTTCATTTATAAAACCCCTTATTAAGCCAATGTACGCTGAAAATAATATAACACTAATAATAACCCAGTCTATCCAAAACATAACTATTCCAATTAAAATGATCTCAATATCTATGTATTAGTTAATAACTATAAAGTGAAAACTATTTGACAATAGTTGTTATTTTTAGAAAATATTATAAAAATCAATTATTATAATATTATTATTAATATACTGCTATTTTATATATATTATATAAATAATATAGTAATTTCCTTTAAAACAAGACCATTAAATATCTTTAATATTACTATATTAATATAGGTATGACTACTTTATTAAAATAAGTAAATTCAATCTTTAATTAGATTAATTTAGTAATAAATAAAATAAATAAATACTATTAATAGTCTTAGTAATGTTATGCATTTAAAATATAATAATATTATAGGTATTGCCATCTAAATATAAGATATTTTTTATTTATAATATTAACTTTTAGAGAATTAATATAAATGAAAGAATGATCTCTTTTATTATATATTAATATTTATGGATAAATATTAATATATAATATTATTAATAATACACTTTAGTTATTTCAATTAAAAATGAGCTTCTTCTTAGAAGATGTTGGTATGAAGTTTTTTATTTTTGATAAAAATAATTACTAGTATATATAATTATTTGCGGTTATTAGAAAATATTTTAATATTATAATTCTGTATTTATATATGCCAAGTATAATTAGTATATGATTACTAATTGTATATAAAGTACTTGTGCATTTAATAATATATATTATATATTCTATTGTTTACTTATACCACTACAATATAAGTTATATTCTTTAGTAATGTTTCTAGCATGAATACCCAGAATATATTTTGAGTGGTATTCTTACTTATAACCTTTATATACTTACAATAAGATCATTACTAAAAAATATTTTCCAGTTATTAAGTAATAAAAATAATTTTGATATTAAAAATGAAAAAGACCTTAAAATAAGTATATTATAAATTACAATTATAAATACGTACCTGACCATTTAAACCACTTATGCGATGTAATTCAGGTAAAATATACTGTAGTTTTTTCTTTGACGTCTCAGGACCTACAAATACATAAATAATGTCTCCTTGAACTGGACAGTTAGGATTTGTGTAAACGTGATAATCGTATAAACGTAGTTTTCTTACTATTTTATTAGCTTGATCAAAATTATGTAATACACCTAGTTGTACTATATATGCTATTCCTGCTGGTGCTATCTCTTTAACTTTAGGTATTTTTGTGATTATTTTTTTTTGTGTAGTAATATTATGTTGTTTTACTTGTTTAACTTTAAGTTGTAGTTTAGCAATGTGATTACAATATTGTTGGATATTTTTAGTATTTAATTTACCTATACAATGACTACTTTTATTATTTAGTATAGCAACATGGTTGTATTTTTTTCGGATATCATTGGGTGTTTTATATTTTTGTGGTATTTCACTGAGTATTTGAGTAACAGGAGGCATGTTATTCATTAAAACAGATTTACTTGGAGGTTGAGGAACCAAGGGGATGATAGAAAAATAATATTTATGAGATCTTTTTTGCCCTGTTACTAAACTAGGTAATAAAATGATAACTAATACAATAATAACTATACTAATACATTGGTTTTGAAGTTTATTTGTCACTAATCTTTTCCATTTTTAATGCTGTCATAACATGTGATATAGTACAGAATGAACCAAAAACTATTACTATATCTTCTGGAGAAGATTCGTGCATTGCTTTTCTCCAGGCACTATCTATACTGACAAATATATTAGGCTTATCTAAATATTTAATTAAATATTCAATAGGAGCCCCACGTACACCTTCTAATGGAGCACAGTACCATTGATTGATTATGGGTTTTAGACATGATATCGTACCTGCTATATCTTTATTCTTCATCATACCTACAACTGCACGCAGTAGTCCTACTTTTCTTGTATTTAATAGTTTTAAAATCAATTTCTGTAATCGCTCAGCTAAATATATTGCTGCATGCGGATTGTGAGCTACATCTAGAATTAATAAAGGTTTTTTATTAAAAATCTGGAAACGTCCTGGCAATCTACAATTCTTTAAACCTTGAATAATGGCTTTTTTATGAATATTTAGTTTACAGTGACGTAATGCCGCTAATGCAGTAGCAGCATTCTGTAATGGTATGTGTGGTAACGGTAAATTTGACCATGTTTTACGTGGATCATACCATAACCAATTATTATCTGTAATCCTAAAATTCCAGTCAATATTACAATTATAAAGTATTGCATCTTTTTCTAAAGCTACTTCAGATAAAGCCATAGGCATATCAGATTCACCTACTATAGCTGGAGTTCCAGCGCGAAAAATACCTGCTTTTTCTCGACCTATACTATCTCTATCTAATCCTAATTGTTCAGTGTGATCAAGTGCAACATTAGTAATTATAGCAATAGTAGGGTCAAGAATATTAGTAGCATCTAAACGTCCACCTAGACCTACCTCTAGGATAATTACATCGAGTGTATAATATTGAAAAATTTGCAATGCTGATAAGGTACTATATTCAAAATATGTCAGAGGTATACCACATCGTATTGTCTCTAACGCTGCAAATGAACGACAATGAACTAATTCAGTAAGTTCTTGTCCTTGAATACGTATACGTTCAGTATAACATAAGATATGTGGTGAACTATAAACTCCTACGCGGTAATTTGCAGCTAGTAAAATAGTTTCTAATATTCGACAAGTAGTCCCTTTACCATTTGTACCTGCAACAGTAAATATGGTTGGAGCTAATTTAAGAATATTAATCTTTTTAGCTACCCGTCTAACTCGTTCAAGTTCTAAATCAATAATTTTATTATTATTATTTTCAATGTAATATAACCAATCATTTAATGATGATGTATCCTGAGGGGTAATAAAGCTATTCATAGTTATCGATTTTTGTTCGAATAATTGATATTGGTTTAGTAAAATATGTATAATAGTCTCAGTACCAGATGTAATAATTATAAATTTATATTATTAAAATAATAGAACATGTAATATGCGTTTAAATTTTTGAGTAGTATAAAGTAATTTTAAATAAAATATCTATCACATATAATCTTATGTCTTATCCTTAGTATGCATTGAATTCAAATTCTCACTAACGATAGGTTCTGGTTTTCCTGTCATTTTAGCTACAAGACTTGCTAATTTATTTCTCATTTCTGGACGACGCACAATCATATCTATCACCCCTTTTTCAATTAGAAATTCGCTACGCTGAAAACCAGGTGGAAGTTTTTCACGAACAGTTTGTTCAATAACACGGGGACCAGCAAAGCCAATCAGCGCCTTAGGTTCTGCTAAATTAATATCTCCTAGCATAGCTATACTTGCAGATACACCGCCCATTGTAGGATTAGTTAATACAGATAAATAAGGCAATTTTTGTTCTTGTAGTTTAGCTAGTGCAGCACTAGTTTTCGCCATTTGCATTAGAGATATTAATGCTTCTTGCATACGAGCTCCACCACTAGCAGAGAAACAAATTAATGCACAGTGATCTATTAGTGCTTGTTCAACAGCACGAATAAATCTTGCACCAACTACAGAAGCCATTGATCCCCCCATGAAAGCGAATTCGAAAGATGCAGCTACAACAGGCATACCCTTTAGTAAACCGTTCATTACAACTAATGCATCTTTTTCACCTGTATTTTTTTGTGCTGTTAATATGCGATCTTTATATTTTTTAGAGTCTTTAAACTTAAGTATATCTTTCGGTTCTAGCTCGCTACCAAGCTCAACTTCACTTCCTACATCCAATAAAGTATGTAAACGCATACGTGCAGATATACGCATATGATGATCACACTTAGGGCAAACATCTAGGTTGCGTTTTAGTTCAGCTCTGTAAAGAACTTGACTGCAGTTATCACATTTAGTCCAAACACCTTCAGGGATATTCATTTTACGCGTTTGCTTGATATTACTCTTTTTAAGAATATGTTCAATCCAACTCATTGATAACCTTCTAATTAATTTAACTAAATAATTAATATTCTTATAAATACCATTATATAATTCTATAGATATAACTCTTATTATATTTTAAAACAAATTAAAATACTAAAATTAAAAAAAAACTAAGTTTATAGTATATATATTTTATTATATAAGTATTCAACGATCTTTATTTAAGTCACTAATAATATTTATAAATTTGTGTAAAGTTACACAGGGTAACAAAGTTAAGTATTTAATATTATTGAGTATTACTTTAATTTAAACTATATTATTTTAAAGGTATTGTATTATATTAAAATGTTTGGTATTGATAAATAAATTGATTAGATTATCACAAAAAATAAAATTAATTTAATGTTATATACTCATGTTATATAGGATATTTTTATATCCAATACATTATTTTTATTTACAATTGTATTCTTATTATTAAGATAATATTATTATGAATATTAATTGTGCTATTTTAATATAAATCTTATCTTATTAATAATTATAATTGTTATTTATAATAACAAATCTTGATATATTTATAGATATTTGGCAAATATCATGTAATAAATATCATTTAAACATCTAAAATGAGCATGATAGTAAGTTAAACATGCCAAGTAATATTGCTTATATTATTCACTAGTCTAGTGATACTTCTCTTTGGTTGATTATTTTTATAATTTAAATACATTATATTTATCTTAACTATTGCGCTTTTTATTTAAAATAAAATATTTTACATTAAATTCATGTTAATATTCTATATTAATTATATTTATAATTAATATAAGAAAAATTAGTTTAATATAAGATAGAATACAATTATTTTAATATTTTATTCTTTAAGCTAGAAATATATTTCTAGAATTTTATATTTCTAGATAGTTCTATTATAATATTTTAAAATAAAGAATAATCTATTCTTGTAGCATTACATTTTAAACAAAATTATATTTTGTATGTTTCCTTATTTTTAGAAAATTTTTTAGTTTTATTCCTGTGTAATCATAAACTAAGTTTTAATTATCTTTTTTATATATTTTCTTTTTAGTTATTTATCAACAAGACATTATGATATATATAAAAATATTAATATTTTAAGTTACATAATTCTCCAGATATCTTTTAGAATTATATAAGTTTAAGTATTTATAAAGCAATAAAGAATCTTATGTATGTAGTACATAATTATATAATACATACTATTAAATAGTTTTTATTTTTTAGTTTTTCGCCACTTTAGGTGAGATATGTTAAATATTATATTTTATATGTAGTATTTAATACTATAGGTTACTATTAGATTGTAAAAGTAATTAGCATATAACTATCATCTTAGTCTAACAGTGATATTAAATTTAATAATACACGATTATTCATTATTAAGTATATTTATATTTTATAGTTTATATTATCAATAATAATATTATTCTTTAGATATTTTATAAGTATTAATTATATTATTTTACTTTATAAATACAAGAAGTATTATGGACTGGTTGTGGTAGATTTTAGAACTATAAAAGTTTATGTAAAGATAAACAGGAATAAGAAAATAATACAATTATTTAATACAAGTCAAAGACTATAAAATAATATTTATTAAATATTAATACAATCTTTAAAAATTTATAGATATTTAATATAATATAAGAATATTTCATGTATTAATATAATTGTATATTTGTCTATATATCAGTTTCAATGGAAGAATTTTTTTAATTATAAGATTTTTATTATATTAAATTTAATATATGTATTATGGAGATACCTTATACTACGAGATAGCAATAGCTATATATACTATTATATAATAATCTTTTCATTATCATAGTAAATTTTATGTTTAAATAAAGTTTTTATATTACATGTATTATACATAATACTAATAGTTAAGTTATAACTTCTATCTCATATATTTATTATATATCCATTAGTTATTAATTTAAAATTTTATTTATTATAGAAAGATTTAGTACTATATTATCTATAGATATCTCGTGAATTATATTAATTGTGCTTAAATAATTTCAATTGTGTTTAAAGTTAGCTAATCACTCATTAGTATATAGCGCATAAAATAATCTATATCAGTCAATGAATATATCTTATATAATATATTTTGTATAAATGATATTATACTAAAAAAAATTTTACATTATGTAATCTATTAATAAATATATATGATTGTTATACTCATAAAGAGTAAATTTTGCTTACATTATCTAAAAAATAATTAAATAGTTAATTAATTCTTGTAGTTTGTATATAGATAATGTATTATCTGCCTTAAAAAGACATTATCCATATAAAATTAAATTAATATTTTAAAGAATTATTTTTAGGTAAATTTATTGTATTATTTTTTATACCTTCTATTATGCATATTTGATTTATATCAAGACTTAATTATACTGAAATATAATTAAGAGTTACTAATTCAATTAATATATTTTATTGCAAAAATTATTTTATTTATCCTTAGTAAAAAGTTATATCTATAACTAGTTTAAATTTTAGTTTTAAATAAATAGCTAAGTAATCCCACTATACTTTAAATTCATTAGATCAGCAATTATGATGATTAAAGTGAAGTATATAAATTATCTATAGCAAAAAAAATATATAAGAATTGTATTATATTTTTATTTAAAAAGTAAGATATTAAAAATCTTATCAAGATATAATCTAGTATTGCTTTTCAAGAAATAAAAGATTAATAAATAAAAAATTATATATCCACAATTATTTATATCCCAGTAAATATCAAATATATATTACTAAAAGTAATATACAATAAAATTGTTAATACATACTTATAAAGTAATTTTTATAAATTATCTATAGCACAGTGTTTAGACCTTAAAAAGCTAAATATGAAATTAATTTTTAGCTTCAAATAAGATATATAGATCTATTAGGAATATTATAAAAAATAATTTTACCCAGTAAATTTATACTTATAGATAAAGTTTATAGTACCTACAAAGGTATTACTGGCTTAAAAATTATTTATATCTCAATTGGTAATATAATTTATATTAAAGTGCGAGATAAATAAAATCTTTCTCAGTCTTAAATATTAGTAAATATTTAACTATTTGGTTATATTTTATAGTTCAGTATATTTACTACATTTTAACTTAATTATTAGGATAGTACTTAATTATTATGAATGATCGCTTAACGTTCAAAGATATCTTAGCACTAGGATTTATGACCTTCGCTTTATTTGTAGGTGCAGGAAATATTATTTTTCCACTAATAGTGGGTTTGCAATCTGGAGAGCATGTCTGGATTGCTGCTGCCGGGTTTCTTCTTACTGCTGCAGGTCTTCCTGTTATGACGTTAGTTGCATTAGCTAAAGTAGGAGGGGGGATTGATGAGCTTAGCAAACCAATTGGTCGTCAAGCTGGAATGTTATTAGCAACTTTATGCTATTTATCTGTAGGGCCATTGTTAGCAATGCCTCGTACTGCAACAGTTTCTTTTGAACTCGGAATAGCACCTTTAGTTGGGTATAATGACACTCTACTATTTTTTTATAGCTTAATTTATTTTTCATTATCGATAGTAATTTCAATGTATCCTAGTAAGTTACTAGATACTATTGGACATATTCTAGCTCCTGCTAAAATAGCTGCATTAACTGTATTAGGTATTGCCGCTTATTTATGGCCAGCTGGTTCACATATTCCAGCAATTAAAATATATCAGAACATTCCTTTTTCCTGTGGATTTATGAATGGATATTTAACTATGGATACCTTCGGTGCTATGGTATTAGGTATGGTTATAGTTAATGCAGCCCGTTCTCGCGGAATCATAGATAGTCGTTTATTAACTCGCTATACAATTTGGGCTGGCTTGATTGCCGGTGTAGGTTTAACTTTGGTATACTTAAGTTTATTTCAGTTAGGTTCTTGTAGTGGAGAATTAGTCCCAGCAGCTAAAAATGGTGCAGTAATATTAAATGCTTATGTACAACATACTTTTGGCAGTATAGGTAGTATTTTCCTAGCTGGACTTATTTTTATTTCCTGTATAGTAACAACGATTGGTTTAACCTGTGCCTGTGCTGATTTTTTTTCTCAGTACTTACCTTTTAGTTATCATACACTTGTATTTATTTTAAGCTTATTTTCTATGATATTATCAAATCTAGGTATGAATCATTTAATTCAAATTTCTATTCCGATACTTACAGCTATTTATCCACCATGTATATTTTTAGTAGTTTTAAGTTTTACTAAAGATTGGTGGAATTATTCTCCGCGTATATTTTCTCCAGTTATGCTGATAAGTTTTTTGTTTGGTGCACTAGAACCATTAAGAAACTCTACGTTGTTTAGTTATCTCGCTTGGATGAAATTTCTACCATTAGCAGATCAAAGTCTAGAATGGCTACTACCTTCATTATTAGTATGGTTTACCATGGTAATTTATGATCGTATTCTAGGTCCAAAAAAAGTCACGGTTCGTTAATAACATTATTCTAGATTATCTAGAATAATATCTTCTATATATTATATTTAATAGTTATATGTATGTAGCATATAAATATAATTGTAATTATAAGTATAAACTTAATATTTTTATATATTTTGATAGTGGTTTATGGTAAGTTTTTTATGTATCAGCAGGTAAATCAACTCAAACGTAAATTAAATACACGGCATATTAGTTTTATAGCTTTTGGTTCGGCTATCGGTACAGGCCTTTTTTATGGTTCTGCTGAAGCTATTAGAATTGCTGGTCCTAGCGTTCTACTATCTTATCTTATTAGTGGTATATTTGCTTTTTTTATTATGCGTGCACTAGGTGAGATGTCAGTTAATAATCCACAAGTAGGTTCTTTTTCTTTTTATGCTCAGGAATATTTAGGACCAATAGCTGGTTATATAACTGGTTGGACATATTGCTTTGAAATATTGATTGTTGCTATAGCTGATGTAACGGCATGCGGTATTTATATGAGTGTCTGGTGTCCAGATTTGCCGCGCTGGTTCTGGACGTTAATTATTATATTGAGTGTTGGTGTTATTAACTTAATGAGCGTAAAAATATTTGGTGAACTTGAATTTTGGTTCACTTTTTTAAAGGTCATTACTATTATTATCATGCTGATAGCAGGTTTTGGTACAATGTTTTTAGGGATGGGTAATGGTGGTCATCCTACTGGTATACATAATTTATGGACACAAGGAGGGTTTTTTAGTAATGGTTTTATAGGTATGATTGCTTCACTACAGATAGTTATGTTTGCTTATGGAGGTATTGAAATTATAGGAATTACTGCAAGTGAATCCGAAAACCCAAGAGTATCAATCCCTAAGGCTATTAATTCAGTACCTCTACGTATCTTGTTATTTTATGTTAGTACATTATTTGTAATTATGTCTATATATCCATGGAATAAGGTAGGCATTCAGGGTAGTCCATTTGTATTAACTTTTCAGCATATGGGTATTAATATTGCTGTGAGTATACTTAATTTAGTAATGATTATTGCATCCTTATCAGCGATAAATAGTGATATATTTGGTGTAGGACGTATGTTGTATGGTATGGCACAACAGGGAAATGCACCTAAAATATTTTTAAAGGTTTCTAGTTATAACAATGTTCCATGGGTCACTGTATTAGTTATGGTTTTATCGTTATTGATTGCAGTTTATCTAAATTATATCATGCCAGAACGGGTATTTTTATTAATTTCTTCGCTTGCTACTTTTGCCACAGTATGGGTATGGATTATGATATTAGTATCCCAAATAGCCTTTCGTCGTAGTTTGAGTTATGAGCAGGTTAAGGCACTAAATTTTTCACTACCTGGCGGTATCCTAACTTCGATAATAAGTATTTTTTTCTTGGTGTTTATTCTATGTTTAATTGGTTATTTTCCTGATACCCGTATTACATTGTATGTAGGTATTATTTGGTTAGTAATTCTTTTAATAGGGTATATTTTTATAAATAAATTATCGAAATAATACAGATTACATTTTAAGTATATAGTTATATTCATTAAGAGCTAAAAAATGAAAAAAATTATCTATAATTTTAATATTTTATAGTATTAAGCAAAATTTTTAAATTAATTACATAGATTACCTCCCAAATATCTTAATATGTGTTGCTGTATTATAGCAAATAAGTTTTTAAGCAGTAGTAACTATAATCTTATGATATAAAAACTAATTTCTTATATTTATTTACTTAATATTATTAATAATATTTTAATATTTTAAGAAAAAACTTTTATCTTTAGAAATAATTAAGATAAAAGTTATAGTTTTTTACTATAAATCTACAATATATTTTTCTTTATCCTTTTCTATAGGTACATAAGATTGGAAATCAATCGATATCATAATACTCACACAAATTATCATAATAATAGAAAATAAAAATAGTTTACGCGCCCATATTTGATTATCTACTGTTTTATTATTGTACCCAGAGAAAGCTATACTTAACCACCATAGACCTGCTGTTGTAGTAACTATTAGATATGTATAACCTACATAACCATTAAAAGTTAAGAGCATAGTTGCAACTATAAATGCTAATATATACATATTAATATGTTTTTTAGTTACTGTAACACCTTTTACTACTGGTAAAACTGGAATATGAGCTGATTGATAATCTTCTAATCTAAAAATAGCAATTGCATAAGAATGTGGTATTTGCCACAGGCTAAATATAGCTAGTAAGATAAATGCACCAGTATCGAAAGATTTATTTATTGCACAATAGCCAATGATAGGAGGTACTGCACCAGATAAACTTCCAATTAATGTACTATATATAGAATTGCGTTTCATATATAAACTATAAATACCAACATAAATTATAAAGCCAATTATTGCTAATAAAGTAGTCAATATATTAGTTGTTAAATATAATATAGCTATACCAGTTAATCCTAATATATTTACATAGAATAAAATTACTTTAGGATTAATAAATTTTTGTACTAAGATGCGTTTTTTAGTTCTCTCCATAATTGCATCAATATCTCGGTCTATGTAATTATTACATATACAAGCTGAGGCTATAATTAACGATAATCCCATTATAGTCATGATTAATAGAAAAAAATCTAATTTTCCTCTTGATGCCAAAAAAAATCCACCAATAGCTGAAATTAAATTACCTAATATAATTCCGGGTTTGATAATTTGTATATACTGTTTTATCATCATAAAACATTCTTAGCAAGCGACCATGTTTATATTTAAGTGATACATAATCCAGAGTGAACCAATAATAATAATTGTGATAATTAAGGCAGTAAATACTAAAGCTATGAGATTCAAATATTCTTTAGCTGAATTATTTATATGTAGAAAATATACTAGATGAACAAATATCTGAATTATAGCCATAAAACTCACAACTATTATAGTAATTTGACGTGAAACAGTATTTGAAATCACAATCCAGAATGGAATAATGGTAAGAATAAGGGATAGAATAAATCCAGTAAGATAAGATTTAGTACTACCTAAAATAGCAGTATAGCTGTAATTTGTTAAGTATTTTTTTCTTTTTTTAAAGGATTGACTCATTATACAACCCCTATTAAATATATTAAGGTAAATAAGCATATCCATATAACGTCTAATAAGTGCCAGAATAAACTTAAGCACATTAGGCGAGTGCGATTATGAATATTAAGACCATTTTTAATTAATTGAATTATCATAATTATTATCCAGATCAGTCCACTAGTTACATGAATGCCGTGTGTGCTTATTAAGGCAAAAAATGCAGATAGAAATGCGCTTTTATCAGGACCAAAACCTTTAGAAATTAGATGATGCAATTCATAGTTTTCCATCGCGATAAAAATGACTCCTAACAGGAATGTAAGAACTAACCAACTATTTAAGACATAAATTTTATTTTTTTTACTTGCTAACATAGCAAAACCGTAGGTAAGACTACTAAACAGTAGAATTAACGTTTCACCTAATACAAATAATGGTTTAAATATTTCTTTACCTGATGGACCATCAGCGGTACCATGTACTAAAACAGCATAGGTTGCACATAAAATTGCAAACAAAATGCAATCGCTCATTAAATATAGCATAAAACCAAAAATATTAGTTTTATCATAACTATATTCTACATAATAATTATTATATTCTTGATTATTTAAAGTATTATTTATCATTATTTAATACCAGATTTAATAATTTGTACAAGGTGTTTGTTTTCTATACGTTTTATTTCATCACTTAGAATATGGTAATTATAATCTTGTTTAAAACTGTGCATTATCCAAGTTATAATTATACCTAATAGACTTATAGTGGCTAACCACCATATTTCCCAGATCATAGCAAAACCAAATAAAAGACTTAAACCTGCAATAATAATACCAACTCCAGTATTACGTGGCATTTGAAGGGGTATATATTTTTCTATTTTTTTATAAGAGATACCCTGTTCTTTCATTACCCAAAATGCATCACGAGAATTAACCTGTGGTATAATTGCAAAATTATAGATTGGTGGGGGAGAAGAGGTAGACCACTCTAAAGTACGACCATCCCAGGGATCGCCGGTTATATCTCTATTTTGATTACGATCACGAATCGATACTATGATCTGAATGATTTGACATGTAATACCGCATGCAATTAATATAGAACCTCCAGCAGCAATAGTTAGTAGTGTATGAAATGAAGTATCAATATGTTGACTAAGACGACGAGTCATACCCATTAATCCTAAAAAATATAGAGGCATAAATGCAATAAAGAAACCAATAATCCAAAACCAGAATGCACGTTTACCCCATTTTTCATTTAATGTAAAACCAAATGCTTTTGGAAACCAATATGTCATTGCTGCGAAACAGCCAAATACTACACCACCTATAATGACGTTATGGAAGTGTGCAATTAAAAATAGACTATTATGAAGTACAAAATTTGCACCTGGAACTGCTAGTAAAACCCCGGTCATACCACCAATAGTAAAAGTAATTATAAATCCGATAGTCCATAGCATAGCAGAATTGAATATAATACGTCCTTGATACATAGTAAATAGCCAATTAAAGATTTTTACACCAGTTGGAATTGAGATAATCATAGTAGCGATACCAAAGAAAGCATTGACGTCTGCACCACTTCCCATTGTAAAAAAGTGGTGTAGCCAGACAATAAATGATAGTATCGTAATACACACAGTAGCCCATACCAAAGAAGTATAACCAAATAATCTTTTTTTGCAAAAAGTAGCTACAACCTCAGAAAATACCCCGAAAACAGGTAGTACTAATATATACACTTCTGGGTGACCCCACGCCCAAATAAGGTTAATATACATCATCATATTACCGCCCATATCATTAGTAAAAAAATGTGTATGTAAATAACGGTCAGCTGTTAGTAATGTAATAGTAACCGTTAAAATAGGGAAGGCAGCAACAATTAAAATATTCGCGCATAGAGAAGTCCAAGTAAAGACTGGTATTTTCATAAATAACATACCAGGAGCACGCATTTTTACGATAGTTGTAACTAAGTTGATACCTGTCATTAAAGTACCTAATCCAGCGATTTGTAGGCTCCATATCCAGTAATCCACTCCAACACCTGGACTATATTCTTTTTCTGATAGTGGTGGATATGCTAACCAACCGGTTTTAGCAAATTCACCTACTCCAAGGGATAAATTTATGAGTAACATACCTGCAACAGTAAACCAAAAACTTAAGTTATTTAGAAAAGGAAAAGCAACATCACGAGTACCGATTTGCAATGGTATAATTATATTCATTAAGCCAATGACAAAAGGCATTGCAACAAAGAAAATCATGATAACACCATGAGCAGTAAAAATCTGATCATAGTGATATGGAGGCAGGAAGATATCTTTTCCTGCTGAAGAGAGTGCTTGTTGACTACGCATCATAATAGCATCGGTAAAACCACGCAATAGCATAATAAATGCTAAAATTATATACATAATACCTAGACGTTTATGATCAACGGAAGTAAACCACTCTGTCCATAAATAATGCCATTTTTTAAAATAGGTAATTAAAGCTAGAATGATTAGACTACTTACAATAATACTACTCACTGTAACCATAATAATTGGTTCATTATAAGGTATATCATTGAGTGTTAATTTTCCAAACATTTATTATACCCCTACCCCTATGTTAGATTTTTTACTTATACTTATATTATTATTATTGTGTGTTATATCTATTTTTTTATTACCCATAAATTTATGAATAATATCTATAAATAACTTAGGGTTATTATTAGAAAAATATTCTACTGAATTATATTCGCTTGGTTTTGCTAATACTTCAAATTCATCCATTGTAGTTAGTGCGTGGGTAGATGTTTTTTTTATTTTAGCAACCCACTGATTAAAAGTTGCATTATCAGATGTTGCAATAGCAGTAAATTTCATACCAGAAAATCCTTTACCACTATAACTACTAGAAATACCATTATACTTACCCTGCTCATTTGCAATTAAATGTAGTTTGGTTTGCATACCAGCCATGGCATAAATTTGTCCACCTAAACTAGGAATAAAAAAAGAATTCATAACTGAGTTTGAAGTTATACGAAAATTAATTGGATAATTAATTGGAAAAGCTATTTCGTTTACAGTTGCTATTCCTAGATCTGGATATATAAATAACCATTTCCAATCCAAGGAAATAACATCTATATTAATTGGTTTAACTCTTGATATTAATGGTTTATAAGGATCTAATTCGTGAGTTGTTTTCCACGTTAATATTGCTAGAATAATAATAATAATAATTGGTATATTCCAAATAATAACTTCAATTGTATGAGATTGAGACCAGTTGGGGGTATATTTAGCACTTTTATTTGATGCACGAAATTTACTTGTAAATATAATTGTCATTACAATTACTGGAATCACAACAATTAACATTAGACTAAGTGCTGTTAGTATTAAGGATTTCTGTTCTAGACCTATTTGCCCTTTAGGATCTAAAATAGCTATATTACAGCCACTGAGTAAAGTTATTACCGCTATTAATAATAATATTACAAAATATTTATTACATTTACTGAGTATCATTTAACGACCTCAATTAAAAAGTTATTTGTCGTTTTAAATTTAGAAGGATTTTACTTTAAGAATATAAATCTGTAAACCTTCTTATAGTACTTATTGATATTATAGAATAATAATATCTATTTTTAATGGGATCTTTTAGTTATTTTAGTTATTTTAGTTATTTTAGTTATTTTATAATTTTTAATTTATCATCTAAATACTACAAGTAAAAGCAAATAATAATATTTAATATATCCAAAGTAATTTATTGATCACTTAGTAATTTAGATAACTCATAACTAATAAATGCTTATGGATATGATTGGATACGCCAATAAGATATTTTATATGATTCATGAATTTATAATTTTATAAATAAAATAGTAGAGATAACTTGGTATTATTATATAGCAGTTTAATACGGAAGTATATTTATAAGAATAAAACGGAGGAATCATTGTATGTAATTAATTTAATAGCACTTTACTAAAAGTTTATTCAAGAGATCAAAAAATTTTTCAGTATAGTTTTTCTTTAAAAAAGCATTATAACATGCTATTTTAATTATATATTCTTTTTTATTATACAGATAATATAAATTTAAAAATTAAATAATAGATAGGTAATTATCTAATGATAAATAAATTATTTTGCCTATCATAATAATCTTTATTAGGGGAAATTATCTATAATAAGTATTTCTCTCTATAGAGATGATCATCGTAATCTCAATTAAAATTTCGATATGTATTAAATTTAGTATATAATTATATTTTTATATTTAATAAACAACAAGTTTATATAAAAGGAATAATAATATAAATAGATTTTATTTTAAATATAACGGCATGTATTTTTTAAAATTTTTAATTGTAACTTATTTAGAAAATATATTACTTCATTAGTATATTAAAAATTAATTTATAGAGAAGAATAAGTATTAAATATAGTTGAATATTTCAATAAAAATTTTTAAATAGTATAGGAGGTATTATATTCTTTACCCCCTATAGTTTTTAAAATTTTCTACACACTCACTGTTTAATAATTAACTTGTTATCCTGTATATCAAGCGTAATATCTTGTCCGGGTATTAATTTTCCTGCTAAAATTTGTAGTGCAAGTGGATTTTCTATTTCTTGCTGTATTGCACGTTTTAATGGGCGTGCACCATAAACCGGATCAAAACCAACTTTTAAAAGTTGTTCTAATGCACTATAAGTTATAGTGATCTTGTAACCTTTATCTTCTAAACGTTGGTATAAGCGCTTTAATTGTATATGTGCAATTTCTTTAATATTTTTTTGATTTAATGGATGAAACACAACATTTTCATCTATACGATTAATGAATTCAGGGTAAAAATACTTTGATACCATACTCATTACTAATTCTTTCATATCTTCATAATAAAGATGTTCAAAGCGTTCTTTAATTAAATTAGAGCCTATATTAGAGGTCATAATTATTACTGTATTACGAAAATTCACAGTTCTCCCCTGTCCATCGGTAAGTCTTCCATCGTCTAATATTTGTAACAATATATTAAAAATATCTTTATGCGCTTTTTCTATTTCATCTAATAAAATAACAGAATAAGGTCTACGGCGAATAGCTTCTGTTAAGTAACCACCTTCTTCATAACCAATATACCCTGGAGGTGCACCCACAAAACGTGATACTGCATGTTTTTCCATAAATTCAGACATATCTATGCGCACCATAGCATTGTCGCTATCAAAAAGGAAGTTTGCTAGAGCCTTACATAGTTCAGTTTTACCAACACCAGTGGGTCCTAAAAAA
Source organism: Candidatus Profftia sp. (ex Adelges kitamiensis) (assembly GCF_020342455.1). Lineage (NCBI taxonomy): Bacteria > Pseudomonadati > Pseudomonadota > Gammaproteobacteria > Enterobacterales > Enterobacteriaceae > Candidatus Profftia > Candidatus Profftia sp. (ex Adelges kitamiensis). Next base: position 294,945 of record NZ_CP080506.1, read on the forward strand.
AGGAAGGAACCTATTGGACGGTTAGGGTCTGATAAACCAGCACGATTACGACGTATAGCATTAGAAACAGCTGTAACAGCTTTTTCTTGACTAATAACACGTTTGTGTAGATCCTCTTCCATCCTTAATAATTTTGCGCGTTCACTTTCTAATATGTTTGATATAGGTATTCCAGTCCACTTTGCTAATACCTCAGCAATTTCTACATCAGTTACTTTATTGCGTAACAACTTAATAGTGTTGTTTTCAGACAGTGTCGCTGCTTCTAATTGTTTTTCTAAACTAGGCATTTTACCGTACTGAATTTCAGACATTTTAGCTAAATCACTTATGCGGCTAGCCTGTTCAAGTGCAATTTTTGCTTGTTCTATTTCTGCTTTTATTTTTTGAGTACCTCGGAGAGAGGATTTTTCTGTTTTCCATTCTTTTTCTAAAATAGAGTATTCATGTTCTTTATGTTCTAATTTAGTATTAATTATTTCTAGGCGTTTTTTGCTTGCTTCATCAGATTCTTTATTGAGCGCCTGCTTTTCTAGTTTTAATTGAATAATACGCCGCTCTAAGCGATCTAGTAATTCAGGTTTAGAATCTATTTGAATACGAATACTAGATGCAGCTTCATCAATTAAATCAATTGCTTTATCAGGTAATTGACGGTCTGCAATATAACGATACGATAAATTTGCTGCAGCAACAATTGCAGGATCAGTAATTTGAACATGGTGATGCAGCTCATATCGCTCTTTAAGACCACGTAGAATAGCAATTGTATTTTCTACGGTTGGTTCATTAATAAAAACTTTCTGAAATCGACGTTCAAGTGCAGCATCTTTTTCAAGATATTGACGATATTCATCCAGTGTAGTTGCTCCTACGCAGTGCAATTCACCACGAGCTAGAGCAGGTTTTAGCATATTTCCAGCATTGATAGCACCATCACCCTGACCTGCACTGACCATTGTGTGTAATTCATCAATAAATAAAATAATGTTTCCTTTTTGTTTAGATACTTCATTTAATATTGCTTTTAAGCGTTCTTCGAATTCACCGCGAAATTTAGCTCCTGCAACAATGGAGCTCATCTCCATAGAAAGAACGCGTTTGTTTTTCAACCCTTCGGGAACTTCACCATTAATAACACGCTGTGCTAAACCTTCTACAATTGCAGTTTTACCTACTCCAGGTTCACCAATTAATACGGGGTTATTTTTAGTACGACGCTGTAATACCTGAATAGTTCTACGAATTTCTTCATCACGACCGATAACGGGATCTAAACTTCCCCTCTCAGCAAGCTCAGTTAGATCTATAGTATATTTTTTTAATGTCTGACGATAATTTTCTGCATTTGCATTGTCCACTATTTCTCCTCCACGAATTTTTTTTATAGCGCTACTTATTTTTTCTCTTGTAGCACCAGAAGCTTTTAATATCTCTCCTAGAGTACCTTGTTCTTCTAATGCTACTAATACGAATAACTCTGAAGAAATGAAACTGTCATTAAATTTTTTAGCTTGCTTATCACACAGATTCAATAACCGCACTAATTCATTTGATGGTTGAATATTTTTAGTGTCTTTGGTTTTTTTAATACTAGGAAGATATTCTTGAATCTTTTTATAAAGGTTAGTAGTATTAATTTCAGCAACATTGAATACGTTTTGAACTGTCCCCCCATCCTGTTTAAGAAAGGCACTCATCATATGTAATGGCTCTATAAATTGGTTGTTATATTCCATTGCTAGTTCGTGAGCATCAACTAGTGCATACTGGAACTGATTAGTGAAACGGTCTATATGCATAATTATCTCCAAGACTTATTAAATTTTTACTTTAAAATAAACTTAATAGATTATATTTTAGGTAATACTAGTAAGATTTTAAAACAAGTCTTTGTACTTTGTTAATTTTTTTATTTTTACCTATATTTAATATTACAATTTATATTTTGTATTGAGTTTATTATTAGATATATAATGAAAGTAACTTAACATGACGATTAATAATCTATTGTAAATTTTTTAATGTTTAAATAAAAGCGTCTGTATATTATTTCAACAATGATTAAAGTATGCCTCATTATTTTAGGATAAATTTATAGAAAGATATTATTTTATTTTTTATTGCGCCTATCTCATTTATTAGTATAGACTCTTTAATTAGTATAATAGTCATCATTTTTGAAAATATTATATAAAGTATTACTTTAATCAAAAAATAATTTTTGTTAATAGTTTTTAATATTTTTATATTTGTTAATAATTTATATTAAAGTAATTTGGAGTATTGATGTTTTTTATAAAAATATTTTATATTATAGAAATGGATATTGTTTTTTTAAATAAAATATATATTTTATTTATTAAATATGCATAGATTATATTATAATATATATTTTTATTTCAATTTTTTATATAAAGAAATTTAGAAAAAAATTTATATAACTAAAATGATTATTTTATATGGATAATAAACTTTTTATGTTAATTAAATGGTATAACTTTTATTGTTTATTTAATTTATAATTGCATATAAAATATCAATAGACAATATATTCTTATTTTTAAAAATCAGATAATATAAAATATTATTCAGAAGTATTATTCTGTATAATGCAAAATATTATAAATACTATTATTATATAATAGTTATAAATTCAGTACTTATATTGTATAAACTTATTATATATTTAAATATTCTTTGTTTATTATTTTAATTTAAATAAGTTAAATATTTTTAACTTACTAAAATAGTTCTAAACATAATAATAAAAAATATTTTATATATGATGGATAATTTTTTGTTTTTATAATAGATATTTCTTAATATCTTATACTAAATGTTATGCTAATTTATTAAATCTAGTACATCTCTTTTATTAATACTGAACATTTTATAGTAAGTTATGAATATTATAACATTTTTATTATATCTTGCTAATTCATTATAGATCTTATATAAGATTATATAGATTACTTTATTAATAACATACTAAAAATTATTTTTATGGTTATTATACCTCTCTCGAGATAATTGTATTGCTGTAATATTATCTTACATATTTATATTTTATTATTTATAGAAGTTATTTAAGAGCTGTTTTTATTGTGTACCTTTAATACTTTATTATATTATTTTGATATAACATTACAAATAAACAAGTATTTTAAACAAGTAATACAAATTTTAATGCTTTTGATAAAATTACTTGATAACATATCTTGTAGTATAAGTTCTATGTAATATCTTTATTATCTTATTCTTATATAAGAAATTTAATTCTTAAGTCATATAATATATCTTTCTAGTATTATTCTAATCTTAGTATTTAACGAAATATAGTAATTTATTAGATCAAATTATATTAAATTAAATTTTATATATAAGGTATTAGGATAAGTTTTAAAATAATCTTGATAATAAAAGATAATATTAGTTATCACACCCTGTGTTATTTTATATTTTGATCGTGATCTAAATAATATGTTTAGTATTATTAATTAGTATAAATTTTGTATATTTTTATTTATTTATAAAATATATAATAATATTATTTTTGGTTTACTAATTGTACCTATAAGTATTTTAATATATATAAAAAAAATACTTGGGTATATAATTTTTATCTTTTTAAGACGAACTGAGTAGTTGATTGCTATTCTAGAAGACATTTTATATGTCCTTATGGTAATACCTTATTAATATCTTAATTATTAAAATCATTACTATATAAGTTAAAAAATATAAATCTTATTTTTATCATAATATTACCTAATAAGCATCTTTATATATTGATATAAAATAATCAACAAAGCAATATTGCATATATTTTATAATTAGTTATAGATATAAGATATATTTACAAATATAGTATTGCAAATCATAAAAAGATTATAAAACATATTTCTACTTATTAAGTAGAATACAAAAATATTTTTAAAAGCTTTATCACTACTGATTTTAGTAAATTACTATAAATAAGTATGCGTTTAATAATTTATTTGTAGAGTGCAATGTTTTATTTATATATAGGATTTATATGCCATTCTAAAACATTTTTTTTATTATTAAAGCAAGATATACAAGTAATTGCAGATGTAGATAAAACAGGGAGATTGTATTCAGGACATAATTCTGAAATTAAATAACAAATTAATGGTAGGTGAGAGATTAAGATTATACTAGATATTCCTGTTTTAGCTAGTTTTCTTAGAAAATACATAATTACATCAACATTACCATATGGTTTTAGATCATGTATTATATCTATGTTTTCTTCTGATAAAGTTAATACTTCACGTACTGCTGATAGTGTTTGTTGAGCACGTAAATATGGACTAACTAAAACTCTTTCAATTTTGAATGATTTTTCTTTTAGAAAAGAAGCCATATACATTGATGTATTATAACCATACTTAACAAGTGGTCTAGCTAAATCGCTAGATGCTTCTAAAGAGGCTGCACCATGACGCATAATAAAAACTTGCATATTATTATAATCTTCATCTAGTTTAGATATGATCTCTTTTAACTTTATAGTATTAGAGTCTAAATATTTACCTATTTTATGAGTATAATTTTAACATATTATTAAGTGTGTTAAAGATTGTATAATAATATGTATAATCACTGTTCTTTAATTAAATCGTTCAAACTATTATTATATAATAATTCTATAAAAAAATAATTATTATTACTTAATACACTATATATTAATCACTGCCAATAAAATTTTTATGTATCTTTAGATTTTATAATTATAGTGGTAATAAAATCTAATTGTATTTTAATTAGTTAAATTTAATAGATTATATAAATATAATAACCTATATATTTTATAATATTATTTATCTTAACAAGATAGTATAACTATATACAGTATATTATATTATATTTCCATATATTATTCCTTATAAAATTATTTATGCAGGTAATTATTTTTTGATGTATAAAAATATAGATAGATTATATTAGTAATAATAATTGTTATTATATTTAGATATTAGATAAAATTTAACTTTATTGATTTATATTTTAATATTCTAACAAAATAATATAAAAATAAATATCAAATATAAATAACTATATACTAATAAAAAGTACTTATATATTTTAACAAAAAAATCTACTTGTTTTTGGAGTATCACTACTAGTTTAATAGAACCAATATAGCTCTTAAAAACTTAGATTATTCATTAGGTATACATAATGAATAGATAAATATATAAAATAATAATTTTTTTATAAAATACCATTGCTTCAAATATATAATAGAGCCTTTTGATAAATTTTATATATAATTTATACTATTACTATAGAAATATTATGTAATTTACACAGAGAGATTATTATTCAATCTATTACCCTTAAATTAAGAATAATACCTATATAATTAAAAATAATTTATTTTAATAAAATAACTAGTAAAATATTTTTTTGATAAAACATCGTTTACTTAAAACTTTCAGTGAATATATAAAATAATAAAAAGATATACAAAAATAAAATATTAAAATAATCTTTAATTATGAGTATTTTATATTTTATAACCAATTTTTAATTTGGTTCATAATTCCTTCAGCATCTAATTGAACATCATGTAGAGATTCAATTTGAGTACCTTGTGGAATGAATGTATCTGGTAAGCCAAGGTTAAGTACTGGCACTATTTTGCGTTTTAGCATGAGGAGCTCGTTTACCCCGCTTCCCGCACCACCGATAATAACATTTTCTTCGAGTGTTACCAAAGAATCATGAGTAGCTACTAACCTTATTACCAAGTCTTCGTCTAGTGGTTTTACAAAGCGCATATCAACTAAAGTAGCGTTTAATAGTTCTGCGGTTATTAAAGCATTATGCATTAGAGTACCAAAATTAAGTATTGCAATTTTTTTACCTCTACGACGTACTACCCCTTTACCAATAGGTAAGATTTTAAGAGGTAGTAATATTACCCCAGTGCCTGTGCCTTTTGGATAACGCACTGCCGTAGGTCCATATTGATAATGATAACCAGTATGTAACATTTGCCGGAATTCGTTCTCATCACTTGGTGTCATAATGATCATATTTGGGATACATCGTAGGAATGATATATCAAAGGCACCCTGATGTGTTTGTCCATCACCTCCTACAATACCTGCACGATCTATTGCAAACATGACGGGTAGTTTTTGTAAAGCAATATCATGAATAACCTGATCATAAGCACGCTGTAGGAACGTTGAATAAATTGCCACTACTGGTTTATAACCGCTAATAGCCAAGCCAGAAGCAAAGGTTACTGCATGTTGTTCTGCAATTGCAACATCAAAATACTGTTGTGTATATTCTTTAGAAAAACGAACCATACCAGATCCTTCACACATTGCTGGTGTTATGGCTATCATTTTATGATTATAGAGGGCGTTTTCACAAAGCCAGTCACCAAAAATTTTTGAATAGGTAGGTAATTCATCGATTTTTTTTGGTAATATGCCGCTTGTTAGATCAAATTTTGGTACAGCATGCCATTTAATGGGATCTTTTTCTGCAGGTGTATATCCCTTACCTTTTTTTGTTATAATATGTAATAGCTGAGGGTTTTTAAAATTACGTATCTTTTTTAATATATTTATCAAGCATTTTACATCATGTCCATCAACTGGTCCAATATAGTTAAATCCTAACTCTTCAAATAAAGAGCTAGGAGTGACTATTTCTTTTTTATACTTTTCTGTGCGTTTAACTATCTTTTTAATCTGTGTTAAACTAGAGAAACATTTTTGACTACTTTTATGTAAACTGTAATATATTTTGTTAGAAAATAAATGCACTAAATGATTTCTTAATGCACCTACATTTTTAGAGATTGACATTTCATTATCATTTAATACAATAAGTATATCAACTTTAATAGCTCCAGCATGGTTAATTGCTTCTAAAGCCATTCCCGCAGTTAAAGCTCCATCCCCTATTACGCAAACAGTTCTTCTATTTTTCCCTTCACGTTTAGCGGCAACAGCTATTCCAAGTCCTGCACTAATAGAAGTTGAAGAATGACCTACGCTTAGTATGTCATATTCGCTTTCCTCTCTCCATGGAAAAGAATGTAAACCTCCTTTCTGACGTATGGTTGTAATACGATCTCGTCGTCCAGTTAAAATTTTATGAGGATAAGCTTGGTGACCTACATCCCAAATTAATGAGTCAAATGGTGTATTATAAATATAGTGTAGCGCTACAGTTAATTCTATAACACCTAAACCAGAAGCAAAGTGTCCACTGGATCTACTGACGCTATTAAGAAGATATTGACGTAATTCTTTACAAAGTTTAGGTAGTTTATCTTGAGATAATAGACGAAGATCTTTTGGATATTCAACCAGAGATAGTATTGGGTATTTATTGATATCTAAAATCATTATGGACTCATATCTTAAAATGTATTCTGTTATTTTATAAGATGCATATTTAAAAGGGCATTAATACTATATAGTTTATACATCCTAATTATTTATTTTAGTAAATAATTAGGATGTATGTTGCGATTACCTAATACAAATAAAATAAAGTTAATATAGGTTCTAATAATATTTTTTATCCCTATAAAATGAATAAATATTTTTTATTAAATATTAATAATTACGTTCAATAATAAAAATAGCTAAGTCCTTTAATGCTTTAGTATCAATTCTATTATCCTGTTCAATTTGGTTTAGTACTGTAATTGCAGTTTGATATAGATGTTGGGCTTTATTTTTGGCTTGTTTTAACCCAAGAAGATATGGATATGTATTTTTTTTAAATACTTGATTTGAACCTTGTAATTTTCCTATTTTTTTGTTATCATCAACAACATCTATGATATCATCTTGTATCTGAAAAGCTAGACCAATAGCTTGTGCATACAGGTCTAGTAATGGTATAACCTTACGTCCATAATAACCCGAGGCTAGTGCTCCTAGGCGGATTGCGCAGCGTATTAAAGCACCAGTTTTACAGTTATAAATTTGTTCAAGAACTAGTAAATCTATAATTTTTCCTTCAAATGCTAAATCCAATGCCTGACCACCGCACATTCCCGCAACTCCACTAGCTCGTGCTAGTTCACTTAGCATAGCTAGTCTGTTAGAATTACTAACTGTTGGCATGGTACTATCAGTTAAAATAGAAAATGCTAGGCTTTGAAAGGCATCACCAGCTAAAATTGCTTGCGCTTCGCTAAATTTAACATGAGTGGTTAATTTGCCACGACGCATTATATCATTATCTATCGATGGTAAGTCGTCGTGTATTAATGAATAAGCATGTATACATTCTACGGCTGCTGCAGGTGCATCTAAGTCATTTAATGATGTGCCAAACATTTTTCCAGTGGCATAAACTAGATAGGGTCGTATGCGTTTGCCGCCTAGTAGTATACTATAGCGCATAGCTGTAACTAGTTCGCTATCATATATAGGTAAATTATTTATATAATTAATAAGCGCAGTATCAACGCGTTTATGATAATATTGAAATAACTTTTCAAAAAAAAACATTTTATCTTTCATTTAAATGATAATGGTAACATATAAATTTTACTTATAATATTAAATATGAAGAATTTAGTTATACGTTATACTTTTTATAATCATAATTTATTATAAAATATACCTTTAATTTATATACTAATATAACCCTATATATACTTATACTGTGTCCTAGTAATTTTATGAATTAAAATTCTATTATATTATTAATGATATTATCGTATTTACATTACAAAATTTTAGATATACTTTATATTTTAATAGTAAAAATAAATTTTTTATTTATTACATTATTATTTAATACTTTTATATTATATACTTTTATAATTTATTTCTGAATATATAATATATATTATAAATTGTTTTAGCATAGATATTAATCGTATTATTTATAGTTTATTATTAAAATAATCGTAAAATTTTATCGATATTTTTGCGTTGATTAATATTTCTGCTTAGAAAAAGTTTAAAATATTATAAATTAGTCAAATAAATACTTTAAAAATATTTAGATTATCTATAAGTATGCTTTAAAAATAAATTAAATTAAATATAATAATCAATTTATATTTTAACTATAATCTAGGTATACGTAATGATATTTAGAAGTTAATGATTAATTATATACATATATTCTCAATATATTCAATAAAACTATGATATAGTTTGAGAAACATTATAAACATAGAAAACCTTTTTATATGTAAAGCATTACGGTAATTGTAAGTTATCTTTTATAGATATATAGTGAGTACTATATATCTAGTAATTGAATAAGTATTCATATTAGTAGTTATTATATATCTATAAAAATTAAAAATATTTTTTTATTTATTAAAAAAATTAAGAAAATATAGGTTATTCAATTATTCTAGTATCTTTAGCTCTATATATTTATTTTTTATTACTATTACCATAGATCCTTGAGTTATTAGATACTTATAAGGTTAATTACGTTTATATGAATATTATTTATAAGATTATGATATATCAAATATAGTTTTAAGATTAGCTGAATATAACGATATTCATTCAATAATAAATTTTTTTATTAATTATTGTATTGATATATTTATTTTATGTTTACTTATTTTAAATAAAATAAGTAAAATATATTAAGTAAATGAGTGAGTATTTTGAATATAAATAAGATTACTAGAAGTATTTAGTGGTCACTCATAAGTCTTAGATATTAATCTTTAATATTTAAAAAGAAATAATATATTTAAATTTATAGTTTAAAGGAGTAATAAACAATATTTTAAAAAAAGTTCAATAATGCCAATCCTTTAACTGTAGAAATAGTATATTTATTTTATATATCAGGAGATATTAGGATATTTTGTGAATTTTCTTACTATCTAGAAATATATTTTATTTTAAATATTGTAATTATTCTTTAAATTTAATCTCTGAGTGTTCAGAGCTTGATATAAATAATTCTATTTGACTGCGGGATATGAGTTTAGAGTCAATTTTCATGTATATAGTTTGTTCTTCTGGAATCAAAACCACATCGACTACACCATGTAAATTTTTTATTAATTTTTCTAACTGGTATGTTGCTCGAATTTCTTTTGGTATTACAATACGTAAATTACTGAGGTATATAGGTTGTTTCATTGTTAGGCTTATTAATAACCAGATCGCTGTTAAAACAGCGCAGCTGGTAAATACCATGTTAGCTCCATTATGTTCATATAACAAACCACCTATACTTCCACCGATAGCTACACCAATAAACTGGCTAGTAGAATAAATACCCATTGCTGTACCTTTATATCCAGTAGGGGATACTTTACTAAGAATCGAAGGAAGTAACGCTTCTATAATATTGAAAGAAATAAAAAACAGTTGTATACCTAAAAAAATTCCATATAGATTTGTATCTACGTACCAAAATATTACTTCAGCAAAAAGCATTAAAAGAATACATATACGAAAAATCTGTTTAATATAACGATATTTTTCTGCATAAAAAATAAGAGGTACTACACACACTAATGCTATTAGCATTGTTACTATATATACTTGCCACTGGTTATGGCGTGACAATCCAGCTTTTTCCATTAAAGGGGGGATAGCTATAAAACTAGATATTAATAATGTATGTAAGCACATAATACTAAAATTTAGCTTCATTAAATAACTATTAGTTAAAACTACGCCAAAATTACTTTGAATTACATTTGAATCGCGATTTAATACCTGATGGTTAGGATTAGGAATAAAGAATAATGTAACCATTATACCACTGAGTGCCATTAGAGCAATAATCCAAAACAAGCCAGATAGACCAATAGCTTGAGTAATAATAGGACCTGTAATCATAGCTATAGTAAACGTAATACCGAAACTTATACCGATATAAGCCATTGCTAAGGTACGATTTTGCTCTTGTGTTAAGTCTGATAGTAATGCCATGATAGCTGCAGAAATAGCACCAGATCCCTGTAATGATCGACCCAAGATAACACCCCAAATTGAATTTGCTATACCTGCTATAGCACTACCTAAAGCAAATAAAAGTAATCCTATCACTATTACAGTTTTACGTCCAATAAGATCTGATAATAAACCACATGGAATTTGGAAAAGTGCTTGGGTCAACCCATAAATACCAATTGCAATACCTATCAAAGTTTCTGAAGCGTCAGTCAATAATATCCCATAAGTATTTAGTACAGGTAAAACCATAAACATTCCAAGCATACGTAATGAGAAGATAGTGCTTAGACCTAATATAGCTTTCCATTCCTTTGGTGTGATGTGGATATCATCCATTATAACCTCAGTATATAATAATGATCATTTAATATTTACATTAGAATAAAATTCTTCTTAACTATTTAAGATTATAAAATATATCACTAAATATAATAAAATTGTTATTTTATCTTTTTAGGTATACATAAAAATATCAATATTACTTAATAACAAAAAGTTAAGTATTAAATTTTATTATTATTTTATAGAACTACTCCTTATTGATCCTCGCAAAAAATTTATCATTAGTCTTTGGACTATTACTTATAATTTATATTTTAAGTAATAAAATATTATGTTTTTATTTTTATTACTTTAATCTAAACTAGATATAAAAATAATTCTATGAATACTATTTTAATTTAATTATCACGATTTAAACCAAGAATACTTAACAAGCTAATAAAAATATTATATAAAGATGCATATAAACTAACAGTAGCTCGGATATAGTTAATCTCACCACCATGAATGATATTACTAGTTTCCAAGAGGATCGCTCCTGTAGAAAATAAGACAAATAAAGAACTAATAACTAAAGATAGGGCCGGAATTTTTAGAAAAATATTAGCTATAATAGCTACTAATATAACTACAAAACCAGCTATCATCATTCCACCTAAGAATGACATATCTTTTCGTGTAGTTAATACATAAAATGAGCAACAAAAAAATACAGCTGCTGTGCCGCTTAATGCTAACATAATTAAATTTCCAGCACCATCGGCAATAAATGAACTAAGTATAGGCCCTAAGGTATAACCCATAAAACCAGTTAGAGCGAAAACTGCGATAATTCCTGCTGGACGATTTGCTAAGTAATGAGTCAAAAACATTAAGCCATAAAATCCAAATAACATTACTAAGAAGTTTGGAGCTGGTAGTTTTAAAATAGTACTTGCAGTAGCAGTTAATGCGGAACAAGTAAGTGTTAATGCTAGTAATAAATAAGTATTCCGCAAAACTTTATTAGTATTTAACAGATAAGTATTATGAGAAGATTGGGATGAATTAGAAACAATAATACGGTCCATTGAATTTTTCTCTCGTATAAGGAATAAAAGGAAAGTATGTATTTTATAAGGATAACCTAAATGAATTGATATAGACGATGTCTTTTACTCTTCTTTACTTTTAATATATATTAATATAATAATATATATCGGTAAAATATTCTACCATGAGAATATTTAGTATTAATAACTTATATACTTTAGTATATCTTGATATACTATATTATGAAGATTTAATAAAGATAGTAGTATTATTAAAATAAATAATTATATTCACCAAATTAGATTATAAAATAATAGAAATTATATTTGTAATATTACTGTAATAAACTGAAATTGACAATTTTTTATGTAATATTTTACTCTTAGTTATTACATCTTTTGTACGTTAGATACTAAAAGGCGATAAATATCTCCTTTTAGTATCTTATAACTAAATTATTTATACATTAGGGAGATTAAGTCTAATACTTTATTTGAATAACCGGTTTCATTATCGTACCAAGAAACTAATTTCACAAAATGATCATTAAGGGAAAGACCAGCTTTTGCGTCAAATATTGAAGTACAAACCTCACCGTTAAAGTCATTAGAAACTACATCATCTTCAGTGTATCCCATAATATTTTTTAATTCGTTTTCTGAGGCATATTTTATAGCTAAACAAATATCTTTATAAGATGTTGATTTTTCTAATCTTGCAGTAAGATCTACTACTGAAACATTAGGCGTAGGAACACGAAATGCCATACCGGTTAGTTTACCATTTAATTCTGGAATAACTTTGGCAACTGCTTTAGCAGCACCAGTAGAAGAAGGAATTATATTCTGGGATGCTCCTCGGCCACCGCGCCAATCTTTGTAAGATACACCATCAACAGTTTTTTGAGTGGATGTAGTAGCGTGCACAGTAGTCATTAAAGCTTCAATAATACCAAAATTATTGTGTAATACCTTAGCTAATGGAGCCAAACAATTAGTAGTACAAGAAGCGTTGGATACAATATCTTGACCGGCATAAGTATGATCATTGACACCCATAACAAACATTGGCGTATTATCCTTTGAAGGACCAGTTATAACAACTTTTTTTGCTCCAGCCATAATATGCTTACGTGCAGTTTGATCAGTTAAGAATAATCCTGTGGATTCAATAACTACATCAACTTTTACCTCATTCCACTTAAGATTTAAAGGATCACGTTCTGCTGTGACTCTAATATTTTTTCCGTTAACAACTAAATATCCATTTTTAGAGACAATATTGCCTCTGAAACGACCATGAGTAGAGTCGTATTTTAGCATATAAGACATATATTCATGATCTAAAAGATCATTGATTGCTACTATTTCTAGATCAGATTTCGTTTGGGCGGCACGGAAAATAATACGGCCTATACGTCCAAAACCATTTATACCTACTTTAATGCTCATATATAGTCCACCATATTTAATTAGTAAATAAATATCACTTAAAAATTACAAAAACTTATACATTCGTTGTTACAATTTTATACTTATAAAATAATTTATCAAATTTTATTGTGTTAGAAAATGGAATTTTCTACCTATTACTTAATAATATATGTCTTAAGTGTAAGTATATTTAAATTAATGGTCTTTACAAAAGATTGATGTACATAAAATATTTTGCTAAAATTATATTATAATATATATCTATATTATGTGTAACAAATATTTTATTAAAGTTTACTAATTAATAAACAATAACTAATAGAATTTATAATTAGGCATTATATATAATAATAACCTACAGAAGCTATGTATGGGTAGAGACATTGGATTACTATGATCTTGTACGTCTAATTTTAGAAATTCTTACCAAAAAATAATTTTATTTAAAGTATCCTAGTCAGATACTATGCAGTAAATTAATTGCCAGTTGATGATCTCATGTATTTAAAAAAATGACTATCTGGATGTAGAATCATAACATCTTGTCCATATTTAAAACTATTCTCATAAGCTTTGAGACTTCGAATAAATATAAAAAAATCTGAATCTTGCTGAAACGCATTAGCAAATAATTTTGCAGTTATTGCATCACCCTCACCACGAGTAATACGTCCATAACGTTCTGCTTCAGCTAAAGTAAGTGTTACTTGATAATCAGCAGTTGCACGTAGTTTTTCTGCTTCTTCTTGACCCTGTGAACGATGACGACGTGCTACAGCTTCACGTTCTGCACGCATACGTTTATATATTGCATCGGAAACTTCTGTGGGTAGATTTATCTGTTTAATACGAACGTCTATTACCTCGATACCCAAAGCAGCCATGCTATTAGAGTTGATTGCAGTGGATTTTGTATTTTGGTTTTCATGCTCGATGCGTGCTATAACATTCGCAATAGCATCATCAGTATTATTTACTATAATCTCATCATGTGTTGTTCCATGATTTAATGCATCACGCACATTCTCCATTAGCTTACCACGTGAGTCTGTAACGATATCCTTAATATCTAATCGACCAATTTCAGAACGTAGACGATCACTGAATTTACGTTTTAATAATACTTCGGCTTGAGCAATATCACCTCCGTCGGTCGCCAAATAGTAATGGCTAAAATCACTTATACGCCACTTTATGTAAGAATCAACTATTAAGTCTTTTTTTTCTTTGGTTACAAACCGGTCTGCTTGATTATCCATAGTTTGGATACGTGCATTAAGTATTTTAACAGATTCAATAAATGGTATCGTCAGATGAAGACCGGGAGTAAATACTATAGGTTTATACTCCTTATTACGCAGTACTTTACCAAAACGTAAGACAATACCACGCTGACCTTCAGTTACTATAAAGATTGATGTATACGATACAATCAGGATAACAATAAAAACAAGTAATATAGACTTACGCATTAGTTATCTCCTCCATGACGATGATTATTACGTTTTGAGTTGGCTCGTCGCTGGTCTATAATATTATTACTTAAATGTGAAGTACTTAATGTCTTAGTGGATATATTAGAGATTGGATTTAAATGAATCAAACCAGTATCATTATGGTGATATGTTGTATTAGTTTTAATACCGTGCATTAGTTGATCTAAAGGTAATACCATTAGATGAGCATCATTACTATCAATCAGTAATTTACGGGTATTGCTTAATATATGTTCCATAGTTTCTAAGTACATACGTTCACGTGTAATTTGCGGAGAAGCTTTGTATTCAGGTAGTAGTCGTGTGAAACGACCTACTTCACCTTGTGCTTCCAAAATAGTGCGGTCTTTATAAGCTCTAGCATCTTCTAGAATACGTTGGGCTTTCCCATTAGCACGAGGTTGTACTTCATTTATATAAGCCTCTGCCTCTCGTATATATTGCTGTTCATTTTCACGCGCTGCAATTGCATCATCAAATGCAGCTTTCACTTCTTCTGGTGGCCTTGCTGTCTGAAAATTTACATCCAGCAGGGTGAGGCCCATTTTATAGGGTTTAATGGTTTCTTCTAAAACTTTATGGGTGTCAGTGCGGATAATAGTACGTCCTTCAGTGAGTATCTTATCCATTGAGTATTTACCAATTACCGCACGCAGTGCGCTATCAGTGGCCTGACGTAGGCTATCATCAGCATTAGTAACATTAAATAGATAATCTTTTGGATTAGTAATACGGTACTGTACGTTCATTTCAACTCGTACTACGTTTTCATCAGAAGTAAGCATTACTCCAGATGCCGATAATTCACGTACTGCTTCGATATTTACCGGAGTGACTTCATCAATAAAATTAGGTTTCCAATTTAAACCTGGTTGCACTAGATGACTAAATTTTCCAAAACTTATAACAACACCCCGTTCCGCTTCTTTAATCGTATACAAACCACTTAAGGCCCATATAATAATAAGAGTTGTAATCGCAATACTAAGAGCTGTACCACTAAAAATAGTTAGTGGATTTAATGAACGATTAGAATTATGATTCTTGTCACCTAATTGACTTAGTTTTTTTATTATTTTACGAAAAATATCATCTAGATCTGGTGGACCCTTATCGCGATTACTTTTATTGTTATTCTTACCCGGGTTGCTGTTATTATTACTTCCGCCCCCCCATGGGTCGCGGTTCTGTCCGTTATTACCGGGCTGATTCCACGCCATATCTTGCTCCATTCTTCAATGATTTATATGATTTAGATTTATAAGAGTATGTTATACTAACTGATAGTTAATTAATAATATACTTTTAAGTATTTTTAAGTTTATGTATAAAAATGCAATTACTTATGTAAGTAGTAGAGTGTTCTTATCTAAATTTTTAATTATTTTGTAAAAACAATCATTACTATCTCTTTAAGAGATTAAAATATATAATCAACTATATACTATTTAGTATGTGAGAATATAATAGTTATTATTTTGTTATACCTTTCCTTTTATGTGTATAACAGTTAAATGAAGTAGATTACTAGCCTGGTCTTAAATAATAATAAGTTTTGTATAAGATTATTATTGTAATGACAAATATCTATTTTCTATTCCCTAAACATACAGATATTTTTAATATTTTAACAGTTATTAAGTGTTATTCTATTTATTTTCTTAATTCTAATAAATTATTTCTTGCATGATAATTTTATTATCTACCAATCATATATATTCAATATTTATATTGAAACTGTTTTTTATTGGTTATGATGTATTATAAGAAGAATAAAAATTCATTTTTATAAACTTCATCATTAATATGATCTATCTGAATTATTGAATATATATAAATTATAATATTTCTCTTGAATAATTTTATATAATAATAACTCAGAGTGTTTTTACTGTTTTGTTAGGAGTATTAAGTAATTAATTATATTAAGGTATTTAATATATCTAACTTAGTTAAATAGTTTTAGATAAATACACTTTAATGGTTAATTAGATAATGCTCTAGTAGAGCTTACCTCATAAATAGACTGAATTGAGAATAAAAGAACATACAAACTTCTATCAAGAATATCAAATTTTAGTTTAAGACTTAGTACAGGAAGTGTAATTGCTATCATTGCAGTTACTGCTGTCACTCAGAATATTACTGTGATAAGAAATAGGACGAGATGGTACAACGGTAGAAATTGCGTGTTTATAAACTAACTGATTAACGATATTTTTTAGCAAAATAACAAATTGGTCGAAAGATTCAATTTGGCCTTGTAATTTTATACCATTAACTAAGTAAATTGAAACAGGTATGCGTTCACGACGTAGTGCGTTTAGAAACGGGTCTTGTAAGGATTGCCCCTTAGCCATGCTATCTTTTCCTTATGTGCTAATTTTATCTAATTAATAATTTATAATGATATTAAGTAATAATAAACTATATAAAAATTTTTTACTTAATATATTTTAATATAAAAATATTAATTATAAATTTATACATAAGATATAAAAAATGTCTATAGTATATAAAAAAATATTTTATTGATATGTTTATATCACAGGTCTCATCACTATGGCTCTAAGAGATTAATTATTTAATCATTAATATCAACAATAACTAGTATCAATCTTATGATTAATTAACAAAGATTGAATCAATGTAGTACATTATAATAATGTAAATCTATTGTGCTTATTAGTTTAAGAATCAATATTAAGTAAATAATTAATATTAAAAATAAATTAACCTAAAGCACTTATTAAACTCACATACCAATATTATTTGTTTATAAATTTGATAGTATCTTAATATATAATAATTATATATATTTAATACTATAAAATAATTATCTCTAATAGAGAATTATTTTAATCAAATGACAACTTAATTAATATAAAAATTTAATATCTACATATAGGTGATGTTTTAAAGACAGTTAATTCTATTTATTAAAACATTATTTTAATTTAAGATAATCAAAATAATTATAGTAATAATGTTTTTTTAAATTTTCTATTTAGAATATATATTCTAAATAGAAAATGTTTTATAAATACTAAATATATGAAATTTAATATTTAATATATGTTTTTCTAATATATTTTATAGTTAAAATAGTTATATTTTTACCTCTTAAAATTTTTATGTAATAGGTTTATTATTAATTGCATATATAATACATCACAAAGATTGTTATTCGTTAATTATTGAGGTTATACATATTCATTACTTGATAATAGTATATTAACATACTAATGTTATTCAAGTAATGTATCATGCAATATAAGTAATTGCTAATTATGTATGAATACATTTATTATACACATAATATCTTTTAAAATCTCCTCTTAAGGTATCTATCAATAATTTTGTTGTAGTATTTTAGTATTTAACTTAGCTAATTATGTATATTTAGTTCACTTACATACTTAGTAAATGACATTATATTTTATATAGTACTCTTTTAGTTTATCAGTAAAAATAAAGTATTTTTGATTAAAATACTCTCTTAATTAAGAGATATAAATACTAATAAAATTAGTACTCGTTATCATTCTGTTAGTTTTTATGTTTAAAACTTAAAACTATCCTTTAAATATTTAAGAATTTACAAAATATGAATAAATATTAAAATATTTATTAAAAGCATAAGGGGTAATGAATAATAATTATTAGGATCTTAGCCTTTAAAAATATTATCTATATTATTCTTACTTTTAATTAAGAAAAATAAATCTTCTAGCGATAAGTACTGTAAAACAGAGATATATCTTATTTCATAGTAAAGATTTTAAATTATTTAATATCTTCTTAAAATATATTATCAAGAAGTTTCAATTAATTGGATATACTTTATAAGTTAAATATTATTTCTTTAGTTATAACGTAATTACATATTGTTGTATAATTATTAAGATTATAATTTACTTTGATAAAAATTTTATACCTTATTATTAATAGTACTACAAAATTTTATAGAATACGATAAAGTTTACTTTGCTATATGTTAAATCCACATATATTACTTATTCATAATCAGGGATTACATATTAAGATATAAAAGCATGTAATATAAAAGTAAAATTTTTAATATATAGCAAATTATATATTTACTACTTTATAGTATATGATTGTATGATTCTTTAGTATATAGAGCAAATAATATTATTTGTATTTATATTTTGCTAGTAGTAACTCTTACCTATCAATAAAAAAATATTTACTGTAATGTATTGATTAGTAAGTAAATATTAATACTAACTCATAAAACAGATATTATTTTAATTTATATATTATCTTACTATAAGAATTACTTGTCTTTATTTTTAATTTTTATATCTTGATAAAGATAGGGGATATTACTCTAGATTATTAGAATAACATTCTATAAATACAATTTAGTTATTTATTATTAAGTAGTAAACGAACAAAATAATAGTTTCATACTCAGCTGAGTATAAATATTCACTTATAATTATTAAATGAATACTTAAGTTATATTAATTAAGTATGGAGTATAAAAGTAAATTTCCACTGTCTTTGAGTTATATTATATGACCACAATATTATTAAGCTTATTGATATAATTACTGTATTATTTAGTCTCATTATTTATATTATATTACATGTTAATTATAAAAGTCCTGCAAGGTATAGCTAATCTTAATAAATATTAGCTAGGGTTATTTAAATTAATTAAAATTACTTTTAATTTTATTTTAAAAGAATTTTTTTTTAATTTAAATAACCTAAGACATTAGGAGTATGCTACGTACAAAAAATAAATATTTCTCTGATAAGATAAATAGAATAGTTTTTAAACAAATCTTTTATTTTTAATAAGATCTTTATGTAAAGATAATTAGCAAAACTAAGTTAATGTAATTATCGTAAGGTATTTCATTATTTTAATATATTCAACCCCAAGATACTAATATTTGGATGCTTAATTACCCAACTAGATTATAAATATTATTATACAGTATATCTTACTCTAGTATAAAACAATATCATGGAACTTTATGTATCAACCTGTAGCATTATTTATCGGTCTTCGTTATATACGTGGACATACTGTAAATAGCT
The DNA here is from genome assembly GCF_020342455.1 of Candidatus Profftia sp. (ex Adelges kitamiensis). Taxonomy (NCBI): domain Bacteria; kingdom Pseudomonadati; phylum Pseudomonadota; class Gammaproteobacteria; order Enterobacterales; family Enterobacteriaceae; genus Candidatus Profftia; species Candidatus Profftia sp. (ex Adelges kitamiensis). The sequence goes on from NZ_CP080506.1 coordinate 315,225, forward strand.
TTGGTCACTGTATTTCTTTACTTTCTATTATAGGTATTATGCTAGGTGTTATGGCTTTAGTAATAGTACTCTCAGTAATGAACGGTTTTGAAAAAAACCTAGAAAAAAATATTCTTGGGTTTATGCCACAAGCATTAGTTACATCAATACAAGGTTCTATAAATCCTAAACAGGTTTTATCAATAGATATTGAAAAACTTACTGGAGTTAATCGAATAGATCCTATTATAGAGTGTAATGTTGTTTTACAAAGTCCTCACAGTATATCTTTTGGAGTTATGCTAGGAATTAATCCAAATGACAAAGATCCTCTGTCTTCGTATATTAATAACTCTAACATACAAGATCTTAAGCCTAATCAATATAATGTTATTTTAGGATATCGATTATCAGAACAGCTAGGTGTTAAGAGTGGTGAAAAACTACGTATTATAATACCTAGTGCTAGCCATTTCACTCCTATAGGACACATTATGAGCCAACGTTTATTTAACGTAATAGGAACTTTTTTTGCTAATAGTGAAGTTGATCAATATCAGATATTAATAAACCAGCAAGACGCTTCACATCTTATGATGTACCCCTTGGGTAATATCACTGGATGGAGGGTTTATATGGATCATCCGTTATTGATTGATGACTTGGTTAGCCAACCATTGAAGCGAGGTCTAAAATGGAAAGATTGGCGTGAGAGTAAAGGTGAGCTATTTAAAGCAGTTGAGATGGAGAAAAATATGATGGGACTATTGCTTAGCTTAATTATAGGTATTGCAATATTTAATCTGATCACTTCATTAAGTTTGTTGGTAATGGAAAAACAGAGTGAAATTGCGATTTTACAAACTCAAGGATTAACGTACGGAAAAATTATGTTAGTATTCATATTGCAGGGTATTAGTGCGAGCACTATAGGATCTTTATTAGGTGTCTTATTTGGTGTACTTTGTGCTAGTAAAATTAATATTATTGTTCCTAGTTTAGGTAAGATGCTATCCGGTAGTAATTTACCAGTTAACATTAATATTACACAAATTATCTTGATTACTATTATGACAATTTTTCTAGCTCTACTCTCTACATTATACCCATCATGGAGAGCTGCTAAAATTAATCCTGTCAAGGCTTTACGTTATGATTAATTCCAGTTCTTTATACAAGGTATTACTGCAATGTAGGGATCTATGTAAAACTTATCATGAAGGTAAATCACATATAGAAGTATGCCGTCATATAACCTTTGATATTCAATATAGTGAAATGCTTGCAATTGTAGGACATTCTGGTTCAGGTAAAAGCACATTACTTCATTTGATTGGCGGACTTGATTCTCCAACTTCTGGTCGAGTAATTTTTAAAGGTAGGTCTCTCAATGATATGTCTTCAACTGATAAAGCTAAACTACGTAATCGTGAACTTGGATTTATTTATCAATTTCATCATCTTTTACTTGATTTTAGCGCATTAGAAAACGTTATGATGCCACTATTTATCGGTGGAGTACGTGGATATAACGCCAAAGAAAAAGCAATTGATATGTTAACATCTGTAGGATTATTACATCGTATTAATCATCGTCCTTCTGAGCTTTCTGGAGGTGAGCGTCAGCGTGTGGCTATTGCTCGTGCTTTAATTAATAACCCGTCATTGGTTTTAGCCGATGAACCTACTGGTAATCTTGATATGCGTACTTCTAGTAAAATTTTAAATTTATTAGGTGAACTTAATGTTCGTAAAGGTACTGCTTTCTTGATAGTTACACATGATATGGCCTTGGCTAAATGCTTAAATAGACAGCTTGAAATGTTCGATGGCCAATTGCAATAAAATTTCTTTTTAGCGAGTATTTTATAGTGTCATTTTTACCATTATCTTTGATTATAGGCCTGAAATTTAGCAGTGGACGTAATCGTGGCTGCATGGTTTCTTTTATTTTAATAATATCCATTATAAGTATTGCACTAAGTGTAGCAGTTTTTATTATAGGCTTAAGTGCAATGAATGGTTTTGAGCGCGAGCTAGATCATCGCATTATTTCTGTGGTACCGCATGGGGAAATATACCTAACAGAACAACCATTAACTAATTGGGTGCAAGTATTAAAATCTATTGAGAAACTTCAAGGAATAGTTGCAGCTTCACCCTATGTTGAATTTCCTGGTCTACTAGAAAATGGTACCAAGCTAGTTGCTGTAAAAATACGCGGAGTCAATCCTAAACAAGAACGCTTAGTTAGTTCTTTATCGCAATATGTAATAGGTAATTCTTGGTCTAAATTTATAGAAAATAAACAACAGATTATTTTAGGTAGGGGGATAGCTAAAATACTAAATGTGCAGCAAGGAGACTGGGTGACTATGATTGTATCAAATCAAGATCCTAAGATGAGGTTATTACGATCCCAAAGAATTAGTCTATATGTTAGTGGTATTTTAAATTTTAGCGGTATTATAGATCATCATTTAGCTATGGTACCTTTAATAGATGCGCAAAATTATTTTCATTTAAATCATAGTATTACTGGAATAGCAATTAAAGTAAAGGATATTTTTAATATTAATCAATTGTTACGTGATGTCAGTACATTAACTGACTCTACTGTTTACCTTCGTAGTTGGAAGGATAGTTATGGTTATATGTTCCGTGATATACAGATGATACGGGCTATTATATATTTATCAATGGCTATGGTTATTAGTGTAGCATGCTTTAGTATCATTTCTACTTTGGTAATGGCAATAAAAGATAAGAGAAGTAGTATAGCTGTGCTACGTACTTTAGGAGCAACAGATAAACTGATAAGTACTATTTTTATTTGGTATGGGTTGTTGTCCGGAATAGTTGGCAGTATATGTGGAATAATTATTGGAGTAGTAATTTCATTACAACTGACCAGTATTTATCTTATTATTGAAAAGATAATTGGTTACAATTTATTATCTAGTGATATATACCCTATCAATTTTTTACCTACTGAACTTCATTGGATCAATATAGTTGAAGTGCTTTGTATAACTATTACTCTTAGTTTATTAGCTAGTTGGTATCCAGCAAGAAGTGCTAGCCGGATCGATCCAGTATGTGTACTGCATGGTAATTAATAAAGAATCTAGTCTGTTAAGACTTATTTATGAGAATAATATATTTTATATAATATTAAATATATGCTATCCTGTTATTATAACATTTAATACTATAGCATTAAAGGTATTCTAAAATTTTATATATGTGTAACCAACTTATGCTTGTATAAGTTTGGAACTATATATATGATATAATCATTTATTTTTTTATTTTTTCAATGTATACTTTATAAGTACTATAGTTAGTAACTAATAGCTAGTAATAAATTTAATTTATTAATAATAAGACTGTTTACATTGTGTAAACAGACAATACATTGTTATATATTTAATATAAAATGAAATAAGTATTCATTAATTACAATATTTTTAAATAGCTAAATAATTTGATATATTATTTCATAAATATATAAAGTAAATATGTTATTATTTATGTTTATCGTTTTATTAATTTATAGGTTTATGTATATATTTTTTTGTTAATATTATAATAATTTTGTTTAAGAATAATTTACCTTTATAAGGAGTTAATAACTATTTTAAGCTAAAATAGAATAATTTTAGGTTCTTAATAACTATTATTGGTTTATACTATTTGTAGTAAAATAAGATTTGTATATTTATTAAAATATATTTTTAATTATAAAAATATAATAATAGATACTAGGATCTAATTGTATTTTTTACAAAAAATTTATACTAATACTAAAAATCAATTTATATAAAAGTTATAATTTATATTATTAATAATCTTAATAAATTACTAATTATACCTTCAATTTGTAGTCTAGTCTCTATTTCTAATTAGAAATTATGTCTTCCTGTTAAGAAAAACATTTATTATATATACTAATAATAGCATAATATCTTCATTAATTTATTTCTGATACTAGAAGTAATAGATTTATTCGTAATAGTGATGTAATATAAATATTATGTTAATAATAATGAATATATTGTGATGTTATTTTGTTTATTAATAATTGTTATAAAATTTAGCTAGGATATTATTCATATCTAAAATTTATATTAAAAATCTTTAAAAGTATGTTTTAATACGACATAGTGACTTCTCATGTAGTTTAAGTAATATTTATTTTGAAGATCGAATTTAAAGGTTTACTTTATTAATTTAAGATAAAATCTTAATCAATTGTATTACTTAATAAATAGTATTTATTATATAAATTATAATACACATTAAATGATTAAAATATCTTTATATATCAAATAGATTGATATCTCTATATCAAATTTATTCATTGAGTATATACTTTTATATATATTGTATTATAGTTAAAATAACTATAAAATTTAATTTTCAAAATTAAGTTTTTATAAATGTATAGTATATTACTTATTTATATTTTCTGTTCTTTATAGAAAAATGTTTTAGATAATTTATAATTATATATGATTTTTTGTATACATAAGCTAGTTAAATATTTATAAAAAAAATTATCCAGATCTTTAGAGTAATGATAATACAACAATAATGTAGTTTTTAGTTTAGATTATTAATAAAACTGTAGATATTACTTGTGTCTATTTAATTACTTGTATTTTAACATTATTAATGTTACTGTATAATACAGTATTATATACAATAATAATAGTATATTGTATAGGTAAAAAATATATATTTTAATTAATAATTAATAAATTAAAATTTTTTATATTTAGTCATTGTAATATATTTATTTTATAAAAATATTAATAATATTTTTATAAAATAAATATATTACAAGTAATTAAATTGTATTTAATTCTTCATAGAATTAATAATTATTTATATAAAATATATTCTCATTTACTAGTTAGTATTAAAACAAAGGCTATGTATGTCACTCCAAGATCATCAGATCTTAATGGGTTTAACCCTTGGTAAAGCAACTAAATATCGTAATCAATATAACGCAAGTTTATTACAATCAATTCCTAGAAATGTACACCGTAAATCTTTAGGTTTGAATATAGAAAGTCTTCCTTTTCATGGTGGTGATATTTGGACTTTATATGAACTTTCGTGGCTAAATACTACTGGAGTACCCCAGGTCGCTATTGCTCATCTAGAATTAGATGCTCTAAGTGATAACTTAGTAGAATCAAAAAGTTTAAAACTTTATCTTAATAGTTTTACTCAGACACGTTTTGATAATTGGAATGAAGTACAAGATATTTTGCAACGAGATTTATCATATTGTGCAAAAGGTAATATTCACTTAAAATTAATGACATTAAATAGTACTATACATAAACCTATAGAGATATTAAACTGTGAATGTATTGATGATCAGAGTGTTAATATTTCAGGATATGACTTGAATCCAGGAATACTTAATAATTCAGTTAATAAGCATAATATTGTTGAAAAAACATTAATCAGTCATCTTTTAAAATCCAACTGTTTAATTACTAATCAGCCAGATTGGGCATCTATAATAATTCAATATCGTGGTCCAGAAATCAATAATAAAGCTATGCTTCGATATTTAGTGTCTTTTCGTAACCATAAGGCATTTCATGAACAATGTGTTGAACGAATATTTAGTGATGTACAACATTTTTGTAAACCAGAAGTATTAAGTGTTTATGCACGTTATACTCGTCGTGGAGGGATAGATATTAATCCTTGGCGTACTAATACTATATTTGTAGTACCAAAAGGTCGTTTAGTTCGTCAATAATTTTCTGCAAAAAACTTATGTTTATTTTAAATAATATAAGTTTTATAGACTAGATACAATATTAGAGTATTAAAAATTAGAGTAATTATTACGTATATAGATTAATGTTACTGTAACTCTACATTTAAATTATTTAAGTAAAATAGTGTATAATTTAATATACTAACTAAATATATTATCCAAACCAGCAGGATTTAGATACTTATATAATGCAGTAAAAATGATATAAAATTTTATTAAATTAATATTTAAAGATATTAGTAATCTAAAAAGATGATTTTTACTCATTACTACTTCATAAACAATTAAATATATTATTCATGATAACTGGTAAACATAAGTTATATCTATACTTCCACCGTCTTTAATGTTTATAAAATTCAGATAATGGGTAGAAAAAGATTGGTTTAATTAATCCTAAGATAGTTTAAAATTAATCAAAAAATAAATATTGCATAAGTATATAATTATTCTCATTCTATTATTATATTTGTTATAAATTAGTAAAATTAGCGTATTTATTATTAATAATTTTATAGTGATTTTTAAAGTAAGTTAATAGATGGAAATCTTATAATATTACTAGTAGTATCTCTTATTGGTAATATAGTTAGTTTATTTAATATACCTAAGTAATATTAAAATTAAAGTCATAAGTTATGTAAACATAAAACTTATCAATTTTTACTAGTTTATTAGTACCTATTTTATATCATTATAGTTTAGTTTTATCATAAAATATAAATATACCATTAATTTATTGTATCTTTAAATTAACTGTTTAAAATTATTAATTTCTTTAGGTACTTTAAAATATTTATAAAATATATCTATATAAAATTTTTTTGTTAAATAAAACAATTATATATTCTAAAATCATAGAATACATAAAAATATGTATCATATGATACTACCATAAATACTTTAACAAAATATACATAAAAGATTAGTAAATAATCTCAATGCTTTTTTCATTAAAACTATAAAGAAAATATTTAGTACACTACAAATTATTCAATATAAATCTTTATTTTTCTTATTTATTTATAATAATTTATACAGTAATAGAATATCCATAATATGACAATCATTAGATTTAATAAAAAATTTTCTATAATATATTCATACTTTTATTATTTTTTAAAATATATTAAGTTATATTTTTGCATTTTATTCTGACATATTTTATTATATATACATTTAATATAGCATATTCAAAAGCAAAAATTTCTTTTTAAGAAATTCCATTACTCTTGTATAAATATATATTTAATAATAGATGATTCATCTTTTAGTAATCCTTAATTAAAGGATAATAATAGATGTATATCTAAATCTTAGTTGTATACAAAACCTAAATAAATTTTTTTATGACTATATTAGTAATACTTTATAAATAAAGCATGCAAATATCTAGTTATTAATATTATAATATAAAATATAATATTTTTACGATATACTACAAAACATTATCTTAAATGTATTATAAGCAGTAACAAAATTAAATCATTAAATATTATGATATTAACTATATGTTAGTTGTAGGATCCAATTAAGTATTTAATTTACTTAAAATATTTTTACTTAAAATTAGTATATGATCATTCACTTATATTTTATTAACTTTATCTAATATGCAAAATTTTCATATTAAGACCTTTCAAGGGCTTATTTTTAATTTACAAGATTATTGGTCGCGTCAAGGATGTGTAATTATTCAATCATTAGATATTGAAGTTGGTGCAGGTACATCACATCCCATGACTTTCCTACGAGCTATTGGTCCAGAACCAATGGCTCATGCTTACGTTCAACCTTCTCGCCGTCCAACTGATGGGCGCTATGGTCAAAATCCTAATAGATTACAACATTATTACCAGTTTCAAGTAGTAATTAAACCGTCACCAAAAAACATTCAAGCACTTTATTTGGGATCTTTAAAATATTTAGGTTTGGATTTACTAATTCATGATATTCGTTTCGTTGAGGATAACTGGGAACATCCAACTTTAGGAGCTTGGGGATTGGGTTGGGAAGTATGGCTTAATGGTATGGAAATAACTCAATTTACATATTTTCAGCAAATTGGTGGGTTAGAATGCAAACCAATTACTGGTGAAATTACTTATGGTCTAGAACGTTTAGCTATGTATATTCAAGGATTAGATAGTGTATATGACTTGATTTGGAGTTCTAATTCATTAGGTAAGATAACGTATGGTGATATATTCTATCAAAATGAATTAGAGCAATCTACTTATAATTTTGAATATACAGATATTAACTTCCTTTTTTCTTGTTTTGAGCAATATGAAAAAAAAGCTAAAATGTTATTAAATTTAGAGAAACCTTTACCCTTAGCATCTTATGAATGTATTTTGAAAGCTGCTCATAGTTTTAATATGCTAGAAGCACGCCAAGCTTTCTCTATTACTGAACGTCAATGTTATATTATACGCATGCGTACTCTAAGTAAAGCAGTATCTACAGCTTATTATGCGTCTAGAGAAGCACTTGGATTTCCTATGTGTAAAAATATATAATTTAAAAGTAGAGAATATTAAAGGGATTTATGATTCAACAAACTTTTCTAGTTGAAATAGGTACTGAAGAGCTACCACCAAAGTCACTACGTTTTCTAGCAGAATCTTTTGCAACTAATTTTACTGTTGCACTTGATAGTGTAAATCTTACACATGGTAAAGTTTTTTGGTATGCGACACCTCGTCGTTTAGCCTTAAAAGTTACTAAACTAGATAAATTACAGCCTATTCGTAAAATTGAAAAACGCGGCCCATCTATTGATCAATCATTTAATTTTGAGGGCAAACCCACTAAAGCAGCTCAATTTTGGGCTCATAGCTGTGGTACTAACTTAGATCATGTTGAAAGATTCAAATCTAATAAAGGTGAATGGTTAATATTTCGTTCTATTCAAAAGAGGTATAGTGCTCAGCAACTTATTCCTACTTTGGTATCAAATGTTTTAAGTAAGTTACCATTTCAAAAGATGATGCGTTGGGGTAGTAATAATTCTCAGTTTATACGTCCAGTTAATACAGTTACTATGTTATTAGGTAGTGAATTAATCCCTTTAACTATTTTTGGTATACAGTCTGATCGCATAATTTGGGGTCATCGTTTTATGGGTGAGGAGCGATTTATTATCAATCATGCTGATCAATATCCTCAAATCTTAATGGAGCGTGGAAAAGTAATCGCGGATTATGAAATGCGTAAAGCGATAATAAAACGTGATTCTGAAAAAGAAGCGCAAAAAATAGGAGGTATCGTTCATATCACTGAAGAACTTTTAGAAGAAGTGACTGCTTTAGTAGAATGGCCGGTGGTCCTTACTGCTACTTTTGAAGAGAAATTTCTTTCTGTACCTAATGAAGTATTAGTGTATACCATGAAATATGACCAGAAATATTTTCCAATCTACAATGCTAGAGGTAGATTGCTTTCATATTTTATTTTTATAAGTAATATTGCCTCTAAGGATCCTAAATGTATTATTCATGGTAATGAAAAAGTTTTGCGTTCTCGATTTGTAGATGCTGAATTTTTTTTTAATACTGACCGCAAAAAACGTTTAGAAGAATATCTACCTAATCTAAAAAATGTACTATTTCAACAGGCACTAGGTACTTTATATGATAAGACTAATCGTCTGGAAGCATTATCTAGTTGGATTGCAGGTCAAATAGGTGCTAATGTAAAATTAGCTGCTCGTGCAGGATTTTTATCTAAATGTGATTTAGTTACTAATATGGTTTTTGAATTTCCTGGAGTTCAGGGTGTTATTGGTATGCATTATGCACGTGCAGACGGCGAGGAAGAGGAAGTTGCTGTTGCTCTAAAAGAGCAGTATTGGCCTAAATTTTCTGGTGATTTTTTACCAGAAAATTTGATAGCAAATTCGCTTGCTATAGCTGATAAAATAGATACCATTACTGGCATGTTTGGTATTAGACATTACCCAAAAGGAGATAAAGATCCATTTGCTCTTCGTCGAGCAGCATTAGGTTTAATGCGTATTATTATTAAAGGAAATTTTCCATTAGACTTAGTTGCACTTACTAAAGAATCCGTATATTTGTATGGCCATAAAATTACTAATAAAAATGTTATAGATGATGTAATAAATTTTATGCTAAATCGTTTACGTGCTTGGTATCAAGAACAAGGTTATACATCAGATACTATTCAGGCTATTTCAGTGCTAAGTCCAACAAAGCCCATTGAATTTGATGCGCGCATAAAAGCGGTTTCTTATTTTCGTTCTTTACCTGATTCTAAAGCATTAACTACCGCTAATAAGCGGGTTTCTAAAATTCTAGCAAAATCTACTGAAATTTTAGGGGATCATATCGAAACTTGTTTATTAAAAAAAACAGCAGAGATAAAATTAGCAATGAATCTTATTATTATGCGAAACAGATTAGATCCTCTTTTTGCTCAAGGTAAATACCAAGAAGCTTTGTGTGAGCTTGCAGCTCTACGTGAGCCTATAGATCTATTTTTCAAACAGGTAATGGTTATGGATAATAATGAACGAGTACGCATTAATCGCTTAACTTTGTTAAAAAAAATACATGATTTATTTTTAGAGATTGCTGATATTTCTATTCTGCAGTAATGTAAAATACCACGTCAAATCTATATTATATTATTTATAATATTCATATTCTATAAACTATATTATATTTTATAGTTCAAGTTATAACAATTTTATATATAATTTAAATAATTATAAATATAATTTATTTATATTTTAGTAGCGTTAGTGAAAATCAATACATATCTACCTACTATTTTGTATAGTATAATTTAGATATTATCTCAGATAATGTTTTTATATCTTCAATATACTTATACATTTTATTTTGCTATACATTGATTCAGATAAGGAATTATAGACATAGATATATTTTATTATTCCTCATGTATCATCTCTATCAAATAATGTAGTATTATCTACTATATAAATTAATTAATAAATAGGAAATATAAAGTATTTTTTAGATTTTATACTAATAATAGTATTTTTTATTTGTTATAGATTCTATAATATTTATTATGCCTCAGGAATATTGATTATTCCCACAGCTATAATTTTATTTCTAATATAGCCTAGTTATAGATGATCAGAAAAATACAGCTAATAAAATTTTGTAGTTATTTTATATACTCTGATATTATCATTGTATAATTCTTTGTTTAATTAAATTAAAATTAACTATAATTTAATTTTTTGCTTTTACTTTAATAAGTAGCTAATAGTTATAAAAAACTGTTAATTAAATATATTTTTAGTATAAATAATTTTTATTCCTAATAAAACATGGTTTCGCTTTAATAATTCCTGGTATTTTTTCTGATATTTAGTATAGCTAATATATATTCTTGCATTATATAATTCATAACATTCTTTAATTTAATTTTAAATTATCTAGTCTAACTATTTTTACTCTCATTAGTATGTCTTTTATGTAGTGTATACATTTGGTATGTATTGGATAAAACATAATAATATTCTCTAGTATAGCTATTTTAAAAAATATTTATAGTAATTTTTGACTAAAAGGTATTAGTTCACTAAACTAAATTAGTGTAGGCAATACAAGTAAAAAATTATTAAGACTGATAAATATAAAATACCTTTTACTTTAGGAAAGTTTATTTGTTCGTATACTTATAATTTTAGTGAATATCACAGTAAATTAAAGTATTTAAGGGGGGATTTATTTTATAGGTAAACATTATTAGAGATATTCCATCAAAACAATTAGTGTAAGATAGTACAGTGTTATTAAGTTCTATTACATAAATAATACATCTATCACGTTAAACAATGTATTATAGTAATATGTGTTTTATATATATGTACTAGATAAAATATAAGGTCATCATGATTAATTGTAGTATATTTTGGGTTAGTCTTTACTATATGTTTATTGATTAATACTATTATCTTAATAAAAAATTATATCATGTATCATTAGTTATCTATAGTATATATATACTACTATATTATCTTATATAATGAATTTTTTTGATATTGAAATATTTTGTTATTATAACCTTTTAAGTTATTAATTAAACCTTGTGATAATTTTAATATAATTTATATCTAATCAAGTATATGTAAATTTATTTATATAGTAATTGTTTATAACAAATATTTTTATATATAATATATATTTGTATATATTCAAGTATGCAAACTATTTAATAAAATATATAAAATAATATACATTTAGATATTATTTTTAGATGATAGATATTATAAATTTTACGCACTAGTAGGATGGGTAAGTAATAAAATTAATTATAATATCTAATTAATATCTTTTAAATATTAAATAATATTTACAATTAAGAGATAAAATAAAATTTTTTAATAAAATTATAAAAAATAATTTTATTGCTTATTTTTTTAACAATGCTCTTGTTTTGATAAAAGAAGCATATTTTGAGTCCTAGAATAACGTATTAATAAAATATTTTTATAAGAACATCAAATATTTTACTTATAAAATAACTGATTTAAATTAAGATATATTATATTGTTATCAGATTATTTATATTTTAATACCTAAAACAGTATATTATAAATTCTAATATATTATATTTTAATTATTATATAGTACTTTAAAATTATTTATTTTATAAAGATAATAAAATTATACTTATTTATTTTGTTATCTTGCTTGCATTTTAATATATATACATTTTTTAATAAAATTAAAGGTTATGTTATTTTTTTCTAAAAAAATATTAAATATTACATTTATATTTTTGGTAAGTATTAATGCAAAAGGTGTTATTGATAATATTTTTCTATTTTTAATATTAGATTTGAATGTAATTAATTAGTGGTAGTGCATATTTACTACTACGTACACTCTATATTTAATAAAATGCACATTAAAATAATAATATATACTTTTATAATGCAATGCATTTGTACAATAGATTGATAGTTGTAATATTCTTTGTTAAGAGTTTTAATCTAGAATAACAATTCTAAAATTATTATTATTTTGATAAATATTAACTTCTGTTAAAATAATTGTTTTAGTAAAATTTATAATCTTCACATTTTTTGTTACTGACATATTTAAGGTATGCATATTATTTTATTTTCTCTATATTTTAATATATAATATATATAAAGTATAATGGGAGCATTATAGATGATTAAGTATTCCCTAATCAATAAATATTTCCTATTATTATTTGTCATAATAGGTGTACTATTTCTTCAAGGGTGTATGGCTGCTACTGTTATAGGTGGTGCAGTAGTAGCTACACAAACAGCTATTGATCCCCGTAGTTTAGGGACACAGATCGATGATCATACGTTAGAATCTCGTATTTATAATGCAATAGATAAAAATAAACAATTAAAACAAGAAGCGCGTATCATTATTACTGTTTATCAGGGAGATGTATTACTTACTGGTCAGGTAGTATCGTCAGATTTAATATCCTATGCTGAAAATACAGTAATGAATATAGCCTCTAGGAGCGAGATTTATAGCGAAATACGTACAGGTACACCTATTAATATTATTGCGATTTCTAAAGATTATTGGATCACTACTAAAATACGGTTTAAAATGTTAATTAATACTATTATTAAGTCTCCCAATATAAAAGTAGTAACTGAGGATGGAGAGGTTTTCTTACTTGGTCTAGTAACCTTAAGTGAAAGTAAAGAGGCTGCAAAAATAGCCAGTCAAGTTAGTGGAGTAAAACACGTTACAACAGTATTTAATATTTTAAATAAAAAAATGTAGTATTAAGTACATTTTTAATGCATTAAATTTTATATATTTTTATCACAATAAATATAAAGATATAATGGTATTGTTAGTATTATATCAAAATTATAGTAACTAATCAATCAATGTAATTATAAAATTAATAGAAAATTAAATTCAAGATAAAATACTAGATGTGATATTTTAGTTATTTATTGCATATAAAAACTTAATATAGAGTATAATATATAGAAAATAGATATAATGTATTTTATTTTATTGTATTTTATTTTAACTATCAATAAAATATTAAATTATAACTATTTGGTAACAAGAATAATTTAAGTAATTCTTAGAACTGGATTAATAAAATTTCTATATACTAATTTATTGTTAATAACTCAGATGAATTGTCAAATTATTATTATCACAGTGTAATTATGTAATAGTATAAATAAAGATAAGTTATTTTTCTTGCAGAGATAACTACTAAAATACATAGTAAATATCATAATAGTTTTTATGGTATTTATAATATATTTACATCTACCTTTGGTAGGAATTTTTTTATAAATTACTCATTACTATACCAGTATAGTGTACTATATGTATATATAGTGAACCTGTTTATAAGATAACGCATTAGATATTTATGAGATATTTTTACTAAAATAAGTAAATTCACTTATGTATATTTTAGGATATATAGCAATATTACAGATAAAAATTATTTTAAATAAAATATGTACATTTATAATATAATATAAGATAAGCATAAAAGGAGAAATATTTATTGAAATGTTTTAGTAAAAATAGTATAAAAGATACTAGGTTATAGTAATTGGTATATTACAAATTATAACATAATACATTATGTTGTAATGTATAATATAGTTAGTTACTTACTGATTTCTTTAATAATCTAATCTATAGATTATTAAAGAAATCATATTTTCTCTAAATTGATGTGTAATAGAAAATGTTTTATATTTAAATATTTATATAGCAAAATATTTTATTCTATAGTAAAATTATTAATCTCAAGATTAATAATAATATTTTTAATATTACATTAGAAAGAAGGGCTATACAGCTACTATACTTAATTTAATATAAATTTTGAGGTAAAAATTTACTATCAGAATTATTTACCATTAAGTGAATATAACTTGATTTCTTGTTTCATAAGTATTTACTTACGTTTTAGATCTAAATATAGTATAAAGCAATCTAGAAATAAAAAAATAATTTTAGCTCTCTAAAGATTTATTTTATAGTTTTAGATTCTATTTAAATATAAAATTTGAGTTGTATTTTAAATTTTAAAGCATATTATTCAATCATAATAAATGCCTCTCTATTAATAATCTAAATATAATTTTTATATATAGATATAAATTAGTAATATAATTTTTTTAAAAAAAATTTGACTTTTACTAATTAAACATGTAGTATAAGTAATTTACCGCTAATATAAAGTTATTTTTATTAGCGCTGCTCTTTAATAATTTATCAGAAAATTTGTGTGGGCACTTACAAGACAATATCTAACGTCTTTTGGACGATAAAATGTAAAAGTCTTGAGAAATGACCAATTAGTATTTTATATCAACAAAAGTACTATGAAAGTTAATTTTTCAAGTATGGTTTAAATTTATTTTAAACTATCAAGATTTTAATTGAAGAGTTTGATCATGGCTCAGATTGAACGCTGGCGGCAGGCCTAACACATGCAAGTCGAGCGGTAGCACAAAAGAACTTCTTGTTCTTCGGGTGACGAGCGGCGGACGGGTGAGTAATGTCTGGGGAACTGCCTAATGGAGGGGGATAACTACTGGAAACGGTAGCTAATACCGCATGAAGTCTTTAGACCAAAGTGGGGGACCTTCGGGCCTCACGCCATTAGATGTACCCAGATGAGATTAGCTAGTAGGTGGGGTAATAGCTCACCTAGGCTATAATCTCTAGCTGGTCTGAGAGGATGACCAGCCACACTGGAACTGAGACACGGTCTAGACTCCTACGGGAGGCAGCAGTGGGGAATATTGCACAATGGGCGCAAGCCTGATGCAGCCATGCCGCGTGTATGAAGAAAGCCTTCGGGTTGTAAAGTACTTTCAGCAAGAAAGAAAATATTGTGGTTAATAACTACAGTAATTGACGTTACTTGCAAAAGAAGCACCGGCTAACTCCGTGCCAGCAGCCGCGGTAATACGGAGGGTGCGAGCGTTAATCGGAATTACTGGGCTTAAAGCGTACGCAGGCGGCTAATTAAGTTAGATGTGAAATCCCCGAGCTTAACTTGGGAATTGCATTTAAAACTGGTTAGCTAGAGTCTTGTAGAGGGGGGTAGAATTCTAGGTGTAGCGGTGAAATGCGTAGATATCTAGAGGAATACCAGTGGCGAAGGCGGCCCCCTGGACAAAGACTGACGCTCAGGTACGAAAGCATGGGGAGCAAACAGGATTAGATACCCTGGTAGTCCATGCCGTAAACGATGTCGACTTGGAGGTTGTGCCCTTGAGGCGTGGCTTCCGGAGCTAAAGCGTTAAGTCGACCGCCTGGGGAGTACGGCCGCAAGGCTAAAACTCAAATGAATTGACGGGGGCCCGCACAAGCGGTGGAGCATGTGGTTTAATTCGATGCAACGCGAAAAACCTTACCTACTCTTGACATCCAGAGAATTTGCTAGAGATAGCGAAGTGCCTTCGGGAGCTCTGAAACAGGTGCTGCATGGCTGTCGTCAGCTCGTGTTGTGAAATGTTGGGTTAAGTCCCGCAACGAGCGCAACCCTTGTCCTTTGTTGCCAGCATGTAAAGATGGGAACTCAAAGGAGACTGCCGGTGATAAGCTGGAGGAAGGTGGGGATGACGTCAAGTCATCATGGCCCTTACGAGTAGGGCTACACACGTGCTACAATGGCACATACAAAGAGCAGCAAACTCGCGAGAGCAAGCGAACCTCATAAAGTGTGTCGTAGTTCGGATTGGAGTCTGCAACTCGACTCCATGAAGTCGGAATCGCTAGTAATCGTAGATCAGAATGCTACGGTGAATACGTTCCCGGGCCTTGTACACACCGCCCGTCACACCATGGGAGTGGATTGCAAAAGAAGCAAGTAGCTTAACCTTAGGGAGAGCGCTTACCACTTTGTGATTCATGACTGGGGTGAAGTCGTAACAAGGTAACCGTAGGGGAACCTGTGGTTGGATCACCTCCTTACATAATTAAGATAGCGTTAAGTGAGTGTCCACACAAATTTTCTGATAAATAATAATAAAAAATTCCTTTATAGGCTTGTAGCTCAGGCGGTTAGAGCGCACCCCTGATAAGGGTGAGGTCGGTGGTTCAAGTCCACTCAGGCCTATCAATTTTATATAATATTAATTTATGAATCTTATAGCTATGGGGGTTATAGCTCAGCTGGTAGAGCGCCTGCCTTGCACGCAGGAGGTCTGCGGTTCGAACCCGCATAGCTCCACAACGCACTCTTATTATCATTAGTTCAATAAATGCATATCCTCTTAATAAATAAATATCTGTACTAAAATTAGTAAACATTAGCTTATAAATGTTTTTACTTATTTACTAAAACTAAGCAATTATTATATTTAATATTGGTTGAAAAAATCTTGTTACTTAGTAAGTTTTAATTAAAAATTTATCAAAAATATTTTAATTATTATCTTAAAATTTATTATTTATTACTATTATAGTAGGATAATAATCCTTATTAATATTAAAATATTTTTGTACAAGTTTTATGCAACAGTTTTTTAGTAAAACTACTACTCATTGCAGAGTATTTAATATATTAAAATAATAAAAATTATTTTAGTAACTTTTAATATATTATAGGTTTTTATATTTATGTATATTTTTCGTATTATATTACTAACTATACTTATTATTTTTAATTCAATAATAACACAAGCTGCTCAAGTTCCTTTTGGAACACAACTTGCAGATAAACAAGAAATTATTCGTCATATTAAAGATGAACCGGTATCTTTAGACCCGGCTAAAGTAGTAGGATTACCTGAGGCGCAGGTTATACGAGATTTATTTGAAGGTTTAGTTAAACAGGGTATAGAGGGATATCCTGAGCCTGGTATAGCACAAAGTTGGCAAATAACTAATAATAATAAACACTATGTTTTTAAATTGCGAAAAGATGCTAGATGGTCTAATGGAGAACCTGTAACATCCTACGATTTTATATACAGTTGGAATAGATTGATAAATCCAATAACACTTTCTCCCTGTGCCTGGATTATGCAAATATCTGGTATTTTAAATGCCGAAAGTATAATAAAAGGCAGAGTACCGATACAAAAATTAGGAATTACTGCTCCAGACTCACATACACTTATTATACAATTAGATAAACCCGTTCCTTTTTTTATGGATTTATTATCACATGTAAGTATGTTCCCAGTTCCACAAAAAAATATTGAAAAATATGGTAACGATTGGACTAAAATAGGAAATTTAGTAAGTAATGGTGCTTTTTCTATAAAAGAACGAGTTGTAAACGAAAAAATAGTTTTAAAACAAAATCCTTATTACTGGGATCATGCTAATACAGTATTAACTAAAGTGACTTTTCTTACTATTAATCAGGAATCTATCGCTACTAAACGCTATTTAGCAGGTGATATTGATATTACTGAATCATTTCCAAAAAATATGTATCGTAAATTTATTCAAGAAATACCAGAACAAATATATACACCTCATCAGTTAGGAACCTATTACTATGCTTTTAATACACAAAAACCTCCTTTGCATGATGCTCGTGTACGTCGTGCCCTTTCCTATGCTATAGATCGAAATATTATTGTAAATAAAGTGTTAGGTGCGGGTGAAAAACCTGCCTATTATTTAACACCTGATATTACTAATGGTTTTCATGAGTTACCATTATTAATAAAAAAAATAACTCAAGTGGAACGTGATAAATATGCGAGACAATGGTTAACAGAAGCCGGATATGGAACAAAAAAACCACTAAAATTAACACTATTGTATAATACATCAGAAAATAATCAAAAGATTGCTATTGCCATAGCATCTATGTGGAAAAAAGCTCTTGGTGTTAGAGTTGTTTTAACAAATCAAGAATGGAAAACATACATTGATAGTCGTAATAATGGTAAATTTGATGTAGTACGTGCATCTTGGATAGGAGATTATAATGAAGCATCAACATTCTTATCATTACTCACTTCTAATCATAGTAATAATATTACAAAATTTAAAAGTTTAAGCTATGATAAGTTATTAAAAATAGCTAATGAAGAAACAAATGAGGTTAAACGCAATGTTAATTACGCACAAGCAGAGATAGTTATTGCTGAGCAGGCTCCTATTGCACCAATATATCAGTATACTAATAGTAGATTAATTAAGCCATGGGTAAAAGGATACCCTATAACTAATCCAGAAGATATAGCATATAGCCAAAGTATGTATATATTAAAACATTAATTTTATAATCTAACAGTTTTTATTATACAGTATAGTATTATAAATAATATAACAGGTTATATTATTTATTTATTACTTTTAGTACAATGATACATAGAATGTTATTTTCATTTCATTAAAATAAATAAATATTTTTATAATTTAGTAAGCATATTACGTAAATTAGATTTTTTATAACATATTATATATTTAGGTTATTATAAAATTGCTTTCTCTAAAAAATTTTTTTAAGTTTACAATAACTTAGTTTTATCTTAGTCTATCAATAATATTCTATATTTTACTTTTAAAATTGTATTACTATAATAACAATTTATATTATTTTATTATATTTTAAATGTATCTAATATTCAGAGAGACTTTATATACTTTTAATCTAGTTTAACAGAGCAGTGAATACATTTGCAAAGCAAGTTAATATATATTTTTATATTGAAAGGAATTTGTTAAAGTTTTTCATTAGGATAAAAAACTATCTATATTTAAAATATTATCTAAGACAACTATAAGAAGTTTATTTTTTTCATATATTTGGAATATTATTCCAGTAAGTGGTTGTAACTTTTTTTAATTATATTATCTTATCCCCTAATTATAAGGTATTTTAAAAACAAGGAAATCCATTAGGTTAGTCAGAAAATATTAGTTATTATTGTAAAGATATCTAAATACTACAAATATAAATCATCTTTTTTGTTTATACTGTTCATCCTAAAACTAAGATATAATCATTTCATACCCAGTGATTTGTAACAATCTCTTTACTTTTTTGTATTGCGTAAGTAATACTTCTTTGCTGTGATTTATCACATGATAATATGCTAGATTTTATCTAGTTTTTATTATTACTTAATATTAGGATAGTTAATAGAAAAAATATACTGGGATATTATAATAAATATCTCAAAATAATAAGATTTTCTTATTAGAAGGATTTTTTTATTAAGTTAATTAGTATTTATTTTAAAAAATATTTAAAGATAATTTTTTTATTGTATAAATTTTACAGATGCATTAAAAGTATTCAAATATATTTTTTTTAACCTTTTTAATATTGTTGAATAACATACTATTTTAATGTTATAAAAAATTACTGACTATTATGCTTTATTACTTATACTTTATATTTTATATTTACTACATATATTTTTTTTGGATTAATTTATTTAATAAGAATCTATAATTAGTTTTTTAAAAATACATATATAATCATTTATTATATGTATTTTTTAATTTGAATATAAAAACCCTTTTTATTGTCAGGTATTTTTGTATATACTCTTCACAATATCTAAATTATAGTATATAATATTTTATATTTATCAATAGTACAGTATATTAATAATAATTTCTTTTATATACGTATAAGCTTTATTAGAGAAATGTAATTTGATTATTTAATAATACAAACTAGATATTATAAAAGAAAAAAAATTTAACTATATGAAATATACAATATAATAATTAAAACATCTTTTTATTAAAAATATTTAATTATTATGATATTTTTTATTATTATTTGTTCAATATTTAATAATATTTACTAGTATTATGAATATTTCGTTTGTATATCTTATGTAGTGATTATTATAATGTAAATATATACCATTGATTATTACTATATATTTTCTGTTTTTTCTTTATTATAGATTATCCCTTAAGTTATAAAAAATATTTTTATAAATGTTTAATCACTAAAATTCTTAATTAAGAATTAAGATATCAAAAAAAACATCATAATAAATTATATATTTATAGTCATATAATCTGAGTGAAAGAAACCTAGTGTATTTATAGAACATATAGAATATTGGCTTGATAATACATATTATATTATATAATTCATATAAATATATTATTAGGGGTATTAAAGTGTATTACATAAAAAAACTCATTTAATATTAGCAAATTTCTATTTTTAGATATAGGTACTTGTGATACTTAATAACCATGTTTCTTTAAAAACTAATGGAGTATGATATGTTCTCTCGTAAAGAACTCGCTAATGCAGTACGTGTACTTAGTATGGACTCTGTACAAAAAGCTAACTCCGGTCATCCAGGTGCTCCTATGGGTATGGCTGATATTGCGGAAGTATTGTGGCGAGATTATATGAATCATAATCCAATGAATCCAAATTGGGTCGACCGTGATCGTTTTGTATTATCCAATGGTCATGGTTCAATGTTAATTTACAGCTTACTACATCTTACTGGTTATAACCTATCAATTGATGAGCTAAAAAAATTTCGTCAGTTAAACTCTAAAACTCCTGGTCATCCAGAATATGGTCATACACCTAGTATAGAAACTACTACTGGCCCATTAGGGCAGGGTATAGCGAACGCAGTAGGTATGGCTATTGCAGAACGCACGTTAGCAGCACAGTTTAATCGTCTCCACCATCAAATAATCAATCATTATACTTATGTATTCTTGGGAGACGGTTGTATGATGGAAGGTATTTCTCATGAAGTTTGTTCTTTGGCTGGTACGTTAAAATTAAACAAACTTATACTTTTTTATGATGATAACGGTATTTCTATAGATGGTAACGTTAAAGGATGGTTTACGGATAATACTGCTAAACGTTTTGAATCCTATGGTTGGAATGTAATATATGGAGTAGATGGTCACGACTCTGTCGATATCAAAAAATCTATTGAAAAAGCACGTAAAATTATAGATAAACCCTCTTTAATTATATGCAAAACTACTATCGGTTTTGGTGCTCCCAATAAAGCTGGATCTCATGAAGCTCATGGTGCCCCATTAGGTACCACTGAAGTAGAAGCTACCCGTAAAGCATTAAACTGGCATTATAATCCTTTTGAAATTCCCCAAGAAATATATACCCAGTGGGATGCTAAAAAAATAGGTGAAGCTAAAGAAAAAAACTGGGATAAAAAATTTGCTGCTTATGCAGTTGCTTTTCCTCTTCTTGCTACTGAATTTAAACGTCGTATAAGAGGTCACCTTCCTTTTAACTGGTCTAAAGAATCAAGTAAATTTATAAACTATTTACAAGCAAATCCTTCTAATATAGCTAGTCGTAAAGCTTCTCAAAATACACTAGAAGCTTTTGGTAAGATACTACCAGAATTTTTGGGTGGATCTGCTGATTTAACACCAAGTAATCTTACTATGTGGTCTGGCTCTCATCCTATCCATAAAGTATTATCTGGTAACTATATTCATTACGGTGTACGTGAATTTGGTATGTCGGCGATAATGAATGGTATTGCTTTGCATCGTGGGTTTATCCCATATGGTGCAACATTTTTGATATTTATGGAATATGCACGCAATGCCATACGTATGGCATCATTAATGAAAATTCGTAATATTTTTATTTATACCCACGACTCTATTGGATTGGGTGAAGACGGTCCAACTCACCAACCAGTTGAACAAATATCTAGTTTACGCCTAACACCAAATATTTACACATGGCGTCCCTGTGATCAAGTTGAATCAGCTGTTGCTTGGAAGTGTGCTATTCAGCGCAATGATGGTCCA
The DNA here is from genome assembly GCF_020342455.1 of Candidatus Profftia sp. (ex Adelges kitamiensis). Classification (NCBI taxonomy): domain Bacteria; kingdom Pseudomonadati; phylum Pseudomonadota; class Gammaproteobacteria; order Enterobacterales; family Enterobacteriaceae; genus Candidatus Profftia; species Candidatus Profftia sp. (ex Adelges kitamiensis). The sequence continues at coordinate 337,773 of NZ_CP080506.1, forward strand.
TCAGCTATTATCTTATCTCGTCAGACTCTTACTCAAATGATTCGTACTTCTGATCAAGTTGATAATATTTCTCGTGGTGGTTATATTTTAAGAGATTGTATAGGACATCCAGAACTAATATTAATTGCAACTGGTTCTGAAGTCGAGTTAGCAATGCATGCTGCAAATAAAATGACTGATGAAGGACTTAAAATACGAGTAGTCTCTATGCCTTCAACTGAAGTTTTTGATAAACAAGAAGATACATACCGTGAGTCGGTATTACCATTAGAAGTTACTGCTCGAGTTGCAATAGAGGCTGGTATTGCTGACTTTTGGTATAAATATATCGGCCTTAAAGGCGATATTATTGGTATGACTACCTTTGGTGCATCTGCTCCTGCTGAAATACTGCTTAAAAAATTCGGTTTTACTGTAGATAATATTATTGAAAAAGCAAAAGCACTACTAAAATAATCTACTATTTATATGTATTGTAGAATACAAATAATAATATTAAATTATATGGAATAATTATTCCCCATATATACTTATAAAGTATGTGATAATCTTTATTGATTAGCGTTGATAATCTATATTATTATATACTTTATGGTATGTAGTTAATTTACTTACCTTGTTTAATTATCAGCATAAAATAAACAACATAAAATATTAAAGCCGATATAAATAAATACACTATATTAATTGTAATAAAACTTATAAATACTAGTTTAAAATTATTTTATAATATAGTACTAGTCAATTAATACTTATAGTGTCTGTAAATTTTATATCTTTATTGTTATAGATAAAAATAAGATAAGCACTTCATTATTTATATAATCTATATATTACTCAGTAAATAATACTAGTATATATAATGTAATATCTTTTAAAAGTAGACTATCAATTCTAAAAGTAAATTTTTAGTGTATAAATAGATATAATCTAGGTATTAATAAGTACCTATTACTGCATTAATATATTTATAGATAATATACTTTCGGGGTATATATTAGTATTTGAGAAATTAAAAATAAAGACAGATAGTAAATTAGTTAATGCTCTTATTGATTTTAATTAATTATTACTGAATAGATAAAAAATACTTACTTTTTATTACTGTCCTTGATTAATGTTAGCTGATGATATCTTTTATTTATATAATGATATATTGTATAATTTTCTGAAAATAATTTAAATATCTATTTAATAACAGAATATCTCTATATCTTTAAAAGAAATATAATAATATAATTAATATTATTAAATATAATAATTATATATTACTTATATTATTTGTTTAAATATATATTTTTATTAGATATATAATGATATTAATTAAATTTTATTTAATATAATATTTTGATAAAAGTAAAGACTACAAGTTTTTAAAATATGCTTTAAGTTTATAATATAACATTATAAAAATATTTTTAGTTAATTAAGATCCCAGTAATTTTTATTTATTCTTTATTATTAATAACTTAAGTTATTTCAAATAAAATTATTAATATTTTTCTTGTAAATAAAATAAAATTATTAATATTTTTCTTGTAAATAAAATAAAATTATTTAATTTTTCATAAAAATTATTAAATGCATTATTACTGTAATAAATTTTTTTAATTTACATAACCAAATATATATCTTTATATTAATATATCATTAAATTCTTAAATAATATTTTAAAATCTTACTAACAATAGTAAGATAAAAAATACAGAAGATATTATAAAATATTTAGATCACTATATAGGTATCGATCTAAAAATAAAGCGCTTATTATTTCAAAGAAATATTGTAGAATAAAAATATTAATAATATTTTTTCTATAATCTTTTAGGATAGTTAAAACTAGATCTTAATATAAATAGTAATTTATAGATTAATAATATAATACTAACTAGACTGATTAAAATAACTAAGATATATAAGGGTGTTAATAACACATTTTTTATTCTCATATATCTATTCAAGATAGATAGAAGATAAAATAAGTATTATTAAATAAATAAATAAATAAATAAATATTCTTAGTATATAATATAATTAATATTAATTTAATTAGTAAGATTAAATAATACCATCTTAGTTTGAATATAGCTCAGATACTTTATGTAATAAATAAATGATTGTTAGTAAGCATACGATTCATAGTATCAATGACCTCTTGTGTTTTCTAGTCTATTTCTATATTTACTTTTATCACCTAAAATATTTATATATCAAGTATTTTATAAGGTTATTACTTAATAATTTACACTAAAATTAATAATTATGTCTGAACTTATAATATTTAAAATATTAAAATACCTAATCTATATTTACTATAGAACTTATTTATACTTAACTTAAAAGAGTGATGTATAATTATTTATTTTTATTAAATAAAACCTAACGCTTTTATCTTTCACTTTTGTAATATAAAATGATATACGTTATTAACTACTGATACACCTAGTTATAAATTTTATAATAACTCCTACGAAAATTTTATAACTTAGCTGAAAATTTTTTATCATATATAGATACTACCATAGCTGTATATTACACGATGCCGGTGAATATAAATAAATAATTTAGAATAATATTCTACATGAAATTAAATAGTAATTTGCTTAAAGTTATATTAAAAATTAAAATATACTTTTTTATTTTTATTGCTTTTTATAAATATAATGATTTGTTTATACTAAAGTAGTAAAAAATTTATTAAGTTTAATTTTTATATTTAAAAAATTATTATTGTAATCTAGATAAATAGTACAATAATTATATCTATTTATAGAATTTGGGTTTGTTTACTAATTATAAAGAATATATAATATATCTAATTAAATTATATATTTACATTCTTAGTGTATTTTATAAGACTAAATTTTATTATTTTAATAAGTTTTAAATTATTTAGTTATATTTTTAATGTTTCTATAAAGATCTGTTTATTTTTTTATTATACAAATAAAAGGTGTATATGTGCAGAAATATTGGATAGAGGCGTGCAGTTTATTAACTCTAGCTATTCCTGTGATTATTGCGCAAGTTTCACAAACCGCCATGGGTTTTCTTGATACTATTATGGCGGGTGGAGTCAGTGCTACAGATATGGCAGCAGTTGCAATTGGAACTTCTATTTGGTTACCAGTTATTCTTTTTGGACATGGATTATTACTCGCACTAATACCTATTATCGCACAATTAAATGGTGCTGGTCGACGCGATAAGATTATTCATCAAGTGCAACAAGGATTTTGGTTAGTTGTAGGTATTTCTAGTATAATTATTACTGTACTTTATAATGCAAAATATATCATATATATGATGCATAATGTAGATCAGGATTTAACTGAAAAAGCTATTGGTTATTTACATGCTATTATGTGGGGAGTTCCTGGCTACCTATTATTTCAGGTATTGCGTAACCAGTGTGAGGGTTTATCAAAAACTAAACCAGGGATGGTAATAGGTTTTATTGGATTACTTGTTAATATACCTGTAAATTATATCTTTATTTATGGTAAACTTGGAGCACCAGCTCTTGGTGGTGTTGGTTGCGGTATAGCAACAGGAACAGTATATTGGGTTATGTACTTTATTATGCATTGGTATGTACGTCACTCTCCTAGCTTGAAGGATTTAAAACCGAAACATATAGCAACACCACAATGGATAACAATTTATAGTTTAATTAATATTGGCATGCCAGTTGCTTTAGCACTATTTTTTGAAGTAACATTATTTGCAGTAGTTGCTCTATTAGTTTCACCTCTTGGTATTGTTTCAGTAGCTGGACATCAAATTGCTTTGAATTTTAGTTCAATGATGTTTGTACTACCTATGTCATTAGGTGTAGCGGCTACTATTCGTGTTGGACATCTTCTTGGCGAAGGTTCAGCTGATAATGCAAAAATTGCGGCACATACTAGTCTCGCTGTCGGAATAACTATGGCAGCATGTACAGCAATTTTTACGGTTATATTTCGTGAATCGATAGCTATGATCTATAATGATAACGATGAAGTAATTACTATGGCATCTCATTTAATGCTATTAGCAGCAATTTATCAAATTTCTGATTCTGTACAAGTTATTGGTAGTGGTGTCTTGCGTGGTTATAAAGATACTCGTTCTATTTTTTTTATTACCTTTACAGCTTACTGGCTATTAGGATTGCCAGTAGGATATATACTTGCTCTAACCAATTACGTGATCCCAGCAATGGGGCCAAGTGGTTTTTGGACTGGATTTATTATTGGTTTAACTTCTGCTGCTGTAATGATAGCTATGCGTATACGTTGGTTACAAAATCATCCTTCTATATGGATATTACAGAGAGCAACTCGTTAATAGTTTAAATTTGTATAAATATTACATATTTATTTCAGTAAATTATCTTAAATAATTAAAATTATCTTGTTGAATTAAAGATACATTTATTATTTAGTACAATATTAAAGTAAATAAAATTTTTTATAATGAGTATTGTAAGTATTATTATATATCTTTAATATTGATTAAAATCTATATATAAACAATAATAAATATGCGTCCGTAGCTCAGTAGGTTAGAGCACCACCTCGACATGGTGGATGTCAGTGATTCGAATTCACTCGGACGCACCATAAATACTAATTTTAAGGTATTTTTTCTATTGTTAGAATATTATTTTTTTATTAAAGATAAGTATAAGTATTTTGTATTTAGATCAATGTTTAAGTTTATAACCTATAAAATTATCTATAATAGTATTATAGATATTAAAATGAAATGAGATGAAGAATAATTTATATTTATCCCTTACTATATAGTTTTTATTTTAAAACAGATTAATAGTCATAGACTATATTTATTATTAAAATAATATACCATTAAGATCTTAGATAAATTATATTAGTAATATAAATTATTTAAATATATTAATGAGACAAAATAATAATATTATAAGACATCTTACGATAAAAATATTTTAAGTAGAGAACAAAGAAGTATATAAAATACATTAATTCTTATTAATTAGTATTAATAATCTGTTATAGTAAGAATAGAGTTTGATTTTTCCTAAATAATTTATTTAAATCTGATATTATATGAATTGTGGATGATATTAATGTAATAATAATTATTAAACGATTGTAATTTTATTACATGTTGTTAATATGAAAATTTTATATTAAAAATATACAATACTCTTAGCTAAGAGGTTCTTATTTCAACAAGATTATTTTATTTAAAATAACCTATATAATTTAATGATAATTTATTTTAATTTGTATCAAGTAATTTGAATTACTTATATTTATAATTAAAGAGTATTTAATTTTTAAGTTATATACTTTTAGTATATATTATCTCATACTTTATTTGAGCGCGACTATTACTTTTAAAATCCATCATGACTTGCAGAAAAAATAAACTTCATGAAAAAGACTAAAATAGTATGCACCATAGGTCCTAAGACCGAATCTGAAGAAATGCTTAATAATATGTTGACCGCCGGTATGGATGTCATGCGTCTAAATTTTTCTCACGGTGATTATAAAGAGCATGGAAGGCGCATTAAAAATATCCGTGCTGTCATGCAGAAAACTGGTAAGAAAGCAGCTATATTATTAGATACTAAGGGTCCAGAAATTCGTACTATGAAATTAGAAAGTGGTAAAGAAGCAGAATTAATTGTTGGTCAAACTTTTACTTTTACTACAGATCATAATAGTATAGTTGGTAATACAAGTCGTGTAGCAGTAACTTATCCAGGTTTTGCTACTGACTTAAAAATTGGTAACATTGTATTAGTTGATGACGGCTTAATTGGTATGGAAGTAATAGCAGTTTTAGAAAATGAGGTGGTGTGTAAGGTGCTTAATGCAGGTCATTTAGGAGAAAATAAAGGCATTAATCTTCCAGGCGTTTCAATTCAACTACCAGCTTTAGATGAAAAAGATAGGTGTGATTTAATATTTGGATGTGAGCAAAAAGTTGATTTTGTTGCAGCTTCATTTATACGTAAAGGTTCTGATGTAATAAAAATACGCGAACATCTTAAAGCACATGACGGCGAAAGTATTCAGATTATTTCTAAAATAGAAAATCAAGAAGGTCTAAATAATTTTGAAGAGATTTTAGATGCTTCTGACGGTATAATGGTAGCTCGTGGTGATTTAGGTGTTGAAATTCCGGTCGAAGAAGTAATTTTTGCTCAAAAAATGATTATTGAAAAATGTAACTGGGCAAGTAAAGTAGTGATTACTGCTACTCAGATGCTTGATTCTATGATCAAAAAGCCACGTCCAACTCGCGCAGAAGCAGGTGATGTTGCAAATGCTATTTTAGATGGTACTGATGCTGTTATGCTATCTGGTGAAAGCGCTAATGGTAAATATCCTATAGAAGCAGTGAATATTATGGCATCTATCTGTGAACGTACAGATCGTGTTATGCACAAACGGATTAAAACCATTCATAACAGCTTTAAATTGCATATTACCGAAGCTGTTTGTTGTGGAGCAGTAGAAATTGCAGAAAAATTAAATGCACATTTAATTATTATTGCTACTTCTAAAGGTAAATCTGCTAAAGCTATACGTAAATACTTTCCAGATGCTATGATCTTAGCTTTAACTAATAATCCAGTTACTTCTCGCCAGTTAATTTTAAGCAAAGGGGTAGTTCCCATCTTGATAAAGGATATTATTTCTATTGATAATTTTTATCTTATCGGAAAAGAAGTAGCTATTACAAGCGGTTTAGCTCATCAAGGAGATGTAGTAGTGATGGTTTCTGGTGCACTAATGCCAAATGGTACTACTAATACCTCTTCTGTACATATTTTATAATATAAAAAATTTAAATGTTAGTTTGTTTACACTATTCTATCTTAGGAAGAAATTTATTCTCTATTATAATAATTTTTAATAATACATGTTAATATTAAAATAATTACTTATACGTTATCCAAATAAAATATATGGAATAAGGTAATCAAAATTTCTATACACTAAAAGTCTTTTATACTTGATATTGTATAATATAATATAATAAAATTGCTTATTTAAGCTGTATGAATTTTCAATATATTTTATACGGTAGTAATATGTATTTTACATTTATATTATTTTAATAGTATAGTCTACTGGAATATATAAGCATTAACAACAACCTATACTTAAGTCAAATAACTTTTTGAATCAAAATTGCAATTAAAATACCTTAAATGGTAATAATATTATTTATAACATAGATAAATTAAGATAATTATATTTCTCATTAAAAATGATAATAACTAAGTTAAAATTTAGTGAATGGACTATATAGTATATCATACCCAATAGTATTTAAAAAATATTAATAATTATATTTTAAATAGATATATCTTATTAAGAATATATCGTTATTAACGGTTGATTATAAATTACAGATAGATATAGTAACTATTATAGTAATATATCATAACTTATAAAATTTACTTTAATTTAATTATCTTTGATAAATATTATATAAAGTATTATAGAATTATTGTGTTGTTAAATTTATATATTATTTAATTTTTATAATTTTATATAAAAGTATTGTTATGTTCTAAATTATAGTTTTTATTTACTCTATTTGATATTTATCATATAAATAAATATATCAAAAGCATATTAACTTATTTTTTACCATAAAAACACTATTATTGAAAATATTTTGTGTTAATTATTGTTATAATTATTATAAATAAAATAAAAAATAGTCCTTATAAATAAAAAATGTGATACTAAATAATCTAGATATTGATATCTAATAAATTATCAACGATATATTAACTAATTCAAGTGTTACATAAGTAATATTTAATCTATATTAAACTCATTAAATTATTAAATAAAAATATTTATGTATTAATATATGTAAAATTATTATATTATTTAAAATAATTTAATAATTATTTTATTATATTATTAAAATCCTAATTATATTATTAGTATAATAGAAAAATAAGTAGTTATTAAAAATAATTAGGTAATTAATATGTTATTTTATTTCAAATAAATAATTAGGTTTTTCTTTTTATCAATTATTATTTGGGCTTAATAGATTAACTTTATAGCGTTTATAATTATGAGCGAAATAATCTATGGCATTCACGCTATTAAGGTACTACTTAAACGTGATCCAAAGAGTTTTATTGAAGTATTTGTGACTAGTGGTCACAAAGATTGCAGCTTAATGTTGATAATAGCAGAAATAGAGAGAATAGGTATTCTAATTCATTTTGTACGTAGGTATGAGCTGAACGTAAAAGTAAATAGCGCTGTACATCAGGGAATAGTAGCTCATATACACATAAGAAACCATTATCAAGAAAAAGATTTACCTAAAATTTTAGAAAACCTAAAAAAACCACCATTTTTATTGATTCTTGATGGTGTAACTGATCCTCATAATCTAGGAGCATGTTTACGTAGTGCTGATGCCGCAGGAATACATATAGTAATTATCCCCCGTAATAGATCTGTACAGTTAAATGCAACTGTACAAAAAGTAGCTTGTGGTGCAGCTGCAACAGTTCCAGTAATTAGTGTAACTAATTTAACTCGTACTATGCGTTTACTTCAAGATAAAAATGTATGGATTGTCGGTACCATGATAAATGCTGACTATGATCTTTATCAAAGTAATATAACAAACCAAATGGGATTGGCATTTGTTATGGGATCCGAAGGCAATGGCATGCGTCGTTTAACTCGTGAACATTGCAATGAACTTGTAAGTATACCTATGAATGGTAGTGTTTCCTCTTTAAATGTTTCAGTAGCAACTGGTATATGTCTATTTGAGGCTGTACGTAGGCGTGGATAATGCGTTGTATCCCGTGATATAATTGTGTACCTTACAAAAAGGTAGAGTTAATTTACAATAGTATGTATAAAAATTAATATTTGATTTATTATTTGCTAATTGTATATTTAATATATCTTATACAAGATATCCTTATTTTATAAGGATATCTTGTATAATTTAATGAAGTTAATTTTATAGAATTCACTTAGTTTTTTAAAAAAAAATTTTCATCCCTTTAGTTACTATTTTATACTAAGTTTAGTAAAATATTTATTAATACATAATAAGTTATTATTATCCTATTTACTATTTTTCCTGTAAATAATTTTATTTAGGTATAAATAATACAAATTATAGCTTTACTAAAATAACTAAGATTAGTTTATAAATTATTTACAACAAAATTTTTTATATTACTTGATAAAATATTTTAATACTTATAGTATAGATACACTTCTGATATTTTATTAGAGCTATTTTAATTAAAATAAATTTTATACTTATTATAAATAACATTATAATAATATTATATTTATATACGATAATATATATCAAGGGAAGAAAATATTTTTATAAAATATGTAACTTTATGTATAGATAATATATTCATAGAATATAATAATCTTTATTATATTTACAATATTTTCTTCTTAAAGAACTCTAAAATAGATATTTTAGTAATGATAAATAAAATGATATGCAATAGTATTGCATATTTTATTATCCCTACTAGGTAGTAACTATTTTGCTAAAATTTATAAATTATGTTACTAAATTTCTTGGTTATTTGTTATAGATAAGATCTTATCTGATCCTATATTTTATCATTTATTAAATCTTTTATAATTTTTTATGCTAATTAAATTATTGATAAATTATGATATTTTAGATTGATATATATTATTTTTTTTATTAATTAACTAATATATTAGTCTATGAAATAGTATAGATATGGAGATATATTTGATATATAATCCTTTATTATATATCAAAAAAAAATTTATTAAGTTATTTTATAACTTCTAAAAAATATTATTATCTTATAATTTGTAAACATAGTATGTTGTCATGGTATATAGTTAGGTGAATAATTCTTTTAATTATTATCCCTATATAATATATAAGAATAATATCTAATTTATGCTAGTTTTATAAAAAATATGAAAATTTTTATATAAAAAAATAATTATATTTTAATTTTAAATATAATTTTAATTAATAAATGTATTTTTTATTTAAATAAAATAATGATTTATATCATTAGATATATTTTAAAATGTAATATTATTTAATATTTTATTATAAATTATATTAAAATAACTTTTAAAATATATATTCAGTTTTAGGATATTTTAACGTCATTTAATAAACTTCAATAACTATTCTATCTTTTTATAGATTAAAAAAATAATATAATACCTAAAAAAACATCAATCTACTTAAAATTTTATATTTTTAATATAAAACTATTATTCTTTGCTTTATGTTTAAATGTTTTTTTTATTTAGATAATAATTTTTACTTACACATATTAGAGGTTTTTGATTTAATTATCACATATAGTATTAGCTATATGACTAATGATAAAATAATGAGATAATATCTAGATTGAGATTATAACATTTTTTTAAATAAAATAAATACGTTTTATTAAAGGATACGATATTATTTTTTAGTCATTAAAAATTGTTATATATAAAAATCATTATGGATTTTAAAATAAATAATGTGTTATATTTTATCTTCTTACTTTATTTATATTATTTTAAATCTATAAGTAATATAAAATTTATATATTGACAATGTCAACTTATCAGAGTTAGTATTCTTAATGTATACTCTCCTTTATATCAAGATATGTGGTATATACGTAATAATTCTTTAATCTTTAATATTATATATTTACTATATGAGTTTTTTATTTAAATTTAAATTTCTATATAGATGAATGAAAAAATATTGATTATAAAATTATCAATTAACTTATTGATAATTTTATAATCAATATTTTCTTAAATAAGAATAAAAAATGCGTTTTGATTAGTAGAAATTTTTGATAGAGCATGATATGAATTTTTTTATTATTAAACAAAAAATAAACATCTTTGATAGATACGTTAAAATCTTGTTAGAACACTAACGATAGATATTTAAGAAAATACATAGATTCATAATCTTATTATAGTATAACTTATTATGCATCTATAATATATTGAATTTAATAAATACTTATCTATAGGAATAATATTTCCTGCATACAGTAGATACTATCTTACTTAAGATAATTTAATTAATTATTAATTAGGTATTAAATTATATGACTGATAATACTTATAATTGCGTTATTATTGGTATCACAGGCGCATCTGCCTCAGGTAAAAGTTTGATAGCTAATACATTATATCTTGAATTGCGTGAACAAGTAGGTGAGGAAAATATTGGTGTAATTCCAGAAGATTGTTACTATAAAGATCAGACTAATCTAACAATGCAAGAACGTATAAAAACTAACTATGATCACCCTAATGCTATGGATCATACTCTATTATTTACGCATTTACAAATGCTAAAAATAGGTAAATCTATTGAACTTCCGCAGTATAGCTACACAAAACATACACGTAAAGAAGGTACTATTCATCTAAAACCAAAAAAAGTAATAATTCTAGAGGGTATTTTATTACTAACCGATTCCCGTTTACGTAATATACTTAATTTCTCAATATTTATTGATACACCACCAGATATATGTCTAATGCGTCGTATAAGACGTGATGTAAATGAACGTGGACGTTCTATGGATTCTGTTATGATTCAATACCAAAAAACAGTTCGCCCAATGTTCTTACAGTTTATTGAGCCATCTAAACAATATGTTGATATTATTGTACCTCGTGGTGGTAAAAACCGTATTGCTATAGATATTTTAAAAGCAAAAATAAGCCAATTTTTCAAATAAAGCATCAAAACATAAAATATTAAAAATAAAAAGTTTAATTATTTCTCAATTTTACATGATATTTTTGAATATATTACATTTAAATATTTAATTTAACTCAATATTAAATTATTTAATAAATATTATTATGATAACGTATAAATATTTTACTATTTTTTGAATTTTTATATTATAAAAATATATAATTTTATATATAAAATATATTTAACTGTAATAGACAATATTTGGTTAGATATTTTATATCTATATTAATAGTATCTTTATAGTTTTTTAATAAAATTTATAGACTAATAGAATTATCTATAATAAACTTTTAATATTTAATATAATTATTTAAGTTATAGTATATAAAATAAGTACAAGGATGTTTTTTTTATTAACCTACTTTAGGTTCTTCATTTTTGAATAAAGATATTACTAATTCAATTAAGAGTGTAGTGATACTTGGTTTATATATAAATTAAATATTTTTGTATTTTAGTGGGAATAAAACTAAATCATTGTATATAAAAATACAAGTAATCTATAAGGATTATATAAACTAAAAATATAATTATTTTATCTACATAAAAAATATTTAGTATTTAAATAAAGACATTAATATTATTTAAGTAGACAAAAGGGTAATTTCATCATTAAACTAAATGAGCATTATATTATAGTGCAAAAATTTATATAGAATATATATAAAATAATCATTATATTAAGTATAATAACGTGGAAGTTTAATTTTATAAACCTATATTTTTATTAAAATATAAAATTTTTATTTAAATTCACTTAATGTTTATTGTTTAATTATTGGATGGTAAATTATATGTATAAAAATATCTAAGAAATATAAATCAAGTAGGAGGAGTGGCTGTTAGCTACATCACGGCACACACGATGCCTGTTTCGGCTGCTTCCTTCCGGATCTGACCAGGTTTACAGGTTAGTATTGCAAGAGAACCAACAGCTACTCCATAAGTAGATGTTTAAATTTAGATTAATCATTAATTTAAATTAATACATTAATATCTAAGATAATTGCGAATAATTTAATATTTTATTGAAATTTTTTTCTTAAAAGTACATATAATATTTTTTAGTTTATATATTACTATATAATATTAAATATTTTATAATAAAGAATTATTGTAGCATAATACTAAAGAATATTTTTATTGTCAAGCTATTTATTATAGCTATATATAAATTATTTTCTAAAAGCGATTTTAGTTAAAATACACTATATAAGCTATATATTTAGTCAATTTATTTATACAAGGTATGTTAATATTGTTTTTTAAATTATTAGAAAATTTCTATAGCTGTCATTGTAAATACATAAAACTTTTATTATTTTAATAATATTAAGATTTTCTTAATGAGTCAATATTTTAGTGTATATTTTTATTAAAAATTATCCATTTATAATGGTATATCTCAATCTTAATATCTAATAAAATTATATTAACAAAAATAAATATTAAAATTTTAAATAGTATTTAAATCATATTTATACCCCATATTATCCGATAATATGGGGTATTCTTCATAAGAAATAAATTTAAGCAAACTAATTTAATGATTATACTGAGCATATTACTAGCTTAGTATAACACTACATATTAACTTAATTAGTTAATATGTAGTGTTATTTATTAAAAATTTAAATACACAAAACTCTAATAGAGTTAAACTCTATTAGAGTTTTTATTGAATTATTTAATAAATATAGTTATTAGATTTAATACTATTAACACTTTAATAATATTTCATTTTTATTTTTACTAAAGAAAATTTTTTATAGTTTTGAAATGAATACAGTAAAACTAAAAACACTAAATATTTAATGAAATACATATGATATTTTTAATAATACAGTCTTTAATCTTTGATAAAGAAATTTATATAATGAATAAATTTACTATTTATTCTAATAAATATATTGTTTATTGTTAATTTAACCTACATTAATATAAATATATTAATAAAATACCCCAAGAACAGAAAAGGAGGATATTTTTCTAAAAATATTTTAAATATTACAAGCTAATAGCTAGTATCAAAAATTTTGATTTTTTATATTCATTACACAAAAAATAATAAACCTTTTAGCTACATCTTATTATAATAAATTTATTTTTATTTTGATGTATTCTTGTTTATTAGTTAGAAATATTTCTATGATTTTTTATATAAAATTTAATAAAACTTAATTAAGTATACTTTGTATAAAAGATTTTTATTAATTATAAATACAGTAGTGTTATTATTACGCTGCAGTGTTAATTCTTATTTTTATTCTGATTCTGTAATAAATTTTAAAAGAATAATGACTTTGTTTTAAAAAAATACAAAAAATAATAATATTATATTTTATATATTATTAGAATCTAGTTGTATGACATAAATACTTACTATAATAAGTCTTTATATATTATATTCTATATAAGAATTATATAGAGAATATTTAATAAATTAAGTGATATAAATAAATCTTATAGAAATATTTTGTAACTCTTACAATATACAAGTTTTATATATTAGTTAAATACATTAATTTAAATTGTTTATAGTCTTTAATTATTACTATACGTAATATTAAATAATAATTTTTAAACTATTTTTTATTTTAAAAACTAAAAAGCAATTAGTAATATAATTTATAACAACATATCTTTATTAGTGTGCAAATAAATTATGTATACAATTAAATTTATTATAGTATCTTAATACTAAATATTATAATGTTAAGTATACTATTATTACGAGATATTATAAAAATTTATAATAGATATTTTATCTATATTATACTCATTGAGTAATGTAATTTTATTTAGGAATTTTACTAATATTTTATTTACGCATTTAAATGTTATTAAATTTAAATAAATTATCAAATTTTATTGCAGTACGATTAAAATATATAAAGACAAAATTATAATATGATTCTTGAATTTTATGTTAGTTTTTATAGTAAAAGAATATTGATTCTCAACATTAGATATATAATACCTGATATATATAAAATATCTTATTATATTTAGCTACTCTTATAGTCAAGAGTAGTTTAATGAGTATAAATAAATTACCGCATTATATAGTTTATATAGTAATAAGTATTAACATCGTTATACTTATATTTAAAAAGACGATATAAATGTAAGTCTTATTTTTAGGAAATAAAAAATTAACGCTTAGAAAACTGAGGACGACGGCGTGCTTTACGAAGTCCTACTTTCTTACGTTCAACTTGGCGAGCATCCCGTGTTACAAATCCTACTTTACGCAATTTACTCTGAAATATAGTGTCATATTTTATAAGTGCACGAGTAATACCGTGACGGATTGCACCAGCTTGGCCAGAAATGCCGCCACCTTTAACAGTTATATATAAGTCAAAATTATCAACCATATCCACAAGTTCTAGCGGTTGACGAACTATCATATGAGCAGTTTCGCGATTAAAGTACTGCTCTAATTTACGTTGATTAATTAAAATATTACCACTACCCTGTTTTATAAAAACACGAGCTGAGGAACTTTTACGGCGACCAGTACCGTAGTATTGAACTTCAGGCATTGTTATAATCTCGATTAAATTTCAAGAATTTGCGGTTGCTGTGCCGCATGATTGTGCTTGTTACTAGCATAAACTTTTAGTTTACGGTACATAGAATCTCCTAATATACCTTTAGGTAGCATACCTTTAACAGCGTGTTTAATAATATGTTCAGGATGACAATTAATTAACTCTGCAAAAGTTGTTTGTTTTATACCACCAATATAACCAGTATGATGGTAATATATTTTATCGGAACTCTTGTTACCTGTCACGGTAACTTTACCTGCATTTAGAACAATAATATAATCACCTGTATCAACATGTGGGGTATACTCTACTTTATGTTTACCACGTAGTCGGCGCGCCAGTTCAGTGGATAATCTTCCTAAATTTTTACCTGTTGCATCAACTATATACCATTTATGTTTTACTGTTTTTGGCTTAGCTATAAAAGTTTTCATGAGATATCGCCTGATTATACATCATATTTTATAATAAAGATCCAATTTTTATTTATTATGAAGTGAGATATATTGCATACTTACAAGATCATGTTATAGTAAAAACTTTTTTAAAAAATATAATTTTTATATTCATTTTATTATGTATTTTATATACTATAGGTATTTTAGATATAAAGATAAAAATATTTTTATCTGAGTAAGATTATCTTATTTCTAATTTAGAAGTCATTTTATTTAAATTATATTTAATTCATCTTATTCAAATAATAAAATTAATATAATATAGAAGTTTTTCTCTGTATTTAATAATATTAATATATTAATAGATGATTATCACTTTATATACTACTACATATATTCTAAAATAATTATTTATGAGAGTATGATCTATTTAAAAATAGTTTTATGTGACATAATTATACCATACAATAAAAAATATACTTTGTATTTATTGTAATAACTCGGGAGTATTCTCTTATATATACCTTTATGGAAGAAGATAATGTATATCTTTATTTAAGTTTTTACAAAAATATGTTTATAGTTATATAAATAGTAAGGTGTTTTTTTCTATTTAAGTTATTATTATACTAATAAATAGCATAGTATTTTAATTTTTCTTGATATTATAATATTATTATATAATAATATTATTAAGATTGCAAATGTTAAAATAAAATATTTTATTATTAATCTTAGTACTAATTACTTGATAAGTTACTTAGCTAATTAGAGTTAACTAAGTATTAGTTTTTATGTTTATAAATATTATTTTTATAAAATTCTTGAATACTTTAATTTAAAATTTTTAATATAGTATTTTGTACCATATACAAGATATAGTAATCTTATATTTTTTCTTTACTCTTAATTTTTATCTATTGACTTAGTTATAAATAAAATATAATTTTTTATGTTTTTATGTCTCCTTTAGTATATAGTACGATAAATTAAATATATTTATTTATTAATAATATTTAAAGAAATAGCGTTTAGTACTAATTTATTTAGTATAAATTTGCACTTCTAATATAATTAACACTATTATTATTGATACTATAAGTATAGTACTATTTTTTATATTTAAAATAAGTTAAAATTTTATTTTGTCTTTGGATAATATCCATTATTGTCATTCTGTAAAATAAATTTATTAATATAAAATAAAATAATTTATTTTTATAAAATTTATATTATTTAAATTGAAGTAAAATACTTTTTAAACATAACTTATTAACGATTTAATTTGATATTTTAGTACTGCATAGTGAGTGGCCAACCCCCCATACGTTTCCATCGATTAACAAGCTCACAAAATAGTACTGCTGTTTGTTTAGTATCATAAAGAGCAGAGTGTGCTTGTGTATTATCGAAAGGAATATTAGCTGCAATACATGCTTTGGCTAATACAGTTTGTCCTAAAACCAATCCACTTAATGCGGCAGTATCAAATGTGGCAAAGGGATGAAAAGGATTACGCTTTAATCCAACACGATCAGCTGCTGCCATTACAAAAGAATGATCAAAATGAGCATTATGTGCTACTATAATTGCACGATTGCAGTAATGTCTTTTAATTCCTTCATGTACTGCTTGAAAGATAGTATATAGTGCCTCATATTCGCTAACTGCCCCCCTTAATGGGTTACCTGGATCTATACCATTAAATGCTAAAGCCTCTGGGACAAGAACTGAACCAACAAAAGGTTTAATATGAAAGTGTAGTGTTTTATCTAGTTTTAACCATCCATCCTCAGTCATGCGTAATGTAATTGATGCTATTTCAAGTAAAGCATTTATGTTAGCATCAAACCCTGCAGTTTCTAGATCAATTACAATAGGGTAGAATCCACGAAATCTGGCGCTTAATGTATTCAGATGATTGGTTATTTCAGTCATATGTAATGTTTTAATTAATAAGAATTTATTCTTTATTATGAGATTTTTTACAGTTTGTATTGGATAAACTTAACATTAATTTAATTACAGTAAAACATAATATTTAACCTCCTATTTTTTTCTTTATTATTTTTATTTATATAAATTTTAGGGTTAGTCTGTTATTAGACTATCATCAATATTCACTATATTAAATACAATATAGTGAATATTAGTATTGATATTAAAATTTTTTATTGTTTGCACATTAAATGTTAGTACTTTTAATAAAATATTTTTAAATAAATAATAATTAATACAAGTAAAAATGACTAATAATATTTATTAATATTGTGAGATTATCATCACTTACTCTTATAATTTAGTCTATAAATTTGTATAAGTATACAATTAATTAACTTATAAAATAACGTAATATTTATGCATATATTATAAATATACGTGAAGATTAATAAAAGAAAGCTCTTTTATATATTACCGATATAGATAGAAATAAAATAATATCATCTTGTTACTTTTAATGAACCTTACTTAATTATCTTAAAAGTTAAAATATTTACCATAATTTTGTAATGTTATTAACAATATTGTTATTAATTATCATTAATATAATTTATATATTTTCATGGATTACCATACTTTTAGTAAGTATATATAGATAGTTAAATACTAAAATATAGTTGTGTTAGTATTATTAAAGACACTTTATTAATAGAAAGTGAAAAAATTATTATAAAATATAGTTATTTCTTACCTAGCTAACTTCTTAATTAAAGGTATATATGTTTATAATTAAGAAGTTAGATACTTATATAGTTATTTTTATAGAAATGTGGTCTTTAGAGAAGATATTTTAAATATATTGTCATAAAATAAGAAAAAAACTTATATAATTAAAAGAAATATTCTATATATACAAAAGTTATCCTAAAATATTTTTGAGTTTTTTAGTAACTAAATCACATAAGATTAGCAATCATTTTTTCCAGTTTATCTTGATCTGTAGCAAACTGACGGATACCATCAGATAGCTTGTCAACTGCCATTGGATCCTGGTTGTGATACCAGTAAAATTCAGCCTCGCTAAGTCGTCTTGAATAGGGTTTTATTTTACCAGTATATTTTAGCTTGGGTTCAATCTTGCCTATTTTTTCAGATAATTCCTTCAATAATAATGGACTAATAGTGAGACGATCACATCCTGCTAACTCTATAATCTCCTCAATGTTACGGAAGCTTGCTCCCATAATAATTGTTTTATATCCATGTTGTTTATAATATTTATATATTTTTGTTACAGCAATGATACCTGGATCTTCATGTGGTTTGTATATTTTTTTATTAGTGTTATTCTTGTACCAATCTAAGATACGACCAATAAAAGGAGAAATTAAATATACACCTGCTTCTGCACAAGCACGCGCCTGAGCAAATGAGAATAATAAAGTTAAGTTACAGTTTATGCCTTCCTTTTCTAATTGCTCTGCTGCACAAATACCTTGCCAAGTAGAAGCTAATTTTATTAGGATACGGTCATTATTTATGCCAGCGTCGTTATACATCATTACAAGACGCCTAGCTTTAATAATGCTAGCTTCTTTATCATAGGACATACGTGCGTCAACTTCGGTTGATATGCGACCAGGAATTATCTTTAAAATTTCTAAACCGATATTGACTGCTAGTTTATCTGATGCATCAATAATTTGTTGATCCTTGTCTTGGCTCTGGTGGGATGCCCAATTAATAGTTTTATCTAATATTTGATGGTATTCGGAATTTTGTGCTGCATGCAAAATTAAAGAAGGATTAGTAGTTGCATCTTGGGGGCAATATAATTGAATTGCATTAATATCACTAGTATCAGCTACAACAGTAGTTAGTTTTTTTAGTGAAGTGAGTTTATCTGTCATTTTATAATTTTCCATACCTTAATGAATAAAATAATTTATAACAAACCTAATAAAGGTTAAAGTTAATAATGCCATTATGTGTCTAATAATAGATTATATATGATGGCATGCTTATAATAAATAATAACATGCATTATTTGTTATGCAATAAACTATGTAATTTAATAACTAAATTTAAATAATATTATCTTAAATAAGAATGGGGATCTTTATAGTGTAATAAATTATTTTATTTAATAAAAATTAAAGAGTATTTTATATATATTGTTTATATTATTAAAGATAGTAAATAATTTTTATTAAAATAGGGTATGATGACAAAATCAATAAAACATTAATAATTTTTCTATATATTACATATAATAATGTATTTTATAAAAAAAATAACTATTATATATAATTACTAAGTATAGGATTTATATCCTTATAATATAATTTATATATTATATTTAGTGTGAAATAATTATATTTTGATTAGTATTAAATTCAAAATTAATTTATTAAGATACTTATCTTCTATTTATAGAATTGTTACTAATCTACTTTTACTTGAAAATAGATTAGTTAATTATAGTTGGGGATTATAATAACCAGATCAAAGATTGTTATTATGAGATATATTCATTAATTTTTATCTTAATAATAGTTATATTGTTTTTAACAAATATTGCAATACTACAATAGTAGTGAATATTTATTAATATAATTTATTAAAGTCAATATATATAACTTTAATATATATTGACTTTAATAAATTATATTTAATTCTTCTTTTATTATTATACGTATAAATATTTTTGTATTTAACAATATTCTCTAGATACAGGTATTCAGAGAATAAATACTACTTTAATTAAATTTAATTAAAGTAGTATTTATTTGTATTATTTGTTAATAGTTTTATAAACTAGTAAAATGTACTACATTAGTATTTGTAGATATCTTGTATAAATATATTATTAGAATACTTCAATACACTATATTTTCTATATATTAGATAAAAGTTATATTAGATTCGTGATCTACTTTTTTTATTGTTTTACTTATTATTGAAGTGAGTTGTATTATATTAATATATTTAATAATTATTTCATATGTATTATATTCTTATTTTATTCCAGGTCTCACGCAGAGTAACTGTACGATTAAAAACTAAATTGTCAGGTGTAGATTGTACATAATCTTTACAAAAATAACCTTCACGTTCAAACTGGTAAGTTATTTCAGGGGTTGCTGTATTTAGGCTTGGTTCTACAAACCCTCTACATATAATTAAAGATTCTTTATTAATAAGTGATAAGAAATTCTCTTCTGTATTTGGATTAGCTACGCTAAATAAGCGATCGTACAGATGGAAATGAGCTGGTAATGCGTGACTTCTGGAAACCCAGTGAATAACACTTTTTATTTTACTACCATCAGTGGGGTTTTTATTTAATGTATCTGGATTATAAGTGCAATAAATTGTAGTAATTTCACCTACATTATTTTTTTTAACTCTTTCCGCTTGAATGATGTATGCACTACGGAGACGTACTTTTCTACCTATTACTAAGCGTTTATAACTCTTACTAGGTTTTTCACTAAAGTCGGCGTGATCAATATATAGCTCACGACTAAATGGTACCTTACGTATACCATTCTCGGGTTTGTTTGGATGATTTAACATTGAGATCATTTCTATGCTATTTTCAGGCATATTTTCAATTACGACTTTTACAGGATTTAAAACAGCCATAGCGCGTGGTGCTATCTTATTAAGATCATCTCTTACACAAGATTCTAAAACAGCCATTGCTATATTATTTTCTTGCCTTGTTACTCCAATGCGTAGACAAAATTCACGGATAGAAGCCGGGGTATATCCACGGCGACGTAATCCAGAAATTGTTGGCATACGTGGATCATCCCAACCTTCTACTATATGTTTGATAACTAGCTGTTTTAGCTTACGTTTTGATATAATTGTATATTCAAGATTTAGACGAGAGAACTCATATTGACAGGGATGTTTTTGGATACTAATATTATTTAATATCCAATCATATAGGCGGCGATTTTCTTGAAACTCTAGTGTACAAATTGAGTGTGTTATCCCCTCTAGAGCATCGGCAATACAATGAGTAAAGTCATACATAGGATAAATACACCACTGATTACCTGTATTGTGATGTATAGCAAACTTTATACGATATAACACGGGATCGCGCATTATCATTAATGGAGAATTCATATCTATTTTAGCGCGAAGGCACAAGGTACCTTCAGCAAACTCTCTATTACGCATTTTTTCAAAAAGAACTAAATTATCCTCAATATTACGATTACGATATGGACTATTTTTGCCTGGTGTAGTTAGGGTTCCACGATATTGGCGAATTTTATCTGGATTTAACTCATCGACATAAGCTAAACCTTTAGAGATTAATTCTCTAGCATACTGGTATAGTTGTTTAAAGTAGTTTGAAGAATAGCGCACTTTTCCATCCCACGTAAATCCTAGCCATTTTATATCGTGTTTAATTGATTCAATATATTCAATATTTTCTTTGGTTGGATTAGTATCATCAAAACGTAAATAGCATTGACCATGATAATCTTTAGCTAAACTAAAGTTTAGGTAAATAGATTTTGCATGGCCAATATGTAAATATCCATTTGGTTCTGGCGGAAATCGGGTATGAACTGTAGAACATTTACCAGATGCTAGATCCTTATCTATGATTTGTCGTATAAAATTATTTTGATTTTTTTTAGTCTCACTCATTTTTATTCCTAAATTATACGGATGTTTATAATAATTTAATAATATTAAATGATAATATTAGTCATAATAATTGAAACTTTGCTGGTATAATAAGAGTTCTACTAACTTTTTAGCTATAAATTAATGCTAGATATTGATAGTATTTAATGTAAATTCAAAATGCGCACTCTATAATTATAAATTAATCTTTCTCCCTTATTTTTATTTTACTAATATTATAACCCCCGATGGTAAAATTACTCAGTAATCCTATATAGAAACTATTGATAATTTGATTCAAAATGTATTAAAATAAGATCATAGAGTAAGTTCATATAAATTATATGTATATATTGTTATAATATTTTATTAAAAAAATACTATTTAATAGTAACTATGAATAATATTAATTTATCAAACGTATTATTTATACAATATTATTTTATTCACCTAAGCTAGAATGTATTTAATCTTTTAATTGCTAATTAAGAAAATTATCCTGTAGTATACTACCGATTATTAATCAAATAAAATAGCAGTGAGTTATTGATTTTATTCCCTACGATCTTAAGATCGTAGCAGCTTATTTATTTAATATTTATTTTTTATAAAAATATTTTTGTATTTTTAGCATTATATTTCTTTTTTAATTTTTTAGTAAAGAAAAAATAAATTTTTATTTTATAAGGTTATCATTTAATTTATTCTTTTATTTGATTATTCTCTTTACAACCTCCCTCATATAGCAAGGTAATTTAATCTTAGAGATAATTTTAAAAATGTGATTAAAAATCAATTATATAATTTTATTATTATCATAAATTCCATTTATAATAGATTTATTTTAATAGTTTATTATTATTTTGTTTTTTATCAAACAGGTATAATATTGTAGATCCACTATATTTATATTTTTAATACTATTAATATTTACTATATCTTGTATTTTACTTCTAAATAACATAAAGAGTACTGCCGTATGAATAGTTACACTATTTTAAAATATAGTTACTGCATATATCTTATTTATTTACTATATGGGTGAAACATACTTTTAGTATTGTATGCTAAAAACTTTGATTAGTTATAAAAATATAAATTAATAAAAAGTATGATAAATATCATAAGATTCAGTTCTGTTTGAATATTAGATAGTTTTATTTAAATATTTAATTATTTATAGTTTATAAAGAAATTTATACAAAGATATATTTGATACTTTTATAACTAAATTAATATCTTATAAATAGTTTTATTATACTTACTAAGTATAAGCATTAATAAAAATAATTTTTAATGTATTAAAAAATATATTTCCAGATCAAATATATAAATTATAGAATTAAGTGTGGTAATACATACTATAATAATTATATGATACTGATCAATATCATATTAGTATTAAATACAAAGGAGTACATATAAAAATTAACTTTATGATTTATAAATATTATATATAAGATTAACATTGAGATATGAGCGGTGATTTTAAATCTATTAATACCTTTAAAATACTAGAATGTATTTTACAATAAATATGTATATACAATATATTTTATACACTTTGTAATTACTTATTCAACAGATATAAAATAATATCTAGATTTGAGTAATTATTTAATACTATTAGGAGTGAGACATAATAATTATAAATAATTATTTAAAATATC
Organism: Candidatus Profftia sp. (ex Adelges kitamiensis); assembly: GCF_020342455.1. NCBI lineage: Bacteria > Pseudomonadati > Pseudomonadota > Gammaproteobacteria > Enterobacterales > Enterobacteriaceae > Candidatus Profftia > Candidatus Profftia sp. (ex Adelges kitamiensis). The sequence goes on from NZ_CP080506.1 coordinate 361,782, forward strand.
ACTAGAATATTGAAGATCAATGTCTTAATAAGACTAAAGTAATATAAATATATATATGTTATTATATATAAGCTGATTTTTTTAATATAAAATTATTAAAACTTATTTTAAAGTACTAAATATTATTTAATACATAAAAAAATTAAAAATTACTTATTCAAATATTAGTTATAATATCATACTTTTAACTTAATATAATAAGATTAATTATTATTTATATGAAGTTACTATCTATTTTATTGAATCTAAAATAATACCAGGAATGAATAATTTGCTACGAGAATTTAGCAAATCACATGCAGAAATAATTCTTTTACCTGGAAGCTGTAGCTTAGTTATAATTAGCACTCCTTTGGCGGTAGCAACCGCAATACCATGCTTGTTAGCACTTATAATAGTACCTGGACTTTGCCCATAATTATCAAGATAAGCCCTGGATTCCCATACTTTTATAGGTTGATTATGTATTATAAAGAAACTAACAGGCCATGGATTAAAAGAGCGTACGTAACGTTCAAGGTTTATAGCAGGAAGATACCAGTCTAATAAAGCTTCTTTTTTGCTTAGCTTGTGAGCGTAAGTTACAAGACTTTCATCCTGAAACTTAGGAGTTATAGTACCATTAGATAGTTGAGTAATAGTGTTAATTAATATTTGAGGACCTATAGCTGCAAGTTTTTTATACAGTGTTGCACTGGTATCTTGAGTGGTTATTGGGCAAGTAACTTGATTCAGTATCTCACCAGTATCTAATCCTATATCCATTTTTATCGTGGTTACACCTGTTGTGGTATCGCCAGCCCACAATGCACGTTGAATAGGAGCTGCACCACGCCAGCGAGGAAGTAAGGAACCATGTACGTTAATACATCCTAAACGTGGTGTATTTAATATTTTTTTAGGTAGTATTAATCCATATGCTACTACCACTATTATATCGGCATTCAAATTAGAAATCCATATTTGATTATCTATTAAATTGAGTGATACCGGTTGTAATAGAGGTACATGGTGCTGTTTAGCTAAAATTTTTACTGGACTAGATATTAAATTATGACCACGACCTGAAGGTCTATCAGGTTGGGTTAATACACCAATTACTCTGTATTTTGAAGATAAAATCGCTCTTAAATGGTGGGCTGCAAAATCGGGAGTTCCTGCGAAAATAATACGTAAAGAATTAGACAATATTGTTTCCTAGTAATGATAAATAAATTAACTATTAGCTTGTTGTTTATATATTTTTTGTAACTTTTTATGTATAAGTTGACGTTTAAGAGGGGAGAGATAATCTATTATTAACTTGCCAAGTAAATGATCCATTTCATGCTGTATACAAATCGCTAATAGATCATTAGCATCTAGTTCAAATGTTTTTCCATTACGATCTAATGCCCTCACTCTTATTCTTGCAGCACGAGGAATTAGTACATGATATTCTGGGATTGACAGGCAGCTTTCTTTTATTCTTATTATACCATTATGTGTCAGTAACTTGGGATTTATCAGGATTAAATGTTGGTCTTTTTGGTGAGATATATCAATTACAATTATTCTATAATGAATATCTACTTGAGTCGCAGCTAAACCAATACCTTCTTCTGCGTACATAGTATGCAACATGTTATCAATGATGAGCTGAATTTTAGGTGTGATTTTTTTTACCAGCTGCGCCTTAGTGCGGAGTCGTTTATCTGGATAATATAATACCTGCAATAATACCATAAATGATTTTTTCAATGTTTTAGATGAAATAATTACTAATTAATAATAATATATTATTAGTTTGTATTGCAGTATCTATAACTAATCAATATTTATTAATAGTAATATGAAATATATTATATCTATATTAATAAAAATATATAAGAAATAACAAATATATTATAATATAAGTTGTATCTACAATAAAGTAATAGATTTAAGAAAATTATTGAGATTAACAATTAAAATCTAATAAAAATAAAATATTTTTTCAATTTTTTAAATACTAAATTATATTTATTGAAAAAGATACAACATAATCTAGGTTATATTAGATATAATATCTTTCATAAGACGTATTCATAATTAATCATTAATTATGAATACTATTTTACATGCAAGGTATTGTATTTTTATTACAAGATATTTATTAAAAATTATTTTAATTCATTCATTAAAGACTTATAATACTAATAATCTCTGAAAATATAAAAATAAAATAATTTTAATGAATTTTAATAAAATTAATCTATTTTTATTTGTTTTTTATTAAAAAAGATATATATGATACATGATCAAGGTATTATTACCAATAATATTAACTATATAAAATAGAAAATAAACAGGTATTTAATAATTCAATTCTAGTCACCATCAACGTGGATTATATCCAGTAAATTCTAGATAATAATTTGTTTATTATTTTGGTATAATCACGTAGTTTTTGTAGTAAAAAATATAGAGTAGTTATTCACTAGTAAGTTATTATTATGAATAAGTTATTTACTAGATCAGTAAATATCTTCTATTTATACTCTTTATTCTAATACTCAGACAAGTTAATTACGATTACATCGTATGTAATGATTATATATCTTATTTATTAATACTTATAAATTTAATAAAATATATGCAGTATGATGATTATCATATTAATATAATAAGTCATCACTACTATATTGCTACAATCATTTCTTATATAATTAATAGATTATTTATACCAGATAAATGTAAATATTTATTGAACTGAGTTTATAATTGTAAGATTTAAGTGTCTTAGGAAGACATTTTATATCTACGTATAAAATATAGGTATAGTATGTATTATTTTACAACAATCTATATGTATGTAATTTATGTATGTATATTCTAAATTTTATGTGATAGTATTTTATTAGGATAAGTTTTTGATGTCTCGATACAATATCTATAATAGAGAGATACTGCCCTATTAGGGATACTCTTTGATTTTAAAATTAAATTTTAAGTTTATTTTATAATTTCAAGCAAAGTTTAAAACTAAATATGTTTTATTTGGTTATTAATAGATAAATTAAATTATTATATATACTATAATCCTCACTTTTAGTGATTAATATCATAATAAATACTTGATATTGTAGTCTAAGACAATTAGATTATTTTCTACTGATTTTACTATCACTATGATCTATAGACTAGTTGTTATATATTAATAACTTTATTCAGTTTTTTCTTCTGGGTATTTGAGTTGAATATTTGATTCTTATAAATCAAAGTATTTAGAGATTGTATGATAATATTTTTTATATTAGTTTAAAAGTAGAATTCCTTACCTTGTTTTTAGTGACCATGTCTTATTATTTGTATAAATGTTCTTGATTATAATCATAAATTATTAATTATTAATTATTACTTTAGGTTTCTATAACCTATTATTACTTACATATAAATTATTTAACGATATTTTATTTTATGCTCACATTTAATAAATAATTAAGTTATTTTAATAATAATTGAATAATAAATAATTGCTGCAAAATATATACAAATAATGATAGTTTTAAATACAATATTTAAATTTTTTGAATAAAAATATATTTATTATTAAGTAATATTTTTGTTATATTTATAAATTAAAAATTAAGATTTAAATAAGAAATGTATTATATCACCATCTTTAACAATATAGTTTTTTCCTTCTGAATGTATTTTACCGGCTTCTCTTGCTCCCTGCTCACCTTTATAGGTAATGAAGTCACTATATGATATAGTCTGTGCACGGATAAAACCTTTCTCTAAATCCTTATGTATTTTACCGGCAGCTTTTGGTGCTGTAGTGCCAATAGGTATAGTCCACGCACGAACTTCTTTTATCCCTGCAGTAAAATAGGTTTGAAGTTTTAGCATTTTATAACTAGCATTAATAACACGATTTAAACCATACTCTTCTAGACCCATATCAGTAATAAATTCATATTTTTCTTCTTCATTGCAACAATACGCTATATCAGACTCAACTTTAGCACATAATGCTACTACTATAGAACCATCTTTAGTAGCTATTTTACGTACATCATCTAAATATGAGTTATTTTTCAAACCTTCTTCGTTGATATTAGCTATATACATAGTCGGTTTTAAAGTTAGAAAATTTAAATATCTTATTACTTCTTGTTCTTTTTCTGATAAATTTAATGCACGCAGCATCATACCATCTTTTTCTAACTGTTTTAGACATTTTTCAAGTATATATAATTCATATTTAATATCTTTATGGCTGCCTTTTATTTTTTTCTGTATGCGGTTTAATGCACGTTCACATGTATATAAATCTGATAGTGCTAGTTCAGTATTAATAATATCAATATCTTCTATAGGATTTATTTTATTATTAACATGTATAATACTGTCGTTTTCAAAGCAGCGTACAACATGACTAATCGCTTGGGTATCTCTTATATTATTTAGGAATTTATTTCCCAGACCCTCTCCTTTAGAGGCCCCTTTTACTAAACCTGCTATATCAATAAATTCCATTATAGCTGGTAGGACTCTTTTTGATTTAACGATATCAGATATTTTATATAGACGATCATCAGGTACATAAACAATACCGATATTTTGTTCAATAGTACAGAAGGGAAAATTAGCTGTTTCTATGTTAGCTTTAGTCATAGCATTAAAGAGAGTAGATTTTCCAACGTTTGGTAGACCTACAATACCACATTTTAATTTCATTCGTTCTATCACCTAAATTAATTATATAATCAAGAATTACTATACGTATTTTTTAAAGAAATAATATATTATTTATAGTATAGCTTTAAAACTATTCATTCGAGTCATTGCGCAATGAATGCCTTTTTTAAGTAGTAATGTAGTACATATAAGTGCTTCTTCTATAGAAGCATAAATAAGTAGTTGTTCACTAATTAAGGGATTACTAAGTACAAAATTAATAACCTTATTCTTATCTCCAGGATGTCCAATACCAATGCGTAAACGATAAAACTGATTACTATTACCAAGTTTAATCTGAATGTCTTTTAATCCGTTATGACCACCATTTCCTCCTATTTTAAATTTAGCAACACTTGGTGGAAGGTTGAGGTCATCATGAGCTACTAAAATTTCATTAGGTTGAATATGATAAAAAGTAGTTAATGCAGCAACAGCCTTTCCACTTAAGTTAATAAAAGTTTTTGGTATTAGTAAGTGTATGTCTGTATCTGCTAAATTTAAGTATGTAGTATATCCATAAAATTTACTTTTTTCTTTTAGAACTTTTCCGTTCTGCTGAGCTAATTTATTGATGAACCATGAACCTACATTATGACGATTTTTTGCGTATTGCACTCCAGGATTTGCAAGACCTACAATGAGCTTAATTGTCACATTTTATACCATTTATAATAGATTATTATGTCAGTATTTTTACTTATATATGATAATTTATAGTAAAAATATTTATTAATTTTTAGGAGTATGTGATTATAGGTGTAGTTGTATTTATTACAGTATTCTATATACTATATAGTATTAAAGTAAAAACAATTAATTTAATTATTTAACTATATTTAAAATCATTTAATTGGTATTCAATATGTATTTTGTAATGATATACAAATATCAAAGTTTATGTAAATATTATTTTTAATAATAACCAATCTATAAATTAGTATAATGATTTATAAAATTATTTATTTTTAAATACTCCATACTAGAGTAAAGTATATACTTTAACATTTTATAATGTTAGTAGTATAGTTAGCTATAAAAAGATATTATTATAATAATATATATTCTATCTTATAGATTTTCCCAAATAATCTAAATATAAATTTTTTTATTCTTAATGTACTAAGTTATATTTTTTATTATTATTAATGTTTTTTTGAAAAAAATTTTGATGTAATATAACTTAACATAAAGTTTGATTTAAGTGAAAGGGGATATCAAGTGAATAATTTAGGGAAATATTTTTACTATTGTATTAATACCATCTATCGTATCAGTTGTTTCGTTTGTTCTAGAAATATTAAAAATATTTTTATACTATTCATCAATTTACTCACCGATAATTATATAATAATATATTAGGGCTATATTTTAACAAAAGTAAAAGTAAAAGTAAAAGTAAATAAATTTTATCATTTTTAATAAACGTCATAGAAATTATATTTTTATATTACAAAATTCATATTTTATAATTAATTTATTATTAACTTATTATATTCTTTATAAATATTTATTTAGTATTATACTCTTCAGTATTAAGACAAATAGTTTATTTTTTACATTTTACCTCAAAGTAATAACATTAGAATATTTTTAAAACGTTATTAAAATAAGATTATTTAAGTGTTAAATTATATACAATTTATGTTGCTTAGATAAAAAAAGTGTCATTTATTAATAATTAATAAAAAATTTAAGATAGATACATATTGTGTATCATTTTTTACATATATATTGTAATTAATATATATGGTATTAAAGTATAGATATAAATTATCTATTTATTTTTAGTTACTTAACACCTTTATTCAAATAAATAATAAACATATCAATTATTACTTCTATATTAATATTTATTACTCATTTATACCATTCTGACTTGTTTAATTAATGTATCAATGAGTAGTATAAATAAAACACTTATCTATCATTTAAAATATATTTAATAATTGCTTATTACACCCCCCTTTATTATTATATTTAATATTTTATAAACTATATATAATAAAGAAATATTCTAGTACAGGTAATAACATTTATCACGATAATGAATTTTAATTTATAGCGCATAACATCTAACTCTTTTATCTTATAAAAATAATACTTTAATAAAGAATATATATTTCATTAAGTATTATTTTAAATCTTTTTGATGCACATCAAATAATACAATATATTAATATAATTTAAAATAATACATGTAACATAGTAAATAATTAATGATTAATGATTAATGATTAATGATTAATGATTAATAGTTGCGTAAGCTAACATAGGGGAAATACAGTACTTGTTGTTTTGTATATTAGTATTTATAGAAAACACATTATTTAAATGAGTTTAAGTAAAATATACCTTTTATTTATTATAAATTTTAATATTTTTAATACATTTACTATGTAAAATATTAATTACCATTATACCCAGTATTTTTTTTGCTAAAAATACTTATGTATTATAGCTAATTATTTAATTACTATTTTTATAACAACAAAGTATCTTATATATTTAAATAAATATTTAAGTTAGAGACATGAATCTAATAGTTATATTATAATCTAATATTTACAGTATTAAAGGATATAATATCAATTTTATATTAAATATTTATCTATATTTATTCTTATATTAATTAAGGTATACATATTAACTTGCTTTAAGTGTTAATATATAGTAATAATTAGCTATTCATAATTGTTTTATACTAATATCAATCATAAAATAATAGTACCTAGTTATTTTGTCTGTAAATTTAATTTTTGTTCTAGATAATGAATATTTGTACCACCACATTGAAATTTCTTATCATTCATAATATTTTGTTGCAGCTCAATATTAGTTTTTATGCCGTCTATAATAAGTTCTGATAAAGCATTTTTCATACGAGCAATAGCTACTTCACGAGTTTCACCATAGCATATAAGCTTACCTATCATTGAATCATAATATGAAGATATCGTATAACCTGCGTATATATGAGATTCCCAACGAACACCAAAGCCACCAGGTGCATGAAAACGTGTTATTTGACCTGGGCTTGGTAATAAGGTATCAGAATCTTCTGCATTAATGCGACATTCTACTGCATGTCCACGCACTTGAACTTCATGTTGCTTAATAGATAGAGAATGACCAGCTGCTATACGTAATTGTTCTTTTATTATGTCAATACCAGTGATCATTTCTGTTACTGGGTGCTCAACTTGAATTCGTGTGTTCATTTCAATAAAATAAAATTTGCCTTTTTCAAACAAGAATTCAAAAGTACCTGCACTACGATAGCCAATATCTATACATGCTTGAGCGCAACGTTCACCAATATAGCTACTTAGCTCTGGCGTAATTCCAGGAGGTGCTTCTTCTACAATTTTTTGGTGCCGACGCTGCATAGAGCAGTCACGTTCAGATAGATAAATCGCATTTCCTTGACCATCTGCTAATACTTGTACTTCAATATGACGTGGGTTTTCTAGATACTTCTCCATATAAACAATATCATTACTAAAAGCTATTTTAGCTTGTGCTCTAGTTGTGATAATAGACTGTTCTAGATTTTTGTTGCTATATACAACACAAATACCGCGCCCTCCGCCGCCTCTAGAAGCTTTAATCATTACTGGATATCCAATCATCTGAGCAAGAGCTTGGTTTTTTAATATATTATTTTCTAGTGGTCCATCGGACCCTGCAATACATGGTATGCCTGCTTTTTTCATTGTACTAATAGCTGAAACTTTATCACCCATAAGGCGTATAGTTTCAGCTCGTGGTCCGATAAAGATAAAGCCTGAACGTTCTATTTGCTCAGCAAAATCAGCATTCTCAGATAAAAATCCATAACCTGGATGAATAGCTACCGCGCCAGTAATTGCTGCTGCAGATATAATTTCAGGAATATTTAAATAGCTTTGAGTTGAAGGTGCAGGACCAATACAGACAGTTTCATCTGCTAATAACACATGTTTGAGATCGCGATCAACTGTAGAGTGTATTGCAACAGTCTTAATACCTAGTTCTTTACAAGCTCGTAATATACGTAATGCAATTTCACCTCGGTTTGCAATAACAATTTTATCTAGCACGATTTACCTCATTTATTCGATGGCAATTAGTGGTTCATCAAATTCAACTGGTTGACCATTTTCAACCATAATCTCTTTAACTACACCTGATTTATCGGCTTCAATATAGTTCATCATTTTCATTGCCTCTACAATACACAGTGGATCTCCTATATCTACTTTTTGACCAATTTCAATGAATGATTTAGCATCCGGATGCGGAGTACGATAGAAAATACCTACCATAGGAGAACGTACAATATGACTGCTATTACTTTTTACTAGATTTTCTGCTACAGATTCTGCTGTATAGTAAGGTTGTAGCATTGGTATGCTATTAGTTATTTTAGTGTTACTAATGCGTACTGATTCTTGACCTTCAGATATTTCTAATTCAAAGATGCTAGATGATTCTACTAGTTTGATGAGTTTTTTAATTTTACGAATATCCATCTATAATTCCGTACTCTATTATTGCATAGAATAGTTGATGGTCAAGCTTTCTTAAATAATAAGAGATCTTGCCATATAAAAATGTTGATATTTTAGAATACTTTGAAATTATTAAAATAATTTTTAATTAACTATCTTATTTAATATCTTAGCTCATTAACCTCAGTGAAATTAAATTATCTATCATAATATTTAGATAATTTTATCTTTACTAGTACATTTTAATTTAAAAAATAAGCATTTTAGCTTATATTTATTTAACCTCCCAAGTTATATTAGTCAGTGACTTTCAGGGGAGTTAAATATCCTTAGTTATTTGCAGAAAATTTACTGCCGCCTGTAATGCAAATATATATCCATCAACACCTAAACCACATATTACACCAACAGCAATATCAGATAAATATGAGTGATGACGGAAAGACTCGCGAGCGTATATATTTGATAAATGAATTTCAATAAAAGGGATATTAACAGCCAGTAGTGCATCTCGTATTGCTATACTAGTATGTGTTAATGCCGCTGGATTAATCAAAATAAAATCCATTTTATCTTTTGCATCATGAATGCGTTCAATAAGTTCATATTCAATATTAGATTGTAAATGAGTAAGAAAAACATTCATTTGACTAGTAGTTTGTTTTAGGAGTTTCACTATCTCTTTTAATGTTTTAATACCATATTGCTTTGGTTCGCGAGTTCCTAGTAAATTAAGGTTAGGACCATTTAAAAGTAAAATATTAAACTTAGATGACATATCTTTACTACCCCCCATAAACATCATATTATACTTAAAGTAAAGTATTTAACAAATTATATTAATCTTTAGTATTTATTTATTATATAAATTATAAACAAGTTTATAACTTTTAATAATTTTTATGAAATTATTAGAGATAATATTTCAATGCGTAAAATATTGTAAAAAAATCTTAACATCCTAATATAAATAAATATTTATATATTTAATTGTATCTAAGACTTATAATATATAAAATATTTTAACTGTTAATTATTACATTTTATAATAAGGATATTTTAATAAAAAAAATGATAATTACCTAAAAAAGTTTTGTTATAGATAGAATATCTATATACTATATGTAAAAATAATAACGATATATTAGTTATAACACATTGTTAATAATATTTAATAAAATTAATTAAGATATCATATAGAGTAAAGATATATTTTTAATAAAATATTAATATTTACTATATAGTAGCATCCAATGATCGTACTCAATTTAATATTTTAACAATTTATAATATTTATATAATATTATTATATTTATTATTATAGATATACTAAAGTGATACCTTAAAAAATAAAATTAAATAATTATACCCAAATTACCTTCTAACTTTATTGAGACTAATTTAGTATTTTTATTTATTTATTTATTTCTTTATGCTTTTATTACATCTTATAGTATTTTACTGATTGAATATAATATTTATCATGTAAAATATTAACATTTATCTAGTACAGCACGTGAGACTTATTTATAGTATATCAATTTTAAGCTTTATTTTGTTTATGAGTAAGTTATGATATTAATCATATAGAATATTAAATAAGGTGATAAGTATTTAAAGATTACTATAAATTATTAAAGTTTATATATCTTTTTTCAGCAATGTATTAATATTACATTTCTTCTTTCCATTCTATACTACCTATAATTAGAATAGTTTTATTAAAATTTAACTAATTATTATACTTTTATTTAATATTTTATGTTGAGATGAACTATCTTATTAACCTTATAAATACGTTATATATCAAATTATATTGTTATTTTGTAAATAACTTTCATAGAATATTGATAGAATCTTTCTAGAAATGCTATATATTATATAATAATATATTATCAATAAATAAAATATTTTATTTATAAGTAAAATATAATGAAGAGATTAATTTGATGAAGATAAACAAAGTATACATATAATTAATAATAATATTAATATTATTATCTATGTATTCCAGGATCTTGTAGTGATGTATAACATATGGTAAGAATATATTATAGTTTAATTATTTATTATCTGAGATATTTCGATTATATAAAAGTTTATAATATTTAATATCGAATAATCTTTATTTAGGATTATATCCATGTATATTACCACAATGTATTTAAGATTACTTTCTTTTTTATTTTATAATGACTATTTTTATTAAAGGGAAATATAATTTTATTATATTTAAAAATAGTTCTTAAGAGTTCTTATAATCTATCTGATATATTTTGTGTATTCTGTTTAATAGTTTTAGCTATACTTTACTTATTTGCTTATAATATACTCAAGGAAATTTGTTATTCATATTAATATACATTATAGAATAAAGGTATCAATAAATATTAATATAAATTTAATTATATAAATAGTGAATATGTTATATATATTTTTAATAATATAAAATTTACAAAAAAATTTAGATAATTAAGTATTAATTAATATAAGTTATGATACTACTAATAAAAATAATTTAATACATGACTAATACTCAGTATCAGTATCAGTAATATATTTTATTATTACTAGTCAAGTAAAAAACTGTAATAAAAATTATAAATAAAATTGATTAGTTTCTCTACTAATCTTGTAAAGGATAGTATACCAAAGTATACTGAATAAGTTTATTAAAAATATTTAAGACTATTTTAATCTACTAAAAAATATTAAAAATAATTAAAGAATTGTTTTATTAGATAAAACCTATTTTATAGTTATTTTTTTAATAAAATAGTAGAAAAATCTTAGTTGTATACAATATATTTCAATGTTTTTTCTTAATACTTAGTGGTAATTTAGTATTTATTTTAATATAGCGAATCTAGAAAGTATAGTAATAATAGTAAATACCATGTACAAAAGTTACTTGAGGATAGTAAAAGGACTGTAAAAAGATATTATAGTTTAGCTTTGTAGTATTATTACCTCGATATGTTAGTATATTATTAATTGATTTATAGAATATATTTAATTCTTATTTCATAAGAAATATTAAGTAATTAATAGCATATTTTATGTAATTTTATTTTTATGATTTTATATTATTATTGTTAATATATATTTTTTTGAGTAAAATATAAGCAGTGTTTTTATAGATTTATAAAAAATAATTTAGCAAAACTCTTTCATTATGTAGCTAAACTTACTTAACGTATTATTCTTAATAAGAATAATACAATTTAATTAATCTATGGTATTAATATTTTAAAGGATTCAGACAACTATCTTCTTTAATTTTATATATTTAAGATTAATGAAATTAATATATTAGATATAGTAAATTATTTTCCTATTTTATGGGAACTATATTATAGTACTATTACTAATATAACTAGTTATAATGATCTATAGTAAATCGGTGTAGTAATATTAGATTGTATTATTCTAATATAATATTAAATCAATGTAAAATACAGTTATTAAAATTTTTTTGATAAATTAATAAGTAATTGTTACTTAACAAAGCATAAAATAATTATATATGTAAGTAATTTATTTCATTCATCAATAATAATTATATTTTAATCTGTATATTAGGTAATAATATAGTTACGTTAATAACAATATTTTATTAATACTGAAGATGTTACAAGTTGTGTTAATGAATAAACAATAATAATAAATAAACTGATCTATATCAATTATTTTTTTAGTTAGAGCATTTTAATAAATAAAATCGGTATTAAGGTTGCAATAAATTAGATCACATATTATAAAGTAAACTAATAAATTTTATCCTCTATAACTAATATTACACAATGCACGTACTATGTATCTTTCTTCTAACATGTAAAATTTTATATAGTTATTCTACTTATTTAGAAGTTATAGTATTAGTAAGGTTAAGATTGATAATCTTATTAAATATTTATAAATAACTATATCAATAATGAAATATTAACTTATCTTTCTAATAAGATATAAGGTTGTAAACATTATTATATATTTTGATATGGGAATTAAGAATATTACACTGATTTAGTAAGTTACCTAAACTGAAGTTACTATTAGTATTTTATACTATTTAATAATCACAATAAGTATAGTGTTTAAAAGGTAAGTGATGGATAAGTAAATAATAGTTTATTTGGCGTTAGTATTACGCTTTAAAAAATCTTTTTTGCATAATTTATAATAATAAAACTTACAAAAATATATTTTTGTTATTTTGCCGAGTTAAAAATTAGTGTCTGTTTTTAATTTTACTTTCTATATTAGGGTTTTTATGACTAAAAATGATTACCTCATGCGCTTGCGTAAGTGTACTACACTTGGAACTCTTGAGCGTATAATTGAAAAAAATAAGTATAAACTTTCTAATGATGAGTTAGAGACTTTTTATTCTGCAGCTGATCATCGTTTAGCTGAATTAACAATGAACAAGTTATACGATAAAATTCCTATTGAAGTTTGGAAATATATAAGGTAAACAATATTTTTATTTATTCTATATAAAATAAATAAAATTTTCAAATCAAATAGATACAATATATCCCATTAAACTACTTGGAAAAATTAACTATACAATACTGATTGTAGTAATATCCACGTATATCATACGATAATTGGTATGCATATAAATGAAATATTTTATAACATATGAAATTAATAAAGAGAATTATATTTTATTAAAATTTATCTTTACTATAGTAAAGATAAATTACTAATAGTAATAGTAATATAATTTACATATACTAAATGAAGCATGATACAATTATTTATTTTACTAAGCTATAAATATTAATAATAAGGAATACGCATTAAGTATGGTATTAATTTTTTACTTTTATTTACTATAGAAACTGTGATTATTTGTTAATAACTACCGCACTTACTCATTGCATAATACTTAAAGGGGATTTTATAATATAATTATAGTACCCTTTATATAACAAGGATAAAGAAATAGTAGAATAATCAAAACATAGATAATGAACTATAATTTCATAAAATAAATCAATATTAATTTAAATAAATTACTTAGGTATAAAGAAAAAAATGAACGCTATCTTAGCCTATAATTATTATGCTTTATATTAAGGGTTGCTTAAATAAGTATTTTAAATATGCTATAGTACTATTAAATATAGTAATGTAAGTAATATTCATAAATATAATGTTATTATTTTGTAAACATTATTAATGTTTAATCATGTTATATAAAATAAAAACTGGTTATGTATATTATTATGTATATTTATTTTTATTTATATATTATTAAGTTAATTAGAAAATTTATTCTAATTAATAATTAGGTTTTATTGTCTATTTTAGAATTATTGGATAGACTTAAATAATTATTTAATTGACTCTTCTATTTGAGATAAAATAACATTCAGTTCTAATACTGAAATATCATTTTCTTTTTGTTCAAACTCTATTGTTAGCATTTCTGGATTAATTTGTACATAGTTACAAATCACAGCTAAAATATCGCGCTTTAATTGGGGTAGATATTGTGGGCCACAATTATCTTGACGTTGCTCTGCAACGATAATTTGTAGACGTTTTTTAGCTATATTAGCTGTTTGTTTTTTGCGCGATAGGAAGAAATCAAGTAATGCCATTTTTATCCTCCTAATAAACGTTTCAGAAAGCTTTTTTTATTTTCTTCAATAAATCGGAATACACGTTCTTTTCCTAGTAAGCGATCTACTAAATCTTGGTAAGATTTACTTGCGTCTGATTTCTCATCTAGTATAACAGATTTACCTTGGTTTGATGCTCGTAGTACTGATGTACTCTCAGGAATTACACCAATTAATGGAATACATAAAATATCTAGTATATCATTGACACTTATCATATCACCATTACTCACGCGACTAGGATTGTATCTAGTTAATAATAAATATTCTTTAATTGGTTTTTCACCTTTTTCCGCGCGACGAGATTTAGAAGCTAAAATACCAAGTATTCTATCGGAGTCACGTACAGAAGAAACTTCTGGGTTAGTTGTAATAATGGCTTCATCGGCAAAATAAAGCGCCATAAGTGCTCCAGTTTCAATACCCGCAGGAGAATCACAGACAATAAAATCAAAACTCATATTTTTTAGATCATTTAAAGTCTTTTCTACACCTTTATATGTCAGGGCGTCTTTATCACGAGTTTGTGATGCAGGAAGAATATATAGATTTTCTGTACGTTTATCTTTTATTAATGCTTGATTTAGGGTTGCATCGTGCTGAATTACATTTACAAAGTCATATACCACACGACGTTCACAACCCATAATAAGGTCTAAATTACGTAAACCAATATCAAAATCTATAACAACAGTTTTTTTACCTTTTTTAGCTAAACCTGTTGCAATAGCTGCGCTAGAGGTGGTTTTACCAACCCCTCCTTTACCAGATGTAACAACAATAATGCGTGCCATGTTATTTATTCCTTTTTTACAGGCTTAGAATAGAGATTCTACAGTTAAAGCATTATCATTAAGGTTAAACCTAGCAGATTGCCCATAAAAAGACTTGGGGATCTGATTGCTAATCCAGTAATACCCTGCTATAGAAACTAGTTCAGCAGCAAGGTTTGCACAAAAAATTTGACTAGATACATCCCCGCTAGCACCAGCAAGTGCGCGTCCACGTAGTATACCATAAATATGTATATTGCCATCAGAGATAACTTCAGCGCCTTCGCTTACGCTACTAATAATAATTAAATCGGAGTCTCGTGCATATATTTGTTGTCCAGACCTAATAGGTGTGTTAATTATGCGAGTTTTTACTGGCATATATTGCTTTTGAGATGTAATGAAATAATTTTCATTAATGACCTTACCTTCACTTAGTAATGGTAGACCGCAATTAGTTATATCAGTTTTAAGTTTTTCATCTTTGCAACCACTTACACCAATAACATGAAGTCCAGCTTCGGTTATAGTATGTTGTAATTTTTTCCAGTTTACGCTTTCATAAACTTTAGAAATATTAACAACAACTGGTGCATTTTTTAAAAATATAGGATTTTGTATATTCTTTTTAATTAAAGCTTCATGTATGATCTCCGATCTTGAAGTATATAAATGAATTACTGCAAGAGTAAAATTACTGCCTTTTATTTCTATTAGTGATTGTGGCATTTATTGCAACTCATATTGAGCAATATAGATCCCCATTAATAATTATTAAATAGGTATAGTAATATATTGTATATTAAACACATCATAGATAGTATTACATCTAGACAAGTTACCGGATAAATTTATTATAATTCATATAAGTTCTACCATATAAAAATTTTAACATATGATAAGATCAATTTTAATATGAAAGATATAATAGTTTTTAAATACCTAAATTTTAAATAAATTTTATTAATTTATAATTAGTAATGATTATCTGTTTATCTATCTAATATTTAAAATATTTTCTTATAAGGAATTATAGTATTCAAATTTTTTCTAAAAAAATATCATTTATATATTTAACATTTTAGATACTAAAGATAATATCTATACGTATATTAGATAGATTTATAAAATTAAAATAGTATATTTAGTGAATATTATTTGAGTAATCTTTCATGTTAATATTAAATGTAGAGAACATAACACTATTATAGATAATAATCTATAATACAAGATTAAGTATTAATATTTTAACTAAAAGTATTTTATTTAGTTATTTTCTAGTGTATAATCAAGTATAGTATTTAATACTAAAAATTTAATATTATTATTTTTTTTACTTTCTTACTTTTAAAAAAAATAATAATTTAATATAATTAATAAATTATATTAAATGTAAGTTTATAAAGTATACTATTATTAGTAGTAATTATATGTTAAAATGGTATGATGTTTTTTATTAAAGTTATTAGATTTTAAATGCATACTATTTAGTATGCAAGATATATCGGTATTTAAATCTTATGTAAATACAGAAATTTAAAGTAAAAACAATAAGTATTTAGTGATCAATCTTTAGTGAAATATAACTAAAAATATATTTACTATATGTAAGATCAATTAATATTATTTAGAATATTTAAGGTGAGATAGATATTGTGATGATTGCTAATAAATAATTCTTACCTAATTTACTATATAATTATAAAAATGTAAATATTTATAATACATAATGATTAACAGTAAACGCTTAAATGATATTTTGTAGTTAAATAAAAACTTAATAATATTATTATGTATTACAAATCCTTAGTATTAGAAAACTAAAGATATAAATAGTATGTATTAGGTATGCAATATTATTACCTGATTGATTTAGTTATATTAATAATTTGAAATATTTAACTAGGGTTGATATCTCTTAATATTAAATTACGATTATTTTATATTATACTGATAATAAGATAACGATAAAAATAATTATTATCTATGTATTTAATATTTCATAGAGATATTTTTTATTATATTTAAGTTTCATATAAATTTATTGTTAGTAATTAAAATTTAAAAAAGTGGTTTAGTGTATTTAAAGATTGATATGAAATTACTAGAATGTTAATAACATTCTGTAAAATTATATAGATTAATAATCTTTATATTTTTTATTATTAACTTAAATTGTAAATTATTAAGAGCTATAGATATTTGATATCACCTTAATATTGAAAAATAAACATTATTTTATATAACAAAAGATACTTCCCTTAGTACTAAGAAAACTAATAATTTTGTAAATATATATTGTAATATTTTTAGTTAATTTTATAGGTTATAAAGTTATATAACTATAAAATGGTTTTATTCTTGTTTTATTTTTAGAATAAATTTACTACTATGTTGTATTAAAATTATTAATAATTACTTTTTTATTTATAGTTGTTAAAGTTTTTTATATAATTTATAAATGATAAATCTAATAAATTTTTATTAAAAAAGTTTTTGTAAGTTGTGTTTTTAATGAATTAATGTTTTTATTTTATTTAGATACATTAACACTTCTATATTATTATTTTTAATATTCATCTAAAAATTTTATTTAATCTTTTAATATGTTATTGAAGAATATTATATTTTAGTATTAAAAGTTAGGTTTTTAGAGTATAAATATTATTTTACTATAAGTGGCATTACTAATGCAATCTTTTAATTATATTTATCATCGTAATAATTATTATTAAATTAGATTTTAATTATAATCCAACTATATTAAGTGATTAAGAAAATATAAATAATTAATATTAACTATAGTCTCTTAAACATTAAGTCCCAGGTATCATGTCCTAAATTTTTACTAATTATTTCAAACTTAGTTAATGGACGTGAGTCTGGCCTAGTAATATATGTGTTATATTTAGATATATTCTGATAACCTGGTATATTATTCATTACTGTTAGTATATATCTAGCATAGTCTTTCCAATCTGTTGCGATATGAAGAAAACCTCCTATTTTTAACTTGCTCTGTATTTGTTTAGCAAATAAAGATTGTATTAAGCGGCGCTTATGATGTTTACTTTTTTGCCATGGGTCAGGGAAAAATAGCTGAACTATTTCTAGTGATTTTTCTGGAATCATTTTATTTACTACTTCAAAAGCATCGTGATGTATGATACGCAAATTAGTTATATTAGCTTGATGTGTACTCTTTAAACATGCAATAATCCCTGGTAGATAAACTTCTATACCGAAGAAATTTTTTTGGGGTTGCTGTTGTGCCATAGCAACCAATGATAACCCTATACCAAAACCAATTTCTAGTACAGTAGGTGCGTCACGGCCAAATAAAGATATCAGATCAAGCTGTAGATGTTGAAAATCTACTCCAATTAAGGGCCATAAATTATCCAATGCAAATTGTTGTCCTTTACTTAATTTCCTATGACGACGTACAAAACTTGGAATATGTCGTATAATTTCTTTGTTATTATCATATTTTAGTAAGACTGCATTATTCATAATATTTTTATACTTTAATATAGAGGTTAGAAATTAATTAATTTATAATATCACGTAGCATGAGCCAATTTTAAATTTTAAATTTTAAATTTTAAATAATTAATTATACATAATAGTATTACTTACATTAATAAATATAATAATAAAAATTATTTATATGTGATATAAAATAAATTATTATATACTAGTGAGTAATAGATATTATTACTTTATTATATTAATAATTATATCTAAATAATAAATTTTATTGTATGATTTTATCATTTATACTAGGATAAACTAATTATCAGTGGTACTACTATTATTAGTAATAGAATCATATTTTTTAAGAAAAAATTAACTTATTATATTTGAGGTACCTAAGTAGATAAACTTATTGTTAAGTCATTACTATCGAAAAATATTCTAACCTAATATTATTATATTGTTTAATAAAAGTACAATAATATTATTATTTCTATATTAGATATTTTAGTAGAAATTACTATTAAGTAGTATAATTTTCTTAAGTATAATCAGTTATAATAATATTATTTATTCTTGTTATTAATACAACTTATAATAAATTTATATTTTTATTTCAAATACAGTATTAAATAAAAATGTTTTTGCGTGCAATATATTAAAAATATTTCTTTTTTATAAAACTATTATTAAATATATATAAATATAAGTTTTTTTATATACTTATATTTATCAACTAAATTGTATTAACTAGAAAAAAATAATTAAATAGTTAATAACTATAGTTTTCCTAGTATGTTACTTATGAGCTCTTTCACATAACTTTAAGTATATATTTATTTATAATAAAATTATAATTTTATAACTATATCTTATATTAATACCTTTATCAGTAGATCAATATACCTAGATAGTTGGATTTATTAATTCATCTATACTTTAATCTCTAACATATTAGAATAATATTTAGTCAGTAATAAAATCTAACATATCTGTAATTTTTACTATAAAAGAGTAATTATATATTTAAATTATTTGAGTTTATTAAAGAAGGTAAGTATTGTAAATACACTGTTATTATATCGATAAAGAAAATTATATTAAACTAATTTTAAGTATACTGTTTTAACTTATTTTAAAAAAACCTTGTATTAGTGTGATACAATCATTTCTTATAATTTGCTATATAATAATAATATGTATAAATATAATCATATTATATTTATAATAGTAAATATATACTGGTCATCTAAATATATAAAAATTTTTATATTATATAATAGTTTTTCCGTGTATTTTTTATACAGTTCTAGTTTCTAGAATGCATATAAATTAAGTTGTTATTAAGATAAATATTAATACAATATTAATATTTAATAAATTTTTATAATGGAACATTATATTACTATACTACACAGATTATATAGAAATACTGCTACATATATTTTTACTTATATATTAAAGAAAATAATAATTTTTAAGAGTCACTATAACGATAGTTGTATTAATACATAAGATATTTCTTGAAGTTTTATTATAATTCTATAGGTAAAGATGTTTTATTAGTTATTTGTAAAAATAAAGGCTAATAAAAATATATTTATTTGATATAATAAATATATCCTGATATAATGCAACTATATTATATTGCTGATTAAGATAGTACTTATAATTCAGTCTTTTTGCTAAGTTACCTATAATAAATATAAATTTGAGATAAAATATAAAATATGTTAACTATTAAAGCAAATATACGTAAAGATCAAGGTAAAAGCTCTAGTCGTCGACTACGTATTTCTGGTAAGTTACCTGCTATTGTTTATGGTAACAATACAAAACCAGTATCGGTATCAATCGCACATGATGCTACCTGGAATATGCAAGAAAAAAAAGAATTTTATGCAGAGGTCATTACTCTAATAATTGACGAAAAAAAACATAGTGTTAAGGTTCAGGCTATTCAACGCCACCCTTTTAGACGTAAACTCATACATATTGATTTCTTGCACATTAAATCACCTACAATATTTAGCTAAATTAATTTAGTTTTAAATAAAATTATCAAGGTTAATATAGATATAATTTTTATAGATAGATGAAAAATCTAAAATAGATAATCTAGGTTTATTATAGTAAAATCTATATAGATTTTACTATTTTATTAACTAAATATTACTTTAATATGTTAAATATGACAGTACAGATTAACTCATCAATCATTCAGCTACATATATTATTCTACAATCAAGTTATTAATATAAATTAAGTTATAACCATAACTGAATTTATAGAGAAATGCGTACTTACCTTATATTTTTAAGGACTTATAATTAACATGTCGGACAGCTACAGATAGTTACTTATTACGTTTTTATATACATTTGATAATAAGATTATAATAAATAACAACAGTTTTAAACTATTGCACTCAAAAAAAATAGAAGTCTCTATTTAATATTAGATTTAAATAAACTATAAATTAATAGTATTAATTTATCTTAATTTTAATAAATAATATTATAATCACTGATTATACTTAAAAAAATTCTATCTCTTAATAAGAAATAAAAATAAATATATATAAACTTTGTTATTAATAATTTAAATTAACATTTTTAGTATAAAATACTAGAACTATTGTTTTTTATTACTAAACAATATATAATATTGGTTAAGAATATTTTTACATAATAATTACCTATTAATAGATATATGCACGTAGATAACTAAATATAGTAAGTTAATTTTTTCTTAAGGAATCTAATATATAGTTAGAACTATATAGGTCATTTTTAATAAAATTATATTAATCATATAATTTTATTAATTAGTAAATTTATATAAGTATTATATCTTAAAAGAAATGACCAATATTTTATTAATAAAATTATAAAAATACTTTATAGACTATAATAGTCTAATCTTATATTAATATTAATGCATTATATTATTGAATAAATAAGTGTTATATTTTATAAATATAAAATGATAAATTAGTAAGGTTTAATAAAATTTAATCTAACTACTATATAAAATTTTATTAAAAATATTTTATATTATGCTAATTTTTTAAGAAAAATTTTTTTATCATGATCTAACTAAAAGTTAGTAATATTCACTCTAAAGTAATTATTTTTAAATAAAAATAATAATAATTTATTTTAACTTAATATTAATTATAATAGGTGTTAATATTTATTATTAAATATAAATATTATTTTAGAGATAATAGTAAAAATATATTAAAATATATATTTAGTATATCAAGTGGTTATAGTATATAATAAGTATTTCTTATTAAATATTTTTTTTAATTTTGTAGTTTGTATATTTTAAAATAATTAAAAGTGCAAGGATATATTGTATTTAAATATTTATTAGTTATAAGTAATTTATTTTATTTTTGTTTTAGTTAATGAATTATATTAACTAATATATATATAATATAGATTTTTATCTTAGTTATTAAACATTTATTGTACTAAAGATAATATATAAAAATTGTAATCCTATCTTGTTTTAAAGATACTTATTTAACTGAGTATTTTGTATTTTTAATAGTTATTTGTTATCTGCTTTTTTTGTTTATTATTCAGAATTATAGTAAAGAATGCTTTTATTATTTTTACTCTACTATATGTATGTTTCTAATTATTAGGAAGATTATTTATCTTAATAAGATATCTGTATCTTCTAAAATTCTTATATTATAGAAATAATATCTTTTTAAGGGTAAAGGAATGTTAGAAATCCATATATAAATAAGACTTTATCTTCAACTATTTATATATCAGATTAAGTTCTTTTCATTTCTTTCACTATATTAATATTTTAGATGATATTCATTTTTAAATTTAGATAATTTAGGGAGTTTTCTTGTTAAAAATTATTAATTTATTATGTATTGAGTAATGTATACAAATTATATAAACCCAAGAAAATAATTTACAACTAGTCTAGTTTTATTTTATAATTATTAGGACTTATAAAATATAGTTTCAATTTTTTTATGTTGATTCTGTGAGTAAAAATTTTTATCGACTCTTTATATGTAATCTTACCAAAGAGATATTGTTTTAATTAAAATATAATTTATTAGTATAGCTAAAATTATTTTTGCTAAATTTCAGGTATCGTAAAAAATATTTACTAAATAAAGAAATTAGAGAATATACCTATATTACTTTATAAGTTTTATTATAAATATATACTACCTATGATTTATAGTATAAAATACTATTTAAAATAATTATTGATTGGTAGTATTTTAATAAAAAATTCATTCTGATTATTAGTATAATTCGAGTGTAATATCTTTATAAATAAGCTAATTTTAATATTAGTAAAATAAATATTATTTATTTTAAATAGTGCTTTACTTAAAATTTTATTTATACACTTTTTTTTGATTTTTGATAAAAAGTATTATTATAATAGTCATACTAATATTTATTATATATACAAGTACTTTTATATTACATGAGTAATTCACATATAAATATTTTATTAAAAAATATTTTTTTAGTAATTTAATCCTTTTAAATAAAGTATAAATTAAAGCTAATTGTAGTATATGTATTATTTTAATAATATTAACTCTATATTTATAGATATATACTATAATACTTATTATGTTTTAATATTATATATTTTAGCATACCCAAAATAACTAAAGTTTAGGTATAATTAATCATTAACTTTTTATTATTGCTTGGTATGTTAGTATTTAATGTTATATTACTAACTATTGTAGTTTATTAAATTCATATTTAAACTAAATAGTTTATTATTTTACTATATTTTATTGAATTTGAGAATATAAAAGTAAAAATTATTTATTATTACTAGTAATAATATCCTAAGTTAGGAAGAATATATTCACTATTCTTATCTACATAAAATATTTTAAGTTATATTGATATTAATAATGATATTTAATGATCTTTCAATCACAAGATACTTATTCAAAATGTTATAAAATTGTATGATTTTAGCAAACATATTTTTGCTAAAGAAAAAATTATTACTATAAAAATCCCATTAAAAATTAAATAAAAATACTTTACTAATTAGCAAGTTATATTGAACTGTTATTCAAATATATTTTAGAATGATTGACCTAATTTTTTATAATTATAAAAACTAATTATAAATCAATACATAATTTTGATATAATAAATTTATTTAATATTATTATATTCTTTTACAAGAGAACTTCTTATGTTTTTAGTATTTTAATGACAGTGTTAGTTAACCTGTTCTCAAATTCTTTCTAGTTGTGGTTTTATCTGCAATATGTAGTTAGATAAAGTAGCAAATTAATGACCAATATCTCCTTATTAAATATTTATAAAAAATCTCAACCTGTAGTAAGTTTGATAGATGTCAGAAAATCTTTTAATGGTAAAAATATCCTTAATAATTTTCATCTAACTATTAATCATGGTGAATTTTTAACTATTATCGGTCCTTCTGGTTGTGGGAAAACCACTGTTTTACGTCTTATTGCTGGTTTAGAAGAAATAGATGATGGTAGAATTATTTTAGATGGTAAGGATGTAACTAATCATCCAGCAGAAAATCGTCATGTTAATACTGTTTTTCAAAGTTATGCACTATTTCCACATATGAGTGTGATCGAAAATGTAGCATTCGGTTTACATATGCAGAAAAGACCTAAAACTGAAATTTTACCCCGTGCTTTAGAAGCACTATCTATGGTGCAGTTAGAAGAGTTTTCACAATGTCGTCCTCACCAACTATCTGGTGGTCAGCAACAGCGTGTTGCTATTGCGCGTGCAGTAGTTAATAAACCTAAAGTTCTACTGTTAGATGAATCGTTATCAGCATTAGATTATAAACTTCGTAAGCAGATGCAAAATGAGCTGAAAGCATTACAACGTAAGCTAGGGTTTACTTTTATATTTGTAACGCACGATCAGAAGGAAGCTCTAACAATATCAGACCGTATAGTAGTAATGCGAAAAGGAAACATTGAACAGGATGGTACTCCTCGTGAAATATATGAAGAACCTAAAAATATATTTGTTGCTAGTTTTATTGGTGAAATTAATATTTTTAATGCTGAGGTTTTATATCGTATCGATGATTATCGTGTTCGGGCAAATGTTGAGGGTTATGAGTGTAATATTTATATGAGTACAACAAGAAAGGTCGTGATAGGAGATAAGTTAAATGTATTATTACGCCCAGAAGATATACGCGTAAAGGAAATATATTACGGTCAAAAAGTTAATGGAATTATAGGATATATACGAGAGCGTAACTACAAAGGTATGACACTTGAATATACCGTTGAATTAGAAAATGGCAAGATAGTTCTAGTAAGTGAATTCTTTAACGAAGATGATCCTGATTTAAATTATTTATTGAATCAAAAAATGGCTATAACTTGGGTTGAACGCTGGGAAGTAGTACTTGCTGATGAATAAAATGCATAAGTATTTTAAGAAAATAGTCATCTTAATTGTATTTTTTTGGTTAGTATTATTTGTCTTGATACCCAATTTAATAATTATTGTAACTAGTTTTATGACTAAAGATGACACTACTTTAGTGAAGATGGTATTAACTTTTGATAGTTATATACGTTTATTTGATCCATTATATACTAAAGTATTACTACATACTTTAAGTATTGCTATCTTTACTACAATCTGTTGTTTATTGTGTGGATATCCTTTTGCTTTTATTTTAGTGCATATGCCCGACAAATTACGTTTTATTTCACTATTTTTATTAATAGCGCCTTTATGGACTAGCTCATTAGTACGTATTTACGGATTAAAGATATTTTTAAGTACTAAAGGATATCTAAATGAATTTCTCTTATGGATGGGAATTATCGATACACCCTTAAGAATTATATACACACCAGAAGCAGTTATTCTAGGATTGATTTATATTTTACAACCATTTATGGTTATTCCTCTTTATTCTAGTATTCAAAAACTAGATAATTCGGTTATAGAAGCAGCTCGTGATTTAGGAGCTAACAAAATACAGATATTTATACGCATTATAATACCATTAACACTACCGGGTATTATTGCAGGTTCCATGTTGGTTATGTTATCTTCTTTAGGAATGTTCTATGTTTCTGATCTTCTTGGTGGAGCACATAATTTACTGATTGGTAATGTAATAAAAAATCAATTTTTAAATATTGGTAATTGGCCTTTTGGTGCAGCAACTAGTATCGTGTTAAATATATTAATGGGAATGTTAATGTATATTTATTACCGTGTCGGTAATTTAATGAGTAATAAGGTGGGACTTTAGTGATTGGAGTTTTACTGCGTAGTACATTTATGTTGATAATATACGCCTATTTATATATTCCTATTATTATTTTGATCGCTAATTCTTTTAATAGTTCTCGTTTTGGTATTAACTGGAAAGGTTTTACTCTTGATTGGTATGGAAAGTTAATAAATAATGAAATCCTACTTCAGGCAGCTAGTAATTCTGTTACAATGGCAGTTTTTTCTTCAACTTTTGCTGCATTAATTGGCTCTTTAATGGCAGTAGCTTTATTCCGTTATCATTTTCGGGGGAAGTTATTTATCAGTGGTATGTTATTTGTATTAATGGTATCACCGGATATAGTTATGGCTATTTCTTTTCTAGTACTTTTTATCCTACTAGAAGTTTCTTTGGGTTTCTGGTCTCTTCTATTTTCGCATATTACTTTTTGCTTACCATTTGTAGTAGTAACTGTATATTCACGTCTAAAATGTTTCGATGTGCGCATGTTAGAAGCGGCTAAAGATTTAGGTGCTAGCGAAATTATTATTCTACAAAAAATAATTTTTCCACTTACTATGCCTGCAGTGATAGCAGGTTGGTTATTAAGTTTTGCTCTTTCTATTGATGATGTGGTGATTTCTTCTTTTGTGAGTAGTCCTAGTTATGAAATTTTACCATTGAAAATATATTCAATGGTAAAATTAGGTGTCTCTCCCGTTGTTAATGCATTAGCAACTATATTACTAACTATATCATTAATTTTAGTTTTAGTAAGTCAGATAATACTAAGTGATAGAACAGAGAGACAGCGTAGAATTTTTGCAAAATAGAATTTAATTCCTATTAATTTAACAAACAAATGTAACAAATTTACTTATATATTGTAATTTAATTACACTAATTTTAAAGTAAATATAATAACTCTCTTTGAGCAAATAAGGTAATTCATAATATGAGTAAATTAAATGATGCTTACTGGATGCAGCAGGCTTTATTAATGGCTTATAATGCCTTGTATCAGGGTGAAGTTCCTATAGGAGCTGTTTTGATTCTAGATTTGAAGGTAATAGGGTGGGGATGGAATTGTCCTATTACTAATCATGATCCATCTGCACATGCCGAGATTATAGCTTTAAGACAGGGTGGTAAAATATTACATAATTATCGCTTAATTAATACTACGTTATATGTCACGTTAGAACCATGTATAATGTGTGCTGGGGCAATAGTTCATAGTCGTATTAAGCGTTTAGTATATGGTGCAAGTAATATAAAAATGGGAGCAACTAAGAATTTTTTTGATATTTTTAATAATTTAGGAATAACACATCAGATTGAGATTACTGCAGGAACAATGGTGAATGAGTGTACTAATGTATTAGATAATTTCTTTAAAAAATGCCGCCAAAAAAAATCCTTATAAATTCTTTCTTTAAGTAATTTTAATATATTATGATATTTAAATATATTTAATATCTTTTACTCTATATCAATAGAGTATTTTATCTTCTTATTTAAAAGATAGTCTTTAAATTATTATATAATTTACTAAATAATCTAGAAGTAAGAATCTTTTTACTTATTATATTAATATAATTTTTTGCATGTCTATTTAATGTAATAGTATCCTTAACTGGTTTTAAAAAAATTTTATATTAACCTCAAAATTTTACTATAAAAAATACTTAGTTTAATAATATACTTAGAATACAATATTACTTATTAAATAATTTTTTATTACAGTTAGTTTTTATTAAATATTGTATTACATTATAATCATGTAAGAAATATTATAAATATTTTGGTAGTTAAACTAACTATATCTATATTTTTAAATTAAATATCAAAATATAATAATGCTTTAATCAACATCACTAAAATTAGTTCAGTACTATAAAGTTATAATATATAATAAAAATATTTACTAAATTATATATTTTTTATAAAATAAAGATATTAATTTAAATAATAAATATAGAATTCTATTCTTAATATTACATGAATACATATTAATAATACGAATATAGTTTTATATTGCTTATGAGTAAATTACTTAGAGAATATTATTCTGATTTATGTAGTTTACGTACAGTGCTTAGTTTATTAAGTAATCATTCTGTATAGTTATCTTTTAGATGTAATGTGTTATAAATATCTATATTTTATTATTAAGAATAGAAATAGAAACAATAAAAGTATTTTATATTGTAGTATTATATATTTATAAAGATTTTATTATTCTTTTATGTTTAATTAAGTATCAGGTAAGATAATCTTGATCTTGTTATTAATTTAAATTTTTTTTTACTAAAATACTAATTAATTTTAGAGTAAAATCGTTTTTACTTGATTAGTAATATCCATTTAAAATAAGTATAATCAAATTATAGTATAAAAGTACTGCTCTCTAAAAAACTAAATGTTATATATATTAATAAATACTAGTGAGTTGAATCCATATAATGAATTTAGCACATCATTTTCTTATAGCAATGCCTTCTATGCATGATCATCTCTTTAAGCGCACGGTTATATATATATGCAAGCACAATAGCGAAGGAGCAATGGGTTTAGTAATTAATAAACCCATAGAACAACTTACTTTGGCAATATTTTTACAAAAGTTAAATATTATTCCAGGATTAATGGATCTTAAGATTAACCTGGATAAACCAGTTATGTATGGTGGTCCGTTAGCTGAAGATAGAGGTTTTGTATTACATACACCACAATTATATTTCAACTCTAGTATAGAGATATCCTCTGAGTGTATGCTAACTACATCTCGTGATATATTAGAAACATTAGGCACAAAAAATCAACCAAAAGATATATTTATTTCTTTAGGTTATTGTAGTTGGGATTATGGTCAATTAGAACAAGAGTTATTAGATAATTGTTGGCTAACAGTTGAAGCATATACTAATTTATTTTTTTATTCACCTATTGCAGAGCGTTGGATAAATGCATCTAAAAAAATAGGTATAGATATTCGTCAGATAGTTACTTCAATTGGACATGCCTAATGAGAAATAGAAGAGATATTATTGCTTTTGATTTTGGTACTAAGAATATTGGTGTTGCAGTAGGGCAAGAAGTGATAGGTATAGCTCATCCTCTTGATTTTTTTAAAACTGAAAAGGGATTACCAGATTGGTCTAAAATAGGAAAAATTTTAAAAGAATGGCATATAAATTTAGTTATAGTAGGACTACCATTAAATATAGATGGTACCGAACAGTTTATTACTACTCAAGCACGTAAATTTGCTAGTTGTATTCATGGTCGTTTTGGAGTACAGGTAGTTTTACATGATGAACGATTTAGTACTGTAGAGGCTTATACACATCTTTTTGCTAGTGAGGGCTATCGTACCCTAAAAAAAGGTAAAGTAGATTCTATTTCAGCAGCTATTATTTTAGAAAGTTGGTTTAATCATCAGCTAAATAATCATTCTAAATAAAAAGGTGCTAATTTATTTAGAATGATATAATTAATTTTCAGTATTAGTATTTTCATTCGTATTAAGTTATAAGAGCCAAATTAATAGATTATAAGGGTAATTGCTGATGATGATGACGATAAATAGCTAGTTTATCAGCCCCATAGCGACCAAACATAGCAATAAATTCAGGATGTATTGAAATCACTTCAGGTGTTCCTGAACAACAAATATGCTGATTAAGACATAATACCTCATCTGTTTGAGCCATAACTAAATGTAAATCATGAGAAATTATTAAAACAGAACAACGTACCTCTTTTCTAAATTGATTAATTAAATCATATAGCGCAAGCTGACCATTAAGATCCACTCCTGTAGTTGGTTCATCTAATACCAATAAAGCAGGTTTATTAATCAAGGCGCGTGTTAATAAAACACGCTGATTTTCTCCTCCTGATAGTTTTTGCATAGGTATATTTAAAAGATGTGCTGCATCAACTCGTTTTAAAGCAGGTAAAACATCTTGTTTACGTACATCAGGACGCAGTCGAATAAAACGGTTAACTGTTAATGGTAGCATGTTATTTAAGTATATTTTTTGTGGTACATAACCAATAGTTAAATTACCTGTGGTAATTATTGATCCTGATGTAGGTTTAATTAAACCTAATACTACGCGTACTAAAGTTGATTTTCCAGCACCATTAGGCCCTATTATAGTTATAATACGCCCATATTTTAGCTTTAGTGATATATCAGAGAGTATATTACTGTTATTAAAATTTACCGTAATATTTTTAAGAGATATTAAGTTCATATGATTTTGATTAGATATTATGTTATGAATTATAATTTATAATAATTTATGTAACAAAATCATTGTATTTAATAGTTGAAGTATTTTTCATAAAACAAGAAGTAATATCACCAATAAAACTTGATAAGTGGCGGAACGGACGGGACTCGAACCCGCGACCCCCTGCGTGACAGGCAGGTATTCTAACCAACTGAACTACCGCTCCACACCTACTTACTAATTTAAGGCTTGGCAGTTTCCTACTCTCGCATGGGGAAACCCCACACTACCATTGGCGCTACGATGTTTCACTTCTGAGTTCGGCATGGTTCAGGTGGGACCACCGCGCTATTGCCGCCAAGCTAATTATTATTAATTTACTACATTTTATTATTTTATTAAATTTATTAAACAAGCTAATTTTATTCAATTTTTTAATTAAAACATCTTTGGTGTTGTGAGGTTAAGCCTCACGGATCATTAGTACTGGTTAGCTCAACGTATCACGACGCTTCCACATCCAGCCTATCAACGTCTTAGTCTTAAACGTTCCTTTAGGAGACTCAAGGTCTCGGGAAGACTTATCTTGAGGCAAGTTTCGTGCTTAGATGCTTTCAGCGCTTATCTTTTCCGCATGTAGCTACCGGGCAATGCCATTGGCATGACAACCCGAACACCAGTGATGCGTCCACTCCGGTCCTCTCGTACTAGGAGCAGCCCCTCTCAATCTTCCAACGCCCACGGCAGATAGGGACCGAACTGTCTCACGACGTTCTAAACCCAGCTCGCGTACCACTTTAAATGGCGAACAGCCATACCCTTGGGACTTACTGCAGCCCCAGGATGTGATGAGCCGACATCGAGGTGCCAAACACCGCCGTCGATATGAACTCTTGGGCGGTATTAGCCTGTTATCCCCGGAGTACCTTTTATCCGTTGAGCGATGGCCCTTCCATTCAGAACCACCGGATCACTATGACCTACTTTCGTACCTGCTTGAGTAGTCACTCTTGCAGTTAAGCTAGCTTATGCCATTGCACTAACCTCACGATGTCCGACCGTGATTAGCTAACCTTAGTACTCCTCCGTTACTCTTTAGGAGGAGACCGCCCCAGTCAAACTACCCACCAGACACTGTCCTCGATCCCGCTAAGGGATCGGAGTTAGAACATTAAACATTCAAGGGTGGTATTTCAAGGTTGGTTCCATGTGGACTGGCGTCCACACTTCAAATCCTCCCACCTATCCTATACATCAATATTCAATATTCAGTATCAAGCTATAGTAAAGGTTCACGGGGTCTTTCCGTCTTGCCGCGGGTACACTGCATCTTCACAGCGATTTCAATTTCACTGAGTCTCGGGTGGAGACAGTCTAGCCATCATTACGCCATTCGTGCAGGTCGGAACTTACCCGACAAGGAATTTCGCTACCTTAGGACCGTTATAGTTACGGCCGCCGTTTACTGGGGCTTCGATCAAGAGCTTTACCTTGCGGTTAACCCCATCAATTAACCTTCCAGCACCGGGCAGGCGTCACACCGTATACGTCCACTTTCGTGTTTGCACAGTGCTGTGTTTTTATTAAACAGTTGCAGCTAGCTGGTATCTTCGACTGGCTTCAGCTATATTCGCAAGGAATTTTCACTTACATGCCAGCATGCCTTTTCCCGAAGTTACGGCACCATTTTGCCTAGTTCCTTCACCCGAGTTTTCTCAAGCGCCTTAGTATTCTCTACCTAACCACCTGTGTCGGTTTGGGGTACGATTCTATGTTACTTAGAGCTTAGAGGCTTTTCTTGGAAGTGTGGCATTAACTACTTCATTACCTAAGTAATTCGTTATAACGCCTCAGGGTTAACGAAAGAGCGGATTTGCCAACTCTAACCCCCTACACGCTTGAACCAAGACAACCGTCGCTTGGATAGCCTAGCCTGCTTCGTCCCCCCTTCGCAGTAACATTGAGTACAGGAATATTAACCTGTTGTCCATCGACTACGCCTTTTGGCCTCGCCTTAGGGGTCGACTTACCCTGCCCCGATTAACGTTGGACAGGAAACCTTGGTCTTTCGGCGAGCGGGTTTTTAACCCGCTTTATCGTTACTTATGTCAGCATTCGCACTTCTGATACCTCCAATAGCTTTTACAAGCTTATCTTCACAGGCTTACAGAACGCTCCCCTACCCAACAGCACAAGTGCTGTTGCCGCAGCTTCGGTGCATAGTTTAGCCCCGTTATATCTTCCGCGCAGGCCGACTCGACCAGTGAGCTATTACGCTTTCTTTAAATGATGGCTGCTTCTAAGCCAACATCCTGGCTGTTTATGCCTTCCCACATCGTTTCCCACTTAACTATGACTTTGGGACCTTAGCTGGCGGTCTGGGTTGTTTCCCTTTTCACGACGGACGTTAGCACCCGCCGTGTGTCTCCCGTGATAACATTCTTCAGTATTCGTAGTTTGCATCGAGTTGGTAAGTCGGGGTGACCCCCTAGTCGAAACAGTGCTCTACCCCAGAAGATGAATGCACGAGGCGCTACCTAAATAGCTTTCGGGGAGAACCAGCTATCTCCCGGTTTGATTGGCCTTTCACCCCTAGCCACAAGTCATCCGCTAATTTTTCAACATTAGTCGGTTCGGTCCTCCAGTTAGTGTTACCTAACTTTCAACCTGCTCATGGCTAGATCACCGGGTTTCGGGTCTATATCTTGCAACTAAACGCCTAGTTAAGACTCGGTTTCCCTACGGCTTCCCTAATCGGTTAACCTTGCTACAAAATATAAGTCGCTGACCCATTATACAAAAGGTACGCGGTCACACTATTAATGTGCTCCCACTGCTTGTACGTACACGGTTTCAGGTTCTATTTCACTCCCCTTACCGGGGTTCTTTTCGCCTTTCCCTCACGGTACTTGTTCACTATCGGTCAGTCAGGAGTATTTAGCCTTAGAGGATGGTCCCCCTGTATTCAGACAGGATATCACGTGTCCCGCCCTACTCATTGAACTCACAATGCATATATTTTAAAGTACGGGGCTATCACCCTGTATCGCATGTCTTTCCAGACATTTCCTCTGACATATGCTTTGCTGAAGGTTCTGGGCTGTTCCCTTTTCGCTCGCCACTACTAAGGGAATCTCGGTTGATTTCTTTTCCTCAGAGTACTTAGATGTTTCAGTTCCTCTGGTTCGCTTCATTAAGCTATTTATTCACTTAATGATAATGCAATATTGCACTGGGTTTCCCCATTCGGAGATCATCGGTTAATAGTGCTTCATATCAGCTTACCGACGCTTATCGCAGATTAGCACGTCCTTCATCGCCTCTGACTGCCTAGGCATTCACCGTGTACGCTTAGTCACTTAACCCCACAACCCGAAGATGTCTCTTATATATTATTCTGCTTATAAAACAGTTAAAGACAGTTTTTAAAATTGTAAAATTGAGAAACTAGCTTGAAAGACTTTTACCTAATTCAAGTCGCTTAAGTTGATTTAAAATTTTAGCTTATTCCAAATTTTTAAAAGAGCAATTATCTTAGAATCACATTTTAAGATATTTTTAGTAAAATTTTATATACTAGGGTAGTACTTTTATTTTAAAAAAGTTTGTATGGATGATAATTATTGAAGTAAATTATTTTTACTTATTTTGCAAATACCAGATAAATAATTTTTATAAATATTTTGTTGTATTTTATCAGACTACCTTTAATTTTTATTTTAAATATTAAAGGAATTTTAAGTTATGTATATTTATTTATGTAATCAGTTATGTTTATAAAATAAACAATACTAGTTTTTGTAAATATTTAAGCTAGTATTTAAATTAAAAATTTTGATTATTATGTTTCTATTTAAAAAATAGCATTATGTTTATTTATCTAAAAATATAAATAGGTTAAGATAATAATCTTAAGAGATTGTCTAATAAAATTTTTAAAGAGCAGAGAGCTGAAACATAGTTTTTTACTTTGATTATTGTAGGTATAATACACCCCTTTTTTTTTAAGTCAAGAAATAATTTAAGAAATTTATTATTAAATTTTATTTGCTTAATTTAAATTTTAATGTGTTTTTAAATGGATATTTAACATTTAATGTAAATTATTTAAGTATTTTATCTTAGATTAATAAACTTTAATTATATACTCTTTGTATTTTATATTTTTATATAGGAGAATAATACATATTAATTGTATAATCTCATCTATGTACAAGATATCTATCAATTAAGTTTTACTTACGATACATTTTACTTATAAGTACTTCAAACTATTTAATATATTATTAAAGCAAGGTAAGCATTTGTATTAACAGTAGTAGTAAAAAATTTTAAAATAAACCAAAGAAAGTATGAATTTTTTATTTTTATTTTTTGTCTTAATTTGTATTTATAATAATAGATTATTAATACATCCTTATTTATATCATTAGTTGTGTATCTATATTATAACCTAGTGAGATTTAATGAGGATTAATGTTATATTTACGATATTTTTATTTATTGTATATTTGTATTAAATAAATAAAAATATATCTATTGTTACTTAACTTAAAGTATATCCCTATATAATCTTATTATTTAAAGGTTATTAATAATAATTATTCATTAGCTATTTTGACACCATATCAATATTGCATATTATTGATCATATGTTAAAATAGTAAATTTTATATAATATTTTATGCTTCGTCTTATAAGTACATTATATAAAGTTTTATAAATTTAGTTATTTTGATAATTTATTAAATTTATTATTAATAGTACTTTTTATACATAAATCTAAATAATGTAAAATGTTTATAGTAGTATATCATATAACATATTATTTAATAGATTAGATGATTAAGTACATTTGCACATTACTGATATTTAAAATATAATTATATTAAGGAATAAGAATTATGGCCGTACAACAAAATAAAAAAACCCGTTCTTGTCGCGGTATGCGACGGTCACATGATAAGTTGACTATGATGATTTTATCTTGTGATAAAGTTTCTGGTCAAACTCATTTACGCCATCATATTACTTCAGATGGTTTCTATCGTGGTCGTAAGATTATTGTAAGGTAAATACTCTAGTTACTTACAAGGAGATAATTTGACTAGCCTAACACTAGCGTTAGATGCTATGAGTGGGGATTTTGGTCCATGTATAACAGTTCCTGCTGCATTGCAGGCACTGGCATCGATTTCATCTCTACGTCTTCTTATTGTTGGACAGCCCGATGCTATTGCACCTTATCTTATAAAAGCAGATAGGTTACTTCAAAAACGTTTGCGCGTAATTCCTGCAGAATACGTTATTCTAAACGACATCAAGCCTTCAATAGCTATCCGTGCTAGTCAAGGAACATCGATGCGTATTGCTCTAGAATTAGTTCACAGTGGTGCAGCTGAAGCTGTTGTTAGTGCTGGAAATACCGGAGTTTTAATGGGGTTAGCAAAAATGATTCTTAAAACTTTAAAAGGTATTGAACGTCCAGCTTTAATGACGGTGTTGCCTAATCAGAAAAAAGGTAAAACAATATTCTTAGATTTAGGTGCTAATGTTACAAGTAGTAGCTCTATGTTAGTTCAGTTTGCTGTGATGGGTTCGATAATAGCAGAAGAAGTGTTTGGTATTACAATGCCACGTGTTGCTCTTCTAAATATTGGTGAAGAGGATTATAAGGGTTTAGATAATATTCGTGAAGCAGCCGCCGTACTTAAAAGTAAACCAACAATTAACTATATCGGATATCTAGAGGGAAATGATTTGTTAACCGGCAAAACAGATGTTTTGGTTTGTGATGGTTTTGTGGGTAATATTACATTAAAAACAATGGAAGGGGTAGTGCGTATGTTTTTATCTCTTCTAACATCACCGATAGATAAGGATAAGAAATCTTGGTGGTTAATGTTATATAGGTACTGGCTTCAAGAAATAATTATAAATCGTTTAGGACTCTTTAACCCTGATTATTATAATGGAGCATGTTTGATAGGATTAAATGGTGTAGTAATTAAAAGCCACGGCGCAGCTAATCAAAAAGCATTTACTATCGCTATTAAACAAGCAGCACAAAAGCACATTTCTCAGCGAATTTCTATGCGCCTTGAGGATATATACTCAAGAGGCATAGATAATCGTACATGTATATAAGCATTTTAGGAACTGGTAGCTATTTACCGGTAAAAGTACGTACTAACGCTGATTTAGAACTTATGGTTAAAACTTCTAATGAATGGATTATTTCACGTACTGGTATCCGTGAACGCCGTATTGCTGCTCTTAATGAAAATGTATCAACGATGGGGTTTGAAGCAGCGAAAAATACAATCGAGATGTCTGGTCTTGATAAAGATGATATTGACTTAATCATTGTTGCTACTACATCTGCCACTCATGCGTTTCCAAGTGCTGCTTGCCAAATACAGCATATGCTGGGAATTAAAGGTTGTGCGGCTTTTGATGTAGCAGCAGCTTGCGCTGGTTTTACTTATGCGTTAAGTATTGCTGAGCAATATATCAAGAATGGCGCAGTCACATATGCGTTGGTCATTGGTTCTGATACGTTAAGCCGTACGTTAGATCCTCAAGATCGTAGTACTATAATTTTATTTGGTGATGGAGCTGGAGCGGTAGTGCTAGGTGCTTCTAAAAAAGCTGGTATTCTATCTACACATATTCATGCCGATGGATACTATGGGGAATTATTAACTTTACCAAATTGCCAGCGTGGTACAAAAGATCATGCTTACTTGACAATGGCTGGTAATGAGGTCTTTAAAATAGCAGTCAAAGAATTAACTCGTATAGTGGATGAATCTCTTTATGCTAATGACTTAACATTAAGTGATTTAGATTGGTTAGTTCCGCATCAAGCTAATTTACGTATTATTATTGCTACAACTAAAAAATTAGGTATGACATTAGATAATGTAGTGGTGACGTTGGATCGTCATGGTAATACTTCTGCTGCTTCAGTACCTTGCGCGTTAGATGAAGCAGTACGAGATGGTCGCATACAGCGTGGTCAATTAATTCTTCTTGAAGCTTTTGGTGGTGGTTTTACTTGGGGTGCTGCTTTATTACGCTTTTAATTTTTAGTATTTTTAATATTTATTAGGTAAAATAATTAAAGTTACATGATCTACGTAGTTTCAATATTTTATTAGTATACAACATATCAAGAATATAAACATGCCTAAAGTAGCAATGATATTTCCAGGACAAGGTGCTCAGACTGTCGGTATGCTGGCCGATTTAGCTAATAAATTTTCTATTGTGAAGCATATTTTTTCCGAAGCTTCTATTGTATTAGGATATGATCTTTGGAAGTTAGTACAGGATGGTCCAGCAAAAAAACTAAATCAAACATGGAAGACACAACCTGCGCTATTAGCTGCTTCTATCTCTATTTATTCTGTATGGCAGCAGCATCATGGACCACAACCTATAATCGTTGCTGGTCATAGCTTAGGTGAATATTCTGCGCTAGTTTGTGCTAACGTTTTAGATTTCCAACAGGCTATTCTATTAGTTGAGTTACGTGGAAAATTAATGAATGAAGCAGTTCCTGCAGAAAACAGTGCAATGTTTGCAATTCTTGGTCTAAATAAAGAAAAAATTATCAAGGTTTGCTTAGAGTTAATGCCAGAAGAAATGGTTTTTCCAGTAAATTTTAATTCTCCTAGTCAGGTTGTTATTGCTGGAGACAGAGATGCTGTTGAACGTGCAAGTATATTATGTATGTCTATAGGAGCAAAACGCGCAATAAGACTTCCAGTAAATGTACCATCTCATTGTATTATGATGAAAACTGCTGCAGAGAAATTATTGATTACTTTAAAAAAAATAAAATTCAATGTACCAAAGTTTGCAGTTATTAATAATGTAGATGTAAAGGTATCTTATTCTCCTTCTGAAATTCGTAACGCATTAGTTCGTCAGATGTATAATCCAGTTCTCTGGAATGATTCAATAGAATTGATAGCAAGTCTAGGTGTTAAGTATATCTTAGAGGTTGGTCCAGGAAATATTCTAACTAGCTTAGCTAAGCGTACTATCACAACTACTACAGCAATAGCAATAAACGATTCTTCATCACTATCATTTGCGCTTGCGCAAGTACAAAGAGA
Organism: Candidatus Profftia sp. (ex Adelges kitamiensis); assembly: GCF_020342455.1. Taxonomy (NCBI): domain Bacteria; kingdom Pseudomonadati; phylum Pseudomonadota; class Gammaproteobacteria; order Enterobacterales; family Enterobacteriaceae; genus Candidatus Profftia; species Candidatus Profftia sp. (ex Adelges kitamiensis). The sequence continues at coordinate 400,498 of NZ_CP080506.1, forward strand.
AATATAATGAGTTTAGAAGGAAAAATTGCATTAGTTACAGGTGCTAGCCGGGGTATTGGTAAAGCTATTGCTGAAATTTTATTATCTCGTGGTGCATGTGTTATTGGTACAGCAACCAGTGATCATGGCGCTGCAAATATTAGCACTTACTTACTGGAAAATGGTAAAGGATATAATTTAAATGTTACTGATCTAGCGTCTATTCATTTAGTCTTAAAGGATATTCGTTCTAAATTTGGTAAAATAGACATTCTAGTTAATAATGCCGGCATTGTTCGTGATAACCTTTTAATACGTATGAAAGAGGATGAATGGAATGATATTTTAGACACAAATTTAACTTCTGTATTCCATTTATCAAAAGCAGTTTTAAGAGATATGATTAAAAAACGTTACGGCCGTATTATTACTATTGGTTCTGTTATTGGTATTATGGGTAATGCAGGACAATCAAACTATGCAGCAGCTAAAGCTGGTTTACTTGGCTTTAGTAAATCGCTAGCACGAGAGGTTGCTTCTCGTGGTATTACTGTTAATGTCGTAGTGCCTGGTTTTATTGAAACCGATATGACACACGCATTAACGAAGGAACAGCGTATCAGTATACTATCGCAGATTCCAATAAATCGTTTAGGTAATGCAAAAGAAATTGCTAGTGCTGTTGCATTTTTAGCTTCAGATGAATCTAGTTATATTACCGGTGAGAGCGTACATGTTAATGGCGGTATGTATATGATTTAAAAAGTATAAAAAAAATTTTGTGGAATAAATGACTGTAAAATAATGAAATATTGTGGTTTGATAATCCTATATAGTTAAGGTGTATCTTACCCAATTTTCAGTACATACGAAAACAATCGCGCAAGCGATTTTTGATAGGAAATTTAAGATCATGAGCACTATCGAAGAACGCGTTAAGAAAATCATTATTGAACAGTTAGGTGTTAAGGAAGATGAAGTTGTGAATGATGCTTACTTTGTTGACGATCTAGGCGCTGATTCTCTTGACACAGTTGAACTGGTAATGGCTCTCGAAGAAGAGTTTGATACTGAAATTCCAGATGAAGAAGCAGAAAAGATTACTACTGTTCAAGCAGCAATTGACTATATTAAATCTACTAATCAGTAATTATATAAAAAATTGGGTAATCAAATAATTACAATGTCTGGTATTATTAGGGTTGTATAATAACACAATTATGTAGATATATTTTTTTATGTAATTTTGTCTGATTACCTGTACAAAGGATATAATATAGTACAGACATTGATCTCTTTTTATTTTACTATTTAAGGGATGAATGTCTGTACTTGAGATATAATTAGATCAGTTGTATTTTTAGATATTTATAATATTTAGTTTGAAAGGGATATATAATAAAATGATCTTAAAATACATTCTGATTTTAATTATTATCTAATAAATTAATAGATTTTAAAATTATTATTAACTATTTAACAGTTTGCTACTTATTTATTAGAAATATTTGTACACATTTTTTTCCAGTATATATTCCATAATGATTCACCATTAATACCTTGCCCATCTTGAGTAATAAAAATACCTAGAGCTGCAATAAGAGTTTCATTGTAATATATCATAGGAATTCTATCTCTCTTCCATGGTGGAATATTGTATTCTTGCCATATTTTTTTTATTGTTTGTGAGCGTGGGCGGTCAATAAGGTGTATTTTGCCACGTGCAGTAAAACGAAGCGATACAACTTCATTATACTTTGGTGCACGTATACATATTCCTCTTTTTTGATTATCAAGTTGTAAATTTCCAAGTCCATCAGGTAGTTGTAAAAATACACCTGAATGCCAAAATATAATCTTTTCTTTTAAAGAGGATAGTAATGGTAATAAATAAAGATGTTGACGGTAACGACGGATCTGCTTTTTGCCTAATTGAAATATCGGATTGGCATCTTTTTTAGCCATAGCAACCTCTACCCATATTTTTTGAAGTTGTTCTCTAGTTGGCATCATCACTTGAAAGTGAGCAATCCAACGACGTAATAGCGCAGATCTTTTAGCTGTAGATATTGATAATAATCCATTAATACTAAGAGAATTATCCTTGCTCATTAGTGATTGTAGAGAACTTAGTAATAATTCATCTAATAACTGTTCTTGCTCTGCACATAGACTAGCGCTTCGAGCAACAGCTTTAGTAAAATGTGGCCAACGATAACATAGATTAGGAAGTACTTTCAATCGAAGAAAATTGCGATCAAAACGCTTGTCTTTATTACTATCGTCTTCAACCCATTTTAGATCATAGTACATTGCATATTGCTCTAATTGTTCTCGGCTTATATCTAGTAGTGGACGTATTTGTTCGGTATTATAAAAAGGCATATGGCTAGCCATAGCAGATAATCCAGTGGGACCACTGCCACGTTTTAATGCCAGTAAAAATGTTTCGCATTGATCATCTAGATGTTGAGCTGTCACTAATGTTTCTTGACTGCTTATTATACTGGCAATAGCACCATAGCGAGCGTTGCGAGATGCAGCTTCAATGCCAATATGTTTAGAAATAATATTTACGCGTAATATTTTTAAAGTTACTAGTAATTTACGACATACTAATTCACAGTGATCAACCCATAAATCAGCATATCTACTGATTCCGTGATGGACGTGTACTGCGTATAATTGCAAATAAGGTGTAATATGCATACGCAACTGTACTAATGAATGTAGCAGTACAGTAGAATCAAGACCGCCACTAAATGCAATCATAATATGTGAACGTCCTTGAATTTTATTGGCAATTTTTATATGTATAGTTGAGCTATTCATTCCACTAGAAGTCCTCCTAAGAGGATTAATAAATAATGTTAAACGGTCTTATTTTAATCAAGATATCATGCAGATGGCATAGTAAAATAAAATTATGGATATCATAGGAATATGAAGTACAATTTTGTGTACCTATATAATATTATTTATATATATTTTAAATAAAAGATTTAATTAAAAAAATTAAATTTTAGATATATACTGATTATAGTAGTATATTATATAATGAGTATTCTTATTCAGCGGTATTGTATTATTTTTTATAGAAGTTCTATCTTTATTATTACCAATTTTAAGTTTTATAGTAAAATTTTCTATTTTACAAATATTAATTTGTAATTTTTATATTTTACGTTATCAATTTTATTTATAGACACTACTTGAATGTAAATTATTATATATAAAAAGAATTAATTATTTATTTTACTTCTAGCGCTAAGTTAGATGATATCTCTATCTACTAGCATTACTATAGTTATATTGCTACTAGCATTTTTTCATTTTTAAAGAATATCCACTAAAAACTAATAATTTATTTTTATATTTTAGTTTTTCTTTTTATATTTATTATCTTTATTGTACTTCTAATTAAGTATTATTATATAATTTTGCGCTAGAATATCTATATTATTTATTTTTAATATAAAATTATCTAAAGACTTTAATAAGTTTAATAAGAGTTACAATATATAATGGTTTATTATTTTTATAATACATCTATATTATAAATATTTATATAGTATCTTATATAAGATAATTAAGGTTCTTGAGGAAAAAGAATAACTCTTATAATATAAATATATTTCATTGTAATCTTAAACTAATTATGTTAAAATAAAATTATTAATTTAAAATAACATATTTTTCTAATTTTATTAGACAAATACTAACAACTCATGTTAGTTATAATAAAATATTTTATATGACTATAACGATAATAAAATTATAATTATATACTTAAAGTTAATGCTTACATTCTTACGGTATAAGATTATAATTAGGCAATTACATACTGAACAATCATGAATTAATCTTAAAAATAAAATTTATTAATAAAATATTATAAGATTTCATCTTATCTTTAACTTTTAATAATAAAAAACATTTAAGTTATAGTAAATATGTATTTCATACATATGATATTAATCATTATATGATTTAAGTTAGTAATATAGTTTAAATATAATTACAATAATTTTTTTTACTTAATAATAAAGTATATATGTTTATAATTATTAGGAATATAGAAGTATAACTTTAATTAACGCCAATTAAATTAAGGGTTTTTAACCCATAACATAACATAGTTATATAAATTAAAATATTTACTCTTAATCTATCTACCATACATAATAGTACATTTATGTATAATACTTAAAATAGATCCTCTTAAACATTTTACTTTATTATATTAAATAATAGTTAAAATATCCTTAGAAAAAAATTCTTTATTTAGGTGAATATATTTTAGTAATTTTTTTAGAAAAAATAAACTATTAATTTTATTAAAGTAATTTTTTTTTAAATACAAATATAGTTCAACTATTTGTATTAATAAAATACAAATATATAAAGTAGTGTCAGAAAAAACAAATTATAAAATTATTATATCTTAATATATTCTTTGTTATTACTATTTTATATAACAAAATAGTTGATGTAATATATATAATACTTCTTCATGAATGTTACTGAACATATATATTTTATCTAATTAAATTAGATAATTTATTTTATTTATTTTTAATATCTCTTCATTATTTTAATTAATATTATTTATTACATGTATTTTAGCTTAATTATATAAGTTTTACTTATTTAATAGAATAAGTAATTATTTTAACTACAGAATTATTTACTTAATATAAAGGTTAGTCTTAAACGAATTATTATTTTGTTTATTTATATATATCAACTATAAGATAATTATATTACTACTAAAGAGTACTTGTATTAATTACTTTTATACAGTATAATAATACTTATATATTATTATTTAATTTATCATTATTCATTATCATTTAGTATATTATAGATGAAATATACTTTGAATAGTGTCTAGTAAAATATTTACAGAATTATTCTCTATTTTAAATATTAGATTAAATAAATCACTTTTAAAATCACTTATTCTTGGTCGCAATGGTTAAAATATAAGAAATTTTTAAGTTATTGTGTTAAATATATGTATATTTTATTACTTGATCATAAAGTCTTAATATACTTGGATTATCAAGTATTACTTAATAATAATAAAATTGTATTATATTGTAATAAAATATTAATATTTTTTAAATATTAATATTTTAGATATATATTAAGTAATAATAATTAATATATAATTATTTTTTAAATAATTTTTTATTAATTATTATATTAATTATTAATATATAGAGTTAATTAATTCCTGATATTCTATTTTATGTATAATACATCACATTCTTATTGTTTATCTTCAATTATTTCATTTTTAGAAGGTTATTTAATTCTTCTCCTTATTAATCTAAGTTATATACATAACTTTATAAAGTTAGATGCTTTATCTAAAAGTGTTATTATTTAGTTTTTTAGGGTATTATTTTCTAGGTAAATATCACTAAAAGAATAATGTAATTAATTTTTAAAGTTAGTTATTAATGATCTATATAATACTCTTTTATAAAGAATATTACAAATATTTAGATATTTTATATTAATAAATATTATGACTTTATTAAGTATCATAAATAATACTATAATAGTTATTAATAGATAGTACTTTCTTGTAGAAAATTTGTTACTTCTGGTGTATACGTACTTAGTTTATCTTGAAAATTAGTATTAATTTACATTATTAATATATTTTATTTAGATTTTTAATCTAACATAATAGATCTATTTTCATCTCTAAATATTACCAAAATAATATTTTATTAACTATATTAATTGCAATATATCTTCTATGAATGTTCACAGGTATAAAGCAGGTTAATAACCTACTATTATAATTATTGTTTTATTAAATCTTTTTAAAACATACAATTAAAGAAGAAAACACTGATCATCATAAGGTAGTGATTATTTCTTTTTAGTTTAGTTATTAAAGTATTAATTTTTTTAATAAAGATGGAAAATAGTATGTAGTATTACTTGTTACTGAAGTAACATACTTATAAAATATTCTGGAAATAAATTATAGGAAGATATTCTATCTTGAAATAGAGGGTATTTAAGGAACATTAATTTGATTAGTTTGAGTTAGTAAAAAAATTAATACTAAAAGATATACCGCATTAATTATAGTGTTTTAGCTAAATTATTTATGATATTTTTCTAGTATTTTAGTGTATAAAAAATTCTTATTAATATATTAAGTTAAATAACTATCCACGAAATACTTGAGGAATACTATTAATATTAATTATCATTAAAATTTAATACTAAATATAATATTAAGTATAATAGATAATTATCATGATTTCAGTTAATCATATACTTTATTCTAGCTAGTATAGGAATTGTAGTATTACTTGGGGAATACCTTAAATAGTATAATATTTAACAAATATCTAATTGCGTTATATATAATGTATTATCTAATAATGTTATTACTGTTTGCTAACAGATGATTAGATTAATAATCTAGTCAATGTTTTATTCATTACTTCTAATAATAACAATAAAAAATAGAGGTAGTAAGTAATAGTCAGTATAAAATTACTAGTCAATTCCATTGAATTATACCAATTCATCACTCATTAATAGATTTTTAGATAAAAGTATATAAATTTTAGCTTAATATAATAATCTTAACCAGTAAGGTATTTAGAATTATAACTAGAAGAAAAAACCAGTAGATGGGGTTTTATAATCTGAAGATTGGTGAATAACTAGATTATATTTACTTTTGTTTTTAGTTTTTTTTGTTTAAAGAAAACACTATAGATAAAATAATAAAATATAAGATAAAATTAATGTAACTTAACTGGAAGAACTTTTTTTAGAAAAAATTATAAAATTTATTCTAATTTTTATTAATATTAAATATTTTTACCCAACTCTTACTATTCCTAAGATATTGATTCTATATATTTTGTATTTATATAATTCATTCTAATAATATAATACTACTGGTACAAAGATATTGATGGACAACTTTTTATTTTTAGATCTTTCTATGAGTTACATAAGACTTATAGGAAAATTTTTCTTTTATTTTGTTATAAATAAAAGGATAAAATCAATATTTATATATTATAAATATTTTATTTTATAAGTAGATTCTAATGGATATTTCATAGTTTTTCATCCTATTAAGTATAAAAATCCAGTTTACTTGTCTGCTTTTATTAAATATATTATGCAGTATTAATATTGTATTATCAGGATTCTTACTTTTCATAAGTAGTAAATGTAACATCAAGATACCTTGACTCTAACTTTATGAAGTATAGTTTTCAAAAGTTTTTTAAAAAATATTTTACCTAAATACTGTGGATATTATTAAGGGAAAAGAGTTTATAGGTATAAATATTTAAATACTAATTTATTAAAAATAATAATATATAAATATACTAGGATATATATATTATTAAGGTAGAAGTAATTTATTTACATCTTTAACTACCTTATTTATTAAATTTATAAAAATTTTTTTAATAATTTTAAATATCTCTTAAAGATTCTCTATGTTTTTATGAATATAAAAGAAAATCAGATTAGGTTTTGTATTAGCAATCATATGTAGGTTAAGTATAATTTAATAGTTAATAAAAAGTATTTTTATTTATTTTTATATAAATAGTATAAGTTTATTACTTACTAGGTTTTATTAATTATACTAATATTTTAAATATATATAATATACACTTAGCGATATCATATTAAGTAACTGGCATAAAAATAATTTACTTTATAAATATAAATGTAGTTATTGTAAGAATATTAATATAATTTTAGTAAAAGTTTTATATTTATTTAAAATTATTTCTTCTTTAAAATTCTTCCTGGACTATATCATAATAGTTAATAATATATTCTTACTCTGCGCGATAATAATGTCTATTAAAAATAATATTCATTTTACTTGGAATAAACTTTCTAGGTTTGCATTGTTAATAAATATTTAGACTAAATTATATAGTATGTGAAATTATATGAAGAACATTATCTTTATTTGATAAAAAAATAAGATTTATTTATATCTGAATTAATTGAGTTTAATTATATTATATATGTAACATAAAATATCTTATAATAAGTATTGAAGATATTTTTATTTTCCATTACTAAATAAGAATACTAGTAATACATATACTAGGTATTTACAAGAAGATATAATAAGATTAATGAACGATATAATATTTATTGTTATATAATAATATATTGTATATTTATAAAAATAAAATAATATAAAGTAAAGCTATATAGTGTAAGGTATTTTTAAAATTTTAATTTTATCTTTCTAATTAACATTTATGTTAGTAAGAATTATAAGAATAACTTCTTTTATATAAGTATATGTTAATATAAATTAGATATCCTCTAATAATATTACTAATAATTTAATCTAATTTACATAATATCTTTATAACAAGATATTAACAATATTAAGATAAAAGTTTTACTTCTTAATATTCAGTATATTATATAAGAGAGATTATAATTTTATTATGATGTAATCATACATCTAAATTTATTTTAGTATACTATAGTGATATATCTAATGAATTGATTAGATTATAAAAATAAAAAATGTATTTAAATGATATTTAATTTAATAATTATAGAAAATAAACATAAATATAAAAATATTTATATACTAAAGAAGAATTATTGATTTTTTTATAAAAAAATTCTCTAAGTTATATAACTTAATTAAAAGTTAAGTTATATAACTAATAATACCTTATCAACTATATTGATTAAAATAATATATACTACTTATATCTTATAATGATATAAATATCATTATGCCAACCATTAAAGAGAGAAAGAAGAGGTTTTTTGACTAGTATAAATAATAATATCCTTAAGTATATCTTTAGATATGTTATTAGTAACATCTCATATATAAAGGTATGATTTATTTAACCCAAATTAGTATCATTCTGTTAAGAAATTATAAATTTATTAATTAATAAGTTCAAAATAAGTGCATTTAGTAGTCATTCATTTATTAGATATAAATTAATGCTTCTTATATAAAAATAACTTTTTACCTTAAAAATATAATTTAAGATAGTACTTTTGAAGTAATTATTATAAAGTCTTATTAAGATATGTTAATAGTATATTGAATATAGTGTTTATGATAAAAATCATAAATACTATACTATTAAAATTTTATTTGCATATTATTTTATTTTTTGTTCTTAATCTATATTCATTATAGTAAAGAAAAAAGATCTATAATAATAAATAAGAATCTAATATTCTGCATTTAAATCACTATATTAATAGTAAAACTCTATTTTATAAGAAATTCTAAAGAATATTTTATTTATAATCTCTCTAGTATTATTTAACTTTATATTACATAATAAATGTAAATTAAGGGTAAAAATTTTATATAGAATAAATATTCTATTTTATATAAATAATGACTCATAATAATTTCACTTTAAACTAATTTTATTATATTTCTATTAAGAAATACTTTTATAAAGAGCATGAGAATAAATAAGATACAATAAGAAGATATCTTGTTTATAAGGATCAATATTTTAGTCTTTTAGAATACATTATCATTTCCATGTATATTTTATATAACAGGCTATATATTAGTCCATTGATATGCTAAGTTAGCATACTTAATTAAAATATTATATTTTCTAAGAAATTTAGAAATTTTAATGAAAGTTTTACAGCACATGTTTACTTAGCTTAAATTTTATTCGTGGCATTAGTTAGATGTAATAATAAAAGCTAAAGGATATATAGTTATGCGCACTCATTATTGTGGGCAGTTAAATTTATCTCATCAAGGACAGGAAGTAATGCTTTGCGGTTGGGTAAATAGTCGACGTGATCTAGGTGGTTTAATTTTTATTGATTTACGTGATTGCGAAGGTATTATACAGGTGTTATTCGCTCCAGAGTATCAAGAAATTTTTCAGAAAGCAGCAAAACTTCGTAATGAATTCTGTGTGCAAGTTAATTGCATCATTCATGCACGTCCAGAGAGACAAAAAAATTATAATATGTCTACAGGTGAAATAGAAGCAATATGTAGTAAATTAACTATTATAAATAGCTCTAAACCATTACCAATTGATTTTACTCAGAAAAATAGTGAAGAGAAACGTTTAAAATATCGTTATCTTGATCTACGTCGTCCCGAGATGGCTAGATATATTAAAACGCGTGCACAAATTACCACTCTTGTGCGTCGCTTTATGGATGAAAATAATTTTCTTGATATTGAGACTCCTATGTTGACCAAAGCTACACCTGAAGGTGCGCGTGATTATTTAATACCCAGTCGTGTACATAAAGGTAAGTTTTACGCATTACCTCAGTCTCCACAAGTGTTTAAACAGCTATTAATGATATCAGGTTTTGATCGTTATTATCAGATTGTAAAGTGCTTCCGTGATGAAGACTTACGTTCTGATCGTCAACCTGAATTTACACAAATTGATGTAGAAACTTCTTTTATGAGTTCAAAACAAGTACGTCAAATAATGGAAGAGTTAATTCGTTTTTTATGGAGAGGTATAAAAGATATTGAGTTAGGTACTTTTCCAGTAATGACTTTTTCTGACGCTATACTTCATTATGGATCTGATAAGCCAGATTTACGTAATCCTCTTAAGCTTATAGATATTACTGATCTAGTAAAAAATATTGATTTATCATTTTTATCAGGATTAGTAAATAACTTAAAAAGTTATGTAATTGCATTGCGTATTCCTGGTGGAGCTTATTTAACACGTAAGACTATTGATTCATATATTGCTTTTGTGGGTATATATGGTGCTAAAGGATTGGCATGGATAAAAATTAATGATCTTGATGCAGGTATTAAAGGTATTCAAGGTTCATTTACTAAATTTTTAAATAATCACGTTTTAGAGTTAATACTTAAACGTACTAATTCACAAAATAAAGATATACTTTTCTTTGGCGCAGATATTAAAAAAATTATTACTAATGCTTTTGGTGCACTGCGTATAAAATTAGGCTACGAATTAAAATTAATCAATGAAGAGAGCTTAGCTCCGTTATGGATTATAAATTTTCCAGTATTTAAAAGTAACGATAAAGGTAATTTAGATTCAATGCATCACCCTTTTACTGCACCACTAAATATGTCTATAACTGAGTTGCAAGCGTATCCATTATGTGCTATTGCTGATGCATATGATATGGTTGTAAATGGTTATGAAGTGGGCAGTGGTTCTGTTCGCATTAATAATAGTGCAATGCAAGAAGCTGTGTTTGATATTCTTAATATTTCTAAACAAGCACAACTAGATAAGTTTGGTTTTCTTTTAGACGCTTTAAAATATGGTACACCGCCACATGCGGGTTTTGCATTTGGTTTAGATCGTTTAGTTATGTTATTAACTGGCACTAGTAACATTCGTGATGTTATCGCTTTTCCTAAAACAACTGCTGCGTCTGATCTTTTATCAGATGCTCCAAGTATTATAAATCACAAGGTACTACAAGAACTTTCTATTTCCTTGGTTACTAAAAAGTAATAATATACCAACTCTAATCGTTATTAGATTCTTAAGAAATTATATAATAGTAGATAAATAAAAGTACTTTAATATTTTAGTAGATCTTTTAGTATGATCTTGATCAATTATGTTTAATATCTCATATAATTATCAATAGATTTGAATCTATATTTAGTATAGTAAATAATAGTTAAATTGCTGTATATTAAAATTATATAATACTTTTTTATAAAACTATGGTTAGTGATTTTATATAAAGATATAATTCTTTTATATAATTAGTTAACTAGAGTATTCAGTTCTACCTATTTATATTATTTTTTTGAAAAATTATCAGGACATAGGTAAAATTCTGTAAGAATAATTTAATAGAATCTTGTGTTACATCGTAATATCTTTATAAGATCAGTTGTTTACTGTAAATTACCAATAAAAATATATATTTTATCTCTTAAAATACTCTACAGTTTAAGTGAAGATACATATGGCAGGTCATAGTAAATGGGCAAATACAAAACATCGTAAAGCTGCTCAAGATTTTAAGCGTGGTAAAAATTTTACTAAAATTATTCGCGAATTAGTAACTGCCGCTAAATTAGGTGGTAGTGATATTAATGCTAATCCTCGCCTACGTACAGTTATAGATAAGGCTTTATTTAATAATATGTCCCGAGATACTGTAAATCGTGCAATAGCCCGCGGGATTAGTAGTGATAATAATATTAATATGGATACAACACTTTATGAAGGATATGGTCCTGGTGGTTCAGCTATCATAGTGAAATGCTTAAGTGACAATCGTAATCGTACTGCAGCTGAAGTGCGCCACGCTTTTACTAAAACAGGAGGTCATCTAGTTACTAGTGGTTCAGTGTCTTATTTATTTGTTAAGAAAGGTGTTATTTCTTATTCAAAAGTACTAGATGAAGATACTTTAATTTATACTGCGTTGGAAGCAGGTGCGGATGATGTAATTACCTATGATGGTGGTGCTATAGATGTTATTACCCCATGGAAAATATTAAATATAATACAAAATACATTATATAAGAACAGCAATTTAATTGCCGAATTATCTGAAATTTCTATGATTCCTTTTATAAAAATAAAAATAGATTCAGATAATGCATTTAAGTTAATGAACCTTATAAATCTTTTAGAAGATTCTGATGATGTACAAGCGGTTTATCATAATTGTAAAGTTCCTGTAGAAGTTATAAATACTATGGCATGAGAATATTATTCTATTATTTAGAAAATATCTCTTCCTATTTCTTGTAGGAAATACAATATAGTATCTTGAGTTAATAAAGTTTATTCTTTTAGAATTTATTATAGATTATTAATATTTAATTTTAATAATTAACCTATTAGGTAGATATAGTTTGTATAATTCTTATTTGATATAAGTAAATTAATTTTAGTTAATATATTGATATTGAATAGTTTTATATCTAAATAATAAATTATATTAGTGGTATCTTAGTACATTTTGTACATCTTTCTCTTAAAATAGTTTTAAGTTGTACTTTGATAAATTTAGGCTTTAAAAGTATATTACAATATTATTTAAAGAAGAAATACTTAGCTTAAATGTATTAAAATATAGTATAAACTTTATATATTGTAGTATATTAATGAGGTGAAAATACTTTATAGATATATAAGTATGATATACATATTTTAATATAATATTATAATTTTATTATATTGTATATAATTATATATTATGATTAGGTTAAATGTTATTTAAAGTTATTTAAGAAAATTGAATTTTATATTCTAAATATTACTATTTATTATATAATAAAATGTATATTTTATATATATCAGTATAACACTGTAATAACATTTTAAATAATGTTATTACAAGGATCTTATATCCTTAATATAGATATTAACATTATAGTATAACCTATATTTTTATTAAAAGATTGGGTATCTCTAATTTATTATTGAAGATTTTACCTTCTTATTATATAATAAAATGTTATTATGTAATTTATACTATATAATTATATTATTATTATATTTATTTGATATAAATTATACATAATTTATATGTTTTAAAATTTTTATGGCAAGATGATATATCTTGGTACACACATAGTGTATTCTTTTAAAGAAAAAACTATCTTTATCTATTGATGCAATATTTATGATTTAGTAGTCAGTTATTATCTTTGCTGTGTTCTATTTACCAGTATATAATATTTTTATATTATTAAACTATTTACATAAAGTATATTTATTATTTTTGGTAGATATACAGTTAATCAAATTTATACTGATTTATTTTTTAATTAGTGAAAATTTCAGTAATATATAAAATTATATCTGTATAGTGAAAAATAAGAAACTTATGTATTTGTCTATATTATGTCTATAATACCGTATTTTACATAATAAATATTATGATATATATGTATCATGTATGTCTTAAATATTCTAAGACCCAATAATATTAGTTGATATGATTATATCATAGTAAACACAGTAAGTTTTATGATATCACATAATCTAAGATTTAATATTTAAAAGATTATTTTATTTATAATAAAATTATTATATCACTACTATAGTTTATTTAATAATGTTAATTGACATACACCTTACTACATATTATTAATGTATAGTAAATTTATGATTGAACTATTAGTTTTATCAGATTACAATATCATTGTTTTGTAATTTTAACAAAAGTACACTACATATTTTTAATAATCTATATATAATTAGTTATTTGTATATCAAAAATATTATTTGGATAAATATATATTATTATATTAAAAATAAAGACCAATATTTTCAAGGTATTTATTTTATTTATAAACTTTTAATGTTTTGTGATTAAAAATCCAAGTATTTCTGACTTATAGTAATGTACTAAATAACGCAGATAGGGTAACTTTAAATTATTATATTTTATATTTTATAAATAAATAACTTTAAAAGAACTTAATTAGCGCAAAAAATTTTTTAAAATTAGATTTATTTAACTAATCCTTAAGTTATACATATCAAGATTATGATAAATAGTTTAGTCAAATTATAAAGAATCATAAAAATATTATTTTATTTTATTTATAGAAAAACATACATTCGTTTCTATTAATAATTTCTTGTTTTTTTGCATAAGAAATGTTTATCGGAAGATAATTAGTATTATTTTATGCATAAGATTACTTTAAATTAAATATTTTTATGTTTTTTTGATGAAAAATTTATTATTTAGTAGCTACGTATTCAATAATGTTTTATCTATATTATAGATTCAAGCAATAATTAATTCTAAAATTTATAGTATGTACCCTTATTATTTAATATGAAAGATTTATAATAATTAAATATTTATTATTTTATATGGTTGTATTTTCTTAATTATATAATCTATAATTTAAGTTAATTAAAGTAATTATTACTATTTATAGAATAATATAAAATTCATTCATACAATCTTTAACTATTTTATATCTTTAATCTTACTATATTTAATAGCAAGATGGTATTATTTAATAATATGATAAATAATCAATGAATTATCTATTCTTTTAACAAAAAAAGTTATTTAGGATGTATTATTAAGTTAAATCTCAGTATGTTTCTTTAGAAATTTTCTTCTTCTACTAACAATCGATATCCTTCTGTATACTGCCAGTATAACTTTTCTTTTTCTATGTCAACTTGTAAAATATTATTTTGTTTTAGATATCCTTTTGGAAAATACAAGATCCATTGGAAATTATAAGTTAATAATTTTAGTGATTCAGGTAGTTTACTAGACTGACGTTGCTTATTAAGCAATACAGCAATTCGCAAAATTTGGATAAGTGGAATGTATTGTTTCTTTTTAAACATAGTAAGATGTGGTAATTCATCTAGTTTTATACTTTTACGATGAAAACGTATTATTGTTGCAAGCACTAACTGCTGTTCTTGATGAAATCCAGGTAAACTAGTATTTTGAAGAATATAAGCGGAATGACGATGCATACCTGCATGGTTAATACCTAGACCTACTTCATGTAGCATCGCAGCCCATTTTAGTATAGATTCTAACTGTGGATGTATAAGTGTATTATTTTGTATAATCCATTGTGCATATAGTTTTTTGACTGTACAAAAAACACGTTTTGCTTGCTCTTGGTCTATATGATAATGTTTTGCTAAGCTCTCTGCTGTACGACTACGAATATCTTGATGACTAAAACGTCCTTTCCTTTCATATAGTACACCCTCTCGTAATGCACTACCTGAAAAACGCAATTTTTTAATAGCTAATGCATCAAAAATTCCATATAGAATAGAAAGACCTGGCACAAATACCATTTGACGTTCTTCTGTTAAGCCAGGTAAAGTTAGTTTACTAAAATGTTTATACTTAAGTATTTTATTACTTAATAATGCTAAACGTTTTGATGTAATTAACCCATCTTTTTCACCTAACGCGATTAGTACTTCTTGAATAGCTTTAATAGAACCAGATGCTCCTAGTACAGTATCCCAACCTTGGATTTTATATTTCCATGCTATGTTATTTAATTCTTGTGCTGCCGCATAACGCGCACGTCCTAAATTATTTTTATTGATTTCCCCATCAGGGAAGAATTGACGAGCAAAGTTTATACATCCCATTTGGCAGCTTTCTATTAGTAGTGGGGAAAAATCCTTACCAATAATTATCTCTGTTGAACCTCCTCCGATATCAACTACCAATATATTACCTTGTTCTGGTTGTGTATGTGCTACGCCCATAAAAATCAAGCATGCTTCTTCGTGCCCTGAAATAACTTCAATTTGATAAGGTATAACATTAGCTGCACGTTTAAGAAAATCTTTTATATTTGCTGCTTGGCGTAGAGAATGAGTACCAATGATAGAAACGTTTTCTTTAGGAAAACCTTTTAAACGTTCAGCAAATAACGCAAGACAGGCAATACCACGTCCTATAGATTCTTCGTTTAGCATATTATTATTATCAAGACTATCAGCTAGATATATGCGTTTTTTTAAGCATGCTAAAATTTGAATTGCTCCATGCACAATACGAGCAATAACCATATGAAAACTATTAGATCCTAAATCTATAGCAGCAATTTCTTGTGGCTTATACTTATAATGAGTAAGAATCATAATAGATTGTCTTATAAATAAATAGGTTAATTATTAATTATGTGGTTGTTCTAGAGATTTAAGGTAATGATAAATAGCTAATTGAGAATGCAATTTACGTCGATTTCCACGTTGCACATATCGATTACTTAGATCTTTATCAAGAAAACGTGCTTTTACAGTATCATTAAATTGAAGATCAAGAAGTTTTAATACGCGTTGGCGTAATTTTGGATCTAAAAGTGAAACTCCTACTTCAATACGATAATCTATATTTCGTGTCATCCAGTCAGCAGAAGATAGATATACTAACGGATTGCCATTATTTTTAAATACATAGACTCGTGCGTGCTCCAAAAATCGATCAACAATACTTATAACTTGGATATTTTCACTGATTCCTAAAATATCTGGTACAAGCGAACACATACCACGGATTAGTAAGCGAATTTTTACTCCAGCAGAAGAAGCAGTATATAATCGATTAATAAGTCCTTTATCGACTAAGTTATTTATTTTAAGAGTAATTCCGGCTTTAATATCGGATTGTGCACTAGTAATTTCCTTATCTATCAGTTGATAAAGCATACGGCGTGAATTTTGTGGTGATACCATTAAGTGCTTAAAACTTACAGAGCGATATGGATTTTCAATAAAATTAAATACGCGTTGGACTTCATTAGCAATACGCGTATCAGCGGTTAGTAGAGAATAATCCGTATATAGACGTGCGGTTTTTTCATTGAAGTTACCAGTACCTATATGAACATAATGAACTATATGCGTTTCTTCTCTTCGTGAAACCAGGAATAGTTTTGCGTGAATTTTTAATCCTGGCGCAGAAAAAATTACGTGTACACCAGCCTCAGTTAAACGCTTTGCCCAATAGATATTAGCTTCTTCATCAAAACGCGCTTGTAATTCTACCACTACTGTTACTTTTTTACCATTATGCGCAGCATGTATGATAGATTCAATAATTCTAGAATCTTTAGCAACACGATAAATATTAATTTTTATAGCTAGTACACTAGGATCAAAGGAAGCCTGCCTTAAAAGTTCTAAGACGTGTTCAAAAGTATGGTATGGATAGTACAGCAATATATCATGGTCGCGGATAGCGTCAAATCCGTTACGGAATTGATCAAAACATATATGTCTTAGACGTGGTAACGGTTTGTTGACTAAATGTGCTTTGCCAACATTTGGAAATTTTATAAAATCTTTAAAATTATGATAACGACTACCGGCAATAATAGAGTCGTAAGAAGAAATACCTAATTTTTGACATAACAATTCTATTAATTTATCAGGCATATCACGCTGATAAACAAAGCGTACTGGTTCTGCTGTAAGTCGCTGTTTTAGACTTGATGACATAAGTTCCATTAAACTAGATTCCATTTCCATAATTAAATCATATTCTGCGTCACGAGTCATTTTCATAGAGTAGGCATTTAACTTATCATAATCAAAAAATCCTTTAAAAATATCATTAAGACAGTAGCGTAAAATATTATCAACTAGAATTATTGGCTTGTGTTGATAAGGTGTTTTCGGGGGAATACTAATAAAGTGTTTTACTCTATTAGATGGTATTTCAAGCAGTGCATATTTTATGTGATTACTACTGATGATTTCTACGGTAAGGTACGTATGGTCATCTTTTATAAAAGATACCAAGTTTGTTTCATTATTTATCATAATAGGGGTAATATACTGACGTAAATAATTTTTAAAATATTGGCGTAACCATACTTGTTGGTTTTTAGAAAGCTGACGTTCGTTAATAAGGAAAATTTTATTACGTGCCATTTCTAATAGAAGTTCGTTATATAAATAGTCAAAATCTTTATTCTTTTTAAGAATCTTATTTTGAATTTTTTTAAGCAATTCGTTTGAATTATTATTTAAATTTTGTTCTTCATTTATAATAATACGACGTTTTAGATCTGCAAATCTAACCTTATAGAATTCATCTAAGTTTCTAGAGTAAATTCCTAAGAAGCGTATCCTTTCTATAAGGGGATTATTCTTATCTGCCGCTTCTTGTAATACTCTTTCGTTAAATGATAACCAACTCAGTTCTTTATTGATATAAAGTTTGCTCTGATTCATCACTACTCCAATATTAGAGAACTATAAGAGTATTAATAATACCCAGGATATCATCTTGATTATAAAGATAATTTAATGTGAAGGCTAAATGATTTAATTACATAATATTTTATTTTATATAATTGCTATTATAGAGTATTCGCTTGATTTGTAATAATAAAAATTGAATAAATAATCTATTTAGTAACTTTATTAAAATACTTAACAAAGTTAGATAATATGTTTTTATAAAAATATATTTTAAAAAAATTTTCAAATTTATATTTTTAGATATTTATAAAAGTATATTTTTATTAATTTATTTATATACCAATATCATTTAAAGGCAATCAAAATATATAATACTATTTCTATATGAAAATGATATCTATAAGGTATATTTTATACCCTGCATGATTATCATGATGATATCAGCTAAGCTATATTTATTAATTTAAAATATATAAACTTAACTACAGTTATTAAAATAACTGTTCTTCATTTTAAATGATCATTTGTTTATTTTTTATATTATATTACTTTATTATCGAGTTTATTAAATATCTTAATAATTATATATTTTAGTTAATTCTATATATGGAGTATTTTTTTATTATATGTATTTTGTATATTTAATATTAGTATTATATTATTTTATATCTATATTATTAATTATGATACAACGATTTCCTGTTTATTAGAGATATATTTTAATAAATTAATTGACATATAAATATTATTATTACATACGTTTAAATTAAAAATTTAAGGTTAAAATTTGAATATTAAAGAACTACTTTCAGTTAAAGTGACTCAATCTTTAAGGGATGCAGGAGCTGCATTTGATAGTAAAGCTCTTGTTTGTCAGGCTTCAAAAGTACAATTTGGTGACTATCAGGTAAATGGTGTTATGGTGGCTGCAAAGAAATTAGGTATTGCACCACAAAAACTTGCTAAAAAAGTTTTACAGCATCTTAATTTAATTGGTATTGCTAGTAAAGTTGAAATAGCAGGTCCGGGTTTTATTAATATTTTTCTCGATCCTATATGGTTAGCAAAACAAATTGAAATTTCTCTAGTAGATGATCACCTAGGTATTACCGCCGTAAAACCACAAACTGTAGTAGTTGATTACTCTGCACCCAACGTAGCCAAAGAGATGCATGTTGGTCATCTGCGTTCTACTATTATAGGTGACGCTTCTGTACGTACATTACAGTTTCTGGGTCATAAAGTAATTCGAGCTAACCATATAGGAGATTGGGGTACTCAGTTTGGTATGATTATTGCCTATCTAAAAAAACATCAAAATAAAAAAATAGATACAATGCAAATCTCTGATTTAGAAGACTTATACCGTAAAGCTAAACAATGTTATGATCAAGATGCTTATTTTGCCGAGCAAGCGCGTTCTTACGTAGTTAAACTGCAAAGTGGAGTTAAATATTATAAAAAAATTTGGCGCAAATTAGTTGATATAACTATGTCACAAAATCAGGAAAACTATCGACGTTTAAATGTTACTTTAACAAAAAAAGACATAATGGGTGAAAGCCTTTATAATAATATGTTACCAGATATTGTTGCTGATTTAAAAGCTAAAGGGTTAGCTGTAGAAAGTGAAGGTGCTATTGTGGTATTTCTAGAAGAGTATAAGAATAAAGCAGGGAAACCTATGGGCATAATAATCCAAAAAAAGGATGGTGGTTATCTATATACTACCAATGATATTGCCTGTGCAAAATATCGTTATGAGACTTTAGGGGCTGATAGAGTACTATATTATATTGACTCTCGTCAGAATCAACACTTACAACAGGCTTGGGCAATAGTACGTAAAGCTGGTTATGTACCTGATTCAGTAAGTCTTGAGCATCATATGTTTGGTATGATGTTAGATAAAAATGGCAAACCCTTTAAGACTCGTTCCGGTAGTAATATAAAGCTATCAGATTTGCTAAATGAGGCAATTAAGCGTGCAGGTCAATTACTTATGGAGAAGAACCTAAATTTTAGTAGTGAAGAGTTACTAAAAGTAGTTGAAGTGATTGGTATTGGTGCTGTAAAATATGCTGATTTATCTAAGAATCGTACAACTGATTATATTTTTGACTGGGATAGTATGTTATCATTTGAAGGTAATACTGCGCCATATATACAGTACGCTTATGCTCGTATTTCTTCAATATTAAAACGTAGAGATATCGATGAAAAATATTTAGTAGGTGATATAATTCTTACTGAAAATTGTGAAAAAATCTTAGCTACTCGCTTAATTCAATTTGAAGAAACTATTATCGAAGTAGCTTGCTATGGTATAGCACATATAATGTGTAATTATTTATACAATTTAGCTAGTATATTTTCTAAATTTTATGAAGTTTGTCCCATTTTAACAGCTAAAAATAATAAACAGCGCATAAGTCGTTTAAAATTAGTATCTCTGACGGCAAAAACATTAAAAACAGGTTTAGATATACTAGGTATTCAAACAGTAGATCGTATGTAATAATTCTTTGAAATATTTTTTAAAATATTTTATAGTCATCATGAATTATCTATTAAGCTATGTTACAGTTCTTATTATATATTTTCATTTTGTTATATTTCTATTAAGATTTATAATGAGTTTTTTTTAGAGAAAAAAATACAAGGATTATGTCTATATAATTATAAATAATTATATAGGACTTATTAAAATTAATTATAATTTTACGGAAATATTGTGTTTTTAATATTCCTGTATTAGGAGTTTTATAACATTATATTTTTATTTATAGTATGGTAGTTAAGTTTATGTAATTTTAAATATATTTAGGGTAAATCTAATATTTTGCCGACATAGATAATGAATTATTATTATAATAAAGATTTATAGATATGATATTTAGTGTATAAAAATATAAACTTTATATTATTAATTATTATCTAGTAAGGATATATATCCTATTATTGATCTTATGTTATAAAAATTTTTATATAAAGGAAGTATTGCATAATTCTAATAAGGTCTCCTTACTACTTTAGTAGAACATATAATCATAGTGACATTTGATATTACTAGTATAAAATCAAATATAAACTTAAGACAATTCTAGGGGTATTGATCTTTATCAAACTTAAACTAATTACGTTATTACTATAAGTGTTGATATATTTCAAATATTACTAAGAATTACATTCTTAATAATATTTGAAATTTCTATAATTACTAAAAATTAAGTAAAAATAATATCACTATTTAATCACTGCTACTAAGATTAGTATGTAGTAAATATACAGCAATAATATTCTTATTGTTTTTTAATGTAGATTTTTTAAGATATATAAACAGGAGGGGTAGGTACTTTATATTATAAATCATAGTACTATATAGGTATTGAGAAGTTACATGAACTTTATATATGTAATTATATTACTACTTTATTTATTAAAATTTTTATAAAAATAAAAAGCAAACAAATTAATTTATATGTTATTATACTATCTAAGTAAGTTTAGCTTTAGCTTATTATGACTATCATAATAATTAATAATTATTATTTCTTATTTTACCACACAAGCTTAAAAATTTATAATATTAATAATTTTATGGAATAAGTATAATTACTTAATATTTCTCTGTGTGTTTACATTAAAAGAATTATTTTAATATCGTTATATATAATTATGATATATTATATTTTAATTATATTAAAATTATAATATATCATTATCTTATGTATTAAGAGTGATAAATTAATAACTATATTAATAATAAATAATATTAGTCTAACATATGATTATAAATATTTTGTTAGATTAACTTTTGTATATAGAATTTTTTTCTATTTAACAATTAATCTTTAACTAATTAAATATTATTAATTAGTAAAATTCTTTATATAATATTTTGTATTATATATTATTATTAATTTTATTTTTATTTTTTAATATAGATTTCCTTAGCTTTTTTATATATACTTGACTTATTATTTCAATTAAGTTAAAAATGAAATTTATATTTTTATTGAGAAAATAATAAATTTATCAATTTATCTATAAATTTAATTAGGAATACATATTTTAACTGGTTAAGTAAGAGCTGATAATATTCTGTAATAATATTACATATATTATTACAGAATAAAACATTCAATAATTTTAAATGAATTATTAATTAGTTTTATAGTCTATAAAATATTTTATATTCAAAAATAGAATATAAAGTAATCTTTTAAAAAAAATACTATCATTATAAGAAGAAATTTATTTTGTAATATAAATTTATATCAAAATATATAATATAATATAATATAATATGAATATATTAGAGATAATATTTTAAGTTAAATGACTTACATACTTGATTAAGTATTTTATTTATATAATAAAATATAATGTCGTATGAGTAATACTCATACTCATACTCATACTTTTATTTTTATACTATTCTATAATTAGAATAGGCAGCTTTTATTTATATAAAGGGAGTTAGATGACTATAATTCAATATATTTATACCATATTTATATTAATAATATAGCTATGTTTAAGTATTATATTTTAAAGTATATTTAATTGAGTTTTTCCTAAGATAATACATGGGCATTTTAGGTTTAAATAATGTAGGAAATCTACCTTATTATGTATAATATTTAGTATTAATAACAAAAAATAGATTACAAAACGTATCTTTAGTTAAATATGCCCCTAATTTACCTTCAATAATTATATAATTTTATATATTTCTTCATATACTAACTTTAATAAAATAGCTTAAAGAGACAAGTGAAGTAAAAAATATTATTTATTTTTATAATACATAATATAAAGAAATAACTGAAATATGTCGCAAGATATTATATATTTGATGAAATGAGCAATCCATATTGCTATTTGCAGGGTTATTTTATTAAAAATAAACATATTACTTCTAGATAAACCAAAAAATACTTTACATGCAGAATCTATAGTATAGTCAGAAAATTTCTACATACCTATAAAAGTATGGTAATACCTGTCACCTATAACTTTTATTTTGTAGATAATATTGTAAGATGAATACTTAAACTAGAGTAAAGTTATATGAGAAGATTCATCATTGAGAAAATAACTTAACATATATATGTTAAATAACAATAATATGATCTTGTATCATATATCTTGTATATAATCACTTATAGTATAGTTTTAATGTAAATATATCTTTTATGCACTATTAATAAATCATGTCATACATTAATTATATATAAAATAGTAATATAAATTAAATAAAATAATGCTCATTATATCTCTATCATAAAGGTATATCTAGTGATTTTTATTGTTCTAACTTTATAGAACTAAAAAATTTTTAATAATATATTGTCACTAATATATATAGATATTATTTTTTTAAAATATTTATGATATAATGGTAAATAAAATATCTTAATTACATACAATAGCTATCAAGCATGCATTTTATATTATATTAGGAATATAAATACTTCAATATATTATTTATAATACTAATTAAGGTTTGTATGTCTATACTAATTTTAGCAATCGATACTTCAACAGAAGCTTGTTCTGTTGCAATATACAAAGATGGTAAGACGCATACGCTCTTTACAATATGTCGACGTAGTCATACACAGTTTATATTACCAATGGTACAACAAATATTAGCTAAATCACGAGTTTCATTAAATCAATTAAATGCTTTAACTTTTAGTTGTGGTCCAGGTAGTTTTACTGGAGTGCGTCTTGGTATGGGTATTGCACAGGGGTTAGCTATGGGTGCAAATTTGCCGATGATTGGCATTTCAACACTTGTTACTATGGCTCAAGGAGCTTTTCGTTTAACAGGTGAAACTCAAGTTTTAGCTGCTATTGATGCTCGTATGGGAGAAGTGTATTGGGGACAATACCAGCTTCAGAAAAACGGTCAATGGTTAGGTAGTTCTACTGAAACTGTACTAACACCTATGGGTGTACAAAAGAATATTATGAATCTAACTGGTAGATGGGCTACAGTAGGTACTGGTTGGGTAACATACCCAAATATGGCTAAAATCGTATCAATCAAATTAATTGATGGGTTAATTTCTTTACCACACGCTGAAGATATGTTACCGTTAGCGTTAATAGATTTTGCCTTAGGAAAAGTTACTGCGGTAGAAAATATTCAGCCTACTTATTTGCGTAATGAAGTCACATGGAAAAAACATACTAAATGTTAATTAACTTTACGTATTATATATAAAAAATAATAATGAGTTATATAATATATTTTAGATAAGAGTACTATTTTATCTGTACGCTTATTTATTCATGATAATAAACATTATTCAATAAATATAAATATTATCTATTAATAAAAAGTATTATATTATTTAAATATAAAATTTATATAAATATTTTACTTTAAAATAATATACAAGATAATTATCAGATCTATATTGTACTTGTATGATACTCTTAATAAGAGTAAATAGATTATTTTAATATATTATTAATATAATCTATAAAATTATAGAAGTGATTTATTTGAAGATTATGATATATTGATTTAAATATTATATAATATATGAATATTTAATTAGTAATTATTTTAAATAACAATATATAAGACAAAATAATATAATATTTATATTAATATAAAACCTAAATTTATAATATAGATATCATCTAATAATAATTATTAGATTAATGATATTTATACCTGAAATACTATTTAATAGGATTATTATAAAATATAATATTATTATAAATATGCTTTGTTAGATAAATAAAATAAAGGTAAGGATATACCCTATTAATATTAATGTTAAGCTATTTATAATATCCTTAAAATAAATTATAATCTATATTCTGGATATAATATAAAGATTATTTTACTATAAAGAATTAATCACTTAGTATATAAAATTAATTTAATCATAAAGATAGTATAATCCTAATAAGATTAATCTTATCCCCAAATAAAATGTACTAATTTAATATTTATGGCTGATAAGGCAATAATATAAAATTAGGGTTATTTATTAATATAAATACTGTAATTATTTAGTTAATAAAATTATGTATAGCTAATAAGTATTTTAGTTTATAACAATAATAATAAAAGTATTTTTATAATATTCTCGTATTCTCATTAGAATATTATTCTAAATCAATAAGTATTTTAGGTGGTTGTATCATTTCAAAGAATAACCAAACTTAGAAAAAGTTATATTTTTAATAAATAACTTGGTAGTACTAAGTACTATATTTATATATTAAAATTATAATTAAGAAATAGTTAAATATATTCAAGAAGATTCTAGAAAGCAGTATCTACTAATCTAAGGATTAGAATATTATCTTTCATTATATAAATATATTATTTATAGTCATTTCAATTAAATAACTTTAATTTAGTTATTCTAAGTAAAAATTATAAGATTTTATATCTTAATTTTTTTTTAAACAAAAATTTATTTATATTAAAATAAATCTCAATATAATTTATGTTAAAAGATAAAATATCCCCCTCTTTATTTTTCTTTCTCTCTGAGAAGGAGATATTTTATATTCAAAGTTATAGTAAATATATATAAAATATTATCTATGTATGAAGTATATTTCTACTTCAATATAGAAGAAATTATCTATATTTAATACAATATATTAAAATATTTTTCCTATTAATATAAAGATTGTGTATATGCTTTGATTACTTATAATAAAATGATAACTAATAGTAATGTTCTTTTAAAAATATTTCTGATACTAAAATATAATTTTAATTAATAATTATAATCCTAAAATTTAATTGATAGTTATTTTGCTTAAATATAAAATATATAAAAAACATCTTATTAATTTTATATCATTCTTAATGAGATTATATTCTCTATATAAACGAATTTATTTTTCCATGTTATATTAACGTAATAACGATGCTTTTTGAAATCTATCCCACCATTCAGTTAAGCTCTTTAAATCATGATTATTTTCAATTTCAGCTCGAAGAGCTAGTAAATCAAAAGCAGCTCGAAATTTAGGTTGATTTATAAGTTTATAAGCACGTTGTCCTCGGTAGTAAAAGAAGTGTCTTTGCATTGACCAAATATCATATACTAAAGTAGTAATGCGTTTTGGAATTACAAGTGTGCGACATTGTTCATTTAAAATATTATGCATAGCTATAACGGAAGACTCATAATTAGTAAAATTATTTTTGTTGTTAATTTCCCCTATTAATTGCATTAAAGGATACCACAACATAACTGCAAATAAAAACGCAGAATTAACTCGCATACCTTTTTGTAAACGATAATCAGTATTTTTTAATACTTTAATGATAATACGTTCTAATGGACTGTCTTTGTTAAGAGTAAAGTGACGTGCAATAATCGGGAATAATAATTGGAATAATTTATATTGACATAGTAGCTTATAAGTAGCAAATCCATAACCAGATTGCAGTAATTTAAGAGACTCTTCAAATAGACGGGATGATGGAATCTCATAAAGAAGTTTAGCTAAATATGGAATAGGTTTAGCGGTTTGTAAACAAATATTCATGTCAAATCTAGCTGCAAATCGTACAGCACGCAGCATACGCACTGGATCTTCCCGGTAACGAGTTTCTGGGTCTCCTATTAAGCAAATTCTTCTTTCTTGTAAATCACGCATACCTCCGGTATAATCACGAATCATAAAATCTGCAATTCCATAATATAAACTATTAATAGTGAAATCTCGACGCTGTGCATCTTCTTCTATATTTCCGTAAACATTATCTCGCAATAACATACCGTGTTGTGTTTGATAAGAGATATTTTCTCTATTGCTGATATGTTCGTGATGACCACGAAAGGTAGATACTTCAATAATCTCTGGGCCAAATATTATATGAGCTAAACGAAAACGTCGGCCAACTAAACGACAATTACGGAATAACTGGAGGATTTGTTCTGGTGTTGCGCTAGTAGTAATATCAAAATCTTTAGGTTGTTTACCGAGTAGCAAATCTCGGACTCCACCTCCAACTAGGTACGCTTCATATCCTGATTTATCAAGACGGTATAAAACTTTTAAGGCGTTCTTACTAATTTTTTGACGCGAAATTTTATGTTCATCGCGCGGGATGATTGTCATTTAATTTAATTCCTACCTTATACGTTTTCTATTTTTTTAGTTGAGAAATTTATAATAAAAGTTTATATAATAGTATTATAATAAGCATATGGATTATTATGTTATATCCATGATACAATCAATTATTAAGTACTATTTATCTTCCCATATTTTATAGTTCTTAATTTAATAGTTTTATATAATACGTATAAAATAACTAAATTATTATGATGAAGTGGGCTATTTAGAATGGTTTTAATAAATTAAGTGTACATATAAAATTTATTTGTATATTTATATAATATATTAAAATGAGGTAATTTTGATGTATTAGTAATTATTAATGGATATATATCGTAGAGCTTTATATAAAACAAGATTTTAATATACTATTATTAAATAGAATTATAGTAAGATCATCCTAACAATTTAATAAGATAGTAGTTTTGTAATATTTTTTATAATACTAAATAGTAGGGGTTTATGCTCTTCTTGATATAACTAGCTAAGAGTTAGTTCCATAAAGATAAAATCTTTACAGCAGTTTGTTATTATTAATAGTATTACAAGTTGTTCTATACTAAATAGAAGTATATTGTAATCCATTTTTATTACTTATTTATTTTAATTTATTAAATCTGACGTCTGTTATTAAATATTTTCGATAATTTTCAGAGATTATCTATATTACAATATAGATAATATTATATAATAAACTATAAAAAATAACC
This sequence comes from Candidatus Profftia sp. (ex Adelges kitamiensis), assembly GCF_020342455.1. NCBI lineage: Bacteria > Pseudomonadati > Pseudomonadota > Gammaproteobacteria > Enterobacterales > Enterobacteriaceae > Candidatus Profftia > Candidatus Profftia sp. (ex Adelges kitamiensis). The sequence continues at coordinate 429,008 of NZ_CP080506.1, forward strand.
TTTAGCCAAACTGGCTATAGTTTACTTTTTATAAGAGATTAAAAAACTTAACAAGTAATATCTTTATATTTTATCTAGATTTTTTATAAAATTTATTTCATATATCTTTATTATATAAAATAATATAATTGATTTTTTTTAATTTGTAAACTACAGTAATATCAAGACCCTCAATAATTATATAATTTATTGAAGGTCATTAATATAATATTAACCATTCATTTGTTTTTCACGTATTTCAGCTAAAGTTTTGCAATCTATGCAAAGATCAGCTGTTGGTCTTGCTTCTAAACGACGAATGCCAATCTCAATACCACAGCATTTACAGAAGCCAAAATTTTTTGCTTCAATTTTTTTTAGAGTTTGTTCTATTTTTTTTATTAATTTATACTCACGATCACGATTACGTAGTTTTAAACTGAATTCTTCTTCCTGTGCTGCGCGGTCAACTGGATCTGGAAAATTAGAAGATTCGTCTTGTATATTGGATATATTGCGGTCAACTTCTTGATGAAGCTGATTATACCATGCTTTAAGAATTCGTTTAAAATGAAATATCTGTTTTTCATTCATGTATTCTTCTTCTAACTGTTCTTTGTATGGCTCTACTCCAGCAATAGAAAGAATACTTAAGGATGATAGTTTACGATTTTGTCTATTTTGCATATTATGTGTCTCTTAAATTATTAGTATTTTAGAACCTAAAAGGGAAATAAAGCTTTATACAAATTATAGATGTAGTGTAACTTATTAATCATTATTATATATTGTATTATTTTATCATATTGATATATTAATATATGTAGCCATATATTAATTTGTGTATTACTTTTTGTATCAAAAAACATTTTATTGATTTAGGGGTATAGAATAGTTAGTATGGATAGAGCTCTATTTTTATTAAGTTAAAATATGTGCTATAATATATTATTTATACATGAAGCATACAGAATTTTTTAGTAATTTAAAATATTCATCATTACTATGTTATAGTAATACTACTTGGTTAATGTCTTTGTATAATATAACAAAAAGTATTGTACAGTATCTTTTTTACGATATATATAAGTTCTTTTAGATGTTTTTAATCATGTTATGTAATTATTCTAAGAGGAATGTCAAGAAACTTGTTCTAGTAAGGTAATAGATCTGACTTCAATATAGTATTTAAGTATATCTTCTCTTTTCATAATACATTACTATGGATGTTTTTCTTAGTGGTATTAGACCTTAGTACATATTTTATTATAAATAAATAATCTTATATTATCGATTTTTATTACTTCTTATATTAACTTATTATATCGTATAGTATTTACTCAAGTCTAACTTCATAGTTTAGTTCAGATTAGTTCCTAATATTAGATATATATTATATAATATTATTGGATATAGAATAATACTATATATTATCATTGGGTATTGCGCATCCGGTCATTACAATTACATTACTATAATATAGTATACTTTTTCTTTTATTTTACAGTTGAGCATAAGCAAGAAAGTATTTATATTGTTTAATTAAATAATTTTATTAAAGTAAAGAAGCAAAAACACATATTGTCTCTATTTTTTTATATAATTAAATTCACTAAAGTAATATTTAGTTTTTTTACTGTAAAATTCCTAGCTTATAAAAAATTAATTGGGATATTATAATAGTTTGATTATTCAATAAATGATACTATTTTATCTTTTATATTGTTAAAAGCACATACTAACTATTTATTATAGTAAAATAAGGTATAATTATGCTATATATTGAATAATTACTATTTATTTAAGGATAGCATCCTAAATATTAACATTTTAATATCACATTATTTGATATTTACTATATTTAGTAATGTAGATTACATAAAAATATAATATAATTAATATTCATATCTATATAATTATAAATATATTTTTTATTATTCAATAATTTAGTATATTTAGAAATATAAAAGCGAAAGGTATTCAATATGTTCTTTTATTAATTGAGTATTTTAAATCTATTGTTATACATTAAAATATAATTGTATGTAACTTTAATCATTAAAAATTAACATTACATTATGTTTATATAAGTATCTCTTTAAATACCTGTTATGTAACATTTTATATTAATATAGCTCATTAAATCTCTTTTTATAAAAATAGAGATAATGAAATATATTTTAAAATTTAAGATATATTAAATTAAAATATTCTAATGTTAATTTTCTTAAAATTACAATTCAATTTTAATGAAAATAATTTAGTTAGTTTAATTAATTTAGATAATATATAAAGATTATAATAATCATAATTTATATTATATGTTTTATATATTTTTAAAAATATTTTTTACATCTAAAATATGAATATTTTTTCTTAATACTTTGTATTATGATATATCTCATGGTACTTTTAATGCTAATAACTGCTTTGTTATTATTAGTTACTAATGTATTACTATAAATATTTTATGCCCACTTTAAATAATATAAAATTAATAGTGGGTACTCATCACTAGAGATAATATTAATTTATATTTTAATAAGAGATATTATATTAATAGGTAGATATTATAATATCTATAATAGATTATTTCAAGTAAGTACTAATAATTAAATTTATTTATTACTATTAATTATCAATTAATTTTATAGATTTTATTCTGCGGTTTATATATATCCTTTGTAACTATATATTAATAAATAAGTAGTGTTTAATATATATATTATATATAAAAAAATTTTATAACCCATATGAATTTTATAAACTTAGAATATATTTTAGTTATATTAGTTATAAATATCTCATAATAGGTAATTAGTTAGCGATATAACTATATTTTTAAGATAAATACTTAATTTATTGAAGAAAAAATATAATATTTTATTTTATTATCTTTTAAAGATGTAATAATAAAAAAATATATTATTTTAGATAAAATATATTCATCCAATAATGATAATTATTTATCAAATTTTATTTATTAATACACGTTTCTATAGTATTTTTAACTGCTAAATAATTCAGTTTTAAATAAATAAACTATATTCCAATATACTTAGATATTACTAGTTTTTTAAACTATTGCATAATGCTTTAAAATAAATAAAATATACTATTTCTAAGCATATATTCAGTATATGCTACTATTATGTATATTTTTAATCAGTATAAATATATAAAATTAATTACAATGGCTGACAGCCTTATATAACAACTTGCTAACTTAAAAACTAAAATATATTATTTTAGTTTTTAAGTTATTACTAATTTCTAATATTATATTTGCTAATAATTTTCTTAACACCTATTATTATATCACATAGCTAATTAATCGTTGTTATGTTATTTACTATTGATTTTCTCAAAAATGATCTTATTGTTTTACTTTTTTATTTTTTAATTATAGATTTTAATATTTTTTTAGAATTAGCTGGTTTATTTATTAGTTTTACTAAATAACCTTTTAACTATGTATACAACATATAGAATAATTTTATTTAATATATTATTAATCCTGATTATTTTATCTATAATTATATAAATATTTTATTTTCTTTTACAAAGAGTATATTCTAATAATAGAAATTATTTATTTTTAATCATAAAAAAACATAAAATATTAGATATTTATATAAAATAATATTTATAAGTAGGTTCTATTTAAAATAAATTTAGTTAACAATACTACTTTCTATAAAAACATATTATTATTAATATAATTTCAGTTTTTAATCAATCTTCTGATAAAATAATTCATAATTAGTACTATTTTACATATAGATATAATTATTTATTACATAGTATAAATTTTATTTATGATAAAATATATACTATGTAATCCAGGTCTTATGATAAATCTATTGCTAGAATAACTTATATGGTATATATAATAACTATTTAATATTACGTATTAGATTAAATATCTAGAATAATGCCTTAATAAATTATATAAATACATAATACTTAATATTATATAAGTATTAATACATACTAGTTAAGTTACTTATAATTATAGAATATATTAAATTTCGTAATAATTATTATAATTAAATGGTAGTTTTAGTTACATTTATTTATTATTTTTTAATTGAAAATACATAGTAAAAATTGATGTTATTCACTATAAAGGTATTATAGAGCTAATTTTTTAAAATTATATTAATAATCTTTTTAATTTTAATTGTTAGATAGACCTGTATAGGTCTTATTAAGTAGCTATATATTTACAATAAACATCTAACATGTATCAGATTTCATCTGATACAAATCATACTAGGATTTTATATCCTTAATTTATTTAACAATATAGAAATAGTAAGATTATTAAAACCATAGTATTAGTAAAAAAATTATCTGTATATAAGCGGAAATAATTTTATCAAAAGGTTATATGTATTATCTTGAAAAGAAGATATTTAATGAATTTATGCTAAAAAACACCTTTAATACTATACTAATAGTATTTTTACTATACGAATTAATATATTAATAAATAACAAGAATTTTATACTATTTTTTTATTGGAGCCGTAAGACAAACATATACATAAATATAATTATATTACTTTTTAACATAATGATATTACTTCTTAATATAATTATATGAGAATAATATAATTAAGTCGACAGGGTGTCTATCCATTTACCATTAGAAAAAAATGCGGCCCAGCCTGTTGCTTTTCCTTTATACTCTGAAGATATATATTGTTTTTTTGTTTTACGATTAAATCGTACTATTGTTTTATTACCTTTAGGATCTTTTTGTGGAGCATCAGCCATATATACAAATCTTGCAGGTAATCTTCCCCTGAAACGAGCTAGCTCTTCCACTAATGGAGCGCGTGTTTCTCGTGATTTAGGGAAAGTATTTGCTGCTAAGAAAATGCCTGCAGATCCGTCACGTAAAACAAAGTATGCATCTGATTCTATACATTGCAATTCTGGTAATGGAATGGGATCCTCTAATTGAGGAGCTAATTCACCATTACTTAATATTTTACTAGTATTATTACATTCTGTATTGGTACATGCTATATACTTACCAAAACGTCCTATCTTTACTTGCATTTCAGAATGACATTTTTTACATTTAAGAATTAGATCATTATAGTTTTTTATGAAAAATTTACCCTCTTGAATTTTATAACCATTGCAAGTTGGATTATTACCACAAATAAGTAACTTACTACTATTATTCATAAAATAACTATCCATCGCAGTACCGCAAATTACGCAGCGTTTTTTAGCGCGTAGGGCGTTTGTTTCTACATCTTCTCCTTCTAGTATTTCAGATTCAGGTAATAGATTAATTGTATTTTTACATCTTTTTTTGATGGGTGTTATTGTATAACCGGAGCATCCTAAGAATACACCGGTACTTGCAGTACGAATACCCATCTGACGCTTACAAACAGTACAGGAAATATTTGTAATAACCATTTTATTCAGATGCATACCTCCATCTTTTGGATCTTTCTCCGCTATTAACATCTGATTACTAAAATTATGAAAAAAGTTGTCTAGTACATTTTGCCAATTTTTTTTAGCATTTGCTACTTGATCTAAATCATCTTCCATGTGGGCGGTAAAATCATAATTAATTAGCTCTTGGAAATGATTTAGTAAACTATAAGTTACAATTTCTCCCATTTTTTCTGCATAAAAACGACGTTGATAAATACGCACATAACCACGATCTTGAATTGTCGAAATAATTGTTGAATATGTAGATGGACGCCCAATACCACGCTTTTCTAGCTCTTTTACTAAAGACGCTTCATTAAAACGTATTAATGGTTTAGTAAAACATTGACGTGATAATAAGTTTTGTAGTAGTAAATTACTACCTATTTTAATAAACGGTATAATATTTTTTTCATTATTTTTAAGGATCTGAGGTAGTATTTTAGTCCAACCATCAAAACGTAAGGTACGATATTTAGCCTTGAGCATATAATGACCGGCTTGAACTAAAATTGTGGTAGAATCATATTCTGCCGGAGTCATTTGACAAGATATGAACTGATCCCAAATAAGATAGTAAAGTTTCTGCGCATCAGGTCCTATATTTTTTAATTGTTCAAAAGATAGGATATTCATATTAGTCGGGCGAATAGCTTCGTGTGCTTCCTGTGCGTTATTTTGGCTTGCATAAATATAAGGTTCTTTAGGTATGTATTGCGCACCGAAATTTGTAATTATATAATCTCGAACCATATTCATAGCATCTTGACTAAGATTTGTTGAATCAGTGCGCATATAAGTAATATATCCAGTTTCATAAAGACGTTGAGCCAACATCATAGTTTTTTTAACACTAAATCCTAAACGTGTATGCGCTGTTTGCTGTAAAGTAGAAGTAATAAATGGCGCATAAGGTTTACTACTAGTTTTTTTATATACATAATCAGATACAATATAACTTTCTTTTTCTAATTCCTTTAAAGAGATCTGGATCTGCTCGTTATTTATCGGTTTAAATATTTTATTTTTTACATGAGTTACCTGCATTTGTAAAGCGAGTGTATTTTTAATATGTAAATTTGCACGTAATTCCCAATATTCTTCAGGAACAAATTTTTTTATTGCAAATTCTCGATCTACCACTAAACGAACTGCCACGGATTGCACACGTCCTGCGGATAAACCACGAGCAATTTTTTTCCATAATAGCGGAGATATCATATATCCTACTATACGATCCATAAAACGACGAGCTTGCTGTGCATATACTCGATCAATATTTATTTCTCCAGGATTATTAAATGCTTGCTGGATAGATTTTTGTGTAATCTCATTAAATAAGACACGGCTGTAAAGTTTATGTTCACCTCCAATTACTTCACGTAAGTGCCAAGCTATCGCTTCACCTTCCCGGTCTAAGTCGGTTGCAAGATAAATATGGTTAACTTTTTTTGCTAATATTTTTAATTCATCAACAATCTTTTCCTTACCTGGAAGAATCTCGTAGTGTGCTTTCCATCCGTGATAGGGATCAATACCTATACGATTAATAAGTGTTTCCTTTTCATGCTTTTTAATCTTAAGTTTTGCCTTACCTTTAACAGTTGATGTGCTTTTATGATTGAGCAAACCACTAGTTGGTAAATCTCTGATATGACCTATGCTAGATTTTACTATATAGTTTTTACCTAAATATTTACTTATAGTTTTTGCTTTTGCTGGGGATTCAACTATTACAAGAGATTTATCCATAATTATTTTTACCTGAATAAATATTCTATCTCTAGAATCTTTTGCTGACTGCTATCTTAATAACTGATACATAGACTTTGTATTATTATATATTTCTTATAATTTTTTTTAAAAATCATAATACATTATCTTTTATCTAGATATTATAAATATATTACAAAATATAATTAATATTAAAATGTAATACATAATATTAATTTTTTAATAATTTTTGGCTAAATAAATTATATATTTTATATAATTTATGATAATAATCATATATTAATATAGTTAATGGATATATAAAATATATTATTAAGGATCATGTGAGATTTTTAAAAAACCTAAATCTCTAAGTAGAGATATCCCTTCAATTTTATTTATGAATAATAATAAGTTATAATTTATTGTGACAATTTACTCTATCATTAAGTATCCATTAACATCAAAATAAGACTAATTATATTATTATAATTAATATAATTAGTAAAAATAATATACTATATAAGCGATGCTAATATACAGTAATAAAATTTATTATTAAAATAATGTAGACGGTTAAAAAATTACTCTATAATACTATATTAGGGGTTAGATTATAATATCTAGATACTACCTTAGATATGTTAAAAAATTATTTATTCAGTGCACTATATAGAAAATAATAAATATTAAATACTTATTTGATTTTAATTTATTATATAAAAATATTATTTATGCTATGATATTATATATCATATACTAATGGGTATTATTTATAATCTTATTTATTACTCATGTTTTAGTACTTTTATTTAGATTTTTTTACTATTTATAAAATGTAGATTGTTATTAATGATCTAATTTGTATTAAGTATAGTGGATAGTTTAAGTAAGTAATTTATATTACCTCCATCATACAAGGTATCACAGTAGTAGTCTGAATCTAACTAAAAGTAATTTTTATTAGAGAACCCATTTTATTGTTAAAAGATCGTGTCCTATATATTCTAGTATATTTAATATATTAATAAATATAGTGATGATAAATTATTTTATATCTATTTTTTATATAAACCAGATACAACCTTGAAATTTTTTAAAAAATTGTAGCCAAGTAATTACATTTATATATTTTACTGTGTTATAATAGTCTACTTAATTATTAATAATTTAATTAAATATTTTACTTATTTATTACGTTATTTATAAATATGTTTTGCTACTTATATCTGTATCTATACTATCAGGTTATGTAGATATCTTAGTGGTTAATTTTATACTATTATTTCAAGCATATCCTAAAATTTTATTATCAGGATTATACAATAAACATTAATTAGACTAATATAATTCAAATAGTAATCTTTATGTAAAATATTAATAATATAATAATATATCTTTAGATTTTAAGTTAATTTTTCTATTAACTTTATAATTAAGCGCTTAAAATGTATAACTTTATATGTTATATTATTTGTTTTGTATTTTTATTAAATCAAGATATGCATAGATAACTAAGCTTAATTATTCTTTATAAGCAGTTACATTATAGGCAGTATATTACTGCATGTATTATAAAACGTACTAAGAGTTTTATTTCATAAATAATGTATTTGTATATTAAAACTACATGGGTATCTTTACCTATATAACTTCTTATAAGTAGGTATATGGTTGTAATATAATTAAATTAATGAGTTTATTGGTCAGAAAGAATCAATGGCATTGTATTCTATACAAAGATTAATTAATACTCTGTATAGAAATAATTAAATAATATTTATTATAGAATACTTATTCTATAAGAATACGGATATTATTTTATAAAAAATATAATTTACAGTGTAATCTTTAACATCAAATATGTTTTATATATATCACTGTTATTAAGGTGAAAATAAAATCTTAGTATAAGCACATTTATTTAGAGTAATACTCTTTTATTTTTAGATTATCTACTTTTACTTTTAAAAGTAATATTTTTATATTTTAAATAAATAAGTATTCATCTTGTTATTTTTTTATAAATGTATTAATATGAATTAGTAATTTAAAATATTTCGAAAATATAGTTGCAATTTTACTTAACTATAAGCGTAGTTTTTATTTGATGATATCTTATATCGATATTATTAGGTGGGTATAATATCAATTAATTACAATCTATCCCGATAGATATCTAATAATTAACTAAAATACTAATCTATTAAAAAACAATTATTATTTTACTATAGAGTAAATAATATTTTATATTAAAGTAAAATACTAATGTAGAGTTATATACTATAATGATGTTCTATCATTAGTTATATGTTATATTATTTCTATAGTTATTTGTTCCAATAAAATTTACTAGTTTTATTTTTAGGTCGTAACCATTATAAATTATAAAACGTCCTTGACCACCTTGACGACCACTCTAATTTTATATGTACACTCACTTCAATATCACCTCTATTGTATAGATCTCCTATAATATTGATTCAATCAATCTAGGGTATAATTAGTTGTGTAAATTAAATAATTTCTTTTGATAGTTTATGTTTAGTATATAGATAAAGTAAACGTAAAGCTTCTATCTGTTTAGCATATCTATTATTTAAAAAAAATTTATAATCAACATATGTTAAAATACTAAAAATATTATATACTTAATTTTTATTATGATAAAATGTAAATTATTTAAATGTCTTTTATCTCTCTAATGTCTTTATACTATTTTTAATGAAAATATTTAAATAAAAGCAATTATATTTAAGTTTATAAACATATAAGTAGTCCAGTGTTAAAATATTAAGGTTTTCTTTTTTAGATTTAAGTTTACAAGATATATTTTATGTGAGTGTAATATAAAATTATTATATTCTCTCTTTAATTGAGACAGCTTCAATAAAGTTATGCGAGAATTCATAATTATATTAATTATGAATACTAAGTGGTGTTTTTTACCATGATTAGTATTATTTATGTAATAAATATCAAGTAGTCTTTTCTATATGAGCTTTCAAGAATAGATAACCTATATTTAAGTTTAACTCACATCATATCCACGTTTTTCTGCTATTACCCTAATATACTAAAAGTCTTAAGATTATTTCCGTCTATTCTAAAGCTATAAAAATCATGAATGCTCTTCTTCATTATAGAGTGAATAATCTTCTTTTTCATGTATATTGAAACCAATTATTATTATTTTAGTATAAAGGAGAGTTTTTACTGAGTTGATGATAAAATAACCGAAATAATGTATATACTTATTATCAGATATATATTTTACCGAATTTAAAAATTTAAATTTTAATTTAATATAGTTTACGAACTATAAAAGTATTAGATCTTAATATCTTACTTATTTAGTATATTAAAAATATTTCATATAATATTAGGTAGTATAAGGTTATAATTAGTAATTATTTTTTATTAAAAAAATTTTATAAGTAAATATAAACATACCTTTAAAATATAATACTAAATATTACTCTTAAATTTTTTTCATCTACCAATTAATTTAACTATATAATGTTAATTATAGAGCAATAAATATTTTATTAATACAAAGATTGTATTAATAAAATATTATTAATATGAATAGAATTAAAATTCTATGGAGTAATTACAGCATAATGACAGAGGTTATTAATGATATTTTAAAGTAAAATTAATCTGATCTTATTTTTAAATTCATCATAATAAACAAAAAATAGCAAAAATAAACATAAAATATTAGGATTGACAAAAAATATTTTTTATTACTTATATTAATAGTATTTTATCCTTTTATTGAAGTCAAGCTAAATATAGCTTAGTGTTATATTACTATATATTAACTATATATATCTTATACTACATACTATAAGTGTATTAATAACACTTTAAATGCTGAACTTTTATTGTATTCATCGAATGATATAATGAATTTTATTATAATTAAATATTAATTAGTTCTTTTTGTTTTTTATTATTAGTATTTTATACTATATTTTTGTATCTTGTTTTAGATAAAAAATTTATGCATTATTTAGGTTTATAGAATATATTATATTAATTGTTAAAGTAATCATTAGACTTAATTTTATTACTTAGAGCAAAATATATTATATAATAAAATTATATTTATTATTAATATAATATTAAATATTACTTATTAAATAATTATGTTAGTAAATAAATACCTTATTGACTTCACATTTTATTTATTATAAATATGTTAGGTAGTACTTAAAATGTTTTACATGATTTTTTCGGCATAAATATATTCACATATTACTGATCATTAATAGAAGTGTGTTTATAAACTTCATTCAACTAAAAAAATTTTGTTATATAGATTTAAAATCTATCTTAAGTATATAGAATTTTACTTCTCTTTAAAATTTATACATATTATACTCATTTATACTTAATGAATGATTTAAATTATAGGTGATGATATTTTTATTTTTAGATATTAATTTATTAATAATGAAAAAATACTTTTGTCTTATTAGACTTATTATTTATTAATAATGTAACAAATTATTAATAACTGTATTATTAATTAAATATAATTTTAGTAATTAATTATCCTGTGTATTTACAATATCACTAATCCAACCTCCTGTTATAACTACTTGTGGCATTTTAATTAGTTCCTCTGTATTACTGGGTGTGCATAATCTTTCTGGATTTTCTGTCCATACAGGAATGGTAAGAAAATTCCCACTTTTACAAATAAAGTTGCCTGATTTATCAATATTCATATTAGTAATTCCTTCTGGAGGTATAAGATTTAAGGGTAGTGGGGTCTGGTTTTCTAAATATTTACGATATAAGGTGAGAGCACCATTAGCACCGGTTAAATTAGTTGGGCCATTATTATCACGTCCTATCCATGTAATAGTGACTTCCTTACCATCCACACCAACAAACCAACTATCACGTAAATCGTTGGTAGTACCTGTTTTTGCAGCTAGATGATAGTTACCGAACTGTGTAACTAGAGAGCGTGAAGTACCCCTAGTTACCACTTGTTGCATACCGTAAAGTGTTAGATAAGCAGCCTGTGGTGGTACCACGCGTTGTGCTTGAGGTAAGCTTTGATATAATATGGTTCCATCTTCAGTAATTACAGAACGTACTGATGATAGAGGTGCTAAGTTACCACTACTTGCGATAGTTTGATATTCTTGTGCAACTTCAATTGGTGTAAGGTTTATAGCTCCAAGCAATATAGATGGAACCGGATTAATTATATTTTTAGGAATACCAAGGTTATGTAAGGTTGCAATAACTTGATCTAACCCTAATAACATACCTAGATTTACTGTTGGTACGTTAAGAGAATTAACTAAGGCATCAATTAACATTACTTGTCCTCGATACCTACGATCATAATTTTTAGGCTGCCAAATACTTCCATTTGCTTGTTTAATCGAAAGAGGACGATCTGTTAGCCATGCATTCAGGCTATATCTGTCTGGCTTACTGAGTGCAGTGAGATAAGTTGATGGCTTAGCTAGAGAACCAATGGAGCGACGAGCATTCATAGCGCGATTAAAACCAGCAAATTGAGGATTGGCACCTCCCACCATTGCTCTTACCTCACCGCTGAAACGATCAACTATTACCATTGCTGCTTCAAGATCATTGATTTGACACGTTTCTTTAAGATCTAAAATACCATTTTCAACAGCTTTTTCGGCGGCATTTTGTGATACAGGATCTAATGTAGTAAATATTTTAGTACCAGATAAATCATTTATTTTGTTCCCTATTTTTTTTTCTAGTTCCTGGTGTACCATTTGCATGAATGCTGGTTGTGGGGAAATTATACCTCCATTCTTTGGTTGTATACCTAAATTACGAGTGCTTAGCATCATGTATATATCTTTATTAATTAAGTGCTGGTTTTCTAGCAGCTTAAGCACTAGATTGCGACGTTCTAATGTTAATTGAGGATTATGCCATGGATTATACAGTGAAGCACCTTTTACTATACCTACTAGTAATGCTTGTTGATCAAGGCTTAATTCATTAATAGGACGTCCAAAATAATATAAGCTCGCTAATGGAAAACCGTGTATCTGATTATTACTGCATTGGCCAAGGTAAACTTCATTTAAATACAGTTCTAATATTCGATCTTTACTGTAGCGATAATCTAAAATTAATGCCATATAAGCCTCATTTATTTTACGCCAGAATGATCTTTTATTTGTTAAAAATAAATTTTTTACTAACTGCTGAGTTAAGGTACTTCCACCCTGTACTGTATGTCCTGCATGAATATTAGCAATAATAGCACGTCCAATAGAATAAAGACTTACACCTTCGTGTTCATAAAAATGACGATCCTCGGTTATTATTAGCGCATATACTAATAAATCTGGGAATCCGCTGCGTGGTACGAAGATACGTTGTCCTCTATTTGATGTGCTTAAAATAGTGATTAAGCGAGGATCTAAACGAAAACATCCAAATTGACGTTGGTTATCCATATTCTGTATCTGAATTAAGCGATCATGATTAAATATTAAACGTGCACTTATTTGATTCTCTTTACCATTAGGAAAATTAAATGGACGTCGCAATAAATAAATATAATTAGTATTTACAGAAAATTCTCCTGGACCTGTAATATAGTTAACTTGGCGGTATTGAATTCCTTTTAATAAATTAATTATTTCTTTTTTGCTATAAAACATGTCAGGTTCAAGGTCTATAATACGACCATAAACTATAGCAGGTAATTTCCATACTTTACCGTTAATGCGTTTACATATTTTTTGATCAAGATAGAAACCATAAATTATTGATAATATTAAGATTATTAATGAAATCTTAGTTAGAAATCTTACTAATTTATAGTAACAATATTTTTTTAACTTTTCGTGCACCAAATAAACCTCTCTATCTTTTTATAATAATTATATTTATTTTATTTTTATTCTTAGTATTGTATTTTTTTATATCTTATTTTTTATAAAACGTTATAAAGGTAATCATGATTAATTATCACAATATTTAAAACCTTTCTATTTAGAGAAGAGAAGTGAGTTAGTTAATTTAACAGTAAACTGCTATTATCTTTTTACTCATATAATGTAGTGTTTGTATACGGAGTTTAAGTCATTTATTACCGCTTATTCTAAGAATATAATCCTTATTACTATTTAGTTTTAAAACTATACTCATTTTATGAATAAATTATTAAATCATTCTTATTCTAATATATCATCATATTTATAAATGTTTTTTGTTTAAAAATCTTTAACTGTCTTATTCAAAAACATATACAATTTTAGTATAAAGATATTTAAATATACAATAGAAAGAGATATATAATTTAAATAAAAACAGAAATATTTATCACTTATATTATATTAATATCACTGATATTAATATTAATATAATACTTAATTATAAGTCTTTATGGGTAAATTATATTTTATATATTAATTATTAATTATAACTTTATTTATATAACTATTACTAAATACTAATTCATTAATTAGCGATATACCCTTATTATTATTTTTAGCAAAAAATAATAATATTAAAATCATTTATAGAATTAGATATAAAATATAATTTTCATATAATAAAAATATATTTTAATTTATTAATAATATATATAAAATATAGAAAAGCTCTTATTGTATTTTTATAAATGATCTAGGTTTATATAGTAATATGTTTATAAACATTTTTATTAAATGGTTTAACATTTATTAAATTCATTATTATTTACTTTTCTCAACTACATAACAACATATTTTTACTTATTATGTTGACTAATATGGTTATTTATTATTTTTATTAAGTAAAACTTAGGGTAATATTAATATATTAAACTATTTATTTATTTTTTAAAAATTTTCATAAAAACTATTATATAGATAATTATATACTTCATTTTTTCTTATCTACTTAAAGGTCTATTTATACAATATTTTACGCTATATTATGTAATTTGTTATTATTAGTATATTTAGAAAGATAAATAACCCTAGTTTAAATTTACTTGTTGAGATAAAAAGTTTTATAATATAAGTTTGTATTTAAAGTTTTATTTATAAGTATATTTTAAGAGATGAATTTTTATTTTAATATTCTATCTATTTTATATTTTCTGCGAACTATAACTTATTTAATATTTTATTTTTTATTAGTACTATCATTTAAAATGTTTACCCTTTTAGAAAAATATTTTAAGTTCAACGTTATACAACATAACTAAATTGTATTTTTTATTTTCATATCTAATAATTACTGTATTTTAATATTTTATTGTACACTCAGTATGTAATAAATATAATATAACAATAAGAAAATTTATCTTATAATCTAAAAAATTTAATATTCCTATATAGATTTTTATATGATTAAGATAAAGAATATATTTATGATTATATAATCATTTTTATAAAACTAAATAAAATAGATAAATAAAATATTTACAGATGAGTAATGCTACGATATTTATAATCACTTATTGATCAAGTGTTATATTCTTATAATTAATATTTCAATTTTAAAGTGTTTTTGTAAGTCATAGTAGTTAGTGTTTTAATTTAATAATTAAAATATTTTTATCAGTAAAATGATACTACAAATAGATTGTAGTAAATTATGAAATTTTAATATTATTTTTTTAAATATTTCCCTAATTAATTTGTTGATTAGTATCTTCGTATATTTTAGTGTTACTAATTAAATTATATAGATTTATCTATGAATATTTGAAAAATCACAAAACTATTATTTTTTATATTATTTATTTTAGATGATAAATCAATGCAAAATTATTATAAAATATAAAAGATATGGATAGATAACCGTACATAAATTTGTTCTATACTTTTTTAATTTTACTTCTTTTTGTATAAAATCTATGTAATTAATTACATTTATTAATGTATCAAAAGAATATATATTATTCTAAGTTTCTTAATATTATTAAGACAATAATTTCTTGCGTATTCATTATGCTACTATTTTTTTAGTAGTTGTATGATTTCTGTTAAAGTAAGTAATATTATATTAGCAACCTACTTTATTCAGGTAGGTTGCTATTTTGTATTATATTCTAGAATAAATGATAAAATTATTGAGATAGTATTTAATACATATGCAATATAATTGCAGTATTAGTATATAAAATTTTTAATCTCTTTTTTAAATAATATTACACCTACTACTTAAAGGTAGTTATTATGTTACTACTTAAGCATGTGATCTGTAAAAACATTTAATACCGTAAATAAATATTATTATATAAAAGAACTTAATTTTTATCTTTATGGTCATTCTTTAGGTTATGCACTTTTACATGTTCGTTTAATTTACTTTTTAAAAGTTTTCATTTATATTACTAATATATTATCATCTAATGTACAAAATATATTATCTAGACAATATTAATTGTAAATATAAATAGAACTAAATGGCAATAGAAGATCTGTAATACACTTGGTACATTAATAAGTACAAAAATAAATATAGCAGATGTTATTTATAATATTGAATATTAAGATACTCATTAGTTAATAAAAATTTTTAGAATTTTAATAATATTAATTTAGGTATAAGTAGTCTTACTAAAATTTACTATTTTATTTCCAATTTAATTGGAAATTATAATAATTTATTATATGACTTTTAATAGCATTAATAAGATAATTTCTATAGTGATAGTAAATACTACGTCTCATAGTAAAGTATGATGTTGTATTATGAGATAATATGTAGTTTTAAGGTAAAAAATATAATTAGATAAAAACTGATAATTTTACAAAAAATTACCCTTGTATATTAATTCTAATAAAGAATATTTATAAAATTTTAGTGAGTAGTTATGAACTTATAATGAATTTTTTTAGAATATATATTATTATAAGTTATCTAGTAATTTATAGTAATATATAATGTAATGCTATTTAATAGTATTTTTAGTCTAGAGATATACAACATTAAAGTTATTTTTTAATATCATATTTTTGTTATAGTGTTTATTTTGTAAACAATAAATAATATGTACTATTATTTTATATTTTATATTTTATGTGCAAATACTTTTTGTAGTTTAAAAAATTTTTTATAATATTTTTTATCTACAGGCAAAGGTTTTATTGATATAAGAATATTATTTTTCTTGATAAGATTAGAATTTTTCTAATAAAAGAGTATAATTTTATTTACGATACAATATTTTTGTATTTTAATTTTTATTAATTTTTTATTTTATTATGGAATTAAATATATAAAACACCGTGTGTTAATATAATATATACCAAAATAATTTGCTAAATATTATTTAAATCTCTTAAATATTGAATTAAGTTTATATAAAATGTTTTCTTTAACTATAATATGTTGCTTAAAACAAATCTAATATAATACTCACCAGTAAGTGATACTCTTAATAATAAAGATAACAAACAAATACTTTATTTTATTATGCACTAAATTAAATATAATATAAATTATTGTAAGACTTTTTAATTACTCAATAATAATCTAACTAATAATCTTATATACAAACTTTACTATAAATTAAATATTTTAATAAATACGTAGTAAGTATATATCGATTATATTGTGGTATTTGTCAAATTAAAATTAGTAAAAATATTTTTATATAAAAGAAAGTTAATTACAACAATTTAATTAATTTAATGTCTAAATATAAATAATATAATTTTATTGAGATATTACAATTATTTTAATAAATATTCTAATCAATGTGATTTCTAGTAACATTATTTATTTACATAATGATCTTATATCTTACATCTAATATCTAATATCTAATATCTAATATCAATACTTCTTTCGATAATATTAAGTAATTAGTATAAGGCATTATAAATAGTTAGATAATTACAACTAAATAAGCGTTTTCAGTTAATTTCAATTAATTTCAGTGATCTTTCGTCTTCTCTATAAATTTATAAAAATTTTATAGCAAGTAAAAGATAATACTACTCATCTATCAATGATAAGCTGTATTAATAATATATTATACGCAATAAATGTTATTATTTTAATATAAAGTATAAATAAATAAAAATATTATATTATAATATTAATAATTAATAATTATTAATTATCATTATTAATGATAAGATACAACTCAAGTAAAATATAATTTAATTAAACTTCTAATAGTTTTATTAGGTTATATAGAAGTTTTATTCCATAGTCTTTAACTTAATATTGTTATTATAATACTTTAAAATTACTTATCTAGTTTCTATAACACAAAAATATTAATCATATTACTACAATATATATAACTATAAATAAACAATAATAGAACATTTGTTAATTAATAATTAAGATCTATTAAAATACATACTTTATTATTACAGTGGATTTAATAAACTTTGGGATATTAAGTTGTCTATGTTTTAGATAGTTGCATTATGCATAAAATTTTATAAATTAATATTAATAAGATAATGAATTACTTGTATTTAAGAAGTGATTATAATTGAAGTATTTACTTGGATCAATATGAGTAATACAAAATTGTTGTTTAAAATTAAAAAATTATTCACTAGTATAATTAAATTTTTATTTATCAGTAAACTTATATATCATTAATAATTTTTTGTTATTAAACGATTTAATAACCATTATTTAATAATAGTAAAATATACTAATCTATAAGTTGTATATTAAATACATAATCCTAGTTATTAGTGTTATAACAATAAAATATTATATTTGATATATACTATATTAGTACTAACAGCTATTCGTACTAAGTTTCGAGTACTACATTATAATTTTTTACTTTCATAATATTTGAGATAACTAACCCCTTTAGTATTTTATTATCACTATTAAAATAATATATAAAATACTATTTTAATAGTGATAAATATCTTCTGATAAGTAAAGATACTTTATCTTAAAATACTAATTCATATTTTACCAACGAGGTACTTTTGAGACTATATCTTTACACTGTGCTCTATGGCGTAATACATGATCCATTAGAACAATAGCTATCATAGCTTCTGCTACTGGTACAGCACGAATACCTACACAAGGGTCATGGCGTCCACGAGTTATTATTTCAACAGCTTCACCTTGTCGATTGATAGTTACTCCCGGTACCATAATGCTAGAAGTTGGTTTTAATGCTATATGAGCAATAATATCTTGACCGCTACTAATACCACCTAGAATACCTCCAGCATGATTGCTTTGAAAACCATTAGTGGTTATCTCGTCTCTATTATCACTACCCCGTTTATTGACTACAGAAAAACCATCACCAATTTCAACTCCTTTAACAGCGTTAATACTCATTAAGGCATGTGCTAAATCAGCATCCAAACGGTCAAAAACTGGCTCCCCCAATCCTACCGGTACTTTCTTAGCTACAACAGTTATTTTAGCACCTATAGAGTCTCCTTCTTTTTTTAGTATACGCATTAATTTATCTAAAGCTTCTAGTTGAGTTGGGTCGGGACAAAAGAATGGGTTTTGTTCTACTTGATCCCAATCTGTCATTTTACATGAAATATCACCAATTTGGGCTAAATATCCACTAATATGTATCCCATATTGTTTTTTTAAGTATTTCTTAGCTATAGATCCAGCAGCAACACGCATAACAGTTTCACGAGCGGAAGATCTACCACCACCACGATAATCGCGAGTGCCGTATTTTTGTTCGTAAGTATAATCCGCATGGCCAGGACGGAATATATCTTTGATAGTACTATAATCTTCTGAGCGGTGGTCAGTATTAGTAATAATTAAGCCTATGCTAGTGCCGGTAGTTATTCCTTCAAAAACTCCTGAAAGAATTTCAACTTTATCAAGCTCACGTCTCTGTGTAGTATATCGAGAGGTGCCAGGACGGCGTCTATCTAAATCCCGTTGTATATCCGCTTCAGTTAATTGTATATGTGGCGGCACACCATCAATAATACATCCTAGTGCGATACCATGTGATTCACCAAATGTAGTAACACGAAAAAATTGTCCAATGCTATTGCCTGTCATATAAAACTCCTTGGTAATGTATGACGCTTAGATAAATATTATAATAAATATATTTTAATACTTATAATATTAAGAATGAGTTATTCTATTAACAATACATCTCATGACTATATGTGGTAAGTATATTGTTACTAAAAATATATCATGAACTATGCTGTATGGTAGATCTGCTTTTTAGTCAAAAAGAATACACCATCACCTCCTTTTCTAAACTCTAACCAGATAAACTGAATATTAGGATATTGATCTATCAAATGGACCATATTATTACCTACCTCGCAAATTAATACTCCATTGTCAGACATATAATCTGAAGCGCAAGCTAGAATTCTGCGAATTAATTTTAATCCATTTTCTCCTGCCACTAATCCTAATATGGGTTCAAATTGGAATTCCTTTGGTAAATTAAACATATCCTCTTGATTTACGTATGGAGGGTTAGTAATAATTAGATCGTACTTAAAGGGTGGTAGTTCGTTAAACAAGTCAGATTTAATCGTAGTGATATTCTGTTCTAATAAATGTTTTTTGATATTTTTTTTTGTTACACATAATATTTGGTCTGAAATATCTACAGCATCTATTTTAGCATTAGGGAATTCATAAGCACAGGCAATAGCTATGCAACCACTGCCAGTACACATATCTAGAATATATTTTGGGTCATAATTAATAATACCACTAAAGCGGTTATCTATTAGCTCCCCTATAGGGGAGCGAGGTATAATAACGCGTTCATCAACATAAAATTCATACCCGCAAAACCATGCTTTATTTGTTATATAAGATACAGGGATACTTTCTTGTACTCTGCGGTTCACACACTTAATAATGTAATTACGTTCCCTAGTAGTTAAACGAGCAGTGTACATATCTTTAGGAATATCTAATGGTAATTGTAGTATTGGTAATATTAATAGAATTGCTTCATCCCAAGGATTATCAGTACCATGACCATAATAAATATTTGCTGCATTAAAACAGCTTACTGTCCAACGCAATATATCTTGAATAGTATATAATTCATTAGCTTCTTCGCTAGATAAAACATTGTACATATTAACCTCCAACAGCTTTATCTATAAGCTAACTCTCTATTTAAATTGGTCGCTATGTCAAAATAATAAAGTATAACATCATTCTACTAGCTCAATACATAAAAGTTGCTATAATTTATTATTAATATACTAATAGATTAGTAAGAATATATAAATAAACCTAATATCTTTATTTAATATTTCTAAGAAAATATATTTATTTTTAAAATTACTATTTGATATCTACTTTTATTCTATTAAAGAAAAAATATGAATGATTCTATATATTATATAATCTCTAATCATATATAAATTTCATTTATTAGTCTTTTCTATAAAATATCTTTATTACATTATTGAAGTTAGGTAATATATTTTATTCAAAAGCTTCTGAATATCATTTAGTTAATTTGATTAATTGTACATTATTTAGATAATTGTATTGTTACTAGTCTTATATTTTATAGAATTTCGTCTTTCTTTTAAAGAAAAAAAGAAGAAAAAAATCATTCAAGAAAATCATTTATAGAACGCATAAAATATAGTGATATTAAAATATTTTTTACCAATTTTTTATTAGTCAAATAATTATTTGATATATATATCCATATTATTTTTATATTAAAAGAAATATTTATATTGAATATATTAAAATAAAGTAAGAGATAATCTTATCTATTAACATAAAATTATTGTATTAACATAAAAAATACTCTTATCGGTATAAATATTTTTAATCCAGTAAATAATGTAATTAATTTTTTATGAGAACATTATATGTTCTAATTAATTACTTTGTAACAATGCATATACTGTTTTGTTAGTTAATAATATCATGCCTGTATTTTTTATATTTTACTCTCTTTAATATTAAAATAATAGTGATGATTCCTAATTAATGGATTATATTTTGATTATATCTATTTTGTATTTATATGTATCCTAATTTATACTTTTTACTAAGTACTATTAATATAGAGTTATTTAAATACTAAGGTTTATTTTTCTTGATATTAATAATAATAAATTTTAGGATTTAGCATGTATTACATAATATGCAATATTTTAAAATACCTTATAATTTAGTATTATATATTGTGTATTTTACAGCAAATTAATTAATATTAAGAGATATTAAATATTGTAATTTTTTATGATAAAACGAAAAAAAATTTCTTTTATATTATGAATTAACCACTGTGATCCAGCAATATACTGCCCTTGCCAAGACTGCTTGAGTGCTTCTTCTGTAAGTTGATTTTCTAGTAATGATGAAATTGGCTTGTAGCTTATATGCCAAGGTTCTATAGCAATATCTTGCTGCTGATGACCAAAAGGACAGTAAAATCCGAACTGAATCATATTACATGCAAGCCATTGTTGTAATGGGTACTGATAACCACCTTTCAAATATTCCCATAGTTCAAGCCGCAGTTTTTGTCCTTTTGGCAAAAGATCTGGGTCATAGACATCAATCTCAGTCCCCCAATGATGACGACTAGCTCCGGGCATTGCAGACCATACTAAAATAGCCTTACATAACTTTTCATTATTCATGGTTGTAATATCCAGCGGTTGGCCATTTATATCTAGAACAGTGCGTGAGCCAGTGAATTTATCATTCCAAATACGTTGTTGTCTAGAAAAATGTCTAAATGTACTAACAGGCTGTAAATTAAATCCGGCTTTTTTTGCTACGTATTGTAATTCTATAAAAGATGCAATGGTTTGATTGTGCAAACGATGATCCCCATATAGATTAGAGAGATGCTCGGTGCTTTGGCCGGTTAGCATTTTAAATGTAAACATATTATTAGTTAATCTGATTATTTATGAGTTTTTCGTAAGTATTTTTAAGTTAATAATATAACTTAAATGTATTTACTCTTTAGTTGTTATATACTTTGCTAAAGTAAATAAAATAATATTTCTATTTATCTAAAAAATTAATCTATAGTAATAGATATATTATTGATGAGTGTTTCTTTTAAATTAATAACTCTTATCTAATATAATATTCCCTAAAACCTCATTTTTAGGATTAAAAAGTTTATTAGATATAGTAAGTATAAGTCTTTTATACTAAATTGTATTATTTTTAGTAATAAAATATCTTTACTATATATTGTAATGAGTTAAATATTATATTTTTGTATTAACTAGAAAGATCATTAGTATCAACAACTAGAATAAACAATTCATATAATTAATTTTTATACTTTTAGATAATCAATGATTAGCATATAATATCAAAACATAAAAAATTTACTTGGTAAATACGTAAATTCTGTTAAGATAATGTTTTATTTAATTTATTTATTATACATAATTCAAAGAGCTATGAGTATTTATAAGTATACACTTTTTATTATATGTATTTGCTATACTACTTTTAATTTTATTAGTAATTATATAATTTGATACGCAATTATCTTATGAGTATAATACTATTATTTATCATGCATAACCAATCTAAATATAATTATAGAAAATAAATATAAGTTTAATGATAATTTTGTGTTGTATATTATGATTTATAATATCATTTAAATATTTTTACTATTAATATTTTTTAGATATTAATTACCATAAAAATTAAGAAAATTTTATATCATTAGAGCATTAAAATATTTTTATTATTTTGGTATTATTTAAAATAATTTTTATAATTATCTTATGCTGAACAGTTTTCTTTCTAAAGCAGGGTAACTTATTATGAAATATTATAATTATTAAATTAATTTAGATAATACTTAATCATATTGTATCTAGTTATATTACTGATAATAATCAGTTAGATCTTTTTAAAAATTATGTAATTAATAATTATATTTTATTATTATTCTAAGTTCTTATAATAATTTATTAAATTTTATTTAATAAATTATTAAGTAGTGTTAAGAGGAGTAAAAGATATTTTTATTAAAAATATTATTTATTACTATAATATCTAAATTCTGTAATGAATTATTTATTAATTGAGTAAAAGGTTTTTTATGTATTTCTATAAAATAATTTTTATTATATTAAGTTAATAACTTCCATATCAATAGATATTTATTTATTTTTTTTAGAAATTTAATATGACATAAAATATAGCGGGATTATTTATCACTAAAAGATTTTTTTAAAATACTTTTATTTTATTTGATTTTATATATCATAGATATTTTATCTTAAAACTTGCTCTTTCAGAATATTATTTTATTTTTATATAAATATTAATTAATATTTAAATCGTTACCTATTATCAATTTATACTCTGTAATAGAAATTTTCTAAATACTAATTTTTATTAATTAGTATTTAATCAATCGTTTAATATCTAATTTTTTTTTAAAATATTTATATATTTTAATTATAAAAAATCACTTAACTATCATTAGTAAATAGTTATTTTAATCTTTATAAGATATTAAATTTTTTTGAGAGGGAGTAACATGTATTAATAATGATTAATTATGTAGAATTTTTTTATTCTATCAAGATGTCTATAGTAAAATCTTACCCATTTGCTATTAGCATAACCATATACCAGCAAATGTAGTAATTATTATATCTTAATTTTATCTATAATGATGTAAGGCCAGATAACAACCATATTATATAATATTTTATATTATATTGCAATAATAATTTTAAATTTATATAATACTAATTATTCCTTATTAAATAATGATTGTTATAATCTACTATAAGTAATATAATACATTATACATAATACATAATACATAATACATAATACATAATACATAATACATAATACTATTATAATCTCCTAATGAGAGTAATCAAAGTAATTATACAATACTACTTTAGTAAATTATTACTCTTTTTCCATATAATGTATTATATAAAATTTTTAATAGATACTACTTTCTCTGGTAAAGTATTTTAGATGAATCTACCAATTATTTATATAAAATCATTAAATTATCATTTATAAAAATTAATGTTTTTTTACTGCTTAATAATGATTTTTTTATAAAAATAATATAAGATATAAAAAAATTCAGGTAAGTCAGACAGCATTTATGTGAGTTTTTATCTATAAAACTTAGCTTATGTAGTTATAGTTTTTATTTTTTAGATATTGACTTGTAGTAATAAGTTAATTACTCCGCTTATTTAATAAATTTAATAAACTTACAGGTCTATATAAGATTTTTTTTTAAAAAATCAAACTACTAATTATGTCGTGTAATTAAATATTACAATATCTGGCATATATAATTATTAATGTACCTATTTTATATCTAGAATATATATATTAATAAAGGTTATAAAGCTGCATAAATTATTATGTACCTAAGAAATTTTTCTACATACTACTGAGAAATATTTTAAATAAGGTATCTTGCAAGATAAGAAAATCAATAAAATTAGTTAATAACTTTAAATGATCTTAGATATATTTGCAATATATCTTTTAAAGATATAGGATACATTGAATATAATCAGATATATATTAATATATATAGCAAAGTCTAAATATTTAGACACTTTTGTAGTTTAATAAATAAAATATAATTAAATTATTTTAAAAGTAATTTATGATACCTATAAAATTAAACATTGTTAAAAAAGATTCATATATACTGTTAACTATCTTAGTATATAATATTTTATTTTAAGTATCAGACAAGAAGTTTATAAAATATCCAAAATATAACGCAGCAATAATCCCGAGTAAGTTTATTTTTTAATATAATAATGATTATACTATTTTTATGTTATGGTCCTATTTTTTGCTTAAAAAAGAATATATTTTAGCTCATTTCATTAAATCTCATTATTGATAACAATTAATATAAGAAAATATGTTAAAACACACTGAAATAATTACAAATTATTGGGAAATTATAGTATTTATTGTAATTGCACTAGGTTTTCCTGGAATAATCCTTTTAGGAACATATATATTAGGCGAAAAATCTTATTCTAAAAATATTCCTTATGAATCTGGTATTGATTCAGTAGGTTCAGCTCGTCTACGCCTATCTGCTAAATTTTACCTAGTAGCTATGTTTTTCGTTGTTTTTGACGTCGAAGCTTTATATTTATATGCTTGGTCTGTTTCGATCCAGGAAAGTGGGTGGTGTGGTTTTATTGAAGCAACAATTTTTGTTTTCATACTATTATCTAGTTTGTTTTATCTTTTGCGTATTGGGGCTCTTAATTGGACACCTATTAATTCCCAGTGTCTTGTAAAATACAAAAGCGTAGCAATAAAATAGATAATTACTTTTAGTTAGTTATAAGTTTATTAGTTATATATTATCATTGTAGTAAAATTGAGGCATAAAAATGGATTACACGCTAACTCGTATAGATCTTGAAGGTAAAAACGACTACCATCCATTAAATAAAAAAGAGAAAGTTATGGATCCTTTAAGAGATAATATTCAGCGCAATGTTTATGTAGGACAACTTAAGAATACTTTGCATAATATAATTAATTGGGGACGTAAAAACTCTCTTTGGCCTTATAACTTTGGTTTATCTTGTTGTTATGTAGAGATGGTAACAGCATTTACTGCTGTACATGATGTTGCGCGTTTTGGGGCAGAAGTTTTACGTGCTTCTCCACGCCAGGCTGATTTTATGGTAATTGCTGGAACTTGTTTTATAAAAATGGCTCCAGTTATTCAGAGGCTATATGAACAAATGCTAGAACCAAAATGGGTCATTTCTATGGGATCCTGTGCAAACTCTGGGGGTATGTATGATATATATTCTGTTGTGCAGGGCGTAGATAAATTTCTTCCAGTAGATGTTTATATCCCTGGATGTCCTCCTCGGCCAGAAGCCTATATACAGGCACTAATGTTGCTGCAAGAATCTATTAATAAAGAGCGGCGTCCATTATCTTGGGTCGTAGGTGA
The DNA here is from genome assembly GCF_020342455.1 of Candidatus Profftia sp. (ex Adelges kitamiensis). Lineage (NCBI taxonomy): Bacteria > Pseudomonadati > Pseudomonadota > Gammaproteobacteria > Enterobacterales > Enterobacteriaceae > Candidatus Profftia > Candidatus Profftia sp. (ex Adelges kitamiensis). The sequence continues at coordinate 456,089 of NZ_CP080506.1, forward strand.
TCAGGGTGTATACCGTGCTAATATGCCTGCAGAAAAAAAACTTAAGCGCGAAAAGCGTATATCAGTTACTGAACTACGTTCACCAGATGAAATCTGACACATAATTGATATGTAATATAGAATCTATAATAATAGATATTTTATATAAAAAAAAGAATAATATTTTAGTTAGCAGAGCATCATTTAACTTCTTAGTTTATAACTAATGAATAACGAGTTAAATAACACTGTGGTGATAAAATTATGGTAGATGCTACGATACGAGATATATATAAATCTATTGGGCAAACATGTGATCATTGTGATGATCCAGTAATAAATGAATTAAGTAATTGGTTTTGGCCTAATGCTTTTACTTTGCAGCCTACACGCACTGGTATGCCAGTTATTTGGTTAGATCGTAAACAATTACTAGATGTGATTTTTTTTTTAAAAAAACTATCAAATCCATATATAATGCTATTTGATATGCATGGTGTTGATGAGAGATTGCGTACTTATCGTCGGGGATTACCGGAAGCAGATTTTTCTGTTTTCTATCATATTATATCTATAAAAAGAAATAGAGATATTATGCTCAAGGTAGCATTATCTGAAGAAGATATGCATATACCCACTGTAACTAATATATTCCTTAATGCTAATTGGTATGAGCGTGAAACATGGGAAATGTTCGGTATTACTTTTGATGGGCACCCACACTTAACGCGCATTATAATGCCGCAATCTTGGAAAGGCCACCCTTTACGTAAAGATTATCCTGCGCGTGCAACAGAACTTGATCCTTTTGAATTGACTAAACAAAAACAAAAATTAGAAATGGAGTTACTGACCTTTAACCCTGAATCTTGGGGTATGAAGCGTAGCACTAAAAACGAAGATTTTATGTTTTTAAATCTCGGACCTAATCACCCATCTGCACATGGTGCATTTCGTATTGTATTACAGCTAAACGGTGAAGAGATTATTGACTGCGTGCCTGATATTGGTTACCACCATCGTGGTGCAGAGAAGATGGGTGAGCGTCAATCATGGCATAGTTATATTCCGTATACCGATCGTATTGAATACTTGGGCGGTTGTGTAAATGAAATGCCTTATATATTAGCTGTAGAAAAATTAGCAGGCATTGAGGTTCCTGACCGTGTAAAAGTTATTCGCGTGATGCTTTCCGAGTTATTTCGTATAAATAGCCATCTACTTTATATCTCTACATTCATTCAGGATGTAGGTGCAATGACGCCAGTTTTTTTAGCTTTTACTGATCGTCAGAGAATATACAATGTAGTAGAAGCAATTACTGGGTTTCGTATGCACCCAGCATGGTTTCGTATTGGTGGTGTTGCTCATGATTTACCTCATGGCTGGGAAAGATTATTACGTAATTTTCTTGATTGGATGCCTAAGAGAATAAATTCTTATATTCAATCCGCATTAAAAAATTCAATTTTAAAGGGACGTTCAGTAGGTATTGCTTCATATAATGCAAAAGAAGCATTAGACTGGGGGGTGACTGGTGCTGGTCTTCGTGCAACAGGTATAGATTTTGACGTGCGTAAATGGCGTCCATATTCCGGTTATGAGAATTTTGATTTTGAGGTTCCAGTCGGCCATAATGGAGACTGCTATGACCGTGTTATGTTAAAAGTAGAGGAATTACGTCAAAGTCTACGCATTCTCGAACAATGTTATAAAAATATGCCTGATGGTCCCTTTAAAGCAGATCATCCACTAACTACACCACCACCAAAAGAACGTACTTTACAACATATTGAAACTCTTATAACACATTTTTTACAAGTATCATGGGGTCCAATAATACCTGCTAATGAATCCTTCCAGATGATTGAAGCTACTAAAGGAATTAATAGTTATTATTTAATTAGTGATAGTAGTAGTATGAGCTATCGTACGCGTATCCGTACCCCAAGTTATCCACATTTACAACAGATTCCAGCAGTAATTCGCGGTAGTTTACTATCTGATTTAATTGTATACTTAGGCAGTATTGATTTCGTTATGTCGGATGTAGATCGCTAATTACTTTAGATTACTTTTTATTTAAATAAGGGGTTTATGTGCTTAGTAAAAGCATGCGTGAAGCTATAGAATATGAAAAAAAACACTATGAAGATCCGCGCGCTGTATCAATTGAAGCATTAAAAATTGTACAGAAAAAATATGGCTGGGTTCCTGATCGTGCTATTCATGATATTGCTAATATATTAAATATGCCAGCTACAGAAGTAGAAGGTGTAGCAACTTTTTATAGCCAAATTTTTCGTCAGCCGGTTGGCCGTCATGTTATTTATTATTGTGATAGTATTGTTTGTTATATTAATGGTTATGAAGAGATTCAATCTACACTAGAATGTAAACTGAATATTAAGCCAGGTCAAACTACTTGTGATGGTCGTTTTACGTTATTGCCAACGTGTTGTCTAGGAAACTGCGATAAAGGACCTACTATTATGATAGATGAAAACACTTATACTTACATGACACCTACAAACACTATTAATATTTTAGAACGGTATAAATAATGATACCCTCAGCTCTACTACCAAATCGTTCAGCAGAAAAAAATCCATTAACATGGAGATTACGTAATGATAAACAACCAATATGGCTAGATGAATATTACAGTAAAAGTGGATATCAAGGTGCTAAAAAAGCTCTTAAAAGTATGGTTCAAGATGAAGTAGTTAATATGGTTAAAGATGCGGGTCTTAAAGGAAGGGGGGGTGCAGGTTTCCCTACAGGTCTTAAATGGAGTTTAATGCATAAAGATGAATCTATAGATATACGTTATTTGATTTGTAATGCTGATGAAATGGAACCAGGTACTTATAAAGATCGTTTACTTATGGAGCAGTTACCACACCTTCTTGTAGAAGGTATGGTAATAGCGGCATTTGCGTTAAAATCTTACCGTGGCTATATTTTTCTACGAGGTGAATATATTGAAGCTGCAATTAATCTTCGTAAAGCTATTAAAGAAGCTCAATTGGATAATCTACTAGGTAAAAATATTTTAGGATCAGATTTTAATTTTGAATTATTTATACATACTGGTGCTGGTCGTTATATTTGTGGTGAAGAAACTGCACTTATAAATTCATTAGAAGGTCGTAGAGCTAACCCTCGTTCTAAACCGCCATTCCCTGCTAATTATGGTTTATGGGGTAAGCCTACTTGCGTTAATAATGTAGAAACTTTATGTAATCTTCCAGCAATAATTGAGCATGGTGTTGATTGGTATAAAAATCTTTCTGCTGGTATTAGTGAAGATACTGGTACAAAACTAATGGGTTTTTCAGGTCGTGTAAATAACCCTGGTCTATGGGAGTTACCATTTGGAACTACCGCGCGTGAAATTTTAGAAGAATATGCTGGCGGTATGAGAGGTAAACTAATACTTAAAGCTTGGCAGCCAGGTGGAGCTGGGACGGATTTTCTTACCCGTGATCATCTTGATCTTCCAATGGATTTTATTAGCCTTAGTAAGGCTGGTAGTAGGTTAGGTACAGCCCTAGCAATAGCAGTTGATCATGAGATTGGCATGGTACCACTAGTACGTAACTTAGAAGAATTTTTTTCTCGAGAATCTTGTGGTTGGTGCACACCATGCCGCGAAGGATTACCGTGGAGTGTAAAAATTTTACGCGCACTTGAATACGGTCAAGGACAAACTGGTGATATTGAGATGCTTGAACACCTATGCTATAGTTTAGGGTCAGGTAAAACCTTCTGTGCACATGCACCAGGTGCCGTTGAACCATTACAAAGTGCTATTAAATATTTTCGTGCAGAGTTCGAGGCAGGTATTAATATAAGATATAACAGCAACGTTACTAACATTAAGGGAATTCAACCTAACTTATTAAAATCACGTTGGTAATTTAAATATTTTCTTAATTTGGAAAAAATATTCTAATGGCTACAATTTATGTAGACGGCAACAAGTATGAAGTTAACGGAGTATATAATCTTTTACAGGCATGCCTGTCTTTAGGATTTGATATTCCTTATTTTTGTTGGCATCCTACTTTAGGTAGTATCGGATCTTGCCGTCAATGCGCAATTAAACAATATCAAAGCTCGAAAGATACTCGAGGTCGTTTAGTTATGTCATGCATGACACCAGTACATGATGGAACCTTTATTTCCATAGATGATTTTGAAGCAAAAACATTTCGTAAAAATATTGTGGAGTGGTTGATGATCAATCACCCACATGATTGTCCAGTATGTGATGAAGGTGGTAACTGTCATTTACAAGATATGACAGTTATGGTAAGTCACAGTTTACGCCGTTATCGCTTTACTAAGCGTACTTACAACAATCAAGAATTAGGTCCTTTTATTTCTCACGAAATGAACCGTTGTATTACTTGTTATCGATGTATACGTTACTATAAAAACTACGCTGATGGGACTGATTTTGGTGTATATGGTACGCACGATAATATTTATTTTGGCCGTATAGAAAACGGAGTATTAGAAAGCGTATTTTCCGGTAATTTAGTAGAAGTATGCCCTACTGGGGTGTTTACAGATAAAACTCAGTCTAAATATTACAACCGTAAATGGGATATGCAGTTTGCTCCAAGCATTTGTCATCATTGTAGTCTGGGATGTAACATTAGTCCTGGAGAGCGTTATGGAAAAATTTGTCGCATTGATAATCGCTATAATGGTACCATTAACCATTATTTTCTATGTGACCTAGGAAGATTTGGATATGGTTATGTTAACCTAAAGAATCGTCCTCGCCAACCACAACAACGTCTTGGTAATGACTGGGTATACCTTAATGCTGAACAAGCAGTCAAGAATACGGTAGAATTACTGCATCAGGCAAAAAAAACTATCGGTATTGGTTCTCCCCGGGCAAGTATTGAAAGTAATTACGCATTAAGTAAGCTTGTTGGTTTAGAAAATTTTTATAGCGGTATTGAGGAAGGAGAATTAAGCCGTTTACATCTCATGCAAAAAATTTTGCGAGAAGCTGGAGTTTACTCTCCATCTTTAAGAGAGATAGAAAGTTATGATGCTATATTAATTTTAGGAGAAGATATTACCCAGACTGCAGCTCGGGTTGCCTTGGCTTTGCGTCAGGCAGTTAAAGGTAAATCTAGGGCTATAGCTACAGATCATGATATAGCTGGTTGGCATAGCGCAGCTATTGAAACTATAGGTCAGGGTGATAAATACCCATTATTTATTACTAGTATTGATTATACTAGTTTAGATGATATTGCTACTTTTAATTATCGCGCACCCGTTGCTGATCAAGCTCGTCTAGGTTTTGCTATTGCACATGCTCTTGATCATTTTGCTCCAGCAGTTCCAGAGTTATCTGAATTATTACGCAAGAAAGTTAATATGATTGTTCAGGTATTATCTAGTTCAAAAAAACCATTGATTATAGCAGGTAGTAACGCTGGTTATAATCCGTTAATTGAAGCAGCAGGTAATATAGTAAAAGCACTTAAAGCACTTAATACTGAAGTAGGTATTACGTTTATTGCTTCTGAAGCAAATAGCTTTGGATTGGCTATGATGAATACACTACCTATTGATGCTGCATTAGATCAGTTAGAGCAAGGTATCGCTGATTCTGTTATTGTTTTAGAAAATGATTTATATCGTCATGCATTAACTACACGTGTAGATGTAGCTCTTGCAAAAGCACGAAATTTAATAGTAATTGATCATCAGCATACTGCTATTATGGATAAAGCTAACATAATTCTATCTGCAGCAAGTTTTGTAGAAAGTGACGGCACACTAATTAATCAAGAAAGTCGTGCGCAGAGATTTTTTCAAGTTTACGATCCATCATATTATGATGATCACAATAAAAACATAATTTCTATTATATTAGAAAGCTGGCGTTGGTTATATGCATTATATTCTTTTAGAAAAAATAGTAAGATTCATTGGACTACATTAGATCACGTAATAAAATCTTGTACTAACACTTACCCAGAACTTCGAGGTATTATAGATGCTGCTCCTGATGCAAAATTCCGCATTAAAGGACAAAAATTAGCGCGTGCATCACACCGTTATAGTGGTCGCACATCAATACGTGCCAACATTAATGTGCATGAACATAGTCAACCGCAAGATAAAGACACTGCCTTTACATTTTCTATGGAAGGGTACAACGGTACTGTAGAGCAACGCCAGCATATACCATTTGCATGGGCTCCTGGTTGGAACTCTCCTCAAGCATGGAATAAATTTCAGGATGAAGTAGGGGGTCACTTGCGCCATGGGGATCCTGGTGTGCGTTTAATTTTTAATAGTCAATGCTCACTAGATTACTTTAAAAATATCCCTCATGCTTATAAAAAAGATGGTTGGGTAGTTGCTCCTTACTATCATCTTTTTGGTAGTGACGAAATGACTCAACGTTCACCTACTATTCAAGAACGCATGCCAAAAGCTTATGTAATGTTAAATCAAGAAGACGCATTACAGTTAGTTATAAATCGAAATATGTTTTTAGAACTTACTATTGAAGATCAAATACTTACTCTACCAGTACAATTAAGCAAAAATCTTAGATCAGGTCAAATTGGTCTTCCTCTTGGTTTTCCAGGGATATCACCAGTGTTAAATGGTATTAAGGTAAATGTTATTAAGAAAATAAAAATGTAGGAAAACATATAATGACGTATCTGTCTGCAGAAATTCTTAATATTATTTTTATCATCATAAAGATAATATTAATTGTTATGGCGATAGTTTTTTTTGGAGCATTTATGAGCTATGGCGAACGTCGCTTACTTGGCTTATTTCAAAATCGTTATGGACCAAATCGAGTTGGCTGGGGAGGGATGTTACAACTAGTTGCTGATATGATCAAAATATGCTTCAAGGAAGACTGGACTCCGCTTTTTTCTGATCGTGTGATTTTTACTTTAGCACCTATAATTGCATTTTCATCCTTATTAATAGCATTTTCTATTATACCTATTAGCCCCACATTAATTGGAGTAAATTTAAATATTGGCATATTATTCTTTTTGATGATGGCAGGACTTTCAGTCTATGCTGTACTATTTGCTGGTTGGTCAAGTAACAACAAATATTCCTTATTAGGAGCTATGAGAGCATCAGCTCAAACTTTGAGCTATGAGGTATTTTTAGGTCTTTCAGTTATGGGTGTAGTGGCCCGTGCAGGATCTTTTAACATGAATGATATTATTGAATCACAGACTACTATATGGAATATTATACCTCAGTTTTTTGGTTTTTTAACTTTTATGATAGCTGGTATTGCAGTATGTCATCGTCATCCATTTGATCAACCAGAATCTGAACAAGAACTAGCAGATGGTTACCATATTGAATATTCTGGTATGAAATTTGGTCTTTTTTTCTTAGGGGAATATATCGGTATAGTAACTATTTCAGCTCTTCTAGTAACTTTATTCTTTGGAGGTTGGAAAGGTCCTATTTTACCACCAGTAATTTGGTTTATAATAAAAACTTTATTTTTTATAGTAATGTTTGTTCTTATACGTGCCTCACTTCCGCGTCCTCGTTATGATCAAGTAATGTTATTTGGTTGGAAAATTTGTTTACCATTAACGTTATTGAATTTATTAGTAACTGCTGCCGTGATTTTATATCATAATCAATGATGAGATGTAGTTATGACATTAAAAGAATTAGTGTTTGGTTTTGGAACTCAGATTCGCAGTTTGTGGATAATAGCCCTAAATATATTTGCAAGACGCGAAACTCAATTATATCCAGAAGAATCAGTATATTTACCCCCCCGCTATCGGGGTCGTATTGTGTTGACGCGCGATCCTAATGGTGAAGAGCGTTGTGTTGCTTGTAATTTATGTGCTGTTGCTTGCCCTGTTAGCTGTATTTCTTTACAGAAAGCAGAAAGTAAATGTGGACGTTGGTATCCAAAATTTTTTCGTATTAATTTTTCTCGCTGTATTTTCTGTGGTTTATGTGAAGAGGCTTGCCCAACTAAAGCTATCCAGCTAACTCCTGACTTTGAACTAGGTGAATTTAAACGTCAGGACTTAGTATATGAAAAGGAAGATCTTTTAATATCGGGTTCAGGAAAATATCCTGGATATAACTTCTATAGGATAACAGGTATGGCTATTGATGGTAAAGATAAAGGTGAAGCGGAGAATGAAGTAAAACCTATTGATGTTAAAAGTTTATTACCATAAAAGTGATATCATACTAATATTAAATATTTAGATCAGCAAATAGATATACTGGATAGTAAGCAAAGATACAACATTGAGTCTATTTAAATTCAAAGTAATACAGTAATATAGATATAAACAAGGAAACAAGTATGGAATTTATATTTTATATATCATCTCTAATCGCATTGGTTACAACAATCCTAGTGATCTCACATACTAATCCCATGCACGCCTTATTATATCTTATTATATCGTTATTGTCTGTTGCTGTTATTTTTTTCTCATTAGGAGCGTATTTTGCTGGTGCACTAGAAATAATTATTTACGCTGGAGCTATTATGGTTCTATTTGTTTTTGTTGTAATGATGCTCAATATAGGCAATTCTGTAATAGAGCAGGAGCGTTCATGGTTAAAGTTTTCTTTATGGATTGGACCAAGTATTGTATCTTTAATTCTTCTCATAGGACTTATTTATGCTATTATGAATACTAAATATTGTAATATCAATAGAAATATAATTGATGCAAAATTAGTTGGTATCGCTTTATTTGATTCATATTTATTAGCAGTTGAGTTAATATCTATGTTGTTACTGTCTAGTTTAATTGTGGCATTTCATATAGGGTGCAAACATAAACAGGATAAAATTTTGAGTAATAGACTAAAAGTTTATTCAAATAAAGTAAATGAAGGTTGAATACAATAATAATACAGAGGACTAAATATGATCCCGTTACAACATGGTTTAATTCTAGCGGCTATACTATTTGTTATAGGGCTGACCGGTTTATTAGTTAGACGTAACTTATTATTTATGCTTATTAGTTTAGAAATTATGATTAATGCTTCTGCTTTGGCATGTGTAATATCTGGAAGTTATTGGGGTAGTGTAGAAGGTCAAATTATATATGTTTTTGCTATTAGCATAGCAGCTGCAGATGCTAGTATTGGATTAGCACTATTATTACGGTTATATCGTAGTCTTCATACTATAAATATTGATACTGTTAGTGAGATGAGTGGATGAACCTACTTTATTTAATAATACTAATACCATTCATGGGGTTCTTTTTATTGGCATGTTCTAGTGGACGTTGGTTAGAAAGAACTTCGTCTATCATAGGTGTGGGTTCTATAGGTTTAACGGCTCTTGTAACTATTTATGTAGGTTTTGATTTTTTTAGCCAACAAGCTATTGGCATGCGAGTATTTAATCAATATCTATGGAACTGGATAGCAGTAGAAAATTTTATCATTCCAGTAACCTTGACTATTGATGGTTTATCTTTGAGTATGCTTTCTGTAGTAATTGGTGTGGGCTTCTTAATTCACATATTTTCCTCTTGGTATATGCAAGGATCAGAAGGATATTCTCGTTTTTTTGCTTATACTAATTTATTTATTGCTAGTATGGCAGTACTAGTTCTTGCAAATAACTTGTTGCTTATGTATTTAGGATGGGAAGGCGTTGGATTATGTAGTTATCTTTTAATTGGATTCTACTATACTAATTCTGTTAATGGTATGGCAGCAATTAAAGCGTTTATTATAACACGTTTAGGTGATGTTTTTTTTGCTATTGGTTTATTTATTCTTTATAGGGAACTAGGCACTTTAAATATACATGAACTTATGATTACAGCATCACAGAAATTAGAATTAAATTCTACAGCAATAACATTGGCAACGTTAATGCTGTTAGGTGGAGCTGTCGGTAAATCAGCCCAGCTACCATTGCAAACATGGTTAGCAGATGCTATGGTCGGTCCAACCCCTGTTTCTGCACTAATACATGCTGCAACTATGGTTACTTCTGGTGTGTACTTAATTGCGCGTACATACGGTCTATTTATAATTGCACCAACGATATTAGATATCGTCGGAATTATTGGTGTAATAACAATGATTATAAGTGGTTTTTCTGCACTAGTACAAACTGATATTAAACGAGTGCTAGCTTACTCAACTATGAGTCAAATTGGTTATATGTTTTTAGCTCTTGGGGTTCAAGGGTGGGGATCAGCAATTATACATTTAATAATGCATGCTTTCTTTAAGGGATTATTGTTTCTTTCATCTGGTTCAATTATTCTAGCTTGTCATCATGAGAAAAATATGTTTAAAATGGGTGGATTATATAAATCCTTACCATTTTTATATATCTGTTTTTTAATTGGTGGCTCCTCTCTGTCAGCGTTGCCAATATTTACTGCTGGTTTTTATAGTAAAGATGAAATTCTATGGAATGTATTATCTTCTGGTCATATAAATCTTGTAATTGCTGGTTTATTTAGCTCTTTTCTAACATCGTTATATACTTTTCGTATGATTTTTATTGTCTTCCATGGAAAAGAACATATCAAAGTACATGTAAATAAAGGGATTACACATAATTTACCACTAATTATTCTATTAGTTTTATCTACTTATATAGGTAAATTAATTATACCTCCATTAGTTGGAGTATTTCCAGAAAATCACAGCATTATAGTAGGCAGTAAATTAATGTTAGAAATTATTTCCGGTATTATATCTACTTTAGGCGTATTATTAGCGGCGATTTTATTTCTTGGTAAGAGACAGTTCATCAATAAGATAGCAAATAGTATGTATGGTAGATTGTTATCTAAATGGTGGTTCTATTCTTGGGGGTTTGACTGGTTATATAAAATATTTTTTATTTATATTTTTAATTTTATTGCATATTTATTGCAAAATGATCCATTAAATAAACTGATCAATCTATCGGTAGTTTTTATTAAATGGTGTCATTGTGCTCTTATTACCAGCGTAAATGGTAATTTACGCTGGTATATGATATATATGAGTATGGGAGCAGTAATAATATTGGCTTTATTATTATTTATTAAATAAACCTATATTTTAAAATTTAAAATTAAGACTATACAGAGTTATTAATAGTAAATTTTATATAATACAACTTTAAAGGGTATATAAAATACTATGTTATTACCTTGGATAATTATGATCTCGTTTATCGGTGGCGTTTTAAGCTGGCAGAGCGAACGCTTTGGCACTAAATATCCTCGTTGTATTGCATTACTTACAATGATTTTAACGTTATTACTATCAATTAAACTATGGTCACAGATTCATTATACTCTTCTGACTAATTCGCAGGGTATAACTCAGTGGCAATCAGAGTTTTCTACACCTTGGATTCCACGTTTTGGAATTGAATTTCACTTAGCATTGGATGGCTTATCATTATTAATGGTAGTGCTTACCGGTTTATTAGGGATATTGGCTATTCTTTGTTCTTGGAATGAAATTCAGAAATATCAAGGATTTTTTCATCTCAATCTATTATGGACTTTAGGTGGAGTTATTGGTGTATTCTTAGCTATTGACTTATTCTTATTCTTTTTTTTCTGGGAAATAATGCTAGTTCCAATGTATTTTTTAATTGCACTGTGGGGTCATAAGGCATCTGATGGTAAAACTCGTATTAGTGCTGCAACTAAATTCTTTATCTATACTCAATTTAGTAGTCTAATCATGTTGATTGCTATTTTGGGGTTAGTATGTATTCATTATAATATAACTGGTATATGGACATTTAATTATCAAAATCTAATAAATACACCAATGAATTATAACGTGCAGTATTTACTAATGCTAGGTTTTTTTATTGCTTTTGCAGTAAAGATGCCTATAGTGCCATTACATGGTTGGTTGCCTGATGCACATAGTCAGGCACCAACAGCGGGTTCTGTTGATTTATCAGGTATTTTGTTAAAAACTGCTGCCTATGGATTATTACGTTTTAGCCTGCCTTTATTTCCCGAGGCATCTCATAATTTTGCTCCCATTGCGATGTGGCTGGGTGTCATAGGTATCTTTTACGGTGCATGGATAGCTTTTGCTCAAACTGATATTAAACGTTTGATTGCATATACCTCTATTTCTCATATGGGTTTTGTGTTAATTGCTATATACTCTGGAAATCAATTAGCTTATCAGGGTGCTGTTATTCAAATGATTTCTCATGGTATGTCTGCTGCTGGTATGTTTATTATATGCGGTCAGCTATATGAACGTCTACATACTCGTGATATGCGTCTTATGGGTGGTTTGTGGGGTCGTATTATGTATCTTCCTGCACTATCGTTATTTTTTGCTGTAGCTACTTTAGGTATACCTGGAACTGGTAACTTTATTGGTGAATTTATGATTCTATTGGGTAGTTTTCAAATAGCTCCATTTATTGCTGTTACTGCGACTTTTGGTTTAGTATTTGCTTCTGTTTATGCATTAATTATGATGCAACGTGCGTATTATGGTGCTACAAAATCTAAAAATCCTCTTACAGATATGAGTATACGTGAATTATCAATTATTCTACTTTTAATGATTTTGCTGGTTGTGCTAGGTATTTATCCTCAACCAGTTTTAAATATATCTAACATCCCGATGAGTAATATTCAATACTTATTTAATAATTTTAAAATTTAATCACAAGGCCATAAGTAACCATGGTTATCACTCCTCAACATTTGATTGCATTATTACCTTTTTTGATAGTTATGTTCATGGTGATTTTTTTAATGCTAAATATTGCATGGCAACGTAATCATTTATTCAGTGCAACCTGTACAGTAATAGGTTTAATCTTATCTTTTTTTTCTCTTTATTTTACGACAAAGGCTCTTTCCATTATAGATAACCCCTTAATTGTTACTACATTATTTTGTATTGATTATTTTTCTATATTCTATATCAGTGTAATTTTATTATCTAGTCTTGCTACAAGTACTTTTGCTTATTTATGGTTACAAGGCTACCCAGAAAATAAAGATGAATTTTATTTATTACTCCTATTGGCTACATTGGGTGGTATGGTGCTGGTATGTGCAAATCATTTAGTTGCGCTCTTTATTGGTATAGAGCTTACCTCTTTACCAATATTTGGTTTAATTGGTTATGCCTATAACCAAAAAAATTCCTTAGAAGCATCTATCAAATATACTATTCTTTCTATGGCCGTTTCATCTTTTCTTCTGTTCGGTATTGCATTAATATATGCTATATTTGGTGAATTATCTTTTTCTAGTATTAGTAAAAATATTAGTGATGGCATAATGCTACACAACTCTTTACTATTATCTGGTCTAGGTTTGATGTTAGTTGGTTTTGGTTTTAAACTTTCTTTAGTTCCATTTCATTTATGGACACCAGATGTTTATCAGGGAACTCCTGCGCCGGTGTTAACTTTCTTATCTACTAGTAGTAAAATTTCTGTCTTTGCTGTACTTATGCGTTTATTTATGTCTGTTCCTTTAATGAACAGTAAAAATGTTTACTTACTAATAAGTATTATTGCATCTTGTTCTATACTATTTGGAAATATAATGGCTCTTAATCAGAGTAATATTAAACGTTTATTAGGTTATTCTTCTATATCTCATATAGGATATTTGCTAGTACCGTTAATTGCATTACAAAACCAGCATATTGCTTCTGAGGCTATTTGTATTTATGTGTCAGGTTATTTATTTGCTAGTTTATGTGTATGTGGGGTTATAAGTTTAATATCTAGCCCATATAGTGGACCCGATGCAGAATCATTATTCTCATATCGCGGCTTATTTTGGCATAGACCTATTTTATCAGCATTAATGACTATCTCTATGTTATCTCTAGCTGGTATACCAATTATGGTAGGTTTTATAGGTAAATTCTATATTATCTCAGTGGGTGTAATCGCGCATTTTTGGTGGTTGACAGGTTCGGTTATTGTAGGTAGTTCTATTGGTTTGTGTTATTACCTGCGAGTATCTATTAGTATGTATCTGCATGCACCACAACATCTAGTACGTGATACACCAAATAATTGGATACTTACTGCTGGTGGTATTGTAGTTTTAATTTCTGGTGTAACTGTAATTTTATTTGGTATCTTTCCACAACCGTTAATTTCTTTAATACAAGTAGTACAAAATAGTTTATTATATAACTAATGAATTGAATTTTGTTTTAGATGTAATGTATCTTAAAAAGTAATATTATTATAATGTTATAAAGTTAGATAAAATTATTATAATATTTATATAAATAATTACATTTATTAAATGTAATTATCTTATTTTTACAAGAAAAAAATATTTATTTAGTTTATAACTATATAAAGAATTAATTTTAATTAAGTTAATTTTTTATATTTAGTTGTTTTGTTTTTACGATAAAATATTTGATTATATTACAGTATTCTATATTACTCTATATTATCATCTAGAATGAGTTTATTTAAAATATCTTATCTATAATAATCATACTAATTAATTTAAGATTTTTTTAATGATTATCAAGTGATTATGATACATATCATATCAATAAAGCGCAAGAAAAATACTAGCATTATCAATGTATTAATAGATTTATTTATTATACTAATTACTGATATTTATTTTTATTAATAATTCTTGCAACTATTTCCATGGCCTCCTTAGGTTTATCGCTATCTAACCACTGGATTTTATGTTTCCAACTACGTAACCAAGTAATTTGACGTTTAGCTAACTGACGTGTAGCACATAGTGTGCTGTATAACATATGATTATAATTTATTTCATTTTTTATATATGAATACATTTGACGGTAACCTGTGCAGCGCATAGAAGGTAAATCTGTATTTAATGTAGTATATTTTTTAAATAGCATTCTAACTTCATCCTCAAAACCAGTTGCCATCATCTGTTCAAAACGTACAGCAATTCTTTGGTGTAATTGTTTTCGTGTAGTTGGCGCGATAGCAAACTGATGGACATTGTAAGGCAGTACTGTTCCTGAAATTTTAGTAAGTTCAGTTAAAGTTTTACCAGAACTAAAAAATACCTCTAGTGCACGACTTAATCTATATGAATCATTTGGGTGTATTTTTTCTGCAGTATTAGGATCTATACAATATAACTTGCTATGTAGAGTATTCCAACCATATACTTGAGCCCAATTTTTTATCTGGGAGCGAATTTGTATATTTACAGTAGGTAAGGGCGACAGACCTTCTAGTAATACTTTAAAATAAAGCATTGTTCCTCCGACTAGTAAAGGTACTTTTCCCTCCGCGGTTATTTCATTCATTGCATGTATTGCATCTACGCGAAAATTAGCAGCGGAATAACTTTCTGACGGATCACAAATATTAATTAGTCTATGGGGTATCTTTGCTAATTCTTCTTTAGTAGGTTTAGCAGTACCAATATCCATACCACGATATATTATAGCAGAATCAACACTTATTAATCCAATTGGAGAATTATAACAAAGATCTATGGCTAAGGAAGTCTTACCAGATGCTGTTGGTCCCATAATAAAAATAGCAGGAGGGTAATTATAATTTATATTAGTATTCATAAAATTTTTTATTTATTTTATAAATTCTTATTTAATGTGATAATAATATTGTATTTGATTAGTTTATTTGTAATCTATTATTACTATCATTTATTTAAAAATATTCATTAAGATAATATTACTTAGTTATATAATAACTTAAGTGTTACTATAGATTAGTATTATTTATACCCCATTTTTAATATCAACTTTTATAACTTTGTTATCTAGGATATTATAATTAGTTTTTAAGCTAAAAATTAATAAGATAGGTTACTTTAACAAAGTATATTGATGTACTAAATAAAAAAAATAAAATATATATTTTATATGTTTTGTATTTATATATATCATCTTAAATTAAAATCAAGGATAAAAATTTTCAAATTGCATAATATAAATAAATTTATACATAATTTGAATCTAGTTAGGTAATATATATTTAATTAGTAATACACTATAATAAAATTATGTTACTAAGATGATCTATCATCTAGTAGGTTAGGTATACCTTTACTAAAGTAGTATTTTTTAAATTTATTCTAGTTTTCTTATTAAAATACTTACTAAATTAAGATTTATATAATCAAATGGAGCTTAATTTATAATTTATAACTTATTTTAACTGTTATTAAATAAAATTTAATTTATTTACTATAATCATATTATTTTATTTTTTTAGCTTTATAACATACTTAAAAGTATGACTTATACTAAGTCTAGTATATATCATATATTATTGATTTTATATTAAAATATTACATAAAATTAAAATATTATATTTCTATAATAGTTTGATAACTAAATTATTATTTTGTATAATTAAGATAGTATGTGGATTAAACTTATATTTTTAAAATTGTATTCAAATAAATATATTATTTGGTAATAAATTTTTTTCTAATTTTTTTTATTTTAAGTGAATAGACTATATTAAGACCTTCGATCTATTTGCTATTTTATGGCTACTTTGTAATGGATGTTCAAGAAAATATTTTCGCACTCCATTATATATAGCCTTAGCAATTTTTTCTTGATAGGCGGAACTATTTAATAAACGTTCTTCTTTATTATTACTAATAAAACCAGTTTCTACTAATAAAGAAGGAATATCAGGAGAGCGTAAAACTCCTAAACTTGCGTACTCAGGGCGTATTTTATGTAGATTACCAATTAATTTCATTTCACGTATCACTCTTATAGCTACGTCTGTTCCTACGCGTTGTGAGTGACCAAATTGCAAATCTATAACAGCCTGACTCAAGTATTTATCATGACTATTGTTAGCTAATACATCACTTGCACCACCAAGCAGTTTAGTTTTCTTATCATGTTGTTCTTCTAACCAGTTAGCCATTTCATTATTTGCACGTCTATCTGATAACAACCAAACTGAAGATCCTGATACATTATGATTTGGTGCCGCGTCTGAATGTATAGAAATAAGAAGATTAGCTTGTTTTTTGCGCGCTACTTCAGCCCGTCCTATTACAGGTATAAAGTAATCTCCAGTACGTGTAAGAATAGGGTAAAATATTTTATCATTATTCATCAAATTTTGTAAACGCTTAGCAATAGATAAGGTTATATTCTTTTCGTATATACCATGACTACCAACTGCACCAGGATCTTGCCCACCATGTCCGGCATCAATAGCTACTACAATTTTATAAAAATTATAGCAATTACTGCGGTGTAAAGCTGTTATTATTGGTTTTGTTTTTTTAGTTATCAGTGTTGTCTTAGTAGTATTATATTGGTGTTTTTTTATATGACACGTAGTAATTATAGTATTACTATGTATAACATCTCTTGTAGATATATGAATATTATTTAATGATGATTTTACAGATATTGCAGGCACGTCATATTTTATTGTAAATATAGCTAATTTTCCTATATTAAGTATACCTAATTTTATTTTTCTTGTAACATCAAAGATCACCTGAATTGTATCATCTCTTAAATTTTTACCTGTATGAATACAGCTAAGTATATTATTTTTACTAAACTTCATAGGTAATCCCCTAGAAATTTTTTTAGTTTTGGTTATATATACTAGCACTTTATTTAATCTAGATTGAGCAAAACAAGTGTATGTTGGTTGTTTATCAAATATTAAGATTACCTTAGCTTCATTTTGTCCATTTAAAACTTTAATATTAGTGATTTGTGTTGCATTAACTATTTTAGGTAGTAATGATTCAATAAAACATAACCATATGATTATACAAAATTTTTTATATATATACATTTGCTATTGTTTTTGTCCTTTTATTTTTTTTAAAATTAATTTACCATGTATTGTATATGCTTGTATACTGGCTGCACGTCCTTTTCTTTGATAAGAAAGATATATTTTTATATCTGGTTTAGGTAAAAAAATTTCGCTCTGTTGTGACCATTCAGCTAGACAAATAGATTGTGTATTAAAGTAATCCCTAATACCTATAAACTCTAATTCTTCTGGGTTTTTAAAACGGTAAAAATCAAAATGGTGCACATTTATTAACTTTAATTTATAAGATTCTATTAAGGTATATGTAGGGCTTTTAACATTCCCCGTGTATCCTAAAGATCGCAAAAATCCTCTACTAAAGGTAGTTTTACCTGTTCCTATATCACCGTATAAATAAATAATAGTAGCACTATTACAAATAGCTAATGCTATCAAGGTACTCAAGAATATTGTATCTGTTGTGTTTTTGAGAGTACTTGTTATTTTATATATCATGATTATTGATTACGCATTCTTATTAAAATATTTATGAAAAATCTATTTTATATAAAATAATAATTTTATAGTTCTTGTTGTTTATTTTTATAAATGACAAGCGCGCATATATTTTATGTTGGTATAAAAAATATCTTTCATTATCAATTTTTCTATTAAAATATTTATAGTTATTTAATTAATAGTTATAGTCCTTATAATGTATTATTATATATTTGTATAGATAGTATAGTAGATATAAAATATTATATTCTAAAATTTATTTTAGACCTTTTTCCTCTTAATATTTTAATTGTTAAGAATTAGATATATATAACTTAGGACTTTTATTTAAATTATGATAGTTTATTAAGTTTTATTATTTTATATGTCAAATTATTAATAATACGCTAAAATAAAGTAAAATAATTAAAAATTATAGTATTTATCATTTATAATTTTATGAGTAATAATATTATATTAATAATATTAAAAGCTTATTTATTACATCTAGCTATATTATTATAGGCTATTTCTTATGGTATCTTAAAATTAAACTTACTATATTTTTTTATAAAGTATGACATATCATATTATAATGGTAATAATAAATTTTATACTAGTACTAACATCAATATAACCAATCATTTTATTAAATAAATAAAACTATTAATAACTTACTCTAGATACTAATATTATATTAAGATATACCCGTATAGATAAAAAATAACACATTAGCTAGGATAAATAATTATATTTTAATAAATCATTTAATTATCATTAGTATATTAGTTAAATAATTTTTTTCCTAAATAATAAATTTATTAATTTGCTTATTGATATTATTCTAATATAATTATTTAGATAATTTCGATCTTATTTATTTCTGTAATAATAAATAGGTTTATTGATTTTTATTTTGAAATTTATATATAAATATTAGTAGTTAGTAGTCATCAATTTTAAAATTTTTATAAAAAATCACATACTGTAATTATATCTTGTTTATATAAGATATCTTATGAATTTTGACTTATTTAATAATGCACTATGATTCTGATTATAAATTTAATAAGTCGACTATCTAGAAGTTATAGAATAACTTTATTAAAGTAAGAAAATAAACAAAAACATTTTCTAACAATAAATATTGTATATTAGTATAAGAGGTAGATATTTATAATATTTTGTATTTTTAATAAATTAAATCACTTTCTCTGTAGAGAGAACACTTTTAAAAAAAACAGTATAGTTTTTATATCTTATAGTATAGTTTAAAATATTTTAATTATATAGCCCTGAAATTCTATAAGAATCTTACCCCTCTATCAATTAAGATATTAGAGTATATTAACAATATATGAATTTAGTTGTATAGATCAAATGTAGATAAAATATTATTTAGAATAAAAAAATTAAATTATCTTTATATCTTGATTGTTATTAGTTATAAGGATATATTAAGAATAATAACAATTCTATTGTTCACTAAAAGTGAATTATATTTTTATATAACTATGTATTAGTAGTCCCGAAATAAGTAAGCAATAAAATACTTGATAAGTTAGATATAATTTATTTATATTGAATTTAAATAATATTAGTTTATCAGATTAGCAAAATAGTATTTTTGTAATATTTTTAACGTCTTTTATATAAGACCCCTGAATAATTACCATTTATTGAGAATAAAATATTCTTCTTAATTCATTGGATATATTTAGATTAATAGAAAAATAAATATTTTAATGTTTATTGTCTTGACTTAATAAGCAAATTTGACAATTACTTAATTGAGTAATGTAAGTATTTTGTATTCATTAAAATTTATAATATATTTTTTTCTAAATCAGATAATTATATTAAATATATAATATTTTCTTGTATTAATGTTTATTCTAAATCAATAGATTATTCTTGAGTAAGAATGTCTATGTTATATTATTATAATTATAAAGTAATTACGATATATATCAAAAAACTAAAGTATTATCTTATAATCTTTTATTTACACTAAATTAACCATCACATTGATTTAGTTTGCTAATTATTAAAAACTCTAATATTGAACTGATTTAAAATATTAAGGAATTATATTTTTTATTGATTTGATATGTAGTGTTAATAAATTATTAAAATATAAAATAATATTATTACTTATTTAAATAAAAAATATAATAATAAATATTATTATATATAACTTCTTTGTATATCTCTAAATATAATTTATTGATCCTTTTTAATTATTAATTAAACAGCTATTATTACTAATAAAACCACTGTTTTTATAAGTAATAATATTGTAATTTTTTTATTACATGTAAACTACTAAATATTAATTTATAAATATTATTAGATTAGCATTAATTTATATCAATAATGACTACTGTATTTCATGAATATATTTTTATTAAGTGTATTGTAAATAATTGTGGTATTAATGTATATTGATGTTTATCTTTATTAAGATAAATATAAACATCAATATACATCTATTATTGAGTTGTTGTATACTCTATGAATATCTAACAGATAATATCAAACTGATCTATAATATTAAATATTTGTTTTATATAAAATTTACAGATAAAATATCTTATATTGTAATCTACATAGTAGACGATGAATATTATATAAGAAAGTGGATATACAGTAATTACTTAGTAATATTTAGTTATATTATGTATATTAAAGATAGAGAATTTTATTCTATATATAATCTACTCTAGATTTTTTACCTAATTTAGCTCTTTCTTTAGTAAATAGTTAGATTTTATTTCTGTTAGTCTAGATGTACGTAATATACCTACATCTATCACAGTACTAGAAATAGTAATAAATAACATTCCAGATATTTTTCCCCATAACTTCTATTCTTAGATATTTACCATAATACCCTAATGTGTAGTTATAGCTATACACGTCGTCTGTATTCTCTTTTCAATCATAACATTGTTTTATAATGAGTTATATAGATAAAGACGATGATACACTTAAAATGTTATGTTCTTGTACTGATATTATATTAATATCTCATAAATATCTGTATATAAAATAAGAAAAATGTTAATCATAAACTTATTAAGTGGATATAATCGTAAATTAATTTTAGTATTTGAGTCTTCTAGTTTTAAATATAGTATTCTTATTGATGCGGATTATATATTTTTATGTGTGTTTCTTGTCTGATATGCATTTAAATCTGAACATTATTCAATAAAATATTTATATAAGCTAGTAGCTATATTTTTAATTATTATATCTAAATATATAATTTTATTTACCAAATATGTAGCTATTTTGAATATTAGATTAACAATATTAGAGATAAATCATAAGAACTATATTGCTAGTAATAAACTGTACTTATAGTAAGCAATAGCTCTGTCTATATTACGGAGCCATTAAAATAATAATGTTTCTCGAATAGCAGAATATTTATTCTTGTCAATATACGCTATAAAACAAATAATAGATTGTAAAAATAACTATTTAAGTAGATACTTAATACTAAAATATTTATGATAATACTATTATTTTACAATAATTTTTTTAAAATTTAAAGTATTATTTTAATACTTTGATGTATTACTAGGTAGTATAGTAAACATAAAATATAATGTTATAATATGTATATATTATATGATAACCATAGTGGTTTTATATCTCAATTTAGATATATAATTATAGTATAAGATCAAGAAATATAAATAATAAATTTAGGATATCTGTTATAATATACATACTTTTATTTATTAGATTTATTTTTAGCAAGGGAATAATTAAGAGGTTTCTTGAATATTTAACTATTATTATAATTACCTTCCAAATGTAGTTAAATAGTATTTAACATTTAAAATTATGCTTGAAAACATAGAAACTTAATTTAATGTGGTTTATATATTAAGATAATATTTTATGAATACCTAAGAAATATTCAATAATTTGTAATAAATAAAATATAGATTACGTAATTTTACAATATAGTTAGCAAAATAAATTAATTCTTATTTAAGAATTAGTTTATTTGTAAGCCAATAGGTATTTATAAATATTTTTTAATATAATTGAATCTATATTTTATATATGTAAAATGATATTTTATATCAAAGATATATACATTAATATTTTTATTTAATTTAGTAGTCTTTTACTATACTAAATTAAACATTTATAATTCTATGTGGAGAGGTATTTAATTTTAGCTATTCTTAATATAGTAGTTTATATTTTATATAATATAATAATTTTAAGTAGAATAAAAATATTCTTTTATGAATACCATTTAACCCGAATCAATATCTTTTAATGCATACTGAATCGTAGAAGTATTTGGATGTGTTGACGTCATTAATTGACCATTTATAGCTAGAAAATTATTTCGTTGAAAATAAGCTGCACGTAATATTGTATAGGGATCTGAAGAGTTTTTTAGTAAACTATCAGAATCTAAAAGCTGCGCACGTGTTTCAATACCCTCTACAACCCATTTCCCTATATACATCCAAAATGTTAACCAACTAAGAGTAGGGTAAAGATAGTCGATGTAATTACCAAATTCTTGACGGGGAGTACAGCTGCCGTAGCCAGGTAGTACGATGTATGGAAAATATGGGATACCATAATATCCCAGTGTACTACCAAATCTATGAGAATCTTGTTTAGCTAGTTTAGAATTGGCCATGGATGCAACGTCTACGAAACCACCCATACCTAAGATAGTATTTAAAAAAAATCGATTAAAGTGTATAAATCCATTATAAATTTTACCTTCTAAAATACTGTTAACCATACTAGCTGGTTCTTCAATATTACTAAAAAAGTTAGAAAAACTAATACGTATTAAAACTGGCATATAATTACGCCATACGACTGCTACTGGTCTTAAAATATATGGATCTAGATAATTATAATTGATACTAAACATTGTGCGATTAAAACTTTCTAAAGGATCTGAGCGCCATTGAGCTTGAGCTGTTAATGAATACAATATACATTTTAATAATAAAAAACTTATTAAGGTGACTTTTATAAACTGAGGTTTCATATTTTGCTCCATAAAAACAATTTCCTGATAATTTACTAAAATGATATTAATCAAAATTTATATCTTCTCCTGAGAATTTTTTTAGTGAAGGTAACTATTTTTAATATATAAAATATATAGTACTGTATTATACTTTTAAGGTAATCTTAGATTATTTATAATAAATAATAAAATTTTATTTTTAATATACTAGTCATATAGTTATTGATTTTATGTATTTATATGTTATATATAAAGTATTATTAGTAATACTTAAAAACTTAGTAAGTATTGCATTCAATACATAAGTATCGAAATAAACTATTAATAGCAACAATATAGTTATATTGTTTACTATACTAGTAAATATAATACGATTTAAGTATTATCAAAAAATCAATAACATAAATATAAGTACTTACTTTTTAAGTTGTATGTTATAACGTATACATTATCTTCTGAATATAGTATATTTAAATAAATATAATGTATTAATTTTCTGGAGTACTATAACCTATGATAATTTAATCATATTTTATACTCTGACATTATATATACCTACCTACTAGAATGGTTAGATTGGTTTATATAGATATTATATTGAATTTTATAAAATACTTAAAATTAATTATTATATGTATTATAATTTTTTTGTAAAAAAAAATATCAAATCTTAATTATAAAAATTTATATTATAAATAATTTATTTAAAATAATTGAGATATATCCTTTTATTATTTATCATGCACTAAAATTAAAACTCTTAGAATAAGAATATATATAATTAAATTAATTAAATATTCTATTATGACTATATTTATATAATTTTAAAATTATTATTACTACAATAAATGTATTGTTTAAATATTTAGTGAATATATAATCATTATTACAAATATTAGTATAATTTATTTAAAAAAATATCTGTATTTAATATTAATAAGTTTATTAAGAAAGTTTAACTGATCTTATTAATAAGATATATATTTTGATAATTACAGTATATTTAAGGGTATATCATTTCTAATGAGTAAAAATTTTTACTTTTACTCATTAGTCTACTCTAGTACTATGTAAAATTATAATTTTAATATAGTTGGTTAAAAATAACGATATATTAAGAGTGATGTATTATTGCTTCTATATTAAACTTTAGTGATTGTAAAATAATATTTTTATTAAAATTTTTCCTGGTGGAAATAATCTTTTCAAAATATTGATATCAAGAAGTATGCAATAATAATCTTTATAGCATATTTTATATTAAATAACTATTGTATATAAAGATACATACTAAATTATCAAAGAGTAAAGCAGCATATTTTGTATAATAATATTATTATATTAATATTGATTACTTATTATAGTTGTATCCACAATATTATTAAATTATAAATAGCATTATTTACATAATAGATAAATATCTATATATTATTTTTACTGTATAAAATATTTATTAAATACTGTGTTTTAATAAATTATATTTCCTTTTTATTAAAAGGTTTTTTTATACTGCAAACAATTAGATTATAAACTTTAGGTATTATATATTTTATAAATAGTAATAACTTTTAGTTCATATATAATATATTAATATTATTATTAATATACACTTATATTAAGTATCAAATTAAACCTAGGAAAGTAGTATTATATTGTTAATCAATATAATATAATAATGAGTTATCTTGATTTATATAAAAATATTGATATATAGTATAGTAATTACTAAGTATTGATACTTATTAATATAATTTTACTTTTAAAAATAAAATACTCTCAATATATTAGTAATATCTTTATTTCCATATATATATACTTTTATCTTTTCTAAAAATATGTATAAATACTTTATTAGTATCGTAACTTATAAACATGGTATTTTGTTGAGTTATTATAATTCTTTCTTTTTTAAAAGTAGTATTATTTAAGTGTGAGTAAATTTAAATTTCATTTAATATAAACAGTATATATATGTAAGTTCATAGTAAAAATATTTTATATGTTATATGAAAACTATTTTAGTTAAGTACGCAAATATTATATGTGATTAGTATAATAACCTGTATAATTCTATTATTTTATTACGTTATTGTATTTAATAATTGCTCCTCATATATTTAATTTTACTATAACTTATATATAATGGCTAATATAATAAAATTATCAGTGTTTTATAATTCAATTTTAAAAGATAGCTATCAAAGAATTTTTTACGTAATTTTTGTAATTATATAAATAAATAGTCTTAAAGTATTGCACTACCTAGTAAAATATGAAATATAATAGACAAAGTTACACCTATAGTACCGGGGATAAGGAATGTATGGTTAAAAATATATTTACCAATATTACTAGTACCAGTATCATCTATTCTTACTGCTGCAACTAAAGTTGGGTATGTTGGTATTACAAAAAGACCAGAAATTGCTGCAAAAGCAGATATTACATCTACAGGAGAAATATTTAGTGTTATTATCATCGGCATTAATGCTTTAGCTGTTGCTACTTGAGAATAAAATAATATCGATATAAAAAAAAATATTATTATTAAAAACGACGTGTGATATTGAATTATACTACTTATATTGTCCTTAATCCACTCAAGGTTGGCTTGAATAAAAGTATCCCCTAGCCAAGCAACACCTAAAATACAAATACATGCGTTCATACCAGATTTAAGTGTACTGGAATTTAATATTTTATTAGTTTCAATATGACATAAAATAATTGTAATTGCTGCAATACTCAGCATAATACTTAGAATGGCTTCTGTTGTATTCATAATTGGTTCTTTAATTAAATTTGTAATTGGGCTATTAATTATTGCATAGCATACTATACATATAATACCCAACAAAAATATCCATACAGATCTTTTTGCTTGATATTTAATAACCAGCGGCTTTTTTCTAACTACCTTAATAAGTCCTTCAGATAAACGTTTTTGATAGATAGGGTGATCTGACAGTTTTGAATTAAGGCATAGAGAAACTATTATTGACATTATTAATACAGCCATAAAAGTAGACGGAATAACCACTATTAGCAGATTAATATAACTAATACCCTGGCTTTCTATAATAGAAGACATATATACTACAGCTGCTGAGACTGGAGAAGCTGTAATTGCAAGTTGAGATGCAATAACTGAGGTAGATAGTGGGAGACATGGCCTAATTCCTTGTTCTTTTGCTACTTCTGTAATAATTGGAAGAGTAAATAAGATAATACTTCCAGTACCGGTAAAAATAGTAAGAAAATAAGTAATAATAGGTGCTATAACCGTAATGTATTTAGGATTTTTACGTAAAATTTTTTCAGTTTTTTGTATTAAATAATCCATGCCACCGGCAATTTGTATAGTAGATACTGTGGTCATAATCACCATTATAATAATAATGATGTCTAGTGGAATATTGCCAGGTTTAATACCGAGCATTGCGAGAGCTAAAACCCCTAAACCACCAGTAAATCCTATTCCAACCCCTCCAAGTTTTATACCTAAAAATATAGTAAGTAATACAATTATTAATTCTAAAGCTAACATAATGCTTTTTCCTTAAGCTACAGTGATAATATTACTGTTATTCTTAATAAAATTGCTAAAAAGAAATTATTTTGTATATGTAATCAAGGTTTATAAGTAGAATATTAATTCTATAACTAGTTAAAAAAATAATAGTTAAAAATACTTAAGTATTAAGTATATTTGTTATTGTCAATAACAAGTCATATGTAAAAATATCATAAGTTACTTATTATTATTAAATATAATTATTTTTTATCTTTTTATATTTATTTTAATAATAACACTGTTAAGTTTATAAAAAACATAATGAAGTTTATATTGTATCGAATATTTTACAGCATAATAATCCTCACATATTATGATTAGTAGTCATATGAATTTTATTACAAAAAATAATATTTATGTATTCTGCAACGTATCTCATTAGGAAAATGATATACGACAGTATTATGTTTTATTAAAAACTAAGAGTAGGTATTAATATTGATTATAGGCTAGATATTCATTAGAGATACACTAAATATTCTTATCAAGAGTATAAAAATATATTTAAAATTATAAGCTATGATAATTAATCGATAACATATAAGAATCTACATTCTTCTTAAGCAGATACTTATATATAATAGTTATTTTTTTCAGTGCATCATATAATATTAATTATAATTTTTTGTTAACTAGGTTATAAAATATTATTTATATTATCATAGTTTCATTATATTACTGATTATTTAAGTTAGTGTATCTAAATGCTATTTATTTGTACTGCTTATAAAAAAATTTTACTAATCTAGGTTTTAATATCTTATACATTTAATGTTTTTAAAATATATGATTAAATCACTATCAGTAATAAAAAAACTACTTTTGTAGTAATAATATAGTTTTGCTAGAATAGTGACTGTATTTATAGATAAAATTTTTTTATTTTTCTATACTAAATGTTCTTTAATTATTATCACATAAAATATGTAATCTAATAAATTATGCTAGAATATGCAATATAAAAGGTAATTAAGTGATCTTTATTTATTTTAATTTTACTTCTATAATAGTTATTATTTTATTAGATATTTTAAGTTTGTATTTAATCATTAATTAATTATTATTTACTGTATAAATACAGTATATAATATTATATCCACCTAAAAGTAAAAACAAATATTAATACAACTATTAAAGTATAGTTAACAACTAGTTTTAGTATATTATCTATCCATAATTAATAATATTAAAATTTATAGTTACTTAAAAGTATTAGGTTGTATCTTTACTTATATATTAGATCTATTAATTCTTCTTTTTTATATTTTTGTGATATAATAGGCAATTGAATAATTTAGATATTTTTATTATATAAATATTATAAAGAATAAAATGATAGTTATCTAGATAACTGTAAATAGTTTCAAAACTGAGTATATTAATAAGTAATTATTGACTATAATTATTAGGTATAAACTTAATAATATTAAATATTATTAAGTGTATGTACAACACAATATAATTGTTTTCTAAATTTTATAAAAAACATATAATGAGTCATTAATATGATTAGTATCATCACTCATATATTTTTTAAAAATTTTATATTAAAGTGTTAATTAAATATAATTTATATAAATACTTTTTTAATCCTTTTAAAGAGATAAAATAAAATAATTTTTTATTTACAATGGTTTAATCTATTGATTTACCAACATTGCTCATTTTATTATTAGTCAGAGAAAATTTATGAACAATATTTTTTCTAATCCCGATAAAATATTAGATACATTAGGACTTATTTGTCCCGAACCTCTTATGATGGTACGTAGAATTATACGCTATATGGAAGATGGACAAACTCTATTGCTTATCACTAATGATCCATCGACTACTCGGGATATTCCTGGTTTCTGTAACTTTATGGATCATCAAATGATTGCAAAAAATACTGAAACAATACCTTATTGTTATCTATTACGCAAAGGTTTAGGTAATAATACACATTCAATTGATAAGTATTGTTAAAATAATTTTGATATAAAATATTTAATTTTTTAACGTTAAATATTTAAGTGCTATAAGCATAAAATATTTTATATAAAATAGTAATAATATATAGATTATTATATTAAAATTTTTTATTATTAATAATATAATATTGTATTATAAAACGCATAATATGTGGTAATGCTTAAATAATTAAAAAGAAAAAATAATATATAATATATATAAAGATTAAAATGTTTATATATATTATATAGGGTAACTACAATTTATTTATATGGGTAAATACAAATTCTTTACTGAATACATTTTATAACATTTAATTTTTAAATTTTATTAATACTTTATAAAAATCTTAGAATATGTAACTATTAAGTTCTGTATTTAGATTAATAACGTATATTAGCTAGAATAGCTTTAACAATACGCGGGTTACCGGCAATAATATTGCCGGATTTTAAGTAGTTATGATCACCCAAAAAATCAGTTACTAAACCATTTGCTTCACGCACTAAACACTCTCCACCTGAAAAATACCAAGGTTTTAAGCCTGGTTGAAAAAAACCATCTACACGTCCAGCTGAAACATAAGCTAGATCTAGCGCAGGGGATCCAGTACAACGAAAATTAACGCATTGTTTTAATAATTTGCTCAATATAATTAAATAATTAGAAGAGGAATATTTGATATTTAATGGAAAACCTGTTGCTAGGATAGTATTGTCTAAATATTTAGCTGTTTTTACTCTTAAACGATATCCATTTAACTGAGCTCCTTCACCTCTAATTGAAGTAAATAGTTCGTTACGCATAGGATCATAAACTACAGACACTTCAGTGCGTCCTTTTACACTTACTGCGATAGATACTGCAAAGTGTGGAAAATTTCTAATAAAGTTTGCAGTACTATCAAGTGGTTCAATTACCCATTGAATATTAGTAGCAGTACTGCTTACTGTATTTTGTGCTGCACTTATAATTATATGATTAGGATAAGATTTGCGGATAGTTTCTATAATTAAGTGTTCAGCATTACGCTTAAGTTTTATGACAAAATCATTTCCATATTTCTGATTATTTTGAATAGCGTTAGAATTTTCATAATATCTAATAATCAGGTTACCAGCCATACGTGCTGCTCGTATAGCGATATTTAGTATTGGATTCATGTCTTTTTATTTCCCATAGAAAAACATTTAAGCACAAGAATATTATTCTATAATAATAGATTATTTCCAATAAAACAGCTATGACTGATTTTAATTTTATCTTTATTGATAATTTATAAACCAATTATATAGATGCTATATAATCTTAATAATAAGTCTATACTTTAAAAGTATAATATTTAGAAACAAATTAAGATTATCTAAATATTGTAATATTTAATTAATTTTTATTACTTTATATAAGGATGATTGTATAATGTATTTTACTTTTTAAGTAAGATTACTATTTTGTTAGTGATGAAATAAAGTAATAAATATCACTTATTGATTTATCTTACTTAAAATTATAGAAAATCAATATTCTTAATTAAATTTACCTTAAAGATTTTATAATATAGATATCTAAAGTTAGATGTTATTAATATAGTATTATATATACCATATATTGGTCATTATTGCTATATAGAGTAGATTAATTAAAAGAATATTTTCTTTTAATTAAAAAAAATTATTATTACTGATATTTTTTTAAAAAAATATATTATTAGTTTTATATAATTTAGCTAAACTTTTAATCATTTATATAGTTATATCGTAATAATCAGAGCTATATAATAGTAAGTCAAATGCACAAAATAATACAATAATTTTGTATCTTATAAGGTCATCTTTTGATATATACCAATTATACTTTACGATATGTAGTGAAGATTGATTACGGAATAGTAGTCTTAGTTAATTATTATTAGATGTTGTTTCCTTATTAAATAAATATTTTATTAATTAGGAGCAAATATACGTTTTTAGGAATACAATCATAAAGCACGTATTAAGACCGCACAGCGTTATAATCTAGATTAAGGTTATTTATAAGTACGAGGTACTATATTTAAAAATAAAATCATAATACCATCATTAAAAAATCAATAAGTACAATACAACATTATATTAATTAGTATTTACTAGTAATTAGTGTTTTATGTCATTAAAAATTAACTACTTATATAAAGCGCGTATAAACATGGAATTTTTTGAAGAAATTTGTTCTAATTTTATAATTATATTCAAGGTAGTTTATATAAAATTTTTATTATTTATATTATTTGGTTAAGTGATGTTTTTAAATATCTAAAATTAGTAAATACAATAATAAGTAATTTTAGATATTAGTTAAATCATTTGAACTAGTATTTCAGAAAAATACTTTATGATTTAAAAAATGGTATAATAGTTTATGGTTATTTATTATAAGGTAAGAAGATTATTTGGTAGAAATAATTTATTGTGATATTTTATTTTCACTCAATATTTTATAATTGATAATATATATAAATACGCTAAATAAATCTATTTTTTTAAAAAATATACTAGTATCTATAAAATAGATTATATCCCGTAAATATTAAAATACATATATAACATAATAATACTATTATAATAATTAGTTGGATGCATAATGCCCCTTAATTACTATAAAATATACATAAAATATAAAACATATTGAGATTATATGACGTTATTGAATATTGTTGTATTATTATTAATAATAATGATTTTAAATAGTCTTTCTATGTTTATTTATAAGATTTTATTATGATTCCAATTTATCTTGCAAGGATCTATTTGTACAACACTTTTTTAAAACGCAATGACCATATAAGTATAGACTATGATTTATAAGATGCATTCCGTATTTTTGAGCAATATTATGTTGACGCTTTTCTATGGCATCATCACCAAATTCAATTACTTTTCTGCAATCTAAACAGGTTAAATGATCGTGATGTTGCTGTTGAGTTAGTTTAAATAGGGATCTTCTGCGTTCAAAATTATGGCGAATAATAATACCAGCATTTTCAAATTGATTTAATATACGGTAAATAGTTGCTAAACCTATTTCTTCTTCCATATCTATCATCTTTTTATATAAATTTTCTGCACTTACGTACTAAAAAGTAGGATCTTGATAGTATTTCTAAAATCTTTAAACGTGGTAGTATAACTTTGAGTTCAGCTTTTTTTAATGTTGTATTGTTATTTGTCATTAAGGATTATTATCCTTTAATTATCTTAAAGACGTTTTGGATGAATTATATATTTAATAATATTTACCTTAAAATAATTAATATACCTAAATATCATTAATTATTTATTTTAAATATAATACTTTTAATAAAAAATACTTATTAATCTAATTATTTAAGAGTCATTTTATATTATTAATTATAACGTAACATATAAGATATTACGTAATTATACTATGGCATAATAATAAAATTATTGCATAAATGGTATAAATTATTTTTATTAGTTGATAACCTAACTTAGGTAAACTATGTAATTACTTGACATTCGTAATCAAGTTAATATAACTCTAACATATTTATGAAGAAGAATATTCCTTATGTTTTTTAATCAGTATATTACGTGTAAAGAATATAAAATATAATAAATATTAATATCATATAATTTTATGAATTATCCTTTTTACTTTAATTGTTTTATATTCTCTTGTCTTACTTTGTAGTAACAGTCATTAAATGCTTGGCAACATATTACTAATACACAAGCATAGTTTATAGATTATCTTATTTATATGTATCTAATTAATGACTTATAAAGTTTATTTATGTAATTTATAAAAAAGTAAAACACTCTAGAATAGATATTCTATAGTGATTTTATTAATTGTAATTATAATGTTATTGGAACAATTATTTTACTGAGAAATGTATGGTGTATATTTACTGCTATAATGAAAAAAGTTATTTATTCTTATAATATCCCATTCAAAAGTAGCAACTAAAGATTAAAAAGTACTGCAATCGTAATAAATTTAACGATTATCTATATTTTTTACTTAATTAAGAAATAATATTAACAGTACATATACTGATATACTATTTTTATATTATAAGAGTGTTGCGACTTTGCTGTGTTTTTTCTTTGATTGATTATTAAATCATTATTTAGCTAGTACTTATATTAAATACTTTATTATACATATTTATCTCCTTAGTGATTTGTTTTATCCATGCTTTTATTCTGACAGTAGTTAGTTCAGGTTGACGGTCCTCATCTATTGCTAAACCAACGAATTCTTTATCATTTATTAATGATTTAGAATTTTCAAAATAATAACCTGTTATTGGCCAGTAGCCAATAATTTTTGCACCTAGGGGTTTTATTAGATTATGAATAATACCCATAGCATCACAGAAATATTCTGCATAATCTTCTTGATCGCCGCTACCAAATAAAGCAACTAACCTTCCGTTAAAATCTATACTTTTCAATGAAGGGGTAAAATCATCCCAGTCACATTGAACTTCACCATAATACCAAGTAGGAACACCAAATAAAAGAATGTTGAATTTTTCAATATCTTCTTTATTGCTTTTAGCAATATCATAAACTTCAGAAACTCCCTTGCCTAGTTGATTATGTATCATATGAGCAATATTTTCTGTATTACCTGTATCACTACCAAAGAAAATTCCTAATTTTACCATATTAATTTATACCTTAAGTCTATTCATCATTCATATAGAGTATATCATTACTTATATACTATATATCAAGTTAAATTTTATTTAGTCTCTTATTTTAGTATTTTTAATACTAATTTTAGAAAATATTATCGATTAAAATAATAAATTTATTTCCACTAATATTCAGTTTGGAGTATTTTATAAATACTTTTAGCTAGATAAAAATATTTTGATATACTACAGTAATGAAAATTTTTTATATTATCTTTATTATAATACTATATTGGTATAATAAAATTAAGAACTATTATTATATATCGATAGTATTTTTTATACTAATGATAACCAATTATTGTATAGATAAACTAGCTAGTATTGTGTTAGAATTTCTATATTATTTAGATGGCAGACAAATATACTTATTAATAATATAATATTGCGATAATTGATTCCCCTACTATAAAATATCTTATGTATTAAAATAATTAACTAATAACACATTAGTAGGATACTATTTGTATTATTATAAAAGGTAACGTAATTGTATGTGAATAATCTTACTATTTTTTCCCCTAGTTCATAGGATAAACTATATTATATATATTTCAAGCTAAATTATAAGACACGTATTATATA
Organism: Candidatus Profftia sp. (ex Adelges kitamiensis); assembly: GCF_020342455.1. Taxonomy (NCBI): domain Bacteria; kingdom Pseudomonadati; phylum Pseudomonadota; class Gammaproteobacteria; order Enterobacterales; family Enterobacteriaceae; genus Candidatus Profftia; species Candidatus Profftia sp. (ex Adelges kitamiensis). The sequence goes on from NZ_CP080506.1 coordinate 490,200, forward strand.
CTATATTTTATATGTATTAATATTATGTACTAATAGGTAGTACTTATTGTTTTTAAAGAACACCTTACAAGGTAGAAATTATAATATATTATATTATAATATTTATATAATATAAGAGTGACTTAATATTACATAAGTAGTTATACCCATTGTATTCTGCTTACTAATTTATTGATAAAAGTAGTGTAAATAAAAAATTAATAATTTCGGCAAGTTTTTTCAAATAAACATACAAATGTTTTTATAAAATTTTAATAATAATTTTATATGACTCCTCAATTTTATTATGATTTAATAAACTTATGGCTATAGTTTTGGAAGAATATTTTATATACAATCTTAATATTTTGTTTATTATGAATTATTTATAATAATTGTTCTGTTTTAATGAATATTTTTCGTTTTAATGATTAAAGAATAATAGAAAAATTCTAAATATAAAATATTTAGTAATGATATGTTATTTATACAATATTTTATTAAAAATAAATTTATTAAATATAAAGTTTATTGATAAGTTTAAAATTATATGCTTATATAACATGATTAAGATGATATCTTTTTTATACTTATAAAAGTATAATATTTAAATGCTAACATAATCAATCATATATATTATTTTAATTAAAGTATGATAATCTTCTTAAGTATACATTTATAAATTTATTTTTACCTTGCTATACAATATTTTTAAACGTAGTACTTTTATATAATAATCTATATTATCAGGTTATATCGTTTAATAAAAAATAAAATAGGCTTTCTTTATGTTTTATTTTATGTGAGTATGTATTTAATTTTATTAGGTAATAAAAAGATTTTTTTATTTCTTAATATGTATCTTTATAAAAGATATCTGTAATAAGTTAAATTATTGAAATAATGATACTTATATTTACATAAATAGAATATTTCTACAGCACTAATCTATTTTATTAAAAAATGAAACCATAATTTAAAAATTACAATAAAAATTTATATTTTAAAAAGAATATATATGCGGTAGCATAATAATGCTAAAAAACATTAATAGCTAATACAAAGAAATAATCTCTATTATATTAATTAATAAATTAATAGATTTAATCTCTACTATGAAAGTAAGTATACAAATATCAAAATAAAGTGATAAATACTTGCATTACATTACTTTAAATATTATATAATATAGGACATTAATCATATATACTTGTATATTAACTTCTTATATTAAGAATATTTTTTATAAATAATAATTACAATGTATCTTTAGAGGATACATATATTATTCACATACATAACTTTAAATTTTATTGTATATTAATAATTGTAATATAAAATATAAAAGAACTTTATTAAATATGTAAGGTAAGCTGATATAGCTCTTAACTAAAAATTATTTAAAATACTGCGTGGATACCTGCTCTTAGTATTATATACTGTAACTATGTTAAGATAAAATTATTGGGCACTTAATTATTTAAGTGCATGGGAGAAGAAACCATCTATGGTAAATCATACCCGCGCAGGACAGCTTGCTCAACAAAAAGATTTAATTAATGTGGCACAACTTGTTTCTCATTACTATGTATTAACGCCAGAGATAGGTAATTTATCTCATGCAGTAAATTTTGGCACTTCTGGTCACCGTGGTAGTGCAAGTCGCCATAGTTTTAACGAAGTACACATTTTAGCTATTTCACAAGCTATTGCTGAAGTGCGTAAATCATATGGAATTGACGGTCCATGTTTCGTTGGCAAAGATACTCATGCTCTCTCTGAACCTGCTTTTATAAGTGTTCTAGAGGTTCTCACGGCAAATGGTTTAGACGTAGTTATACAACGAGATAATGGGTTTACTCCAACACCTGTAGTTTCTCATGCTATTCTTACTTATAATAGAAAACATACCGTACTTACAGATGGTATAGTGATTACTCCTTCGCATAATCCACCAGAATATGGTGGTATTAAATATAATACACCAAAAGGTGGACCTGCTGATTATCGAATTACGAAGGTTATTGAACAGCGTGCAAATGAGCTACTAAGACTTAATTTACATGGAGTAAAACGCCAAACGTTATATGCAGCATGTAATAGTGGTCTTATACATACTAAAGATTTTGTACAGCCATATATTGAAGGTTTAGTTGATATTATTGATATGACAGCTATTTATAATTCTAGATTACATTTAGGTATTGATCCTTTAGGTGGTTCTGGGATAGAATATTGGCAGCGAATTGGAGAGTACTATAAACTTGATCTCACTATGGTAAATGATCAGATTGACCCATCATTCCGTTTTATGCATTTAGATTACGATAATATAATTCGTATGGACTGTTCATCAGAAAGTGCAATGGCTGGTTTATTAGCACTACGAGATAAGTTTGATTTAGTATTTGCTAATGATCCAGACTATGATCGCCATGGCATAGTTACTCCCTCATGGTTAATGAAACCAAATCACTATTTAGCGGTAGCGATTAACTATCTTTTTCAACATCGCCCATTGTGGTCTGCAGATATTATGGTTGGTAAAACTCTTGTATCTAGCAGTATGATAGATCGCGTAGTTCAAAATTTGGGTCGTAGGCTAATAGAAGTGCCAGTTGGTTTTAAATGGTTCGTTGACGGTCTTTTTAACGGTAGTTTTGGTTTTGGTGGTGAAGAAAGCGCAGGGGCTTCTTTTCTACGGTTTAACGGAACTCCTTGGTCAACAGATAAAGACGGTATAATAATGTGCCTACTTGCTGCTGAAATTACCGCTGTGACCGGTGAAAATCCACAGAAGCATTATAATAAGTTAGCTGAACGTTTTGGCACGATAAGCTATAACCGTATCCAAGCACCAGCAACCCATGAACAAAAAAAAGTTCTTTCTAAACTTTCATCTGATATTATCAGAGATAATAAATTAGCAGGTGATCCTATTATAGCATGTTTAACAAAAGCACCCGGTAATAACGCTTCTATCGGTGGTTTAAAAGTTATAACAAATAATGGTTGGTTTGCTGTACGTCCATCTGGTACTGAAGAGGCTTATAAAATATATTGTGAAAGTTTTTTTAGTATAGAACATCGTCAACGTATCGAAAGAGAAGCCTTGAATATTATTAATACGGTACTATAATTAATTATAGTAATATACTCTTATAGTGTGTTTATATAGTGCTATTAAATAGTCATTTATATCTTGCAAGATCTATAATATATATATATTATAAAATATATTATAAAAATATATTTTATAATTTACTAATTAATTTTTTATTTTCTATCTTTTAATTTAAAATAATTAAAAATATCATTTATTCAGTTACAATAGGGTTGAAGGTACTTAATGGAGTTAATTTTATAATTCAGCGTTACATTAATTAATTATATTAATAAATATTAAAAAATATAAAAATAAATTTTGTAAAATTATAGATACACAATGCAAAAAAATTTTGATATTATTATTAATAATAAAGATTAATATTTACTGGAATATTTTTACTATATATCTATATGAGATAAGACAATTTAGGTATATTTAGTAAAAATATAAATAAACAATATCATTAAATGTAAAAGAGTATTAAATACAAATAATATTTATTTTTATATACAAAAATAAATACTGCTATCTGTATATATAATCATATTATATGCTATAATTTTTATGTGAAATGAGGTACATCTTATTAAGATATTTATGCATAAGGTTATATACTCTAATAATTTATACAATAAAAACTTAATAGAATTGATTTTATCTATTATTTATGGTTTTATGTGCATTAACTAAGTATATTTATACTAAATATTTTATAGTAAGTTAAAAATAATTACTTTTTATTGCTATCTATTTAAGATGCTTCCTTAAATATTTAAGTTATAATACAATATATTATAAAGTGTTTTACTTAAATTGCAGTAAACTCGATTTTATATCAGAGATAGTTTTAAACTATTTAAAATATCCTCGATTATGGGGTGATATATCCAATATTACGCTCTCCATTAATTTAATGGGTGTGAGGGTAATTTCTTTTGTTCATAAAATAATCTGGAGCTCTGGTCTCATGCAGAACCAAAGAATCCGTATACGCCTTAAAGCTTTTGATCATCGTTTAATTGATAAATCAACTGCAGAAATTGTCGATACTGCTAAGCGCACTGGTGCGCAAGTTCATGGACCCATTCCATTACCAACACGTAAAGAGAAAATAACTATTCTTATCTCTCCTCACGTAAATAAAGACGCACGAGATCAATACGAAATTCGTACACACAAGCGTCTTGTTGATATTGTTGAGCCAACAGAAAAAACTGTTGATGCCTTGATGCGCTTAGATTTAGCTGCTGGTGTAGATGTTCAAATTAGCCTAGGTTAAACGATTTATTAAATAAATGAGAGGATGAGCATGATTGGTTTAGTCGGTAAAAAAGTGGGTATGACCCGCATCTTTACTGATGATGGTGTATCTATCCCAGTAACCGTTATCAAAATAGAAGTAAATCGTGTGACTCAGGTAAAAACATTGAGTAATGATGGATACCATGCTATTCAAGTTACTACGGGTATTAAAAAATCAAGTCGTGTATCTAAGTCAGCAGCTGGCCATTTTGCTAAAGCTTGCGTTGAAGCCGGTCGTATTATACGTGAATTCCGTTTAAATACAGAAGAATCTTTTATTTTAGGTCAGAATATTAGTGTTAAAATTTTTGCTAATGTTAAAAAAGTTAAAATTACCGGAATTTCAAAAGGAAAGGGTTTTTCTGGTACAGTTAAACGATGGAACTTTCATACACAAGATGCTACCCATGGTAACTCATTATCCCATCGAGTTCCTGGCTCTATTGGTCAGAACCAAACACCAGGTAGAGTGTTTAAAGGTAAAAAAATGGCAGGTCAATTAGGTAATGAGCGTGTAACTATTAATAACTTAAATATAGTAAATATTGACCTTGATCGTAATCTTCTAATGGTAAAAGGAGCTGTTCCAGGTGCAACTGGCTGTGATCTCATTGTTACACCAGCAGCTATTAAGGCGTGAGGCTAGAAGAATGGAATTAGCAATAAAAGACGCACAAAGCATGCTTACTGTTTCCGAAACAATCTTTGGTCGTGATTTTAACGAAGCTTTAGTACATCAGGTTGTTGTTGCTTATGCAGCTAGTGCTCGTCAAGGAACTCGCTCTCAGAAGACCCGTGCTGAAGTTATTGGATCGGGTAAGAAACCATGGCGTCAGAAAGGTACTGGCCGTGCTCGAGCTGGTTCAGTTAAAAGTCCTATCTGGCGATCTGGGGGTGTTACGTTTGCTGCTAAGCCTCAAAATTACTACCAAAAAGTTAATAAAAAAATGTACCGTGTTGCTCTTAGAAGCATTTTATCTGAACTTGTACGTCAAGATCGTCTTATTATTGTTGAGAATTTTTCTATAAAAGCTCCTAAAACTAAATTACTCTCACAGAAATTAAAAAATATAGCATTAAAAGAAGTTCTTATTCTGACCGTCGCAGTAGATAGAAATTTATTTCTAGCTGCTCGAAATTTACATAAAGTTGATGTACGCATTGTTACAAGCATAGACCCAATTAGTTTAATCTCCTTTGATAGAGTTATGATGACTGGTGAAGCTGTAAAGCAAGTTGAGGAGATGCTGACATGATCTGTGAAGAACGTTTTCTAAAAATAATTCTAGCGAAGCACATATCTGAAAAAACATCTATAGTTATTGAAAAAAATAATACTATAGTTTTAAAAGTTGTGAGAGATGCAACAAAAACAGACATTAAAACAGCAATCAAGAAGCTGTTTGAAATTGACGTGTATGCAGTGCATACTTTAATAATTAAAGGAAAGATTAAGCGTCAAGGTAAACGTATTGGTCGTCGTAACGACTGGAAAAAGGCTTACGTAACTCTTAAAGAAGGACAACAAGTAAACTTTATAGGCGGCGTAGATTAAGTTGGAGGAGTAATAAACAATGGCACTTATAAAATGTAAACCGACATCTCCTGGGCGTCGCCATGTTGTTAAAGTTGTAAACTATTCGTTACATAAAGGTAAACCTTATACTCCGTTACTTGAAAAGTTAAGTAAATCTGGTGGTCGTAATAATAATGGTCGTATTACTACTCGTCATATCGGTGGTGGTCACAAACAGCATTATCGTTTAATTGATTTTAAACGTAATAAAGACAGTGTTTCTGCTATTGTGAAGCATTTAGAATATGATCCAAACCGTTCAGCTAATATTGCTCTTGTTTTATATAGAGACGGAGAATATCGTTATATTTTAGCACCTAAAAGCTTACGAGAGGGTGATAAGATTCAATCTGGTTTAGATGTTAATATTAAGATTGGTAATACCTTACCAATGTGTAATATTCCAGTAGGTTCTATAGTTCATAATGTAGAAATGAAACCAGGTAAAGGGGGGCAGTTAGCTCGTTCTGCTGGTGCATATGTTCAGATAATTGCTCGAGATGGCTCTTATGTAACCTTAAGGTTACGTTCTGGTGAAATGCGCAAAATTCATTCTGAATGTCGCGCTACTTTAGGTGAAGTAGGGAATGCTGAGCATATGTTAAAAGTATTAGGCAAAGCAGGTGTAAGTCGCTGGCGTGGCGTACGTCCTACTGTCCGCGGTACTGCCATGAACCCAGTTGATCATCCACATGGTGGTGGTGAGGGTCGTAATTTTGGTAAGCACCCTGTATCACCATGGGGACTGCAGACTAAAGGCAAGAAGACCCGTAGTAATAAACGTACTGATAAATTCATTTTACGTCATCGTAGTAAAAATAATTAGAGGATAAGCCATGCCACGTTCTCTCAAGAAAGGTCCTTTCATTGACCTACACTTGCTAAAGAAAGTAGAGAAAGCAGTGGAAAATGGAAATAAAAAACCTATTAAGACCTGGTCTCGTCGTTCGACGATTTTTCCAAACATGATCGGTTTAACTATCGCCATTCATAATGGACATCAACATGTCCCGGTATTTATAGCTGATGAAATGGTTGGTCATAAATTAGGTGAATTCGCAAATACTCGTACTTATCGCGGTCACTTAGCCGATAAAAAACCTAAAAAGCGCTAAGTTACAGGAGATAGATATGGAAACTTTTGCGAAACATCGCTATGCGCGTTCTTCTGCTCAGAAGATTCGCCTCGTGGCTAACATGATTCGTGGTAAGAAGGTCTCTCAAGCATTAGAGACGTTATCTTATACAAATAAAAAAGCTGCTGGTTTAATTAAGACAGTGCTTTATTCTGCTATTTCTAATGCAGAACACAACGATGGCGCTGACATTGATGATCTAAGGGTTATAAAAATATTTATTGATGAAGGACCAAGTATGAAGCGTATTATGCCGCGTGCTAAAGGTCGTGCAGATCGTATCTTGAAACGCACTAGCCACATTACAGTGGTCGTGTCTGATCATTGAGACTCTTGGAGGGGCTAGTATGGGTCAGAAAGTACATCCAAATGGTATGCGTTTAGGTATTGTCAAACTTTGGAATTCTACCTGGTTTGCAAATACTAAAGAGTTTGCCGATAACTTAGATGGCGATTTTAAAGTTCGTAAATTTCTAAATAAAAAACTGGAGCAGGCTTTTATTTCTCGTATTGTTATTGAACGTCCTGCAAAGAGTATTCGTGTTACTATTCATACTGCTCGTCCAGGTATAGTTATTGGTAAGAAAGGTGAAGATGTAGAAAAACTGCGTAAGGTAGTATCTGATATAGCAAAGGTTCCAGCACAAATTAATATCTCTGAAGTACGCAAACCAGAGTTAGATGCAAAATTAGTTGCTGATAGTATTACTGCACAGCTGGAACGTCGAGTTATGTTCCGTCGTACTATGAAGCGCGCTGTACAGAATGCTATGCGTCTAGGTGCTAAAGGTATTAAAGTAGAAGTAAGTGGTCGTCTTGGTGGTACTGAAATAGCTCGTACTGAGTGGTATCGTGAGGGTCGTGTTCCTTTGCATACTTTACGTGCTGATATAGATTATAATATATCTCAAGCACATACTACTTATGGTGTCATCGGAGTTAAAGTATGGATCTTTAAAGGAGAGATTTTAGGTTGTGTTCTTGCTATGTCGCAATTAGAAAAACCATCTACTGCTCAACCTAAAAAACAGCAACGTAAAGGCCGCAAGTAAGGGGGTCCTGAATGTTACAACCAAAGCGTACAAAATTCCGTAAGATGCATAAAAATCGTAATCGTGGTCTAGCAACGCAAGGTATAGATTTGAACTTTGGTACTTTTGGTCTTAAAGCTATTAGCCGTGGCCGGTTGAGTGCTCGTCAAATTGAAGCTGCCCGTCGTGCTATGACTCGTTCAGTGAAGCGTGAGGGTAAAATTTGGATCCGAATATTCCCGGATAAACCAATTACTGAAAAACCTCTTGAAGTTCGTATGGGTAAGGGTAAAGGTAATGTAGAATATTGGGTTTCTTTAATTCAGCCTGGTAAAATACTATACGAAATAAATGGTGTATCTGAGGAGTTAGCTCGTGAAGCCTTTAAGTTAGCAGCAGCAAAATTACCTATAAAAACTACCTTTGTAACTAAAACGGTAATGTCATGAAAGTACATAAAATACATCAAAAAAATGTGAAAGATTTAAAAACTGAACTTTTAAACTTGCTGGGTGAACAATTTAGGTTGCGAATACAAGCAGCAAGTAGACAGTTAAAACAGCCGCACTTACTCAAGCAAGTAAGGCGTAATATAGCACGCGCTAACACTTTACTAATTGAGAAGGCAGGTACGTAATAATGATTGAACAAATACGCACCCTGCAGGGTAAAGTAGTTAGTGATAAAATGGAGAAATCCATTGTTGTTACAATAGAGCGCATGATAAAACATCCAATATATGGTAAATTTATTAAACGTACAACTAAACTACATGTACATGACGAAAAAAATGAATGCATGATTGGTGATGTAGTAGAAATAAAAGAATGCCGTCCACTATCCAAAATGAAAGCCTGGACTTTGGTACGTATAATAGAAAAATCTATTATGTAATAATACTGCAGAGTATATATCTTCAATCGTATATACGTCTTAGTTTATGAGCAGTGTATTTCTATTATATATTTATAAACCATTCTAGAATAATAAATTCTTCATTGTAATATTTTCAAAATACCTATTATAGGTATAATTTTGAATAAAAATTAGTAGAGCAATAAAATGATTCAAGAACAAACCACACTAAAAGTAGCCGATAACTCCGGAGCACGTCTTGTTATGTGTATTAAGGTGCTAGGAGGATCCCATCGTCGTTATGCAGGAATAGGTGATATTATTAAAATTACAATAAAAGAAGCAATTCCTCGTGGAAAAGTGAAAAAAGGTGATGTACTTAAGGCAGTAGTTGTGCGTACAAAAAAAGGTGTTCGTCGTTCAGATGGTTCTGTGATTAGATTTGACAATAACGCTTGTGTTATTTTAAATAACAATTCTGAGCAGCTTGTAGGGACACGTATTTTTGGTCCTGTAACTCGTGAATTACGCAATGAAAAATTTATGAAAATCATATCGTTAGCACCAGAAGTAATATAAGGAATATATCATGGCAGCAAAAATTCGTCGTAATGATGAAGTAATCGTGCTTACTGGTAAGGATAAAGGTAAGCGCGGTAAAGTAAAAAATATTTTTTCTTCTGGGAAGGTTATAGTAAGAAATATTAATTTAGTTAAGAAGCATCAAAAGCCTAGTTCTACCCTAAAACAACCAGGTGGCATTATTGAAAAAGAATCTTGTATTCAGGTTTCTAATATAGCTCTTTTCAATGCGTCAACAGGTAAAGCTGACCGTGTAGGGTTTAGATTTGAGGATAAGAAAAAAGTACGTTTCTTTAAGTCTAACAGTGAAACAATTAAGTAATTTGGAGTATAGTAAAATGGCGAAACTGCATGATTACTATAAAGACAAGGTAATCAAACAATTAATGTCTTTTTTCGGTTACAAATCTATCATGCAAGTTCCTAGAGTAGAGAAAATTACCCTGAATATTGGTGTTGGTGAAGCAATTTCAGATAAGAAGTTATTAGATAATGCAGTAGCTAACTTAACAGCAATATCCGGTCAAAAGCCGTTAATAACTAAAGCACGTAAGTCAGTTGCAAGCTTTAAAATACGCCAGGGATACCCAATAGGTTGTAAGGTTACTCTACGTGGTGAACGTATGTGGGATTTCTTTGAGCGTCTTATTTATATTGCCATACCTCGCATTAATGATTTTCGTGGTTTGTCTGCTAAATCTTTTGATGGCAGTGGTAACTATAGTATAGGGGTACGTGAGCAGATTATTTTTCCCGAAATTAATTATGATAAATTAGATCGTGCGCGTGGTTTAGATATTACAATTACTACTACTGCAAAGTCAGATAATGAATGCCGAGCTCTGCTAACTGCTTTTCACTTTCCATTACGTAAGTAAGGTAGGTTTATTAATGGCCAAGCAATCCATAAAAGCACGCGAAGTTAAACGTGTAAAATTAGCTAATAAATTCTTTGCTAAGCGTGTTAAACTAAAAGAGATCATCTCTAATATGAATTTTTCTAACCAAGATCGCTGGGATGCTGTACTTAAGCTACAAACCTTACCACGTGACTCCAGTAGGTCCCGTCAGCGTAACCGTTGCCGTCAAACTGGTCGTCCTCATGCTTTTTTGCGTAAGTTTGGGTTAAGCCGAATTAAAGTCCGTGAAGCTGCTATGCGTGGTGAAATACCTGGTTTGAAAAAATCTAGTTGGTAATTCATTATCAATTGAATGAAGGGAGTAAAGATTAATGAGCATGCAAGATCCTATAGCAGATATGTTAACTAGAATTCGTAATGGTCAAGCTGCGAAAAAAAAAATAGTTATCATGCCTTCCTCTAAACTTAAGAGAGCAATAGCAAATGTGCTTAAAGAGGAGGGTTTTATTAAAAATTTTCAAGTTGTAGGTAATATTAAACCTATATTAGAATTAACTCTTAAGTACTTCCAAGGCCATCCAGTGATAGAAAATATTAAACGTATTAGTCGTCCAGGTTTACGTATCTATAAAAATAAAGATGATCTACCAAGAGTTATGGCCGGTTTAGGGATAGCTGTTATTTCTACTTCAAAAGGTGTAATGACTGATTATGAAGCACGCCAGGATGGTATTGGCGGTGAGATTATATGTTATGTAGCTTAATTGCGGGAGTCAAGAATGTCTCGTATTGCAAAAATACCGATCGTCATTCCTGTGGGAGTAAAGATTACACTCAATAGTCAGGTAATTTCGATACAGGGTAAAAATGGTAATCTTACTCATATATTTAATAACGCTGTTAAAGTTCAATATATTGATAATGTATTAACTTTTATTCCACATAGAGATTGTACAAATGCTTGGGCTCAGGCTGGTACAGCTCGCGCGCTACTTTACTCAATGCTTATTGGTGTTACTAAGGGTTTTACAAAGAAGATCCATCTAGTAGGTGTTGGATACCGTGCAGTTGTTAAGGATAACTCTGTAAATTTATCCCTAGGTTTTTCTCACCAGATTGCATATGATTTACCAACAGGTATAACTGCAAAATGTCCCTCCCAAACTGAAATTATATTGAAAGGATCTAATAAACAGTTAGTAGGACAAGTAGCAGCAGATCTACGTGCTTATCGTCCTCCTGAGCCTTATAAAGGCAAGGGTATTCGTTACTCTAACGAAGTCATACGTACCAAAGAAGCTAAGAAAAAGTAAAGTAAGGTAAAAAAAACTCGCTATGGATAAAAAAATCGCCCGTATGCGCCGTGCTACGCGCACACGCAAAAAAATTAAAGAGCTGGGTGTTACTAGATTAGTAGTACATCGTACCCCACGTCATATTTATGCACAAATAATTGCTCCTAATGGTTCTCAAATTCTAGCTACTGCTTCTACTCTAGAAAAAGTAATTAGTAATTCATTAAAATATACTGGAAATAAAAATGCAGCAATAGTTGTAGGCAGAATAATTGCTGAACGTGCATTGGAGAAAGGTATTCAAGATATATCTTTTGATCGATCTGGCTTTCAGTATCACGGTAGAATCCAAGCACTAGCCGATGCTGCTCGTGAAGCTGGTTTACATTTTTAAGGTGTAAAAGAGGTATTGGATGGCTAATATAGATAAACAAAACAATGAACTACAGGAAAAACTAATTGCAGTAAATCGTGTCTCTAAAACTGTAAAAGGAGGGCGTATTTTTAGCTTCACTGCACTAACTGTAGTGGGTGACGGCAACGGTCGCGTAGGATTTGGTTATGGTAAGGCTCGAGAAGTCCCAGCTGCAATCCAAAAAGCTATGGAGAAGGCTCGTCGTAATATTATGCATATTATACTTAATAGTGGTACTCTACAACATCCTGTAAAAGGTTCTCATACTGGATCTAGTGTATTTATGAAACCTGCTTCTGAAGGTACTGGTATTATTGCAGGTGGCGCAATGCGTTCAGTTCTAGAAGTTGCTGGAGTTCATAATGTTTTAGCTAAAGCTTATGGTTCTACTAATCCAATTAATGTAGTTCGTGCAACTATAGAAGGTCTAGCTAATATGAAATCTCCAAGTATGATAGCTGCTAAGCGCGGCAAATCCATTAAAGAAATTTTTAGGTAATTTACACATGGTTAAAACTATTAAGATTACTCAAATTCGTAGTAAAATAGGGTGTCGGATAAAACATAAAGCAACTCTCCTTGGTTTAGGTTTACGTCGTATTGGTCATACTGTAGAGCGTGAAAATACTTCTTCTGTACGGGGTATGATTAATGCTATTTCTTACATGGTAAAAATTGGAGAATAAGAGATGCGTTTAAATAATATATCTCCAGCTAAGGGGTCTAAACACCCCCATAAACGTCTAGGACGCGGTATTGGTTCTGGATTAGGTAAAACTGGTGGTCGGGGTCATAAGGGACATAACTCTCGTTCTGGTGGTGGTGTACGTCGGGGATTTGAGGGTGGTCAGATGCCTCTTTGTCGACGTTTGCCCAAGTTTGGATTTATTTCTCGTTCTGCAATGACTACTGCAGAAATTCGTTTATCAGATCTTAATCACATTACAGCTGATGTTATTGATTTAAATATCCTAAAAGACGCTAACGTAGTTAGCCGAAAAATTATATCTGTAAAAGTTATTCTTTCTGGTGAAATAAAGCGTGCTGTGACCTTACGTAACCTGCGTGTAACTAAAGGTGCTCGCGCTTCTATTCAAGCTATTGGTGGTGAAATTGAGGAATAAAAAGCAGATGGCTAGACAGCCAAAACTAGCTTTTCAAAGTGCTAAAAGTGGACTTAGCGAGATCAAGGATAGGATACTTTTTATAATTGGATCACTTATAGTTTTTCGTATTGGTTCTTTTATTCCTATCCCTGGAATAGATACCTCTGTACTTACCAAGATATTAGAGCAGCAGAGAGGTACTATTATTGAAATGTTCAATATGTTCTCTGGTGGCGCACTTAGTCGTGCTTCTATTTTTGCTTTAGGTATTATGCCATATATTTCGGCATCAATTATTATTCAATTATTAATGATAGTCCATCCATATTTAGCAGAAATTAAAAAAGAAGGTGAAGCTGGTCGTCGTAAGATTAGTCAGTATACTCGTTATGGCACTTTAATTTTATCTATATTTCAGTCTATCGGAATTGCAACTGGTCTTCCTAGTATGCCAGGAATGGAAGGTTTAGTTATAAATACTGGATTTACATTTTACTGTACTGCGGTGGTAAGTTTAGTAACAGGAACTATATTCCTGATGTGGCTAGGTGAGCAAATAACCGAACGTGGAATAGGTAATGGTATTTCAATTATTATTTTTGCGGGTATTGTAGCTGGGTTACCATCGGCAATGAGTAATACTATAGAGCAAGTACGGCAAGGAGACTTGCATTTTCTATTATTACTGTTAATTGTAATATTTGTATTTATAATAACTTTTTTTGTTGTTTTTGTTGAACGTGGACAACGTCGTATAGTAGTTAACTATGCTAAACGTCAGCATGGTCGTAGAATTTATGCAGCACAGAGTACGCATTTACCATTAAAAGTTAATATGGCCGGTGTAATACCTGCTATATTTGCGTCTAGTATTATTTTATTTCCAGCTACAATTGCATCTTGGTTTGGAGGAGGTACTAATTGGAATTGGTTGACTATAATTTCTCTTTATTTGCATCCAGGACAACCTCTTTATTTATTAATATATGCATCTGCAATTATCTTTTTTTGTTTTTTCTATACCGCCATAGTATTTAATCCAAGAGAAACAGCTGATAATCTAAAAAAATCAGGTGCATTTGTACTAGGAATACGTCCTGGAGAACAAACAGCTAAGTATATTAATAAGGTTATGACTCGTTTAACTTTAATCGGTGCCATGTATATTACTTTTATCTGTCTTATTCCTGAGTTTATGCGTGATGCAATGAAAGTACCATTTTATTTTGGGGGTACATCACTTCTTATTGTAGTAGTTGTTATCATGGATTTTATGGCTCAAGTTAAAACAATAATGATGTCAAGTCAGTATGAATCTGCATTAAAGAGAGCTAATCTAAAAATCCATCACTAATAGTATTAATAAGTTTGAAAGATTTACGGAGAATAACATGAAAGTGCGTGCTTCTATCAAAAAATTATGTCGTAACTGTAAAATTGTTAAGCGTAGTGGTGTCTTGTATGTTATATGTAATGTAGAACCCAAACACAAACAGCGTCAAGGATGATAATCTAACATATTTCTTGCAGAGTTAATATTAAAATTAACTCAATTTTAGCTAGATAATATTTTTGTATGTTGCTACAGTATCATTTGAGTATCCTGAAACGGGCTTTTCAGAGTGCTGCTGTTGTATAAAAAAATTTAGGAGTGAATAGTGGCCCGTATAGCAGGCATTAATATTCCTGATCAAAAACATACTGTTATAGCGTTAACTGCTATTTTCGGTATAGGCAAGAACCGTTCACATACTATTTGTGAGACAATTGGTATTGCTAAAAATGCTAAGATCAGTGAGCTCTCTGAAGAGCAAATAGATAATCTTCGTGAAGAAGTTGTCAAATATACCGTAGAAGGTGATCTACGTCGTCAAATAACCTTAAGTATTAAGCGCCTAATGGATCTTGGTACCTATCGCGGTTTGCGTCATCGTCGCGGTCTACCTGTTCGTGGTCAGCGCACTAAGACCAACGCACGCACCTGTAAAGGTCCTCGTAAACCTATTAAGAAATAAAATAGGGATGATTAAATAAAATGTCAAAAACACCTATTCGTGTACGTAATAAGCGTATAAACAAGCAAATATTAGATGGTGTAGCACACATCCATGCTTCTTTTAATAATACTATCGTTACTATAACAGATCGTCATGGTAATACATTAGGTTGGGCAACATCGGGTGATTCTGGGTTTCGTGGTTCTCGCAAATCCACTCCTTTTGCTGCACAAGTAGCAGCAGAACGTTGTGCTGAAGCAGTAAAAGAGTACGGTATTAAAAATTTAGATGTCATGGTTAAAGGACCTGGTTTAGGTCGTGAATCTACTATACGTGCGTTAAATGCAGCTGGTTTTCGTATAACTAATATCACTGATGTTACTCCTATACCTCATAATGGTTGTCGTCCCCCTAAGAAACGTCGCGTATAACGTCATTTCTTCGGATTGTTGGAGAAATAAAATGGCAAGATATTTGGGTCCTAAACTCAAGCTAAGCCGTCGTGAAGGCACTGACTTATTTCTTAAGTCTGGAGTTCGCTCGATCGATACTAAGTGTAAAATTGAACAATCACCTGGCCAGCATGGTGCACGCAAAATGCGCCTATCTGATTATGGTATTCAATTACGTGAAAAGCAAAAAGTTCGTCGTATTTATGGTATTTTAGAACGTCAATTTCATAATTACTATAAAAAAGCAGCTCGACTTAAAGGTAATACTGGTGAAAATTTACTACAATTATTAGAAGGTCGTTTAGATAATGTAGTTTATCGTATGGGTTTTGGTGCCACTCGCGCAGAAGCTCGTCAGTTAGTTAGCCATAAAGCAGTAGTAGTTAATGGTCGCGTTGTTAATATTGCTTCCTATCAAATATCTCCTAGAGATATTGTGAGCGTACGTGAGAAAGCTAAAAATCAATCTCGTGTAAAGGCTGCCCTGGAATTATCAGGGCAACGTGAGAATCCAACCTGGCTTCAAGTAGATGCTTTTAAGATGGAAGGTGTATTTAAAAGTAATCCTGAACGTTCCGATCTATCTGCAGATATTAACGAACACCTGATTGTTGAGCTTTACTCCAAATAAAGCTTAGTATAAAAGAGAGGATATAATGCAGGGTTCTGTAACAGATTTTTTAAAACCGCGCTTAGTTGGTATAGAACAGCTAAGTTCAACGCATATCAGGGTGACCCTTGAGCCTTTAGAGCGGGGTTTTGGACATACTCTTGGTAATGCACTTCGCCGTATTTTGCTTTCATCTATGCCAGGTTATGCAGTAACAGAGGTTGAAATTGATGGAGTATTACATGAATATGGTACTAAGGAAGGCGTGCAAGAAGATATTTTAGAAATACTACTAAATCTAAAAGGACTTGCTGTAAAAGTCCAAGGTAAGGATGAGGTTATTCTTAAGTTACATAAATCTGGTATTGGTCCTGTAACTGCTAACGATATTAGTCATGACGGTAATGTTGAGATAGTCAAACCAAAGTATGTCATTTGCCACTTAACTGATAAAAATGCATCTATAGGTATGCGTATTAAAATTCAGCGTGGACGTGGTTATGTACCAGCTTCTTCCAGAATTCATGCAGAAGAAGATGAACGTCCCATTGGACGGCTGCTAGTTGATGCTTGTTACAGCCCTGTCGAACGCATTGCTTACAATGTTGAGGCAGCTCGTGTAGAACAGCGTACTGACCTAGACAAGCTAGTTATTGAAATGGAGACTAACGGTACAATTGATCCTGAAGAATCAATCCGACGTGCAGCTACTATCTTAGCTGAACAACTTGAAGCTTTTGTTGATTTACGTGACGTACACCAACCTGAAGTAAAAGAAGATAAACCAGAGTTTGAACCAAATCTACTACGTCCTGTTGATGATCTGGAATTAACTGTCCGTTCTGCTAATTGCCTAAAAGCAGAATCTATACAATATATTGGAGATTTAGTACAACGTACCGAAGTTGAATTATTAAAAACACCTAACTTAGGTAAAAAATCTCTTACTGAGATTAAAGATGTTTTAGCTTCACGTGGTTTATCTCTTGGTATGCGTCTTGAAAACTGGCCACCAGTTAGCATTACTGAAGAATAATTAAATAATTTATTTTAATTATTTTAATAAAAGGATAAAATATTATGCGCCATCGCAAAATTGGTCGTCGATTAAATCGTAATAGTAGTCATCGTAAAGCTATGTTTCGCAATATGGCTAGTTCCTTGGTACTTCATGAAATAATTAAAACGACCCTACCAAAAGCCAAAGAACTACGTCGTGTGTTTGAACCATTAATTACTTTTGCTAAGATTGATAGCATAGCTAATCGTCGATTAATATTCTCTCATACTAGGAACAATAAAATTGTATCAAAAATATTTAACGAACTAGGACGGCGATTTTCCAACCGTCCTGGTGGTTATACTCGTATTATTAAGTGTGGTTTTCGTACAGGGGATAAGGCACCTATGGCTTATATTGAACTGGTTGACCGTAATGTTAAGTAACATTCTTTTTTATCCAAGTGATATATTAAAGTTTTGTAGTTTAGGTACAACTTGGCTTACACGTATTAAGTACGCTCTTCGTTCACTTCCTGATAATTTATAAGAGTTTGGTAGCTGCGCAGTTAATGGATTTACAGCATGATTATTTAACCAAAATTCATAATGAAGGTGTGGACCTGTAGAGCGCCCCGTGTTACCAGATAAAGCTATACGATCACCACACTTAACTTTTTGTCCTGGTTTTACAAGGATCTTTTTAAGGTGCATAAAACGTGTTGTATATTGGCTACCATGTCTAATAACAATATAATTACCCGCTGCTCCTCCGTGCTTTGCAATTATAATTTCACCATCTCCTACTGCAAATACTGGGGTTCCTACAGGCATAGCAAAGTCTACACCTCGATGAGGTGCTATACGTCCAGTTACAGGATTTACTCGTCGTGGATTAAAGTTAGATGAAATGCGAAAATGTTTAATTGTAGGGAAACGCATAAATACTTTTGCTAAACCACCACCCTGACGATCATAGAATTTTCCATCTTCAGCCCGTATTGCGTAGAAATCTTTTCCACCGGTATTAATTCTTATACCTAGTAGTTGACTTTGTATATTACGACCGTCTAATTCTTCACGAGAAATTAGTACAGCGAATTGATCACCTTGATGTAATTTGCGAAAATCCATTTGCCACTGTAAAATCTTGATAATTACATTAGCTTCAATATAGCTTAGCCCTGCAATACGAGCACTATTTACAAAGCTTCCCTTTAACTTTCCGGTAAAAACCTTATTTTTCCACTCTCCCTGTTGAGGTTCGATGGTTTCTTGAAATTTACCATTAATCAGAGTATAAAGACGAGTTTCATAACTATTAACTTTCCATTTTAATTGTTGAAGTTCTCCTATATTATTTACAGTCCATGAAATAGTTTGACCTATCTTAATATTGCGGAGTGCTAAATTATTTTTAGCAATCATATAAACATCAGATATATCCATACCAAACTGAGTTAGAATACTTCCAAGAGTATCACCTGCAGTAACTATATAGTCATGAGTATCAGAATTATTATCTGTTTTATCTTCTAATTCGTCCGTACTAATTTCATTTTCTGGAGCTGGTTGATCGATTGGTTCACTCGCTTCATTATTAATTGTCTTTAATTGTTTGTGGTCTAAATAAATACTATTAACAGTGTTATTACCGCTATTTGATTGGTAAATAAATGATTGCCCAATAGAAATGGCTAGAGTTATAACAGTTAATAATTCTAGCATAATTCTATGTTTTCGGGGTAAGTTGTTATAAGCTAGGGCGATAGTTCGCGCTATCTGCTGCACTAGGATGTTCCTCTTAATCTCCACTCAGGCAGCTTAAATACTGTTTTGATAGATGAGTTAAAAACTTCATATAACTATCAGTACCTAATGCAATTGCGCTTCCTAAGGGATCCAAAGTTCCATGGCATACTTTAGACCCCTGCGCGATCGCCTCTATTACTGCCGGCCTGAACTGTGGTTCAGTAAAAATAGCTTTTGGCTTAACTAGTTGTGTTTTAATTTGATGTAAACGTTGTGCACCAGGCTGAATCTCGGGATTAATAGTAAAGTACCCTAAAGGTTTCAGTCCAAATGCATTCTCAAAATAACCATAGGCATCATGAAATACAAAATAACCCTTATTTTGCACAGGTTGTAGCATAATAACAATATTTTTTTGTGTTTGTTCTAATTTTTTTTCAAATTTACGTAGGTTAACATCTAATTTATCTTTATAATTTGGATATTGTAATAATAATTTGTTGTGAATAGAAATTGCAATTTGTTTTGCAATTTCTGGAGATAACCAAATATGCAGGTTATACTGGCCTCGATGGTAATCTTTATGTTTTTTTATGATAGAATTAGTATTATTTTCAGTATTTTTTCTAAAAAAAAATTATACTCCTTTTTATTGTATGTTACCACCGGTGTGGTGTTTATATTATGTTCTTTATTATCTGCAATGAGTAAGCTATGAATATTAGGTAGATTAGCTAAAATAAGATTATTTTTACTCTCTATCTGTTGGGTAGTTTTTTTTAGGAAATACTCCATGTCTGGTCCTACCCATATAACTAGATCTGCATCATGCAAGCGTTTTATGTCAGATGGTTTTAGTGCATAATTATGTGGGGAAGAACCGTTAGGAAGTAAAATTTCAGTATTTATTATACCATCAGCAATTGCTGATGCAATAAATCCCAACGGTCTTATAGAGGTTAATATCGTTGCTTTAGCACAATAAATACTTGCATTGAGTATTAATACAGAGAAAATAATTATGCACTGAAACCAATTTTTATTATGTATCATATCAAATTATCTTTATTAATTTATATATATTATTTACCATAACAATGCATAAATTATATATTATACAAATATATATCAGTTTAATGATAATAACGTATTCATATTGTTTTAAAGCACATGAGATAAAATTTTATTTATATCATCTTTACATATAAAGGTATTTTATTTAGTAATTTTTGCTTAAATTATAAATAATTAATAATTTTAGTAAATATTATTTAATATGATGAGATGAATTTTAGAAAAATTTAACTAATACTATAAAATAATTTAATTATGATATTTTTTATAAAAATGTCATTACAATACTGTTATTAAGTATTTTAGATATTCATTATATAGAATGTATGTATATTTAGTTAGTATGTTAAATAAATATATTACATAAATCATTAGTTATATATAATAAATAAACAAATATTATTAGCGCTAGTTTTGCTGTATATAATTATTATATATAGTATATAATTTAATGTTAGCTATTATTTTATTAAATTTATAATGTATGATTAATTAGATTTGTAATATAAATTACCTACTACGTTTTAAACAAAATTATATTTTTATTATATAGTATTTACAAAATTAAATCTAACTTTATTTTTTATATATATCTAAGATATTTCTATATATAGATTTATAGCTGTCGTTCAGTTATTCAAATTAAAAGAAAGGAGGATGTTTTATTTTAAGTATAATATATTACTAATATTTATAGACAAATATAATATAAAAGAATAGCGAGGATTAGTAGTAATGATTGAATTACTTCTTCCTAGTTGGATTGCAGGAATATTATTATCATTGATAGCAGGTCCTCTAGGTTCTTTTATTATATGGCGACGTATGTCTTATTTCGGTGACACGTTAGCACACGCCTCATTACTAGGTGTAACATTGAGCTTATTATTTAATGTTAATCATTTTATTGCTGTTATCATAGTAGTCTTGCCGTTAGCTATAGGTTTGGTATGGTTAGAAAGTCGTCTAACGATTGGTGTGGATACCTTGCTTGGTATCATGGCTCATAGCGCGCTCTCACTAGGTTTAGTATTAGCTTCATTAATGTCTAATGTACGTGTAGATCTTATGGCTTATTTATTTGGGGATTTACTTTCTGTCACCTATAAAGATATCCTAATGATTGCTATTGGTGTTATAATTGTTCTTGTTATTTTATGGTATCAATGGAGTCCTTTGCTTTCAGTAACTATTAGTTCAGAACTTGCTTATGTAGACGGAGTAAAACTTGAACGTGTTCGCATGATACTAATGTTATTAACTGCTTTAACCATTGGGTTAGCTATGAAATTTGTTGGTGCTCTCATTATTACGTCATTACTCATTATTCCTGCTGCTACTGCTCGTCATTTTTCTCAAACACCAGAGCAGATGGCAGGTATAGCAGTTATAATAGGTATTTTAGCAGTAAGTGGAGGTCTTACATTTTCTGCTTTATACGATCTTCCTGCTGGTCCTGCAGTAGTTCTATGCGCAACAGTGATGTTTGTTATTAGTTTAAATAAGAAAAATAATATTTAGTATTACTAATATATTAAAGGATCAAATATATATTTTTTAGTTAAAGAAGGGTAATAATCCCACAAGATTTATGTATTAAAAATTTATAATAATTAGTAAAGAGGTTTAAATTTAATAAAATTAGTTTTATTAGGATTAAAGTATTAATATTTTTTTATATATTGCCTACAAGATTATAAGGTACCTACAATATCTTTATGTCTTTTCTTTATTTGTATTAATAAGAATAATGCGCACCAAAGATGATGTCTTTCATATATTGAAAATTTAAATAATTTTATTATTTATAGTATTGAATAAGAGTAAACTATAAAAAAGATTTAATCATACCCGTTTTGTTGTTAATATCTAACATATTTTATATGTGATAGTCCTAAAATTTAAAATACTATGAATTTATATTTTTATAATATATAACTTCTGTAAGTTAATCTTTTAAAGATTATTTTTAAAAAAATAGATATTATATTAACTAAATTTCATCGGCATTTATTTAACAGAAAACATACATTAATAAAAAAATTATTTTTTATAAAATAACAAATCTTTGTTTTTATTCTTAAATTTTTTTAGATTATTTTGAGGGATGACTATTAGTTTTATATATATAAATATTTCAAAAGAAATCTTAATCATATTTTTATAACAAATTAAACTTAATTACTAATTAATAATAATTTATGGTAATAATCCTTAGTTATAATATAAAATTATAAGCATTAGTAATCTTGAATTCGCTATTTAATGATATACCGTAAATATAATAAGAAAAAATAATATTATATATAATAACTTATTCTTAACTACTCATTTAATTTTTTGAATATACTTTATTAAGAAAATTTAATAATATTCTAATGAGAAATAAAGATATATTTTCAATATATATAAGTGTATATATAATACATACGTAAAATATTTACACCAATCTGTAGTTTAGTAGCGTGATTCAAGTATATAATTTTTTGTATATTATCTATTTTATTGATCAATAATATAGCATTTATTCTTACAGAATAACTTAATATTTTGATTTTTATCATATATTTAATAATGCAAAAGTATATTTACTGTTATTATTAGGAGAAAGTGTATTTCTATTCTAGAAATAATATATTATACAATTATATTGTAGTAAGTAACTAACATAAAAGACCTTTATTTAGATATAGTGAATGAAAGAAAAATTCTATCTTTAGAATGATTAGTATTAATTTTTATAGGATAATATTTTTAGGATTAAAGAATCATCCCTTAATAATCTAACTACTTAGCCATAATAGTCTTTTAGTGTTGAGGTAATTTAAATAAATAGTTATGTTTATCAACAGTGTATACTTATGAATAGAAAAACAACTAGAAATTACAGTGACTAATTTTTATAGCAGTAATTTACTAAAATTTATTTATTAAAAAATTTAATAAATTTTTTCATTTCTTCTCGTTAATTATATTAATTTTTATGGTTATATGCGTATATAAATTTTCTGTGCTTCTGATCTTAAGTTAATACTTTTATTATTATAATTTTTGTCTATTAAAATAATTTTTTATATAATTAAAAGTTATAACTTGTATTAAATTTAGTAAAATAAGGTAAAATAAGCTTATTATTATATAATAAGTAATTATATACCCTTATTATAATTTCTTGAAATCATTCATTTTATTATAAATAATACTATATAGTTAAAAGTAAAGTAAAGTATAACTTAGATTATACATATTGATTCAGTATATAATGTAATTAAAATTTTGTTTTTATATAAAGATATACAGAATGATAAATATCAGTACTGATTACAGTTATAGTGTATTGTTATTAATTTTTATCACACGATTATTTTTATAATACAGTAATTGATATTAATAAATTTATTTTGGAGATATATTTATTAAATAGAATAATAAGAATTACTCTTTAAAAGTAAATATTCTATTAATACTAATTAAACTATCAGTATAAATTTATATTATCTGAAGTAAATAAAAAGACAATAAATCGTCATTTAGTCTCTTTTTATGCTTTCAAAAGTAAATCATTCTATCCATAATAAAAATTAGAAAATAGCGTATAATATCCACGATACAATGTAAGTTTAATTACATTACATTCCATTATATTAGAGTATTAATTAAATAGGTAAAAGTACTATTATGCGCCTAAAGTGTTAGAGGTTATAATGAAAGATATTACTAGCATGAATCTCATGCAGAAATTAAAAAGAATAATGCCTACCCATATTATTCCTAAGTTCACAAATGCTGAAGAATGGCGTATATGGCAAGAGAAGGAGGGACGTAAGTGTTCAGAAGCTATTGCAAGAGAAAATCAGGCTATGAAGATGCAGCGTGTATTTAAAAACTCTGGCATACGTTCTTTACATATGAATTGCTCATTCGATAATTATCTAATAGAGTGTAAAGGGCAGAGTTTAGCTTTAAAACGTGCTCGTCAGTACGCTAATGAATTTGATGGTAATATTGCTAGTTTTGTATTTTCAGGTAAACCTGGAACTGGTAAAAACCATCTAGCAGTAGCCATTAGTAATAATTTAATTTTGCGTAATAAATCGGTATTTATTATAACAGTAGCTGATTTAATGTCTAGTATGAAAAGAACATTTAATAGTAACAGTAATACTACAGAAGAGTGTTTATTAACAAATATTAGTTCAGTTGATCTATTGGTGATTGATGAAATTGGTGTGCAGACTGAATCACGTTATGAAAAAGTTATCATCAACCAAATAGTCGATCGACGATCTTCTTCAAAACGTCCTACGGGTATGCTTTCTAACTTGAATATACAAAATATGAATGCTCTTTTAGGTGAACGTGTTATAGATCGTATGAGTTTAGGTAATAGTTTATGGGTTAATTTTGATTGGGAAAGCTATCGTAGCAGGGTAGTTGGTAATGAATACTAAAATTAAGTAACCTGGTAATATTTGTAGGTGTTTAACTATATCCTTTAAAGGGTTTTATTGTGAAGAGGTAATATTAGTATTACTTATTTCTTTTATTATTTTAGATAAATATCTCATTTATTATTAGATGTTAAGAATGTTATGAATTATCAATCATGTTGATAATAGATGTATTTGTATTAACTTTAATATGTAGAATACATATTCTACTATGTTTTATATACTATTTTATACCTTTATTATTTAAATATATAATAAGATTATTCATATCCTACAGTAAATAATAGTTAATATAAAATAATTTTTAAAATCAAGTATATTTCTATATATTCTAGAATAGAATTTTTCATAATAAAATAAAATATTGACGATCACATAAACAACTGATATATGCGGTATCATATTAAGTAGTAACGTAGAATACCTATTGATATGTATAAAAATATTATAAATTTAGGTAATTTATATTTTATCTTTTTTTCTACAACAATATATTTAAGAATAATAATGTGTTAATTATTAATAGAATTAATTATCCGGTCATTATTAAATAATGAAAACTGACTTGCAATATTATATATGAGTTATTAAGATTAGTCATTTATTTATTTATTTTATCTATAATAATTTAAATAATTGATTATATTTTTTCAGTTTATATTATTAATATTAATAAGAATTATTTATATAATTAATAAAATTTAATACTAATATTTATATGTTTAATATGTAATATATATTTAAGTCTTTACTTTATTTTTCTATATTAAGTATAGATAAATATACTATGGTTTTATAATATTATTACTATATTTATTTGTTATATAAGATATTATCATTAATAAAAATGTTTTTAGAAAATAGATTATAAGTTAATTTATAAGTAGAGTATTAAGAGTAATAATATTACTCCACTAATTTTCTAATTTATTAGTAACAAAAATAGTTAGTATAGCTATTTAACTATCATAATTCTTAAACCATTTATCTAAAGTACGCAAAGTAAATATAATACTTTTTATTTGTACTTATAAATATCAGATATCTTCTGTTCAGTCTAGATTTACATAATATATCAAAATATCTATTTAAGATCTTATGTCTTATACAGCATTGCATGAAAATATAGATATATTTGTTCAAGCGGTATTAGATTAACTAAAACTACTTAAATAAATGATATTATCATAACATAGCGTATAATTTATTTATTTTATCATAGAGAAAAATAAACCATTTACTTATTATAAGTATATACTGAATAGATACAAACAGCTATTCATAGGAAGTATTTATATCTATATCAACATTTTGTTATATAAGTACTTTAAGCTTTAAGTAGTTATGTCTTGTATATTACATTAAATTTTATTGATATATACCTATTCATTATAATAATATTAAGATGCATTACAGCGCTATTTATACAATACTTTAACTTTTATAATTTTTAATAAATATCAGTTAGGTAAATAAGAGTAACTATAACTTCATAATATAAGTAAGTCCCTAGAATAATATTTCTATGAATTAAGTATTATTTCTATATATTATATATAATTATTTTATAAAAAATAGCGCTAAACTTATTATTTTAATCAATTCATTTTATATAATTATATAATCTATATTGAATCTGATAGTTATATCTAATATTTTAGTTTTAAAGAGGTTATAATAGATTATTTAGTACTGAATATACTACATAGTATAAATACTTAATATATTATAAAGACCTAATAAAGTGTTTTACAGTAATAAAAATAAATTTTTATTTAGTGTGTTGAAATTTATAATTTATTTTATAATATAACATTTTATAAAATAAAAACATATCATGCGTAGAATAACATAAATTATTTAGTTAGCTACATAGTTAAAAGACATATTTTATATATATCTTAAAAATAAAATTTTTTTATGTTTAAACTATTTAATTAATATTTTATTTTTGATATTCACTAAATACAAATTTTTTTATAGTCTACTATTAGTTAGTAGTACTTCTAATTATTTATTATACTAATTTTTTAGTAAAATTTTACTTTTATTTAAAAAAGTAATTTTAACTATCAAACACCATGTAATATAATTTAGTATTTTAAAATACTTCCATTATATTACCTATATAATATTTTTTGCCTAAAGATAACTTACTTTCTAAAAACAAAAAATTATATAATATGTTAATTATAATTAAAACGTAAATATACTTAATTAGTAGATTACTACAATATGAGTTTCTATAACTTTAAGATATATATCTATGTAAAAATAATTTTAAATAATATATTTAGACAGCGTATATTTTATTTATAATATTTAACGATAACGATATCTACCTATTAGAAGAGGTTAATGTGTTCGATAAAATGAAAATTAAATTTCAATATTTACTTCCTAAACAAATTATTACTCATCTTATTGGTTGGGTAGCAGATCAAGAGTTTGGATGGTTTACTCAGTTATTTATTAAAACTTTTATCAAATATTATAAAGTTAATATGAAGGAAGCTTTATATCCAAATCCTGAGCACTATAAAACTTTTAATGATTTTTTTATTCGTCAGTTACGTTATGGTATACGTCCAGTTACTGAAAATCCTGATCATTTAGTATCTCCTGTAGATGGTATAATTAGCCAATTAGGTAAAATAAAACAAGGTAAAATTATACAGGCTAAAAAGCATGATTACTCCCTTGAATCACTTCTGGCAGGTAACTACTTCTTAGCAGAAGAATTTAAAGATGGTCATTTTGCTACTATTTATCTTTCTCCTAGAGATTATCATCGGGTACACATGCCATGTAACGGTATACTACAAGAGATGATTTATGTACCAGGAGAGTTATTTTCTGTCAATCTCCTGATGATTTCAAATATACCTAATTTATTTGCTCGTAACGAACGTTTAATTTGTATTTTTAAAACGGATTTTGGCTTAATGGCACAAATTTTAGTGGGTGCTACTATTGTAGGTAGTATTAAAACAGCATGGTCAGGAACTGTAAATATAACTCGTGAAGGCATTGTTAAGAGATGGACTTACCCTAGTACTGGTACCGGGGTGATTATGTTAAAAAAAGGAGAAGAGATGGGATATTTTAAATTAGGATCCACTATTATAAATTTATTTACAGCTAATCATATTCAATTTACTCCAAATTTTATCAGTGGATTTAAGATTATTATGGGTGGAGATTTTGCGCAAAGAGCAACTCTTACACAAACAAAAGGATAAATAAAATACTAAGAAATATTCTAAGATTAACTTAATAATATAAAAGATAAAATCTCTTTACTAAATAAAAATATTATATCTATATGCTTTATTTTAAATATTTTTTACTATTAAATATTATATAAGGATTAATGAAAAAAATCTCTAAAGAAAGGAAAAATTATGCGCCTGATTACCAAATTATTGATAACCGGGTTACTGATATTATCCCTTCCGGTAGATTTGAATGCTACCTTTAATGAAAAGAAAATTTATCATACATTAACACAAATTGAGACTCATAACAATACTGCTAATCAAGCTGAAATAGTTGAAGTACTCCAGGGCAGTTTAAAGTGGTTAAATAAGATTAAGGAATCTACCCAACGTACTCAGAAGTACTTAAAAATTATTAGTGACTTTCCTAAACTTAACACTGAACTACGTCAGCAGTTAGGCAATAAAAAAATTCCACCACTAATTGTATCTAATATGTCTTC
This sequence comes from Candidatus Profftia sp. (ex Adelges kitamiensis), assembly GCF_020342455.1. Classification (NCBI taxonomy): domain Bacteria; kingdom Pseudomonadati; phylum Pseudomonadota; class Gammaproteobacteria; order Enterobacterales; family Enterobacteriaceae; genus Candidatus Profftia; species Candidatus Profftia sp. (ex Adelges kitamiensis). Next base: position 518,502 of record NZ_CP080506.1, read on the forward strand.
TAAAGACGTTGAACAGCTAATCTTACAAACTAGCAGGCAATTATTGGAAGTATCACATGCATTACAACAAGAGTTATATCAATCACGTAAGATTAGTGATTCACTTAATAAAATTCCACAAAAACAAGTTATATTTCGTAAATATTTAGCAGAAGCAGAATATAGATTAAAAAATATTATTACTACTAATACACAGTTATCACAGGCTAAATATAACCAATTGCAAGCTGAAGTTGTAGCACACGAAGCATTGGTAGATGAATTAGAACTTGAGCAGATTTCAGCAGAAAATCGTCAAGAATTATCGCGATTACAAGTTGATGTATTACGTAAGCATCACAAATGGCTTAAAATTAAATTAAAAGATTTACATAATATTCTACATTTTCAGCGTCAGAGAGAAGCTAAGCAGGTCTTAAGGCATACTGAACAACTAATAGAACACAGTCAAGATATTCCGCAATTTATCACAAAACAGCTTAAAATAAACCAAGATCTCTCACGATTATGGAATGAACAAACAGCTAAAATGAATGAGATTGCCAGCCAGCAACGTATTGTTGAGACACAAAATATACAAGTATGTCAAGCACTTAGTACAATTAGAGAACAGTCCCAGTGGCTAGGAGAATCAACTGCTTTAGGGGATACTCTTCGAGCACAGGTTGCTCGTTTACCAGATAAACCAAAATTACAGAAGTTTGACGGTGAAATGGCAAAACTACGGGTACAACGACTTCATTTTGAAAATTTAATTAATAAAATAGATACCATATCAGATTATAAAAAAAATGATGGTAAAACTTTAACCGCCTCACAAAAACTTTTGTTAAAAAACCAATTAGCTATACAAAAAGAATTATTAAATTCTCTATTATCTGGTTGTGATTTACAAATTCTGGAACTCACTAAACTTAAAATAGCTAATACACAACTTATTGATGCGCTTGCAGAAATTAAATATTTAACCCATCGATATCTTTTTTGGACAGCTGATGTTAATCCTTTGCATATGACAGCACCATTAGATATATTAGAAAGTTTAAATTGTTTCTTATCACTTAATACATTATCTCAGATTAGCAAAGCCTGTTGTATGATGATAACATCCAAAGAAACTCTGTTACCCTTATTGTGTATAATGCTATTAGTCAGTTTTAGTTTATATTCTCGTCGTTATTACCAATCATTTATGGAACGCGCTACTTTTAAAGTAGGTAAGGTCACTCAAGACCACATTGCACTAACTTTACGTAGTGTTTTTTGGTCAATACTTGCCTCTTTACCATTATTATCTCTATGGGCAGTTTTAGGTTATGGTTTGCAGAATGCATGGCCATATCCTGTGGCTATGGCTATAGGATATGGTGTAAATACTGCACTACCAGTGTTATGGGCATTCATGATTAGCGCTGCATTTGCACATCCACATGGGCTGTTTATCGCTCATTTTCGATGGAAAGAATATCAAGTGAAACGTGCAATGCGCTATTATCGTATGTCAATATGGTTTATTGTACCTTTACTGATTGCATTAGTAACATTTAATAATATGAATGATCGTTTTTTTGCTGGATCTCTAGGAAGATCTTGTTTTATTATGCTCTGTTTAGCTCTGAGCATGCTGACTATTAGTCTTAAGCGAGCTAAAATTCCACTGTACTTAAATAAACAGGGAGATGGAGATAATTTAATAAATCATGCATTATGGTGGGTTTTGCTTTGTGCACCATTAGTTGCAGCTTTTGCTTCATTGTTTGGATACTTTAATACAGCACAGGTTTTATTGGCTCGTTTAGAAAGTTCGGTTGCTATTTGGTTTATACTTCTTGTTGTGTACTATATTATTCGTCGCTGGATGTTAATACAGAAACGGCGAATTGCTTTTGAGCGTGCGAAACAACGTCGTGCAGAACGTCTTGAAAAAAGAAGTAAGAGTGAAGAAGATTCTACTCCACATAGTATTGAAGGTAGTCAAGATATTGAAGAACCGGTAGTTGATTTAGATGCTATTAGCGCTCAATCTTTACGTTTAGTACGTTCAATTCTAACTATGGTAGCTTTAGTTTTACTTATTTGGTTATGGTCTGAACTGCATTCTGCTTTTGCTTTTCTTGAAAATATTCATCTGTGGGATATAACCTCTTCAGCAAAAGGTGTGGAAAGTCTTCAGGCAATAACATTAGGTGCAGTATTAATTGCCATATTAATTATGTTTGTTACTGTACAGTTAGTTAAAAATTTACCAGCATTATTAGAACTTGGTTTATTACAACATTTAGATTTAACTCCTGGTACAGGATACGCTATTACTAGTATAACAAAATATTTACTATTACTTTTTGGTGGTTTAATTAGTTTTTCTATGTTAGGAATTGAATGGGTGAAATTGCAATGGCTAGTAGCTGCTTTAACCCTGGGTTTAGGTTTTGGATTACAAGAAATTGTAGCTAATTTTGCTTCTGGTCTTATTATATTATTTGAAAAACCGATTCGCATTGGAGATACTGTAACTATCCGCGATCTTACTGGTTCTATTACTAAAATAAATACTCGTGCTACTACTATTTCTGATTGGGATAGAAAGGAAATTATAGTTCCAAATAAAGCTTTTATTACTGAACAGTTTATTAATTGGTCATTAAGCGATACTATAACTCGTGTGGTACTAACCGTACCAACTGATACTAGTGCTGATAGTAGGAAAGTGACTAGTATTTTATTAGAAGCAGCTGCCAAATGTTCACTTGTGTTAGAAGTACCAGCTCCAGAGGCTTATTTAGTTGATATACAGCAAGGTATACAAATTTTTGAATTGCGTATTTATGCTGCTGAGATGTCGCATCGTATGCCACTGAGACATGAAATGCATCAACTTATTCTGTCTTATTTTCATCAAAATTCTCTTATATTACCTTTTCCCCCATTACAAATTAGCATCAATACTTTAAGGAAATCTCGTAATCAATATAGCTAAAAAATAGTTTAATTTTTTATTACTTAATAAAATATTTATTATTAAATTTATTATAATAATTAAAAACAATTTAGAGTATATAATATATTATATTTTTATATAAATATTATTATGAAAGCTCTTAATAATAAAAGATAGTTCTAGTTATCTAACATATGTATTATTTATATAACTTAGTATTGTATTTTTAGGGAGTGTTGAAATTTTTAGTATTACTTAGAATATTTTACTGTATATAAATATACTTTATAGTATTAACTATATTAAAATTTAATATTTTATTTTTTATCTCATGTCAGTATATTATTTGGAAATAGATACATAAACAAAATATACTTCTTTATAAAAAGTAATCCAATTAACGAAATTAATAATTATTATTATTGTATTAATGCAATTAATTAATAACTTTTATAAAAGTTAAGATATCATTAAATGATATATATTTTGTTATATCATAATATATTATATTATATTATATTATAAGATAAGTTATTATTTTTGATTAATGATCTAAATATGTTTTAAAAAGATAAATTATAAGATATAAAAATAATTTAAAGTATATTACTTATCTTCACAGATTGGCGATGATGATTTATTTTTATATTTATATAGCATATCGTAATAGTTTTATATAAATTAATATATTTATATTACTATTAAGGTATTTAATAATATATTTTATAGGTTTTTATATATTATTATAATATAATTTAATTAAATAACATTTATTAATATATGATCAAAGCATAAAATTAATTATTTTAAAATTATTATTATAATTAGAAAAGTGAAGAAATATATCTTATCAACTAGCATAAATTTATAAGTATTTTATAAATTTAATATAGGTACATTCTATTTTAAATTATTATTATTATAATACTTCATAAAAAGAATATTTAAGAGTATAGTGATTAATAGTTTTTTATTTTAAATATATATCTGATATTAATTATTATATAATTATTTATAATAATAAAAATTATTCAATATTAATTTTTATGTATTTTCCAAATAATTAATTATGTTATATAAGTATAACATTTAATTTTTTGATTACATATAGTTATCAAAAGAATAACTAAAAAGGATCTGAATTGATCTTTTAATTAATCCATTATGGTTTTAGTTAAAGCATATTGTTATAAGAATTTGAAGGAAGTTAGTGACTTTAGTTTACTATATATAAGAGTAAATAGCGAAAGAATTCTTTATTAAAATATTTTTATCTGCGTTATTAAAAAGCTACATGAAGTATTTGTACTGTTTTATAACAATAAGGTTATTATATATTTTCAAAATATTTGTATTTTCATACTTTAATTTTTTAATAAGGATTATTATACACTATTAGTGATTGATTTTAGTATTAATAATCAGCATATACTAAAGTTAATGTTCTTTATAAGAAGATATAAATAAAAATATTTATATATATGCATTTTGTTTAAGTTATAAGTATAATATAATAATATTATAATATATAATATATAATATAATAATGCACTAACTTAAAGTCATTAACTTTATTAGTCTACAACTATCGTTAATAATGTTTTTAATGATTGAAAATTAATATATTTTTATTAAATTGCATCACTATCTATAATAGTGTTATTGGTGTAATTTTAATTTTTACAATTCTATGACTGATAATTTCAAGTGGTTCAAAAATATAATTACCAATTTTAATTTTTTCACCTACGCTGGGTATACGCTGTAAATATTCCATAAGTAAACCAGCTAAGGTATAGTACTCACGTTTATGATTAATAGGAAGTGGTATATAAAGTACCAAATCTTCTAGAGGTATATATCCATTAGCGATCCATGTATCATCTTCGTTTTGCTTGATATCGTGACGTGGATCAATATCTTCATCTGCAACAGGAAGATTACCAGCAATTGTTTCCATTACATCTGTTAATGTAACAACCCCCTCAACAGATCCAAATTCATCCACTACAAAAGCAAAATGAGTTTTAGCTTGACGGAATTGTTCAAGAGCCATTAGTAACGAGACACCCTCTGGAAATATTAAGGGCTGTTTAATTAAAGAACGAAAATTAAAATTTTCACCTTGTAAGTGTTGCTTTAAAAGATCAATTACATGAATAATGCCAAGAGGCTCATCAGTAGCGTTATTGTCTGTAACTACTATACGTGTATGTAAATTTTTTTGTAATAATGCGTCTAGCTTATCCTGTGAATTACTAAGATCTAGTTGTTCAACATCATGGCGAGAGGTCATGATACTACTTACTGTACGTTGAGCCATACCTAATACACGCTCAATCATCATGCGTTCTTGAGGAATAAAAAGATCATCTTCATTATTTGTGTTTGTAATTAAATGCGGAATGTTAGAATCTAATTGTATTTCTTCATTTTTACCACTGAGAAGTCTTAAGACGGCTTCTGCAGTACGTTCACGTAGGGTACGGGATGAAGAGAGGAAGCGACGACGATTATATTGTGATAAATGGTTTAATATTTCTATAATTACCGAAAAACCAATAGCAGCGTAAAGATATCCTTTTGGTATGATATAATTAAAACCTTCAGCAACCAAGCTAAAACCAATCATTAATAGAAAACTAAGACAAAGAATAATAATAGTTAAATGAGAATTAATGAAGTTAGTTAGTGGCTTACTAGCAAATAGCATCATACTCATGGCAATACATACAGCTGCCATCATTACTGCTAGATGTTCAACTAAACCTACTGCAGTAATAACAGAATCAAGTGAGAATACAGCATCTAGTACAACTATTTGGATGACAACAGGCCAGAACTTGGCACCCTTACATTGAGTATTATTTTCATGATCTTTTCCCTCTAATTGTTGGTTAAGCTCAACAGTTGCTTTAAATAATAAAAACATACCACCAATTAGCATAATTAAATCACGAGCACTAAAATTATGTCCACCGATTGTGAGTATTGAATTTGTAAGGGTTTCTAACCAAGATATAGATATTAAAAGCATTAATCTCATAATTAATGCTAGCAATAGCCCTACTATACGGGCTTTATCACGCTGTTCGTTCGGTAATTTTTCAGCTAAAATCGCAATAAATACAAGATTATCAATACCTAAAACAATCTCTAGAATAATAAGTGTTGCAAGACCTGCCCAAATAGTTGGATCTGCGATCCATTCCATACGGTTTGTTATACCTTTGAAGTTATTATAGATCTTTTAGAAAAAAATAGTAATTAAGACGACTCATCTAAGTATTAATATACTTGTAATAATATGGTAATATTAGATATATAATAGTGTCTAGAAACTCAAGGAGTAGCATAGAAAATATTTCAGATAAATATATTTTTTATATTAAAAAATTTATTTTTATTTTTATAAAATAATGTCTCTTTAATATACTAGTTTGCGATTTATTATTAGTTAAGTAGTATAAAGAAGATTTATGATTAACCTAGCACTATTAATAATTGACAAAGTCAGGTGAGTAAGTATAGTGATGATAACTAATAATAAGAGACTTTATAAACAGTTTTTGAAGTATATTATTAATATTTAGAATTAAAAAAATAATTAATAAGACAAAAAAGTTTTTATAAAATATAAATAAAATTTATATTTTATAAAAGTTAATTATTAACAAAATAACTTTACTTTTATAATCTCTGGAACTATTTATGAATTATAAAATATTGTATAATGATGTTTAATATCATATATTGTATTATTAGTCAACTTTAGAGGTTGTAATACAAAAAGAATAAATAATACTATATTAACATCTAGTTTATTTAAACTATATTAAAATCAGTTTTCTTGATATACAGTTATTAACTATACTAAATACTATCTTTCTTTATAAGAAAGAAAAGCTATTTATTATTTGGGGTTGAGATATTTTTATATACTATAAATTATTATACTGGATAATTTATTTTAATTAAAATAAATATATTTATTAAATTATAATATACTTATAAATAAACATTTTATCTATCAATGTACATAAAAATGAAGATTTCATTGACTCTTTAATACAACATTAAAAATGGGAGTAATATGAAACGTATATTTATTATAGTATTAGATTCATTTGGAATAGGTGCAAGTAAAGATGCTGAATATTTTAATGATGTTGGTTCTAATACTTTAGGTCATATTGCTGATATATGTGCTCTAGGTGAGGCTAATATTGGACGTATAGGCCAGTTGAAGCTACCAAACTTTAGTAGGTTAGGATTAGGTAAAGCAGCCGAAGAATCAACTGGTATTTTTCCAAAAGGATTAGATAGAGATATAAAAATAATTGGTGCTTATGGTTATGCTAGTTCTATTTCATCAGGTAAAGATACACCCTCTGGTCATTGGGAAATAGCTGGTGTTCCAGTATTGTTTAATTGGGGTTACTTTTCTCACCCTGAAAATAGTTTTCCTCAAAAATTATTAGATATTATAGTAAAACGATGTAATCTTCCTGGTTATTTAGGTAATTGTCATTCTTCTGGTACTGTAATTTTGAAAAAGTTAGGTATAGAACACATAAAGACTGGTAAACCAATTTTTTATACTTCCGCAGACTCGGTATTTCAGATTGCTTGTCATGAAGAAACCTTTAAATTAGAATGTTTATACAAACTATGTAAAATTGCACGTGAAGAGTTAACTAATGGTGGTTATAATATTGGACGCGTTATCGCTCGCCCATTTTTAGGTAATAAACCAGAAGAATTTAGGCGTACAGATAATAGGCATGATTTAGCTGTTGAACCGCCAGCACCAACTGTATTAAAAAAATTAGTTGATGAGAAAGGTGGAGAAGTAATATCAATAGGTAAAATTTCTGATATTTATGCCGGAGTAGGTATTACTAAAAAAGTAAAAGCCAGTGGTATTAATGCATTATTTGATGCAACGTTAATGGAAATGGAAAGAGCTAATAATAATACTATCGTATTTACTAACTTTGTTGATTTCGATTCTTTATATGGTCACCGTCGAGACGTAGCTGGTTATGCGGCTGCATTAGAGCTTTTTGATCGTCGCCAACCTGAAATGCTGAAATTAGTTAAAGATGATGATATCATTATCTTTACTGCTGACCATGGTTGTGATCCTACTTGGGCAGGATCTGACCATACTCGTGAGAATATTCCAGTATTAATTTATGGTCCCAAAATTAAACCAGGGTCATTAGGTCATCGTAAAACTTTTGCTGATATTGGGCAAACAATAGCAAATTATTTTTGCTTATCACCAATGGATTATGGTGAATCTATGTTTAATTTTTAATTGTATTAACAATTAAATTAATTATTAGATTAAATAAATTGAAAAGTTTTTTAATGTACTAAGATATTTTTAATATATACCAAAATAAAATTATTATAATTATAAGTTTGATTCATTATTAAACCTGTTTCTTTCTAAGAAAAATTTTTTTGTGTTTTGATTATATAATATTTTATATAATTATAAAAGATATTAATATAAAAAAGGATTAAATAAATATGTCTACACCTCATATTAATGCTGAGATAGGGTGTTTTGCAGACGTTGTTTTAATGCCCGGAGATCCATTACGTGCAAAATACATAGCTACAGTTTTTATGCAAAATATTATTCAGGTAAATAGCGTACGTGGTATGTTAGGTTTTACCGGTACTTATAAAGGTCGGAAAATCTCTGTGATGGGGCACGGTATGGGTATCCCATCTTGTTCTATATATGCAAAAGAACTTATAACAGATTTTGGTGTTAAGAAACTTATCCGTGTTGGTTCATGTGGTGCTGTAAACATGAATATTAAATTACGAGATATAGTTATTGGTATGGGTGCATGTACTGATTCCAAAGTTAATCGTTTACGTTTTAAGGACAATGATTATGCTGCCATTGCGGATTTCCATATGGTAAGTAATGCTTTTACAGCATGCAAAGTAAAAAATATTCAAGCAAAAGTAGGTAATATATTTTCTACAGACCTGTTTTATACGCAAGATCTATCTATGTTAGATGTAATGGATAAATACGGAATTTTAGGTGTAGAGATGGAAGCTGCTGGTCTTTATAGTGTAGCTGCTGAGTTTTGTGCAAAAGCGCTGACTATTTGTACTGTTTCTGATCATATACGTACTCATGAAAAACTTTCTCCTGAAGAGCGTCAAACTACGTTTAATGATATGATTGAGATTGCTCTTGAATCTATCTTGTTAGGTGATGCAGAAGAAGAAAGAGATAATACATAAGTAAATAAAATATAAAATAAATATAATTTTATATCGTAAGTTAGTATAAATTATAACAATTAACTGTTTTTATTAAATAAAATTTTTAATTATTAATATCTACCTTTGTATATTACCATATTTGATTTTTTTAATAAGATTAATTAGTATTTATACTATAAGTAAATTATGAATAAAAATTATTATAAACATTTATAAAAATACTGACAAAGAATATTTATAAATTTTTAGATAGCATTTTTCTATGAGTATGTATAGACATAACTATACCAAATCCTGCCATTAAAACGATGAGCGCTGAACCTCCATAACTTACTAATGGTAAAGGTATTCCAACTACCGGTAAGAGTCCACTTACCATTCCTATATTAACAAAAACATATACAAATAAAATTAACATAAAATCACCTACTATTACGCGGCCAAAAGTAGTTTGAGATTTTACTGCAATAATTATACCACGTATAATAGTTAATAGATAGAGTCCTAGTAGCAGTAGAACACCAACTAGTCCTAGCTCTTCAGCAAGTACAGCAAATATAAAATCTGTATGGCGTTCTGGTAAAAATTCTAGCTGTGATTGGGTGCCATGGAGCCACCCTTTGCCGCTAAAACCCCCAGAACCAATAGCAATTTTAGATTGAATAATATGGTATCCAGCACCTAATGGATCTTGCTTAGAATTCAGTAGCATAATTATACGATTCTGTTGGTAATCTTGCATTAGAAAAAACCAAAAAATTGGCATTAATGCCATCATAAATACTACTGCGATCATAATTATTCGCCAACTAAGTCCTGCAAGAAATAAAATAAATAATCCTGAAATAGCCACTAAAATAGAAGTTCCTAAATCTGGTTGGATTGCCACCAATAACGTTGGCATAAAAATTAAAGTCAATGCAATGCAGGTATTTTTTAATGAAGGTGGACAAACATCACGATTGATAAAGCGAGCCACTATTAATGGTACAGCAATTTTAGCAATTTCTGAGGGTTGAAATCGTAAAAAACCTAAATTTAGCCAGCGTTGTGCCCCTTTACTGATCTGACCAAATACATCCACTAAAATCAGCAGTATAATACAGAATATATAAAAATATGGCGCCCAACCTTCATATACGCGCGGTGGTATTTGAGCCATAGTTAACATAATACATAATCCTATAAATATTTGCTCTATTCTTCTTTCCATCATATTAATATCCTGACCACTTGCACTCCACATTATAAAAGTACTATAGGCTAGAATAGACAGAATACAGAGTAGAAATAACTTATCAATATGCATTTTTACCCAAATAGAACGTTGTTGTTGATTTTTTATTATATAATTACTCTCTTTGTATGTCCTATCACTTTTGATGTTCTAGAAGTGACTTAAATATCCCACTAGGTAGTATCTAATTTTGATCCCCTAGTATTATGTGATCTAGAATTTGACGGACAAGAGTACCTACTGATAGTCCAGATCCACCATTCTCGAGAATAATAGCTACAGACACTTGAGGATGCTCGTATGGTGCAAATGCCGTCATTAGTTTATGATCGCGTAAATGTTCAGCTAATGTATGAACATTATATGTTTTATAACTAAATACTTGTGCGGTACCTGATTTGGCAGCAATCTTATAAGGAGCATTAGCAAAATACTTATGTGCTGTTCCGTTATTACGATTAGCAACACCATACATACCATCTTTAGCTATTTCCCAATATCCAGAATGTATATTTCCAATTTGTACTGATTCCCGCTGTTTATAAGGAATGACTTGTCCATTTATGTGAGTACTATGTAGTAAATGCGGTACTTTTATGTTTCCATCATTAATGAGAGTATTTAAGGCTTTAGACATCTGAATAGGGGTTGCTGTCCAATAACCTTGACCTATACCTACTGGTATAGTGTCCCCTTGATACCATGGTTTTTTATAGCGCCTTCTTTTCCACTCACGAGTTGGCATTAGTCCTGAACTCTCTTCAGATAAATCAATACCAGTATAATGACCGTAACCAAATTTACCTAGCCATTTAGATAGTCGATCTATACCCATATCGTATGATACTTGATAGAAAAAAGTATCTGCAGATTCTTCTAGAGCTTTAGTCACATTTAGATAACCATGACCCCATCTTTTCCAGTCATGAAAGCGCTTTTTAGAACCAAGTAACTGCCACCATCCTGGATCAAATATAATATAATTTTTGGTAATAACACCTGCACTAAGGGCTGAAACAGCTATATATGGTTTTACGGTAGAAGCAGGTGGATAGAGTCCTTGGGTTGCGCGATTAATTAGAGGACGATTAGGATCACTAAGAAGACGATTATATTCTTTTATTGAAATTCCATTAACAAATAGATTAGGATCATAGCTTGGGTTGGTAACCATAGCTAAAATAGCGCCAGTACGGGGATCACTAACTACTAAAGCAGCGCGGTTTCCTTCTAATAATTGTTCTAGGTAAAGTTGTAAGTTAAGATCTAGTGTGAGGTAGATATCTTTACCAGATTGTGGAAGTTGTTCACGTAAATGACGTATAAATCTTCCCCTGTTGTTAACTTCAATCTCCTCATATCCTGTTCTACCATGTAGAATGTCTTCGTAATAGTGTTCTATACCTAACTTTCCTATATCATGAGTTGCTGCGTAATTAGCAATTTTATTATTTTTTTCTAAATATTCAATGTCTTTATTGTTAATTTTAGATACATATCCTATAACGTGTGTAAGAGCTGATCCATAAGGATAGAAGCGATATTGATGGCTCTTAACTTCAAAACCTGGGAAGTGAAATTGATTAACGGCAAAGTGAGCAATCTGAACTTCGTTTAATGCATTTTTTACTATTACGGAGGTAAAACTACCTAATCTTTTACGTTCTTTTTTAAAATGTTCTAAATCTTTTTCTGTAAGATTAACAATATCGCGAAGAGTATTCAGCTGAGATTGTAAGTTATCAACTTTTTCAGGTATGACTTCAAGATGATAAATAGTACGATTAAATGTAAGAGGAATACCATTACGATCATAAATTATACCGCGTCTAGGTGCTATTGGTACTAGTTTAATACGATTTTCGTTAGAGCGAGTTTTATAATCTTCGAAATGCAGTATCTGAAGATGATGTAAATTAAGAATTAATATTCCAGATAAAATTAAGATTCCTAGAAAAGAAATAAGAATACGTCTAATAAATAACGAGTATTCTTCTGAATAATTACGAAAAGGTTTGCGATATATTTTCATTGTATGCCATTGTATTCTTAGTGATTGTCTGGTACATAACAGAACTAAATAAATTAATTTTAATAATATAGTTAGAGAAAATAGTTACTGATATTGGCTATAACGACATATTACTATTTTATTTATTGTGCCCTATAAATAATAAATTTTCAGATAATCAGTATATACATTGTAAAAGAAATTACTTTATTAGTAATAATGTAAAATTATAACTATTTATTTTGTTAAAATTTTATTTATTTTCTTTTATATTTTAGTATTTTAGTATAATACTTTAATTAAGTAACCCCCTGTCATAGATCTATATTTATTTTATAGTAAATAGATTAATAAAACCTATTATTATCTTTAAGTTTTATAAATAATTTATTTAGTTAGATTATCTTGAATGTGCTCAGGATATAATTTTTGTCGTTAAATCTTAACTATTTTATAGTTCAGATTTAACGACTATCTATGGAGAGTTTTTAAGAGTAAATATTATATTTTTATAGAAATAAATTTTTATAGATATTTAATTGTAAACATTTAATTTGAGATAGTTTTTATGAAAAAAATTTTAAACGTTTTTAAAGTGATTAAATTGTATAATAAATTAATTTAATTGAATTTAAGATTTAAATCTTAAATAATATATACATTGTAACATATGAAAAAATTTAACGGTAAAGCCTTTGTAATTTTATATAATTTTGAACTTTTTGTGGAAAAAGGTTATCACAGTTTATTGACTGATGGTAGCGTTGCCTAATATCAGTTGCTGAGATATTAAATAAGGGGGTAGCAGCAAAATATATGTATCCATGTGCTTTACTGCTAAGTAATTTAGCATTAAAAACTTGATTTTTTTTAAACCATTTCTGTAATTCTAATTTTTCTAACTTATTAGGGTATTTAGGACGTGCACAGACTATTAAATGACAGTAATTAAGAATTATTTCCCAACGATCCCATGTGTGTAGTGTTAAAAAAGAATCTTGTCCAATAATAAAAGCCAGGGGTGTAGTATAACCAAAATCGTAGCGTATTTCTTCTAATGTATCAATAGTATAAGAGGGAGTGAGACGATCCAATTCACGTTTATCAATAGAAAATAACATATTTCCCTCAATTGCTAATTTAACCATTTTTAGCCTTTGTTGAGCATTTGCTTCTGGTGTTGGACGATGAGGAGGTATATTATTAGGTAGAATAATTATATGTTCTAAATTAACTTCTCTTGCCATAGCTGTAACTGATTTTATATGCCCGTAATGAATGGGATCAAAAGTACCCCCAAAAATTGCTGTAAGTTGTGTATTATGAAAAGCTTTATTCTGCATTTAACATGCTCTCCGGAAGTAATATACCGCATAATAACATTGTCAATGACTCTAGTTTTCTCCAAATTGACCAGTTATACTCTTGCTTAATAATGATTTCAATTTGCGATAGTAAGTAAATAGCCTGATACAGATGTTGTAAATCTAATCTTTGTAATGCTTGTATAATTAATGTTCGACGACTTTGCCATACTTTGTATGTATCACATAATTGTAGTAGTGAAGTATTAGTCATTTTAACTTTTAATTTTATTAACAATAATACCTCACGTTGCATTATACGTAGTAGTATTAGAGGTTCTACACCCTCTTGAGAAAGTTGTTGTAGAATTCGCCATGCGCGTTTAATATTAGCTGATAGGATAGCTTCTATCCAGTGATATGGGTAAAAATGTGTTACATTATTTACTACTTCTTTCACTCGGGATACGGTTACATTACTGTCTGGATATAGAAGTAATAGGAGTTCTAAAATTTGTGAGAGTGCTATTAAGTTACCTTCATAGTATGAACAAATAATTTTATTAGCTGCATTATCAAGCTGAAGATTCATATGAATTGCACGATAAGTAACCCAAATAGGTAACTTATACTGATCGGGGGTATTGCAGATAATCATTAAGGATTTCTTAGTAATTATTTTATACCATAAGTTATTTTTTTGTATTTTAGTAATTTTATTACTACTAATAATGAGTAATATACCAGAATGTAAAAAAGTAATAAATTTATTTAGTTGTATATTCAAAGTAGTATTAATTTCATTTTCTGGCATGGTTAGAGATATTATTTTACGATTTGCAAATAAGCTTATAGACTTAGAAAGAATAAAAATATTTTCCCAATCAGTATTTGCGTTTAACGTGAAGTGAAAATATTCAGTAAAATTATAACGATAAGCCTCTTGACGAATAAGATCAAAGCTTTCCTTTAATAATAAGGGTTCATTACCTATAATGAAATAACAATTATGTAATTTCTTGCGGAGTAGTGAAGCAAGTTGTTCAGGATACACACGAGTCATTTTATTTCTGAATATTTCCGTAGTCTTATTATTTCTAATTAGTATAATATTGATGTTATAGCTTACTGATTATAACCATCATTATAGTTAACCATGTAAGGTTGTTATAATAATTTTTTATTAATGTGTTTTGTAGTTATTGTATAATTTAACTGTGTATATAAAAAATAACTTACGTACTAATTGTTGTGCAGCCTGCTCAAACATTTCATTACGCATAATTGTTTTCTCAGCATTTTTCGCAAGAGCATTAAATGGATTATCGAAAAATGAACGATATATATGAACAGTAAGGGGATAAATATCTTTTCCATGTATTGATAGTTGAGCATTAATATTTAACATAATTTGGTATTCAGCTATTTTACCATTGTTAAAGAGAGAAACTATTTCTTCTTTATCATCTATATTAATAATACTTAAAGATGGTATTGCATCAAAGTGGTGTGATGGTATAGTAGTTGTAGAATAGTTATTAACTATTCCGGTATTTTTCATTGAAACTCTATTTTTTCTTGAGTACAATAAAGAATTACATTCTAAAATAGTTATACCATGTAGGCATAATTGTTCACGAATAGAACGTGATAAAAAACTATAAGGATTTGTAGTATACAACATAATTTTCTGAAATTTCTTTGGTAATAAATTATTATTATAACTATGAAATCCACAACTTGTAATAAGTAATATTAGTCCTAATATAGTAATTTTTACTATTAACGTAATAGTGCGTTCTCGCACAAATACTCCTTAGTTTACCCTATAACTAGGTTGAGTAATTTACCAGGAATATAAATTACCTTATCAATATTAACACCGTAGAGATATTTAGAAATACATGATTCCTTTTCTGCTAACTCTCTAATCTGATGTTCTGTAGCCTCTGCTGAAACGGTTATTCTACCACGCATTTTGCCATTCACTTGAATAATAATGATCTTAAAATTTTCAATAATTGCTTTTTTATCTACATTAGGCCATGTAGCAAAATCGATATCTTTTTTGTTTCCTAGAGCGGACCACATTTTAAAGCTAGCATGTGGTATAAAAGGATAAAGCATACGAATTACAGCCATTAAGGATTCTTGCATAATTGCCTGGTCTTGCTCATTATCGTCAGGTGCCGTAGTTAATTTATTCACTAATTCCATAATAGCTGCAATGGCGGTATTAAAAGCTTGACGACGATCAATATAATCACTAACTTTTGCTATAGTTTTGTGTAGGTAGCACCGTAGAGCTATTTGATCTAAATTTAATTTTTCTAAGTTTAAGTTTGTAGATATGCCTTTTTTTGTATGTTTATAAACTATTGCCCATATACGTTTTAGAAAACGCTTTGCACCTTCAATTCCTGATTCTTGCCATTCTAAATCCATTTCAGCGGGAGCAGCGAACATTATAAACAGACGTACAGTATCAGCGCCATAACGCTTTACCATAATCTGAGGATCAATACCATTATTTTTTGACTTAGACATTTTGCTCATTCCAGCGTGGATTACTACACGACCTTTATTATCTAAAGCATCTATGATACGTCCTTTTTTATTACGCTTAACTGTAACGTTCATAGGAGAAATCCAGTTACGTTCACCATTAATTCCGACATAGTAAAATGAGTCATTTAGAACCATACCCTGACATAATAGACGTTTTGCTGGCTCACTGGAATTCACTAAACCAGCATCTCGCATTAGTTTATGAAAAAAACGAAAGTATAATAAATGCATAGTGGCATGTTCTATACCACCTATATATTGATCTATCGGTAGCCAATAATTAGTTAATTTAGGGTTTAACATTCCTTCATTGTACTGTGGGCAAGTATATCGTGCGTAATACCAAGATGATTCTATAAAAGTATCTAGAGTATCAGTTTCAAGTAATGCTTGTTTTTTATTGATAACAATATTAGCCCAATTAGTATCAGTTTCAATTAGATTAGTAACCTCATTAATAATAACATTTTTAGAAAGAGTAATAGGTAGTAAATCTTCTGGGGTTGGTATAACTGTGCCATCTTCTAGAGTAACCATGGGGATTGGAGTACCCCAATAACGTTGTCGGGAAACACACCAATCACGCAAACGATAATGTACCTTAAATTTACCAATGTTTTTTGATACCAATTTGCTAACTATAGCATTAAAGCCGGCTGCATGATCGAGACCATTGAATTCACCAGAGTTAAATAATACTCCTTTATTAGTCATTGCTTGTATACGAATATCAGGCTTACTGCCATCTACATTAAGAATTACTGGTTTGATAGGTAGGTTGTATTTTTTAGAAAATTCCCAGTCCTGTTGATTATGTGCAGGCACAGCCATTATAGCATCTGTGTTATATTCCATACATAATAAGTTGGTTACCCATATCGGTAGTTTTTTACCGGTAATTGGATGAATAGCAAAAATATTAGTAGACATACCTTTTTGTACAATATTAATCTTCTGATTTTTTGTAATTTTAGTATTAGATAATTCTTTAATAAACTTAGCTAACACTGGATTATTAATTGCGCTTTGCTGCGCTATAGGATGATAAGTGGATACAGCAATATACATAACACCCATTAGGGTATCAGGGCGAGTTGTATAAACAGTAATATTTTTCTTACTTTTAGCAATATCAAATGTAATTTCTATTCCTTCAGAGCGTCCAATCCAGTTACGTTGCATAGTTTTAACTTGTTCAGGCCAGTGTTCTAATGTATCTAGATCATTAAGTAGTTGGTCAGCATAGGAAGTAATTTTGATAAACCATTGTGGAATTTCTTTATTCTTTACTTTAGTATGGCAGCGCCAGCAACATCCATCAATGACTTGTTCATTAGCTAGCACAGTCTTATCATATGGGCACCAGTTAACAGCGGAAGTTTTTTTATAAACCATATTTTTTTTATATAGTTTAGTAAAGAACCATTGCTCCCAGACGTAGTATTTAGGATTACAAGTTGTTATTTCTCGACTCCAATCGTAACTAAAACCTAATAATTTAAGTTGATTCTTCATGTATGAGATATTATCATGAGTCCATGACGCAGGAATTATTTTATTTTTAATTGCAGCTTTTTCGGCTGGAAGTCCAAATGCGTCCCAACCTATAGGTTGGAGTACATTTTTACCTAGCATTCTTTGATAACGAGAGATGACATCACCAATAGTGTAGTTACGAACATGACCCATATGAAGCTGTCCAGATGGGTATGGTAGCATTGAAAGACAATAATATTTTTCTTTACTTGAGTTTTCATTTACTTGAAAAGTTTTCTGCTTTTCCCAATGACGTTGGACATGTGATTCAATATCTTCTGGACGATATTGTTCTTGCATAGTAGCTCATCCTATGAGTGAAATAAAATAGATTTCTTCTCTATATTTCTCTTATGAGATATCTATAAAAATGATTAATTATAAGTTATCATATTATTTTATATTACAAGATATAATTATATTAATAGGATTTTATCCCTAATTTAAATATAAAATTATATCTTATATATCGTTATCGATATAACTAAACATTAGAGTGAACAATCTCTCTAAAAATTTTAATTTTATAAAATTATATAAGATAAAACAATTTTAGAATGTATTATTTTTGATCTAAATACAGAGATTTTTGTATTATCCTAATAGAGGTATTACAGGAAGAATTCCATTAGAATATATATAAAATATACTTTAAGTACTACAGTATTTACTATATCTTAGGCTGAATAAGATCTAATAAATAATTTTAGTGTGATAATAAATATCGTAATTTACTCTATCTACATAGATATATTAATTAAATTGTAGTGTTTAAATTTTAAGATATCTTTTTACTTCAGGTATCTATTGACTATTTGTGTTTACCTTATTAAATACATATCTAGATATTATTATATCTATATACTTACTATATAATAAGTATGTATATTACAATATATTATATTATTATGTATTAGGGTATTTAACAAAAATTGTGTTTTTATATTCCATTTCTTTTTTCTTTATATGACGCAATGATCTGCGTCATGAATTTTTATAAAAAAAGAATAATATAACAATTTATATGTTAGATGTATGGCGTATTGTAAAATTAATTTTATATAAATTAATTTTCTTATGTTTTACATTCTTTATACAACTTATGAAGAATAGCATATTGTTTACAAGGATAAATAAAATTTTATATTTCTCTATATATTAGTATTTTATGATTATTTTGATTTGTATTTTTTTAAATTAACTATTTATAAATAAAAAATAATAGATATCTTAGTCTATTGTAAAACAATATTTTGGTTTTAGTGATGCTTATCTAGCACTAATGTAGTGTATATTATTTAAATAAAATAAGTATTTAATTTAAATTATTAAAGTATATTGTATAGTACGATTTAATACTTAGTTATAGCGTAATACATTTCTATATTTAAATAAAATATTACTCAAATATAAAATTAATATCTTAGAAGGTATAACTTTTATGCAATATTAATAATTGGGTAATTAAGTAGTAATTTTAAATATTTATAGAAGTCATACTGAAAGGGATTATATCAGTTATTATTTGCTAAGTAAATAAATATCTTATTGCTTTAAATAAATAATTGTTATTTTTTAGGATAAAATGCAGTATACAGCTATTATAAAAGAGATTTTTTGAATTACATTAACTCTTTTAATTTTATATTTTTATTATATAAGATTATCTATCTTAACTATTATTAGTATATCTATATAATTTATACTTATAATTATTATATCTTTAGTATTAAGATATAATAATATTTTTCATATAAAATTGTATATTTCCTATTGTTTATAATTAAATGTAATCTACAATTTTATCAGATATATTTGAGGTTACATTGACCTAGGTTTACTAAAATAGTAAATAATTTTTTATACTATATATTTATTTATGAAAAATTATATTATTAAATAATTTTTAATTAATTATGGGATACTCCTAATATAATGTAATATTATCAGAAATAAAATTTTAATAAATGATATCATAAGTGTAGTAAACTTCAGGATATACTATTTAGTTAGATTAAAATTATATAAATTAGGAACCTGTTAATATTTAAGAAAAAGCTCAATTTTCTGTATGAAAACTTAAATACATAATTTTTATTAAAAATATTTTTAGATTATTTACATTATCATTTAGATTGTTTTAAGTAATGATTTTCTGGCTATTTTTTTAAAAACTGTTATAATTATATTAATATCTATTACTTACTTCTTAGTAAGTTTATTGTTTTTTATACCTAGTCAAATAAAATATAAAGTTAAAAGATTCAATCTTTACAATACAATACACAAAATTGAATACAATTTTTTTTAAAAAAACTATACATTACTGTAATACAGTACTTAATACGTAATTTTTTCCTAAAAGAGCTATGCGCCTGTAGCTCAGATGGATAGAGCGCTGCCCTCCGGAGGCAGAGGTTTCAGGTTCAAATCCTGTCGGGCGCAATAATTTCAAATTATTTATTCAGTTTACTTTGATTAAGGTTTATGTATAAATAAATATAAAATTTTAACTTTCAATAAGCATAATTATGGTGGCTATAGCTCAGTTGGTAGAGCCTTGGATTGTGATTCCAGTTGTCGTGGGTTCGAGTCCCATTAGCCACCCCAAAAGAAAAATAAATAAAATTGCGAATATGACGAAATTGGTAGACGTGCTAGCTTCAGGTGTTAGTGTCTTTAATAGACGTGAGGGTTCGAGTCCCTCTTTTCGCATCACATTACTATTAAGTATATACTTTATAAGTATTTAAATATTAGATTATTACATATTAATTTTTATAAAATAGTATTTTCTTATCGGCGAGTAGCGCAGCTTGGTAGCGCAACTGGTTTGGGACCAGTGGGTCGGAGGTTCAAATCCTCTCTCGCCGACCATCATTAATTAGTCTATATTTGTAAAATAGTATTTATATTCTAAAATTATTCTAAAATTTATTAAACTTTTTGATTTTTACGTAGTTTTAATTTTAATTTTAGTCATATACTATAAAGACTTATGTCATTAAGTATATTGCGAAAAATTAAAAACATGATGTTTTGTAAACTTTAAGATAAGCTAATAATATTTTACTTCAGCATATATTTAGAATAAATTTAATACAATTTTCAAAAAGTAATCTATTACCTATATTTTTACTACTACTAATAAAGTATATTAATTTCATATTATGTGATAATAATTAGATAATATTTATTTATAGTATATATACTGATTGTACATATACGATATAATTAGAGTTATATACCCTTTAACTAATAAAGAAAATCATAATAATGCTTATGATATAATTTTAGTAAACTACTAGTGCATTACCTGATTGTTTCAGATAGTACTAATCTTTTAATATTATAAAGACAGTACTTATATTTTTATTTGTAATAATTAATGATATAGAATATAAATAAGATAATTTATCTATTTTGATATTTATTTTTAATAAATGATATAATTATTAAAAATAAATATTTTTTATTAGTATTTTATACTTTTGTATGAATTATAATTTATAAGATTTTACAAATTTTAAATATTAACTAATGCGCGCCTATTAAAATATTTATAATATCTATATATTACTATTTTTTATATAGTATTAAATTAATAATTTAAATATATTAGTTAATATAACATTATATAAGTAAAGATTATTAATTAAAATTACAACTTATTTCTATGATTACTTTTAAAATATACCTAATTTATTAGTGTAACTTTATTGGTAAAAATATAAATATTACTAATCAATATTTATATGTTATTTATAATTGATTAAATATTTTTGTAATTTTTTTTAAGGAGAGTCAAATAGTTATTCACTAACTTATAGTAATGTGATTATTATATCTAGTTTTCTTGGAATTTTATATGTAATATTGTATTATTTATAATATTTAGTTTTAACTATAATATTTTACGATATCTTAATAAAATTGTTTTAATATTTATTAAATAATTAATATTCTTTTTATTACATTACTGTTTACTAGTAGGTAAAATATATTTTTATTTTTAAAAATTTAAATATTGCGATGAGTAAAAATAATTTTTTATAAAATTTTTTTTAATACTATGATTATATTAATAAATCAGGGTGTGCTAATATATTTAAAATATTTAACAAAGATATTTGTACTTAATTAAATACTTATATAATAAAAGGTATATAATATTTTTATATGATTATAATCATAGTTAAAAGTGTACTTTATTATAATATTGAATAACTGTATGCGTTATAAAGAATATAATTCTTTATAACTTATCTTTAACTATATATAAATATTTTTATAAAATTTTTTATTTTTATAAAAACTACATATTTAGGTTAAGATTAATCAATGAATACTTTAAATTACTAGATTTATGTGATATTAATATAATTAATATTACATAAAATATATTATTTAATAAAATTCTATTTTCCATATGAATAAATAATTTTAAAATGTATTTAGATAAAATTTTATAACATGAGAAAATAAAAGTATAAAGAGTAATAATCATACTTATTATAATTGATAATATAAAATAAAGTATTGCATTTAAATATTTTTCTTTTAATATTAAACGAAGAGAAAATATATCTAAATATTAGATTATTTTTATTTTCATTAAATCTGTTTTGTTAGAATTAGCTAATATTTAATCCCAATAAACCGTTACTCAATATAATCTTTAGTATCTTTTCTTTTAATTTAGTAAAAATACTAATTAGTAATAAATTTAATAAAATTTAATGATTATATTTTTTATGTTATTATTTCTTAATAATTTAAAATATCTATTTTAAACATAGTTAATATTTTTTATTTAGTTTTATTAAATTTTATGTTTTTAGTGATATAAATAAAGTTATTTAATTTTATTGTTAATATAAATTTTAATTAAAGTCCTAAAATATATAATCATTATTATAATAATTTATTTTATAAAAATAATCGCTACTTTATTTGTATAGAAAAATTTATATAAGGTAAGATATAATCTTACTAAGATATATAGTTATCCATTATAATATTCAAATGTATAATAAGAATGATTAATTATATAGTAATTATTACTATATAAAAAGTAACTAAATAGTGTTTTATCTATATTTAGATAAAAATTAGCCTAATGATTTTCCAAGTATTTCTATATAATGCCATCGATTTTCCGGTTTTAGAGGCAAGATAGTATGCTTAACTGTCTTTTCTGTTTTTTTAGATAATAATTGATCACTATATAATGTATGTTGAATAACAAAATACAATACAACAGCAAAAGTAATTAATATTCCTATAGTAAGTAAGATGATAGTAGTAGAGATACTATCAGGAGATTTCTTTTTTTTATGGAGATATTTTTTTTGATTTACTCTTGATGAGTAATCCCAATTTACGTAATACTTTTTTCTCATTATCTTTTAACTATTTAGTTATTAATAACCTTAGTATAAATAGATTATATAAGTGTGGAATGGATTGTATATCTAAATATATTTTTATATTTATTTGAAAATAAAAGGTAATTAATTAATACTTATTTAATTAGAAATACTAATCATGAGTATCAAAGATGTAAATATACTAATGTTTTGTCTAATTATAAAAAATTATTCTTAATATTACTTATTATATGATTTTATCAATGATAAAATACTTATATACAATAAATATTAAAAATTTTTAGCATAAAATGTATTAGTAATTATTATACGTAAGTCTTATTAAATTAATTGTAGTGTAGATATTTTATTCTATTTTTATTTGTACTGTAATCATTAGCAATGACTAAAATAATTGTGAATAGTTATATATATTAAATAGAGTAAAATTTTTAGTATTATCATAGGTATTTTGATATTGTAATACTAACTTTATACTAAAAGTAATTTTTATATAAGTTAAAACCTTAATAGATATCTTTAATATATTTTTTTTTGTTTATTTAGGTATATTTTTTATTAAAAATTTATGAAATTTTAGTATTTTGTTAAATTTATTTCATTAGTTTTTAGCCATAATTAAAATTATATTTATTTAAAAGATATTAATAATATATAAAATATTTATCGATAGCATCATAATTACTAATTACTAGTATGATTTTTATAATTTGCATTATAATATTATATAATCTACATTATAAATGTTATACTAAGAAATTATTAGAGTTGTTCTTAAGTACTAATTAAGAATTTCTATATGATTAGTTTTTTTACCATTATATAGTAATATACATTCAATAATATTTATAGATATAAGATATTACTAACTTTTTTCGGATTTATTATTTTAATATAAATTTTATTTTTAAATAAAAAATATTAAAATTATTTTTAAATACAATAATAGTTGTTTTTATCTTTTTTTTTCTTAAAGATATTATCTTAAAATGAGAATACAATTTGTATTGTATAACAGTCTTATTACTTGGTGACTATTTTGCTTAGTTATTTAGGATTAATGTTATTACCATGTTAAAGACAAAAATATCTATTATTTTTAATATTATCTATTTTACTCGGTATTTTATATAATACCTCTAGAGGTTATTTTATAGGTCAGTAGTTCCTTACTATTAAAATAGTATATTAAAATAAATTAATAAAATATTTTATTTAAGGTGAATTCTTCATTGATATAATCAAATATATAAAAATTTAAATTAATATTAATTTATAATAAATAATATTTTATTAAAGTATTAAAATTTAAAAAATTTAGAATTAAATTAATTTAATTCTTATTAAATTAATTTAATTATTCTATATTTTATGTATAATATAAGAAAATTCTCAAGATCTACATTATTTGATATATAATTATTTTAGTAATTTTTAGAAAAAAATAATTATTTTATTTACTATTAAATTAATTTATAAGATATATTTAATTTTTAAAATAACTAAAAATTAAAAAAATGATTAAAAAAAATTAAATATTATTTTTAATAACATTTAAAATTAGTTAAATTTATTGTTATAAAAATTCAATATTTTTTATTTATGCTATTAATAATAAAATTTATATTTTATTATTACCCATAGGTATAGGGTAACTTATTTTCTATATCCTTATTTTCAGGTACTGTATATAAAGTATCTTTATGTATATTATTTAGAGCGATTTATTATTACTACATTCAACTCTAACTAAATATATATAATTACATCTTAAATTATTAAGGGTAATATTTTATATATGTTTTAGGTTATTTTTTAATCATAATTATTAAAATAAGATTTTAATAAATTTATTTATATTAAGGTTTATTTAAGAATAAGGTTGTATATTATTTTTCTTCTAAATATGCACTTGATTTTGAAAATACTTTTAGTGATAAATATTAACATACCTAGATATAATTTTATATATTAAGTAATACAGTGTTCTTAAATCCTTCTTTATAAACCTATTTTTTGTGGTGTACCATAAAGCGTTTATTAAAAAGATCTACTCTCCCTCCAGCAGCAACATCACGTTGTTTACCGGTGTAAAAAGGGTGGCATTTACCGCATACATCCAAATTAATATTATTAATTAAAGTAGAATATATACGAATAATATTACCGCAGGAACAAGTTGCATTTATCGCAACGTAGTTAG
The DNA here is from genome assembly GCF_020342455.1 of Candidatus Profftia sp. (ex Adelges kitamiensis). Lineage (NCBI taxonomy): Bacteria > Pseudomonadati > Pseudomonadota > Gammaproteobacteria > Enterobacterales > Enterobacteriaceae > Candidatus Profftia > Candidatus Profftia sp. (ex Adelges kitamiensis). Next base: position 543,950 of record NZ_CP080506.1, read on the forward strand.
GGTGGATACCTTGTTTCATAAGAATAACCTTCAGTAAAATATTTATTATTATCTAGCTGTATTATGCTAGAGATCTGATATACTTAATAAGATTAAAATATTATTTAAAAATCTAAATCTTATATTGAAAATATACATATAACAATTTAACTATAATATATTATACATAAAGCGTAAACTTTTGGAAATTATTAAAGGACTAATAATTATCCTGACATAAGTTTATAATAGTTATCTTTTGAAAAATTTTTTAGTTTATTTTATAAAAAACCATTTATAATTTAAGTAAAAAATTAATTTTTTTAAATATGACAGTGTAATAATTTAATTATTAGATTAATTTTCAGTTGGATCAACATCTATTGCCCATTTAACGTATTTTACTTCAGGTAATTTACCAATATATATTAATATGTTTTTGACAATCTTGTGTAAATATATACGAGAATGATGTTGAAGTATTAGTTGCCATCTAAATTTACGACCATCTTTAAATGGTATAGATGGTATAGGACCTAAGATAAAAAATAACTCATCTCTAAATTGGATGTTTTCTAAAAAATATTTAATGTTTTTTAGAAATCTTAATACACGAGCATCATCATCATCATTAGCACGCACAATAATATGTTTAATATATGGTGGTAAACATACTTCCTTACGTTCTTTAAGGACTTGTTTGGCAAAGGCATTATATCCTTTATGTAATAATGTTAATATAAGAGGATGTTTAGGATAGTGTGTTTGTAATATAATTTCACTTTGTCTCTCTCCGTTCTCTACTAGTCCAGTAATATGTGTATAGATTTGAGCAAAACGTTCTAAAGCATGAAAATCAGCGGAAAAAATCATACCATCTATATTAAGTATAGCTATTAGTGTAATGTTATTAACATTTTGTACTTCTGCTAAAAAGTCCGTGCTGATTAATATATGTGCATTATCATTTCTATACGCTTCTATCGGATTTCTCTCTAAAATATTATTACGGCCAATATAATTGTTATTCATGTGTATAATATTAGTTTTAGGAAATATTAAAGTTAGTTGATTTTTAAGTTGTTCAGCAGCAAAATTAACAGGTGATAATTTATAGCTACTACACTGTGGACATTGTTTTGGTATAGGTTTTTGATCACTACAATAATAACAATATAGACAATAACGTTGATAATTTAATGCATAGTGATAACTACAATCTTTACATTTAAAGATATAGTTACAACTATAGCAAAATAATATAGTAAAAAAATTACGGCTATCTAGAAAAAGTATTACTTGATTTCCTGCGTTAATATGTAGTTTTATTCTTTTTAATAAAGACTGAGTTAACCCAGATTTTATTGGCATATTTTTTAAGTCTATAAGATACTTAATAGTTGGTACTGTATTATCTAATTTTTTAGTGAGTTGTACATGGCGATATTTTCCTAGTGCAACATTATGCAGTGTCTCTAAAGACGGAGAAGAAGAATTTAATATTATAGGAATACCCTCTTGATATGCTCGGAATACAGCTAAATTACGTGCGTGATAAAGCCATCCTGTACGTTGCTTATAGGATATATTATGTTCTTGATCAATAATAATAATACCTAGATTTGCAAAAGGTGTAAACAGTGCTGATCGGGTTCCAATAACTATTGCAGTGTTACCATTACGTGCTTTTAACCATATTTCTAATCGATTATTATTATTTAATCTAGAGTGTAGAGCATAAATAGGTACGTTAAAACGTTCCTTAAATTTGGCAACTGTTTGAGATATTAAGCTAATTTTTGGTACTAAAACTAAAGCCTGGTACCCTTTTATTAAAATCTTTTCAATAACATGAAAATAAACTTCTTTTTTTCCTGAACCAGGAGATCCTGTAAGTAGCCATACATTAAACTGTTTTTCTTTATCTTTAATATTTTTTATAGCAAAAATCTGTTCATTACTTAGTATCTTTGGCGGCTTATTTTTTATAATATCATAAGATCGCCAATTATAAGATTCTGTTGATACACAAAGTAATTCTACGAGTCCTTTAGTTTTTATTTTGTGTAATATTTTCTCTGTTAGTTTATATTTAGTTACTTGATTTCTATCAAGTGGATGTTTTAGTAGAGTAGCGAGAGCATACTGTTGCTGAGGAGTGCGTTTTAATGCTTCTAGAGATATTTTTTTCCCTTGTTCTGTAATCATCCATTGCCACTTGTGTTTATTTTTTATAGATTTACCCGCTCGCAATATGTTAGGTAGTGCATGAAATAAAATTTTCCCAATGGGATAATGGTAATAATCTGCTGCCCAGCTTAGCATATGCCACATAGGGGGAGAGAAAATTGATTCATAATCTAAAATTTGATAGATAGATTTTAAATGATTGAAATTTAATTCACTATGTACGTTACATTTAGTAATGATACCTATCATTTTGCGTTGTCCAAATGGTACACGTACTCGTACTCTTTCAAGGGGAGCTACACCTATTGGCGTTAGATATTCGAAAATGCGGCATAATGGAATGGGTAAAGCTACTTGAATGACAGGCATATTTATAGTCCTGCTTAATATCTTTTATGTAATTTATTAAATTAAAAGCTATTTTTATATAAGCTATATTATACTTTATTTATATTGTGCCACTTTATTAGATAATGCAATACTAATTATAAGTATATCCACTATTTAGCTTCACAATTTTTATTATTAAATTAATACTTTATATTTTTTAATATAAATCATCATGTTTTATAAACTAATAATTGTTATATTTAATATTTATTTAAATATAAGTTAATACCAATAATTTACTATCTAGTAAGATATTACTATGTGATTTTTAGGATTACTGTAATAAATGCTAAACTATTTCTATAGTACATAATACATAAAATATTTTTTGTTTTATTAAAAAAAATATACAATTACTATTTTAGTACGAAATATTTAAAAATATTAAATATATTAGTTTTTGTGTCTTACATTGAATAAATTATATTTTTAATTTTTCTAGAAATAATCCTTATAGAGTAAATAATTTTTCTATTAAAATAAATAAAGATACATCTTACTGTACATGTAATTTTGTTAATATACTTTTATTTAGTTTATATTATGTATTATGTTTTATGTAAATAATACTTTATTAAAGTAAATTATTTCTTTGCTTCTTATTAACATTTATATTTATTTCGATAATTTATTTTTAAATAATTATGGAATTATTTTTATAATGTATGGAAAGAAATATATTATTTAATATATATCTTAACGACATGACACAAAATGAGATAATTATATCTATATTCTCCTGTTAATATAGTTATTATAAAAGTTGATCATATAACTTCTATTTAATTATAGCAATTATCCTAAAAGTTATTATAATTTTTTTATTAAATTTTTTGTTTTTTAAAATTAATTCTGTATATATTATAGTGTTTATAAATATTTATAGTTATTAAAATTAATTAATTTATTATATAATATATATGGTTTAATTTATTCTTATAATATAAGATATTTAGCTTTCAACTGTTGAAATAAATTTTCATATATTTCGCTTGTAGCTTTACCTACGTCATTTTGCCATTCTCCATGAGTTATGGTTTTTGCGTCAGGGTAAAGAGATTTATCCTCAGATATAAATTTTGGTAACATCTTTTGAGCTGTTAAATTAGGAGTTGCATATCCTATAATTTTAGCAATTTGCACCGCAATATCAGGGCGTAATAAGGAGTTAATTAATTTTAAAGCACCTTCTGGATTTTTAGCATTAGCTGGTATGGACAGACTATCCATCCAAAAAATAGTTCCTTCTTTTGGTAAAATTACCTCTAATGGTGTACCAGATTCACGTGCAATAAAAGCAGAGCCATTCCACACCATACCTAAATTTATTTCTCCTTCTATATAAGGAGTAGCAGGGTTATCAGAATTAAATGCTAGTACATTAGGCATTAATTTTTGAAGTTCTTTATAAGCAGCATCAATTTGTTTACAATCAGTAGTATTACCAGAATATCCTAGTTTTAGTAGTGCCATTTGAAAAACTTCTCTTGTGTCATCTGTAAGTAGTAAACTACCTTTATATTCTGGCTTCCATAAATCACCCCAACTATTAATACTTTTAGGATCAATTTGATCTGAGTTTACTCCAATAGCGGTTGCGCCCCAAAGATAAGGAATTGAATAATCATTTTTAGGGTCAAAGGTTTTATATAATAAATTTTTATCTAAATTATGAAAGTTGCTCAGTTTTGATTTGTCTATCTTTTTTAGCATTCCTTCTTTACTCATTTTAGCTACAAAATAAGTCGAAGGAACAATAAGGTCACACTGACTACCTTGGTATGTTTTTAGTTTTGTATACATAGACTCATTAGAATCATAAGTAGAGTAAATTACCTTTATACCAGTTTCTTTAGTGAACTGCTCTAATAGTCCAGCAGGTACGTATTCAGTCCAGTTATAAAAATATACAGTATTTTTTTCGTTTTTATTTTTTAGTATATTAATATCATTTGCGGTATTAATTATTAAAATTAATAAACTAGCAGTTACCAGAAGTAAATACTTTTTCATTAAACTTATCCCCAATAGGGTAAAATAAAGAGAAAGATATTTATAAATCTTAGAGTTAATATTTATATTAAATAAATATTTTTTCGAAAAATATGTTATCAGGTATAGATATTATCATATTAAGGTTATTAATGGTAAAGTAGTAAAAATATTAAACCAGAAGTGTTTCTAAATTCTATCATTTACTTTACTTACTACTAAGTATATATATACTAATTATTACTGCTTTTAAAATTATTATTTAGAATCTTCAACGATATGAATTTTATTTCTTTATAAAATTTAATTTCTTAATGATTCTAGAATAGAACTATTCTAATATCTCTTATTAATTATTATTAATTGATATAATTATATTGATAACATTTATTATTAGTAGAATGCAGTATATGTTTTTATCTATTTAAAATCTATTTTAGATATATCCCATCTAAAATTATAAGATTTATAGAGTAAAAATATCTTTATAATTAAGATAATTTAGTTCTTACCTTTATATATTAACTTAATTAATAAATGTAGTAAAAATCAATAATACCTATAGTAATAGAATCTTTTATTCTGTATTAGAATATATAAAATAAAAATGCATTTAAGTAAGAATATATATAATAAATTTTTAAACTAATTTCGTATATTATTTTATATAATTTATTTAATTTTAAATAAACTTTCATCAAATAATTTCATTATATTTTGTACTTATTTATTAAAATTTCCTTACAAATTTAAATTAAATTAAATATTTACTAATTAATTTTATATTGAAAACTTCAAAAAATAAATTTTTTTATATAAAAATATAATTCTACTAAAATTTAATAAAATTATTAGATAAAATATAGAGGTATAGGTTGATATATAATATTTTATTACATACTAATACTAATACTTACTATTTTAGTATATTCAGTGCATATATAAATTTATTAAATAAGTATACTTAGTAATTATTTTATAAATGTATTAGTTTTTATCCCCGAATTATTTATTTTAATAAACTAATAAAAAATATTTACTTTTATTATCGATAATGCTATATTAAAACAATTTAGTAAAATAAGTAAGTTGAGTTAATTGTAGTATAATATTAGCCAGAGATAATATACAATATTTATTGTTTGTGATATAACAAAATGTTATATAAGTTTATATATTTTATTTATTAAAAATTTTTTAATTATTAATACTAAATGAGTTTGCATGTCAAGAGTATTATTTTATAATCTCTTTAGTTTATTTAAGTTTAATATGTTTAAACTATATTTCTAATTTAATGATTTTATCCTATAAAATAGTCTTTTATTCATATTAGTATGTTAGATATACTCCAGTATTTGAATGTCATTTTATAATTATTTATTTAAAATAATATTTTAAATTCTTAATTTACATTATTAAATAATAATTTTTAATTGTTAAGGCCATTGGCATTAAGTATATTATAATTATAATACTATAATTACATCAATAACATTTACCTATATCGCCTTTTAACAATAAAAACTTAAATAAATATACTAGTAACTGAAATAATTAAAATGTATCTAGATCACTGCAGTATTTATTGTTAAGTATTAAGTGTATCTATTTTTAATAAATTTTAATAAATTTTAATAAATTTAGAATACTTAATATATTATTCTGATAAAGAATATTTCTTATTATATTTATAGGTATTTAGATATATATACTATATTTTATAAATTTATTCCAAGTAATTATTACTAATATATAATAAAATATTATGTATAGCATACATTATTCAAATTTATCTATTAATAATTATTTAGCATACTATTAAATTACTTCCATGCCATAAGATCTCACCAGTTTGTACTAGCATAAGCTGTATAGTAATTTTTGGTGATTTAGTATCTCCTTCTATTAAGCTGTACAACATATACTGTGCTTGAACAATACGTGCTAGATCAATTGCTTTATGGCGAGAGACTAAATTATCTTCAGTTGATAATCCAAGATATTGTTTTGCATTTGTGATATTTTTATTAGAAACTAGTGTAAATTTACTATATCGTATCAACTCTTCTTGTAATATCTTATTAGCATTAGATACTTGTAATATTTCGTGATTTTTATTTTGTATACTATTTACCAATAATAAACTACCAGTATTAATATCTGGTAGGTATATAATCTGATTAATTAATGGTTTTAAGCAAGAACTCCATTTAACATTATGATTTTTTTGTAGTATTAATGATTTATTTACTAAAAATTGTTCTTTTTGTATATTTATTTTATTTACATTAAGTTGATCTTGTTCTCTTAGCTTACGTTTTATTAATATTTTACTATCTCTTTTTGTAACTATTTGACAGCCTATCAGTAGCAATGTATTAAATATAACAAATGCAACAAATAGACATTTTTTCATTGCTTGTCCTTTTAATTTTTATTTGGAGGATATTTTATTTTACTATTATTATGGCTATACTGAATTTTCCAATAATCGTATTTTTTTGTTTTGCTTATTACTATTAATTACTTTGTATTTTATATTTCATATAATAAATTAAGTGAGATTTATAATACTAGTGAGATATATTTATTCAATTAAAATTACTAGATTAGTATAATTAATATTACGTCTTTTATTATTAATTTATTTTATAAAAAAATATTTAGTAATTATTACTATATAGTAGATTACTAATCTTAAATTAAGAAGACTTTAAAACATTACCTAGTAATTTTACTAAAATATATTATTAGATTATATCAATAAAATTGATATTAGTACAGTGTGATTATTTAATTATTGTTATATAAATATAAACTTCAAGTTATTTAACTTCTATAGTTTCACAATTTTATATTATAGGAGGTAATAATAACTATATTAATATATAAAATTATAATCATTTTAAAAAAATATCCTACTAATAGCTCAATTATATTTACAAACTTTATTTGATTTTAATATCATATACAGGTATCTAGTTTGTTTATAAATTAAATCATTTTTCATTAAGAATATTACCTTATAATACTTATTATATTACCCCAAGAGTATAATAGGTATTTACTATAAAACTATATATTTTCTATATGGTGAAAAATATAAAAAGTATATGTTATACACTTAGAATAATACTTACGTAAATATACTATATTGACTATTTAATAAATTTTGTCCAATTAATCTCTCTCTAGAAATCTAAAGATTTAGAAAAATCAATTAATTTATTAAAATCTAATAATAAAAATAGAATATTTATCTAATAAAATATATCTGAGTAATATAAACTATATTTTCAATATCAAACATAATTTAAATAAATCTTATAAATAAAATTTAAGAAAGTTTATAATCGCTTTAATTAAAATTACATGATATGATTAATTATCATTGATAATTATTAATTATATAGAATAATAAAACTTAAATGAAGTATATTGTAATATTGTAATATAATAAATACATGTGTAGTTAATGTTTTTTCAATAATTATTTTTTCATTAAACTCATAAGTATTAAAGTTTAGAAAATTTATGTCTGAAATTTATTGTTTGCTCCATAATAGTTTTATAATAGAGAAAATTACTTGCCATTAGATATATAATATGTGATAACTTATATGTCTTAATAAGACATATCTCTTCTGTATACTTGTAATTTTTTAATAAAAAATAGTAAGTATATATTATAATATTGAGGTATTATTTATTCACTAATTACTATCTTATTGCTTAGATAAGTAATTACTCTATTTGGTGTGTTTTATTTTTCTGGCTTGCGCTTCAGAGTGGTTTAAATAATCTAAAGGAAATATTCAAGATGTCCAAGATAAAAGGTCAAGTAAAGTGGTTTAATGAAGCTAAAGGTTTTGGTTTCATAACCCCAACTGACGGCAGTAAAGATGTGTTTGTACATTTTTCTGCAATTCAAGGTAATGGTTTTAAAACGTTAGCTGAAGGTCAGCATGTTGAGTTTGAGATCCAAGATGGTCAGAAGGGACCATCTGCAGTTAATGTAATGGCAATTTAAAAGTATTAGCCATAAAAAACCCGCTTTATGCGGGTTTTTTATGGCTAATACTTTTAAATTGCCATTTATACGAAATATTATTTGATTATAGATATAATCTAATAAGTATTCATAAATTTATTAATACAGTAATAAATTTCAATTTGAATATAATTAAATTAATTTATAGTAATTATACCTCTTATTGTATTTTGATACAATAAGATAGAACGTATATCAAGTGATTAAAATACTATTAAATATTTTTAAATGTAGAAGTTTTCTAAAATAGAGTGTTTATTAATTTAAAATATCTTATAGAATATTAATAATAAATGTTTGTATATAATCTATATATTTTATCAGATATTGAAAAATGCTCAAGTTTATAACTTTAATTATAAATTACTGTTAATAAATATTTATAATCAAAATTATTTTCGTTGAAATAACATATTATTGATTATGAATAAATTAAAACTTTACATTTATTGTATGTAAAATAGTAAAAATTTGTTTGTATAAATTTAGTTAGTTTAGGTATATAAATATTTAGTTATTAAATATGTTTTTATTAAATATATTTTTAAATATTTATTTAAAAAAAACATCAGTTTAACTTAATAATAAAATTTATATAACCAAATTAATAATTATTTATTATTATTATTACTTAGCTCATTACAACTATATGTAAAAAATAATACTTATTATTCAATTCTAAGCGGTTTTAAATAAACAATTGTTATTTTTGCTTGTAATAGTGTTTTAAAATAATTATAGTAAGTTAAAAACAAGAATATATTAGAATATTGTGTCTATAAAATAACATGGAAAGATAGTGTAAGATAGGTCCTATATAGCAGCAAAGTTAAGATCATACATAAATATAATATATTTTATATAATTTTATAATTTATGTTATTTTTCATGATTGATTGTGTTAGTAAAATATTATGCCTTATTCATTGATAAGATCAAGTATAACAATAGTTATATAAATACGGTACTATTTAACTAGTAATAACAATTAAATAACGTAATAATTATACTAATTTATGATCATAATAATGATTAAATTCTTATATAATAACACTTAATCGTATACCATGGTGTTTTTTATATAAACCCTTGGATTTTTATTAAATATGTATAGGAATGTAAATCGTGATAAATAAAAATCATAGCTATATTTAACCTAAGGTATTAAAAATATAAATAATATTATTTTTAAAAAAAAAATATAGTTTTATTATTACTAAATAATATAATACAGTGAAGATAAATTGAATTTATTTAATATTAAATAATAAAATAATTTATTATTTTATTATTTAAAGTACAATAACATTATAAGTAATTAGTCTTGAAGTAAAATAATTAGTAGTTAAACTTATACATAGTTTATTTGTGAGTGTTAAGGTATACATAAGAAATAGATATATAAGATATTTTAATTTTATTATATACTAAAATAGTAATTTTATCAACGATATATAGCATAAATATTAAGTAGAAAAGGAGATAACTAGTGAGTAGTGTTGCTATTGTAATAAGCACACACGGTGTAGCGGCAGAACAATTGTTAAAAACTGCAGAAATGTTGTTAGGAAAACAAAATAATGTTGCTTATATAGATTTTGTCCCCGGTGAAAATACTGAAATACTGATTGAAAAGTATAACAAAATACTAATTAATTTAGACTCTAGTAAAGGTATTATCTTCTTTGTTGATACTTGGGGTGGTAGTCCTTTTAATGCAGCTAGCAGGATTTCCTTAAATAAAGATAATTATCAGGTTATTGCTGGAGTAAATATTCCCATGCTAGTTGAGACCTTTATGGCCCGTGATGATAACCTCAGTTTTGATGAATTAATCTTATTAGCATTAGAAACAGGACGTGAAGGGATTCGTGCTCTAAATATAAAAAAATCTACAGTAAATGGATTACATCAATCTAAAACTCCTATTCTAAAAGCATTACAGGATCAGGTGAGTAATATGTATCACATGAAAGTATGTCTTGCACGTATAGATGATCGTTTAATTCATGGACAAGTAGCTACCCTCTGGACAAAAGAAAATAATGTTAGTCGTATTATTGTAGTAAATAACGAAGTTGCTGCAGATCATATGCGCTCAACTCTTCTTAAGCAGGTTGCTCCTCCAGGTGTTACTGCTCATGTAGTTAATATTGAAAAAATGATCCGTGTTTATAGTAATCCAGATTATAGTAGAGATCGTGTAATACTACTATTTACCAACCCTACTGACGCATTATACTTAATTGAACATGGTATTGAAATTAATTCAATTAATATTGGTGGTATGGCTTTTCGTCAGGGGAAAATACAGATTACTAATGCAGTTTCGGTGGATCAACAAGACATCGAAGCATTTAAAAAATTAGATGTGCGTGGTATTGAATTAGAAATACGCAAAGTTCCAAATGATAGTCGCTTAAAGATGATGGAATTACTTAATAAAATGAACTAAAGCTGAATCGGAAGTTATCGATTTATATTTTTAAACTTAGTGTTTTAATTAAAAGAGGTGCAGTTCAATGGAGATTACAACTCTTCAAATTGTACTAATATTTATTGTTGCGTGTATTGCGGGAATTGGTTCAATTCTTGATCAATCTCAATTTCACCGTCCATTAGTTGCTTGTACTCTGATCGGTATTGTTTTAGGTGATATGAAAACAGGTATAATTATTGGTGGTACATTAGAAATGATAGCTCTTGGTTGGATGAATATCGGTGCAGCAGTTGCTCCTGATGCGGCTCTTGCATCCATAATTTCAACAACTCTGGTTATTGCTGGAGGACAAAGTGTGGGTGCTGGAATAGCATTAGCTATTCCACTAGCAGCTGCAGGACAGGTTTTAACTATCATAGTTCGGACTATTACAGTGGGTTTTCAACATTGTGCTGATGGTGCAGCAGAGCGTGGTGATCTACGAGCTATTAACCTATTACATTGTTCTGCTTTAATACTACAAGCTATGCGTATTGCCATTCCAGCAGTTATTGTTGCTTTATCAGTAGGTACTAATACTATTCATAATATGCTGAATGCTATCCCTGAAATTGTTACTTCTGGTCTAGCTATTGCTGGAGGTATGATAGTAGTTGTTGGTTATGCTATGGTTATTAATATGATGCGTGCCGGATACTTAATGCCTTTCTTTTATTTAGGCTTTGTTACAGCTGCATTTACTAATTTTAACTTAGTTGCATTAGGTATTTTAGGTATAATTATGGCTATTTTATATATTCAGTTAAGCCCTAAATATAATAAACCTCAAGTTGTAGCAGTAACTCCTAGAAAAAATGATCTTGATAACGAATTAGACTAATTAAAAGGTGAGAAAATGGTTGATACAACATTATTAGTTAAAGATCAAAAAACTGAAATAAAACTCACCGCAGGTGATCTAGGTAGAGTATTTCTTCGTTCTAATCTCTTGCAAGGTTCATGGAATTTTGAACGTATGCAAGCCTTAGGTTTTTGTTTCTCTATGGTACCTGTAATTCATCGTTTATATCCAGAGAATACAGACGAGCGTAAAAAGGCTATTAAGCGTCATTTAGAATTCTTTAATACTCATCCATATATTGCTACTCATATTTTGGGTGTGATTGCAGCAATGGAGGAGCAAAAGGCTAATGGTGCTCCAATTGATGATAGCGCTATTAATAGCATTAAAGTTGGTCTAATGGGGCCATTAGCTGGCGTAGGTGATCCAATATTTTGGGGTACTTTGCGTCCAGTATTTGCTGCTTTAGGTGCAGGTATTGCAATTACTGGTAGTTTGCTAGGTCCTTTATTATTCTTTATATTATTCAATGTAGTACGTTTGTTAGTTTGTTACTACGGTGTATCCTATGGATATAAGAAAGGACTTGATATAGTAAGCGATTTGGGTGGAGGTTTCCTTCAAAAAATGACCGAAGGAGCATCTATTTTAGGTCTATTTGTTATGGGAGCTCTAGTTAACAAATGGACACATGTGAATATCCCTCTTGTGATTTCTCGTATTACTGACCAAACTGGTAATACTACAGTGACAACTGTACAAAATATTTTAGATCAGTTAATGCCTGGATTAATACCACTGATATTAACTTTTGGTTGTATGTGGTTACTATGTAAAAAAGTTAATGCATTATGGATAATTATTGGTTTTTTCCTAATAGGTATTTTTGGTTGTTGGAGCGGTCTATTAAGCTTATAATTATAAGCCGGATAGGGTTAGAATCTATTCGGCTTATTATCTCTGTGTCTCTAAATGTATTTTTGGTATTTTAGTGAAAAATATTAATAAGTAATTATTTCAATTAATTTTTATATTACAAAGTAATATATGTAAAATATTACCTTTATAATATTCAGTATTTTATATAAAAAATGTATATACAAAAACTAATCTAGTAATATAAAATATAAATAGTACTAATATAATAATATCTGTTTAATATATTAAAGTTTATGGTTTTTGTATTAGCTAGATTTAGCTATATTAATTTTTTATTTAATTTTCTTTTATATTTTATCTAAATTGTATGTAATCAACTTACTATATGAGTAAGTGGATTACATACAATTACTTTTTTGAGTTAGATATCCTATAAAATAGGATATCTAAAAATTATTACTTAAACTATAATAAGTATTGTTAATAACCTATATCCATATTAACAGTCACCATAAAATACATTAGATATAATTTTGTATATTTAAGTATATAATTATTTTTACGCCTTTAAAAATAGATTACTATTACTAGTTACAATATATAATAATTTTATTATAGTGATAACATATAATTTTAAAAATTTTTAGCTAGATTCATAAAACATATTTTAGTAATTTATTTTTATATATTAGCTATATAGAAATTAATAGTTCTTAGTAATATACGTATGTTTCTAAATACGCACTCTTTAATTTTAATTAATAGAAATATTTCATCTCATTATTTATAATTTATTTATAATAAACTATTACTTGATATGACGTATTATAAATAATAATTACTTTTTATACTTATAAAGTTATAGTTTTATTATTAGTTAATGAAAATTTAAATATATCTCTGAATTAAAATATTTAATCTATTTCGTATTAATTATACTAAATATTAACATAGAATTTTTTTTCTAAAAGAGCAAATAAACTTATTTTTAAATCAATCTTCATTTATATATTTAAGATATTTAAAAACACTTATCATTATAAGTAAATAGTTTAACTATTATTGTATAATAAATTAATTTTTTATTATTTTTAGTGGATATAAGATATTATCTTATACAAAATTATTAATCACTGAGAATTATTATTTTACTATCGTCAATATTCTAGAATATAAAATAATACCATAAAATATAACATATAATGGATCTATATATAAATTAGTCATTCTATTAAATAATACTCATTATTATAATTTTATTAATATACTACTTAATTTTTTCATTACTGATTGAAGTAAATAATATAGATTTACATTGATTATTAATCAAAATATTTTTTAATAAATACAGCAAGATTATTTTATTTTATTAAAAAGTTATTATTAGAATCTTTAGATATTAATTTTTATTCATTACCAATGTTTAAGAATTATAAAATCAAATTTTATAATACATCAATTCATTAGCATTATAGTTTCATATTATTTAATATTTTTAAAATTATATATTATCTATTATCTTAATAATTATTTTATGTATATTTCTCTATATAATATATAAACTTGCATAATCTAGATTTTATAGTTATTCAGGAATGCCATTAAAAATATACTGTATTAGTTCATTTATCAAAAATATTATCATCTGTTTTATCTTTTCGTATTACCTATAATAAAACCTTTTATATTTATTTAATAAAATATACTTTGAAAGAAGTGATAACTTTTATGTTAAAAAGTGTAATTAATATCAGACATAACAATACTATCATTACTTTTTAAGAAGATATTTTTAGTATAAAAGACTAAAGTAAATGTAGTGTGAATATTAGAGTGTTTTTTACTTAAAAAATAAAATTTTAATATCATAATAGAAGATAATATAAACAATAACCTATATCTTAAAAAGATATTAAATGAAAGTTAATAAATTGATAAAGTATAATTGTAAATTTATTGCTTTTAATAGTGTAATCTTCGTACAACTATATCTTGATAATTTTAAAATCTTATATAAATAAATCTAGAATTATGATACAGGAAATTTAATGTTTATAGATCTTTTAATAAAAATAACTGCTTATTATTCTCTATATCAGAGGTATTAATATAGAATACTAATGAGAAGATAATATTTATAATATATTTAAAGTTTAGCTAAATATTCTAGTGTATCTGCATATTATATGCTAGGTGATATGTTATTTATTATTCAGTTAATAATATTAAATGTTCTTGAGTGGCAAATATTATTTTATTAGACATGAATAATAAAAGTTCTAATATTTGTCATAAAATTATTAGGTATAATGATTCGGTAAAGATCAAAAATTAAGAATAATAATATATTAACCATCGAAATTATTATGTAGTTTACTAATAGACTATCAGAATCTAGAAAATTATTAATTAAATACTATTTTAGCAAAAACTCTATATCATATAGGTGTAAACACTTATAACTCTACCAGATAGGATTATATAAACCGTAAACTATAACAATGATTAGGTATAAGTGATATTGATCCGTATTGAGAATACTTGCAGTGCTTAAAAGGTATTTAAATTGATGCAGGATCATGAATTTTTATTTCTAATGATATTTATTTATTTTTATTGTAATTTATGTCATTTAGTCCATAAAATATTGCCAGAAGTATCTTTATTAAATCTCTTATAGAGACTACTTTAATGTGTATAAATAGTAAAATCCTAGAAGGATATATGAATATTAATTTAAGTTAGATAAAATATTTTATTAGCGTTAGTTTAAATTAAAATACCTGATAATTCTGAAATAAATTTAAATAGTAATTGATTATAGATAAATTTAGTAAAAAATTTTATGGAGTTTTGCTCTATAAGTAATAATATCATTGTAATTATGATGGAATTATTATTCCCTTAGTTTTTAATTTTATATTATATTATTGCTTTAATTAATGACATTTTTTAACTGAATTAAATTTACCAATAGTAATATTATAATATTGAATCAACTTATATTTTTATCACAAGTCTTAAAACATAGAAAAATCTATATCTATTGTTTTGTAAATATTTTTATTATAATTTTTGTATTAGTATTTATATTACTTATTTAAAATAGTAGATATAAAAATATCTATAGTTTTTATATTTACTAGGTATACTATAATACCTACGTTACTATGTTTTATATCACCATCTAAATTATCTAAGATAATTGTATTACATTAAAGATTTTAGTATTATTAAAACATATTTTTTACAAGCACATTTATTATGATATTTTAAATTTATATATTTTTATAATAAAATTTTTTCTATTTCCTATTATAGGAAATAATATTAATAGTAAATATTTAAATATAAATATAAAATAGTAATTTTATAGTATAAGTATTAATATAATTAATGTTGATAAAGAATTACATATATTATTAATTAATTTATATATTAAATTTTATTTAAAATTGTAATACTATTGAATAAAATTCAACATATTAAAATTAATACATAATTAAAATAATAAAATTAATTAGCAAAAGATATTAATGAAAATAAGTATTTTAATTAATTAAAAATTTAATTAATTTATTGTATTTCTATTTTAGTAAAAATAATATGCAAAATAGCACATTTAGCATAATAATATTATTAACTATTACGATATAACTTTATATAATATTCATAAATTATTATTATAAATATCACTTATTTAATATGTATTTTACATGTATAATTACTTTTTGAAAAACTAAGTTGTACAGTCTCTAGAAAATATAGATAAATATTTTATATTATTAAAAGATTGTATAGTAATCCTTTACTTAACTTAAAAAGTGAATATGATAGTTTTAAAATAAAAATACTACTATTTTATAAAAAATAATTTAGAAGATTTTACTTGAACTTATTTTAATATAAAGGAAAATAATATTATTTATCATTAATCAATAATATAATATTTTAAATATTATTACATATAATATTTATGTATTAATATTAATTATTAAATATACCTAATATTAGAGGGAGTAATTCCAGCTATGACTAGCTATTTACG
Source organism: Candidatus Profftia sp. (ex Adelges kitamiensis) (assembly GCF_020342455.1). Taxonomy (NCBI): domain Bacteria; kingdom Pseudomonadati; phylum Pseudomonadota; class Gammaproteobacteria; order Enterobacterales; family Enterobacteriaceae; genus Candidatus Profftia; species Candidatus Profftia sp. (ex Adelges kitamiensis). The sequence goes on from NZ_CP080506.1 coordinate 560,763, forward strand.
TTTCCCTGGATTTAACCCAGTTATTTTTTCTATAGGATCATTATCGGTCTATTGGTATGGATTTATGTATTTAATAGGTTTTCTCTTTGCTTTGCAGTTAGCAAAGAGAAGAGTTAATAAGTTAAGAGGTAATTGGACTCAAGATGAGGTCGAGAATCTCTTTTATTCAGGATTTTTAGGAGTTCTTCTTGGTGGTCGTATAGGGTATATTATATTTTATAATCTTCCTATATTTTTTAAAAATCCAATATGCATTTTTAGAGTATGGGAAGGAGGAATGTCATTCCATGGTGGTTTAATTGGAGTAATCCTAGTTATGTTATTATTTTCATATACCAGTAAGAAGAATTTTTTCCAGATTTCTGACTTTATTGCTCCTCTTATACCTTTTGGTTTAGGTATGGGACGTTTAGGTAACTTTATCAATGGAGAGTTATGGGGACGTGTTAGCATTAATAATAGGTGGGCTATGTTATTTCCAGGTTCAAGAAGTCAAGATATTATCTTGGCTTCCAATCATCCTAAGTGGCAATATATACTTAACCAGTACGGTGTACTACCACGCCATCCGTCACAACTATATGAACTATTCTTAGAAGGAATTTTATTATTTATAATTTTAAATATTTTATTACTAAAAAAACATAAAAAGATAGGATTTATTTCTGGATGTTTTTTAATTAGTTATGGTACGTTACGCATCATAGTTGAGTTTTTTCGTGAGCCAGATGTTCAAATTGGACTTTTTAATGGTGTAATTAGTATGGGGCAAATACTCTCTATTCCAATGATCATTGCTGGCATTATTATTATGTTTTGGATTTATCGCAGTCCGCAGCTTTTAAATAATTTAAAGTAATTTTAAAATATTTTTCATATAAAAAGCTAGTAGCTCATGTTATATATAAAATACAAATTTATGAGGTAAGATGAAGCAGTATCTTGATTTAATAAAAAAGTTCTTACTGAGGGTACAAAAAAATCTGACCGTACAGAAACAGGTACATTGTCTATTTTTGGACATCAGATACGTTTTAATTTGCAGGATGGGTTTCCACTAGTTACCACAAAGTTCTGCCATTTACCCTCAATAATTTATGAATTATTGTGGTTTCTTAATGGAGAAACCAATATTTCTTATTTGCGTCAAAATAATATTACTATATGGAACGAATGGGCTGATGAACAAGGAAATCTTGGCCCTGTATACGGAAAACAGTGGCGAGCATGGGAGACGGTTTATGGATTTCAGATTGATCAGATAAGTAAAGTAATAGAACAGTTGACATATAATCCTACTTCACGCCGTATTATTGTCTCTGCATGGAATGTGGGTGAGTTAGATCAAATGGCTCTAGCTCCTTGTCATGTATTATTTCAGTTTTATGTTGCCCAGGGGAAATTATCTTGCCAATTATATCAGCGTTCTTGTGATGTATTCCTTGGGCTTCCATTTAATATAGCTTGTTATGCGTTATTAGTGCATATTATAGCTCAGCAGGTATCTTTAAAGCTTGGTGATTTTATTTTGACTGGTGGTGATATTCATCTGTATAATAATCATATAGAACAAGCTCAACTTCAATTGAGTCGTAAACCTCGTGTTTTACCTAATTTAGTGATCAAGCGTAAACCAAAATCCATCTTTAATTATCGTTTTGAGGATTTTGAAATTCAAGGTTATAAACCTTACCCCGGGATTAAAGCACCAGTAGCTATTTAATATTAGGTTTAATTACTTATAAAGAATAGTTTTTACTAAAATGGTACATTACTTATATGAGAAGGGTATTTAAATAATAGGTTTAGAAATATAAGAAGAGAATATTTTATTAAATAAATTGTTGCTATATTATAGAAGATAATATTAAGATATAATCTTATTATTATAAGATTATTATACAATTATTGTTTATATCATACAAAAATATTTATTCGTTATAATACTAACTATTCGTATTCTATATTTTAATTTTTTTAAATATTTTAGATAGATAAAATATACTTTAAAACTTACAAAATAATATTTGATTTTGTCAAAAAAATAATAAGCATAATTAATTATAATTATTTCTTATTTGATTGTATGCGAAAATAATTTATATGTGTTATATAGTTATGTACAAATATCTTTTGTTTATATATTATGTATGATTATTATTTGGTTGATTTATTCTAAGATATATTTTATATATATTTATATATAATAGTAAATTTTAATTACTGAAGTATATTATATATTTAAATGCAATAAACTTAAATATATATTTAATAATAATTGATTTTAATTAAATAATGCAACCGATCTAAAAATAGATCACTGAGTTATTATACAGCAAATTTATTTTTCTTAAAGATATAGTACGCAATAGTATTATAAATACTAAAACATATGATTGATCCAATCAATTACTCTTAATATTATCTTTAATATAACAATAAAATTAAATATTAAACATTAATTAATTCAGTGATTTGATATTTTTAGTGATTATTAAATATAAGATATAATCTCTCTTCTTTAATATTAAAATTTAAAAAATACATCTTAATAATAAAATATATAATAAGTTATATTAAATAATATAAATATATGCTTTCTGATAATTTATCTTTAAATCTATATAATGACTAATATAAAAGCAGTAGTTTTTACATAATTATTTTAATGATCACTATAGTACAAAATATTAAATATATACTAAATTAATCTCTTATTATAAAGAAGAGCTAGTAATATACCGTTTTATAGTTATTTTAAATTTTTATTGGATATATAAGGTAATAATCTTTATCTATATTTAAAATAATAACTACTTAAATAAATCTTACTGAGTTATTATAATGATTTATTTCTATAATGAAATCTATACATTATTTATATAAAACAATAATGTAATCTTAGTAACATAATTTTTCTAAATTAATAAGATCTAATAGTAATAATTATTATCAAACTTACATTAAGTACATTTCTTTACTTAATGCAATTTCAGTACTTTATTTTTATAATATTACTTTTTAAGTAAAATATATTTTTCCTTTAAAGACAGAATAGTAAGATTATTAAAATTTACTTAATAAAATATTCCTATGAGATATTTAAATATTAATTAAGTACAATTATTATTGTGATAAAAATATAAGTTATATTTTTTACTAAAAAATTATATAGATGTTGATAGATATATAACACTGAAGTTTTCTCATTATGCTAATAAGATATACAAGATAATGATGTAATATATTAAAATCAAGAGCTATAACTAGATATTAATCTATAATCCATTAAGTAATTATGAGTAAGAATGAAGTTTAAGATTTTTTATAGTCAATGAGTATATTTTCTCTAAATAGAAAATTATACTAAATATAGTACAGGTATACCATGTTTTGAAAAACAATGTAGTCTTAAGGCTAAATTAAAGGACTAGGTAATGTTAAAATTTATATTATATCGTTTACTTGCAACTATACCAACACTTTTTATTTTAATGACTATATCATTTTTTATAATGCGATTAGCTCCAGGTAGTCCATTTACTGATGAAAGAGTATTATCACCTGAATTACTAGCAAATATTGAAACAAAATATTCTTTAAAGGATCCAATATGGAAGCAATATAGCCAATATTTAATTCAATTATGTCACGGTGATTTTGGTCCCTCTTTTAAATATAAAGATTATTCAGTAAATGATTTAATTCGTGCTTCTTTTTTTGTCTCTGCTAAGTTAGGCTGTATAGCATTCATGCTATCAGTAATTTTAGGTATAACATCAGGATTATTAGCAGCGTTAAAACAAAATAGTAAATGGGATTACGCAGTAATGAGTTTTGCAATGACTGGTATATTAATACCTAGTTTTGTATTATCTCCGTTATTAATATTAATTTTTGCTATTCAATTAAAATGGTTACCTGGTGGTGGTTGGAATGGGGGGGGGGTTAAATTTATGATTCTTCCCACTATATCTCTATGTTTATCTTATATTGCAAATATTGCGCGTATCACGAGATGTTCTATGATTGAAGTGTTGCATTCTAATTTTATACGCACTGCTCGTGCAAAAGGATTACCAGTGCATCATATCATTTTATATCATGCATTAAAACCTGCATTATTGCCAGTGATTTCTTATTTAAGTCCAGCACTAGTCGGGATGATTACAGGTTCAATGGTTGTTGAAACTATTTATAGTTTACCTGGTATTGGTCAGTTATTTGTTAATGGTGCTCTTAACCGTGACTACTCATTGGTACTTAGCCTAACTATGTTAGTTGGTGTTCTAACTATCTTATTTAACGTAATTGTTGATATACTGTATGCAATTATTGATCCTAAAATACGTTTATAATCAACAAAAGGTTTTATATGTTACTGAATGATAATATTCAAATAGCCAATGATAATTTGGTAAAATATATAGACTTAGAAAGTCGTAGCTTATGGGAAGATGTATATAATCGTTTTATCCACAATCATGCAGCAGTAGTGAGTTTTTTTATACTTATATTTATTAGTATATTTGTATGTTTAGCCCCTATATTTTCTAAGTTTTCTTATGATGATACTGATTGGGTAATGATATCTACAGCACCCAATATAACTTCTGGACATTACTTTGGTACAGATTCATTAGGGCGTGATCTATTTGTACGCATAGGAATGGGGGGTCGTATTTCTCTATTGGTAGGATTTATCGGAGCTATAGTGTCTATTATAATAGGTACTTTATATGGAGCGATATCTGGTTATATAGGTGGTAAGATAGATTATTTGATGATGCGTTTACTTGATATACTAAATGCTGTTCCATTTATGTTTTTTGTAATTTTATTGGTTACTTTTTTTGGGCATAATATTATGTTAATTTTTGTAGCAATCGGCATGATATCTTGGTTAGATATGGCACGCATAGTACGTGGGCAAACATTGAGTCTAAAACATAGAGAATTTATCGAAGCAGCTTTAGTAGGAGGAGTTTCTACATATAACATTATTATACGTCATATCATACCTAACCTACTAGGAATAGTAATTGTCTATGCATCACTACTAGTGCCAAATATGATCTTATTTGAATCATTCTTAAGTTTCCTTGGTTTAGGAGCTCAGGAACCACTGAGTAGCTGGGGATCTTTATTAAGTGACGGGGCTAACTCAATGGAAGTTGCTCCATGGCTTCTTATTTATCCTTCTGTGTTTATAGTAATTACTTTATTTTGTTTTAATTTTATTGGTGATGGCTTGCGTGATGCTTTAGATCCTCAATATATTTAATGAAGTTACACAAGAATGAAAAAAATAAAAATAACTGAAGATCTTTTAGAGGTAAAGGATCTTCGTGTAACTTTTTTTACTAATGATAATATAATAACAGCAGTTAACGGTTTAAATTTTTCTTTATCTAAAGGTGAAACGTTAGGTATTATTGGTGAATCTGGTTCTGGTAAATCGCAGATTGCTTTTGCTCTTATGGGTTTATTAGCTAAGAATGGTTATATAAGTGGTATTGCATTATTAAATGGAAATCAAATTTTAAATTTGCCAGAAAAAGAAATAAATAAGCTGCGCGCTAAAGAAATTGCCATGATATTTCAAGATCCAACAACCTCACTAAATCCTTATATGCACGTGGGGAAACAACTAATGGAAGTTCTAATATTACATCAAGGAATGAGCAAATATCAGGCTTTTCAGGAATCTTTACGGATGTTAGATGCGGTTAAAATTCCTAAAGCACGTAGGTATATGCGTATGTTTCCATATGAATTGTCTGGAGGTATGAGTCAACGAGTTATAATTGCAATGGCATTGCTATGTCGACCTAAGCTACTTATTGCTGATGAACCAACAACGTCTCTAGATGTAACGATTCAAGCACAAATGATTATTTTATTTAATGAATTAAAAAAGGAGTTTAATACTGGAATTATTATTATTACTCATGATCTGGGGTTAGTAGCTAGTATTTGCGATAAAGTATTAATACTGTATTCTGGTAGAACTATGGAATATGGACTTACGCGGGATATATTTTATACACCTAGTCATCCATATTCTATTGGTTTGCTTAATGCTATTCCTACCTTAAATCGTAAAAATAAAACCCTATTTACTATTCCAGGTAATCCACCTAATATGCGATGTTTACCGAAAGGTTGTCCTTTTCAACCTCGCTGCTCTTATGCTTTTGATCTGTGTATTAAAATACCATCTGTAGAAAAATTTGGTGAAGGACGGTTGCGTGCCTGTTTTAAAACAGTAGAAGAATTGATATGAATAATGGTAATCAAAATAAAGAAGTTTTATTAAAAGTAATTAATCTAAAAGTACATTTTAAAATTAAAGATAACAACACATGGTTCTGGCAGCAACCATCTAAAATACTTAAAGCAGTTGATGGCATTAGTTTAAGTGTGTATAAAGGTGAAAATTTAGGTATAATAGGAGAGTCTGGATGTGGTAAATCTACTTTTGCACGAGCTATAGTTGGATTAGTGAAAGTTACTTATGGTCGTATAGAGTGGTTAGGTAAAAATTTAATTGAAATGAATACTAAGCAACGGCATAAAGTACGTAGCGATATCCAAATGATTTTCCAAGATCCGTTTTCTTCATTAAATCCTCGTATGACGATTGGTGATATTATTGCAGAACCTTTAAAAACATATTATCCAAAAATATTACGCAAAGAAGTAAAGGATCGTGTTAAAAGTATTATGATAAAAGTGGGTTTATTACCTAATTTAATTAATCGGTATCCACATCAATGTTCCGGTGGACAATGTCAACGTATCGGGATTGCGCGCTCTTTACTATTTTCACCTAAGCTAATTATCTGTGACGAGATTATATCTGCATTAGATGTGTCTATTAGAGCGCAGGTAATTAATTTATTGCAGCAATTACAGCGTGAAGAAATAGATTTTTCCCTTATCTTTATAGCTCATGATTTAGCAGTAGTGAGACATATTTCAGATTGGGTAATGGTAATGTACTTAGGGCATGCAATTGAGTTTGGAACTTATGAAGAGGTATACAAGAACCCCCAGCATCCTTATACTAAAAATCTTATGTCTGCTATGCTTACTCCTGATCCTGATATAGAACAAAAGAAAAAAATAAATATACTACAAGAAATAGTACCATCATCAATTAATCCACCGTTAGGTTGTATTTTTTATACCCGTTGTCCTATAGCAAGTCTTGAATGTATTTCAACTTACCCATTGATGAAGGGAGATGCTAACCACTTAGTTGCGTGCTTTAAAATAGGTCTGCATTAAAAATGCACAATATATTTATATTATTATAAAGATGTATATATCATTTTATGATTTGTAAAAATTAAACATAAGTGGTACTAATATTGTTAGTATTAATTACTTTATCATTTAAATATTGTTAACTTTTAAAGTTAAAACTTATATTACTAATAACAGGATTAATAATCCTTAATTTATTCATTGTTATAATTAAATAACTCTATCTATGATAAAAAATACTATTTTTAGCAAAATTATTAGTCATGAAATCTATGCAGATATTCTATATCAGGATGATCTGGTAACTGCATTTAGAGATATATTACCACAAGCGCCAAAACATATTTTAATTATTCCTAATCAAGTTATACCTACTATTAATGATGTTAAGCCAGAACATGAAAATATTCTAGGACGTATGATTATTTCAGCGTCAACAATTGCTAAACAAGAAGGAATTTCTAAGGATGGTTATCGCTTAATTATAAATTGTAATGGTCATGCAGGACAGGAAGTTTATCATATCCATATGCATTTATTAGGGGGTCGTGTATTAGGTCCATTACTTGTAAGATAATGATATTATAATTTAGTCTTTATCAAAATATTACTATATAATAAAAATTATTGTGAAAAGTACTCTTTATTACTACATATACTTAAAGGTACCTACTCCCAAATTATTCATTACTATTAAGATTAGTTGGCTTATATCGTATTAGTTAAGTTAATATAACTTTAATATTACTTTAGGATAATCCGGTTTGGTAATAAATATTTATAAATATAATCATATCATTATACCTATAATAGTAACATACTATTAAGCTAATAGTATATTATTTCTTATTAATTAAATAAGAATATATAAACTTAATGTATCTTCACAATTCTTAATTCTTAGTTTAATTGTATGTATATTTATTTCCAGTATATTAAGCAATAATTTTTTTTACCGCGACATAATAAAGTAAAATTGTCAAATAAACGATCTGCATTGCAGAAAGTATATTTTGGATTAGACTGTTTTTCACCATTAATTCTAATTGCATTAGAAGAGATAGTTTTTCTAGCTTGACTACAAGATGATTGGAGTTTAGAGTAAACTAATGCTCGTTGTAAATCTGTATTGCGTTCTAGGCGTACCATAGGTATACCACTATGGGCTAGTTGAATAAAATCATCTTCGGTCATTCTTTGGAGATCTCCAAAGAATAAGCTATCAGTAATACGTTTTGCTATAGTCAGTCCCTCTTCACCATGAACCATACGAGTAACAGTATTAGCAAGGATATATTGAGCACGTGGTAATATATTTTTATGATGGTCTTTTTCTAAAGCATCAATTTCTTGTAGATCTATAAAAGTAAAGAATTTTAGAAATTTATATACATCTGAATCTGCAGTGTTTATCCAGAATTGGTAAAATTTATATGGACTTGTTTTATTAGGATCCAACCAAACTGTGTTATTACCTTCAGTTTTACCGAATTTACTACCATCTGATTTAGTTATTAAAGGAAGTGTTAAACCCCATACTTTTTTTTGGTAAAGACGACGGGTTAAATTAATACCTGAAGTTATATTACCCCATTGATCAGAACCACCTATTTGTAGTTCAACATCGTACATCTTATTAAGATTAGCAAAGTCATAACCTTGTAGTAAGTTATAAGAAAACTCTGTAAAAGAAATACCCACTTCATTCTGATTTAAACGTTGTTTAACTGTTTCTTTTTTAATCATTTGATTAACAGAGAAATGTTTACCAATATCACGCAAAAATGTCAGTACGTTCATATTTTTAAACCAATCATAGTTATTTACTATAATAGCACTATTTTTTTGGTAATTAAATTCTAAAAATTTTGCTATTTGAAAGCTTATTTTTTCTATCCATTCATATACATTTTCCTGGGAATTTAGCTTACGTTCTATTTTTTTAAAAGATGGATCACCTATAAGACCAGTTGCACCCCCTATTAAAGCAATAGGTTTGTGGCCTGCTAACTGAAAACGTTTAAGACATAGTAATGGTACTAAGTGTCCCAAATGTAAACTATTAGCAGTAGGATCAAATCCACAATATAGTATTAATGGCGGTCCCTGTTTTAATCTCTCTGCTAATTCTTTTGAATGTGTTACTTGGGCAATAATACCTCGATCTTGAAGTTGTTTTATTAGGTTTATATTAGACATTAAATACTCCAATAATTTTATTTATTTTAATATGCTTAATATAATTGTTGTGCTTATTTAATAAAATAATTATGTTAATAGATATAATATTTATTGGCATAAATCTATTTTAGAGTGATTCATAAGTCCATTGATTATTTTAATAAAGTATTATATAAGAGAAAATACTATTACTAATAGTAAATATTTTCTATTGTTTTTAACAATAATATTAGTTAATAGATAAGTATATAGATTTTATAAATCTATACGTATATTTGAGAAAAAATTTTTTCTGAAAACTCTATTTGAAATTGTGATTATTTCTGTAAAACTCATTCCATAATTTTTTATATTTTAAATATAATAGAGGTATTCTATTACTTAGAATACAAATAATTTTAAAAAATTCATTTGTTATTATTCTATGTAGATTATTAAATAGTATTTAACTAGAATATTAAAATATATGTAAATCTTTTATCTTAATCTGATGAGTTGAAGGAGTAGTATTATAAACCTATATAGATAATTTCTAAATAGAGCAAATGACTATTTTAGTCAATATTGCGTTGGGACATACGTTAAATAAATATCCTAACAAGATAAATCAATAGAATTAAAGTATTGTTATTGGTATTTTATTAATCTATTTTTAATTAAATGTTTTTATTTTTATTATTTAGAGGAGAATATATTCATTTATCTGTAATTATTATATATTATTAAAAATAATAGCTTTACTAAAAATTAAATATATTTTTAATAGTAAGTGAATTGTTTTTTTAAAAATAAAATTATTTACTAGTAAATTAATAAAATATTATTTTGTTAGATATCATATATATAGATATAGCAACTAAAGAATGATGAATGTTAAATATTTTTAGTTATTGCATTCTAATTCATTAAAATAATAATAAATACATTATAATATTGCTTCATAATGTTTAATTTACTTTATATTAAAAAAGTTAAATATTTAGTTATAAAATAATATTTTCAGTAAAATACAAATAAACAATTAAATATTTTAGTATATCCAACGTTACGATAATAATTACTATAATCTTATACCATTGACAGTAATAAGATTATTTTTAAAATCATCTCAATTCATATAAGAATTCTTTCTTAACTGTACTTATTAATTTCTAAAATTTAATTTTTGATAGGAGCAACTGATTTTATAAAAATAATTAATCAAGGGCTCCTAAATGCCCTTGATTAAAATTTAATACACTATATATTACAGTTAATTAATTACTTTAGCGACAACACCAGCACCAACAGTATGTCCACCTTCTCTTATTGCAAAACGTAGACCATCATCCATTGCAATTGGGTGGATGAGGGTAACAATCATTTTTATATTATCACCTGGCATCACCATTTCCACACCTTCTGGTAGTTCAATAGTACCAGTTACATCAGTAGTACGGAAATAAAACTGTGGACGGTATCCTTTAAAAAATGGAGTATGTCTTCCTCCTTCATCTTTAGTTAGAATATAAACCTCTGATTCGAATTTAGTGTGTGGTTTTATAGAACCAGGTTTAGATAAAACTTGACCACGTTCAATGTCTTCACGCTTAATACCACGCAGAAGAATACCAACATTCTCTCCTGCGCGTCCTTCATCTAGTAGTTTGCGGAACATTTCTACTCCAGTACAAGTAGATTTAACGGTGTCCTTAATACCTACTATCTCAACTTCTTCCCCAACTTTTATAATACCTCGCTCTACACGTCCAGTTACAACAGTACCACGTCCAGAAATGGAGAATACGTCTTCTATTGGTAAAAGAAATGGTTTTTCTATAGCACGTTTTGGTTCTGGAATATAAGAATCTAAAGTATCAGCGAGTTCTGTAATCTTGCTTTCCCACTCTATTTCACCTTCTAGTGCTTTTAAGGCAGAACCACGGATAATAGGAGTATTTTCACCAGGAAAGTTATATTGAGAAAGAAGTTCTCTAACTTCCATTTCTACTAATTCTAACAATTCTTCATCATCAACAATATCACATTTATTCATAAAGACTATAATGTATGGCACGCCAACTTGGCGACCCAACAAGATATGTTCACGAGTCTGAGGCATGGGGCCATCAGTAGCAGCAACTACCAGTATAGCACCATCCATCTGTGCAGCACCCGTAATCATATTTTTAATATAGTCAGCATGTCCTGGACAGTCGACGTGTGCATAATGGCGATTCTTAGTATCGTATTCAACATGAGAAGTATTTATTGTTATACCTCTTGCTTTTTCTTCTGGTGCATTATCTATTTGATCAAATGCACGTGCTGAACCTCCGTAAGTTTTAGCTAGTACTGTAGTAATTGCAGCTGTTAAGGTAGTTTTTCCATGGTCAACATGGCCTATAGTACCTACATTAACATGTGGTTTTTTACGTTCAAATTTTTCTTTAGACATGAATTTATTCCTTGCTCTTATACTTTTCCTATAGAAATACATACAGGATCAATATGTTAAATTAATGTGGTTTTGCCACGAGATTCAATAACAGCTTGAGCAATACTGTTTGGTGCATCATTATATTTTAAAAACTCCATTGAGTAAGATGCACGTCCTTTTGTTAGAGAACGCAATTGAGTTGCATATCCGAACATTTCAGATAATGGTACTTCAGCATGAATAATAACATTAGTTATGCAAGATTCTTGACCACGTAATATACCACGTCGGCGGCTAAGGTCACCTATAACATCACCAGTATTTTCTTTCGGAGTTTCTACCTCAACAGTCATTATTGGTTCAAGTAAAACTGGTTTGGCTTTCTTAAAACCATTCTTGAAAGCAATATAAGCAGCCAATTTAAATGCTAATTCGGAGGAGTCAACATCATGGTAAGATCCAAAATGTAGACGCACACCGAGATCAACTACCGGATAACCAGCTAGTGGACCAGATTTAAGCTGTTCCTGGATGCCTTTATCAACTGCAGGGATATACTCTCCAGGAATCACACCACCTTTAATATCGTTAATAAACTCATAACCTTTTGGATTTAAACCAGGTTCCAGGGGGTATATATCTATAACAATATGACCGTACTGACCACGACCACCAGACTGTTTTATATGCTTACCTTCTATATCAGTTACTTTGATACGAATAGTTTCACGGTAAGCCACCTGAGGTTTACCTATGTTAGCGTCAATATTGAATTCTCTTTTCATACGGTCTACGATAATATCTAGATGAAGCTCACCCATACCTGCAATAATAGTTTGATTAGATTCTTTATCAGTCCATACACGAAATGAAGGATCTTCCTTAGCCAAACGACTTAGAGCTAAACCCATTTTTTCTTGATCACCTTTAGTTTTCGGTTCTACAGCGATAGATATTACTGGTTCTGGAAATTCCATTCTTTCTAGAATAATTGGAAAATCTGGATGACATAGTGTATCACCAGTAGTTACGTCCTTTAGACCTATAGCAGCAGCTATATCTCCTGCGCGAACTTCTTTAATCTCTTCGCGCTTATTTGCATGCATCTGGACGATACGACCAAAACGTTCACGCGCAGATTTCACTGAGTTTAGTACAGTATCTCCAGAGTGTACTACTCCTGAGTAAATACGAAAAAAAGTTAAGTTACCAACAAAAGGATCAGTAGCAATTTTAAAAGCTAAAGCAGAAAATGGTTCTTCATCATTAGCTCTACGCTCAGCGGGGGTATCCTTACCATCATTTAAAATACCGCTAATTGCTGGTACTTCCATAGGAGATGGTAAATAATCTATTACTGCATCCAGCATTGCTTGTACACCCTTATTTTTAAATGCAGAACCACAGGTTACAAGAATAATTTCATTATTTAAAACGCGCTTACGTAAAGCTTTTTTTATTTCTTTTTCGGTAAGATCTTCACTGTTTAAGTATTTTTCCATTAACTCTTCTGAAGCTTCTACTGCTGATTCTATTAAGTTATGATGCCATTTTTCAGCTAAAGATATCATATCCATAGGAATTGCTGCATACTTAAAGGTTACTCCCTGATCAGCGTCATTCCATTGTATGGCTTTCATCTTCACTAAGTCAATCACCCCTGTAAAGTTTTCTTCAGAACCAATTGCTAGTTGTAATGGTACTGGGTTACCACCTAGACGAGTTTTAATTTGATTAATAACTTTAAAAAAATTAGCACCCATACGGTCCATTTTATTAATAAAAGCTATTCGTGGGACTTTATATTTGTTTGCTTGACGCCATACAGTTTCAGATTGAGGTTGAACACTTCCAACAGCGCAGTAAACCATTACTACACCATCAAGAATGCGCATTGAACGTTCTACTTCTATTGTAAAATCAACGTGTCCTGGGGTATCAATGATATTTATACGGTGTGGTTTAAATTGTTTAGCCATACCAGACCAAAATGCAGTAGTCGCAGCAGATGTAATGGTAATACCACGTTCCTGTTCTTGTGCCATCCAATCCATAGTAGCAGCACCGTCATGAACTTCACCTATTTTATGGTTTACACCGGTATAAAAAAGGATACGTTCGGTAGTAGTGGTTTTACCGGCATCTATGTGTGCACTTATACCTATATTACGGTAACGGGAAATAGGTGTTGTACGAGCCATTAGATTCCTCTATTACTAGAACTTTTAAATTAAAGTAACCTATATTAGGCCTTCTTTCTTGAGTTAATAATTTAACTGATAACTTTATAAAAGATATTACCAACGGTAGTGAGCAAACGCTTTGTTAGCTTCAGCCATACGATGAACATCTTCGCGTTTCTTAACTGAAGCACCTTTATTTTCTGTAGCATCACAAAGCTCATTGGCTAAGCGAATTGCCATAGATTGATCACCCCTTTTACGAGCACCTTCAACAATCCACCTCATTGCTAGGGCATTGCGACGCACTGGACGTACTTCTACTGGTACCTGATAAGTAGAACCACCAACGCGACGAGATTTAACCTCTACTGCTGGACGTACATTATCTAATGCTATTTCAAAAGCTTCCAGTTCTTCTTTATTAGAACGTTTTGCTAATGTTTTTAATGCAGTATATACAATTGCTTCTGCGGTTGATTTTTTTCCATTTACCATGAGAATATTAACAAATTTAGCTAGCAATTCTGATCCAAATTTAGGATCTGGTAGAATTTTACGCTGCCCAATAACGCGACGACGTGGCATAGAAATACTCCCGTTTTAATTTATGTGATTTATAAAAAATTATATTTATCATTTAGCTTAAAGCTTTAAAAGTCTTATTTTTACTTAATATAATACTTATTAAGTTTTTGTTTTCTTCATTCCGTATTTAGAGCGTGATTGCTTACGGTCTTTAACTCCTGAACAATCTAGAGTACCCCTAATTGTATGATAACGAACACCTGGTAAGTCTTTTACACGCCCCCCCCGAATGAGTACTACGCTATGTTCTTGCAGATTATGACCTTCACCACCAATATATGAAGTCACTTCAAAACCATTAGTTAAACGCACACGACAAACCTTACGCAATGCTGAGTTTGGTTTTTTAGGAGTAGTAGTATATACACGAGTACATACGCCACGTTTCTGTGGACAAGATTGTAGAGCAGGGACATTGCTTTTAGTAACTTTTCTACATCGTGGTTTACGTACTAATTGGTTGATTGTTGTCATTTTATGATGCTCCCAGTATTTACTTTGTTTTTTACTTCTTAAGCAAGTATTATAACTCTTTATAAAGAGTGGTAAAAATTATTAAAGCAGCATTTTATAGGTACTAAATATAGGTGTTAAGAAATATAAAAATTGATTGTTTACCAATATAACTGTTGCTTATGTTTTACACTTAACTCAACAAATTGATTATAGCTTATAAGTACAATATTAGATGAAAGTCTTGCACTTAATCCTCTAGCATAAACATCAACTTTAAGTGCATATAAAAATGTCGAAATAGACCTAAGGTTTCTAAGAGAATAGGTATTAACCAATCCACATAAAATACCGTCCTGTATTAATATTATAGCATCATTCTTATTCACTATTGCACAAAGAGTTGTAAAATCTGCTTTATTGGGAGATTTACTCATCGTATGTAACATATACAACTCTCCCTGAGACTAGAAGGTTAATACAACATCTCGTTGTTCAAGTTTATATCTAATTTGCATGGCAGTAATAACCTTAACTTTAATAATCCATTCTTTGAATCCTTGTAGACCTTTTTCATTTATTGATTCTGAACATATATATATTTCTTTTATATCGTATAGTGACATAACTGGAAAAGTAACTATATAATTATGGCAAAGAATAATAGTGGGTTTTTGATCTGGTATGAGTTGTAAAATACTATCACTTATAAAAAAAACCTGAATATCCTTGCTAAAGGATGATAATGCTAGTAGTGCGTCTAATCCCTCTCTTCCTACGCTTGTTGTATGTGGAGGCTGCGTAAATACAAAAGCTAAACGTTTCATGCTGATATCTTTAAAACTGAATCACACGATCGCTATTAAGAATCGCTTCAGCTAATGATCCTAGACCACTAAATATAAAACAACTATCTTGTGAATTATAGAACGACAGTTCAGGTTCATCAGCTGTATGATGTGATATTACGCCACGACGCAAAGCAGCTGCAATACAAACATTTAAAATTATGTTATTTGCTTGAGCAAGATTTTGCCATTCGCGTACTAGATTACATTCATTATTTGCAGTTGATGTGAGTATATTAGCGTTATATACCCCCTCACGATAGAAGAATACACTCATTAAACGATACCCATTAACAATAATAGCTTGTGCAAATTGGTAGGCGCTACTAGCTGCCTGAGTGCCGTATGCTGGGCCGGTGACAAGTAGGGAATAAATAAGCATTAATGTTCTGTACTCTGTATGTTATCGCTTTTATATTAGTATAAATATAAATTTTATAATATTTATTAAAAATACTAAACTAGTTATATCTTAACTAAGTAACTTTTGATAATATTAAAGACATTATAGATTTATATTTCTTATTAATCATTTATATTGTGTACTGAATAGTAGTAATACTAATTAGTATTGGCTGAATAAATTATATACTTACATAGTTTTATTCCAAAAAAAATGATGTGTGATAGAATTTAGATTAATAGATTAAAGTAATATCTCTAGTTTGCTAGAAAAAATCCTCTAAACAGTATAAAAGATTAAGTGAATGAATTTTATATTCAAAATAATTACATTATTCACTCCATACCTATATCTTATATTATAAGAGATAATTTTATTATAAACACCAATTTATAATTTACTGTATTCTAGTAGACGATACTATCGTAATTTATTAATGATCCAAGAAGATTTATAATTTTTATTAACTTACTAAATATTTTTATTGATATTGATATATTATACTTCTTATTTTAAGGTTGTATGCATATAATTCTATAATTATTAATTATTAATTATTAATTATTAATAATTAATAATTAATAATTAATAATTAATAATTAATAATTAACATATGAATACATATCTCTATTTTATTCTAAATTAATAGAGATCATCATTTATTAGATTTATAGATTTTGAGTAATAATATATATTAAACTTATTAAACATTAAAGACAACTCCTTTTTAACAGTAAACATTGACTGAAGTATTTCTATAAATGTATTAAAGAATATTTTCTATAAAAAATGTTTTATTATATTGAATATAGGATCAATCTTTTATTGGTATACTTTATTATGCAATATTAATAGATGATCTATATATAACTAAAATTTTATTTATTTTAATTATATTTGTATAATAATATTTAACTATTATAAGATTTGTATCTTTTTAGATTAAGCTATATTTTAATAAAATTATAATTAAGAACGGATAACTCTTAGTAAGGTATGTGTTTATTATTAAGATATTATTATCTTTAATAAAAGTATAAAAAATATATTTTTATGTCAAGAGTATTATACTAAATTTTAGTTTATATACCAGATATGCCCCTTTGTATGGCAATAATAATAAATAATATAGGTATAATGTATATGTTAAGAGTATCTATCTAAAGATAAGATTATTATATAAACAATAGATGTTGATCATAATTTTATAGATGTCTCAAGAATATTTAAATATTTTTACTTATAATACCTAAAGAATTGATATTCTATGTTTTATAAAGCGTTTTATATTATATTATTTATTAATAATAACATCATTAATTAAATGTAGTATTTGACTACTATAGTAATTTAAAAAATAGAATAAATATAAAAATTATATGTTTAATATTAATTAAAATGTTTAGATATTTGCTATAGCATTTATATAGTATGAATTCATCAATATAATTTATTGAATAGAGGTACCTATGTATTTGTGTTGAAATGTTTTTTCTTAAAGTATTTTTTAAAGTTAGAAGAATATTTCTATTATAGAAACCATTTCTAATTATTTATTTCTATGTAATAAGGTATAAAAATTATAAAATATTATAATAAAGTTTATTATAAATAATATTATTATGATGTTTTTAATAAAAGTTAACCTCATAGTGCTAATTATTTTTATTTATATCGCCTTTATTTAATAAATTAACTTAATATTTATTATTAAACTTTATAAGTTTGACATAAGTAGAGTAAATAATATAAAATATAGTCTATGTAAGTTGCTTCACTATAGTATAATTTATACTTCCTACAAATCTTAATAATTAAGACTTCGGAAATCTTAGTACAAGAGAGGTTTGTTATTTATAATACCTAGCTTATTGTTATTTTTAATATTGATATATTAATATTTATTTTCTATCTTTATGAGGTTATGTATTTTATTTATATATTTTTTTTTAAAATTAATTTGCTTGCATGTATAAATAAAATAACCAATATAAATAACTTATTTATTTTATACAGTATATTACATAATATGTTCCTAATATATTATTAGTTTTATTAATGGATACTAGGAGTAATGTAATTTTATTATTTAAAAAAATAGTGTAGCGAAGAATCTAGTATTAAATACATTTAATATTTTATTAAGTTACAATCATTTATTAAATAAGTTACTATCTAGTAATAATACAATATTAATTGTATTATTATATAAGATTACATAAAAAATTTATAACAAAGTTTATTTGATAAACAAATTACTTAGTATTTATAATATGATTATTTAATTTAATTTAATTTAATTTAATTTAATTTAATTTAATTTATTTAGCAATTATTACATAGATATATAAACTTAAAATACTCCTTAAATATAGTAATAATTTTATATTAAATACTGTCAAGTAGTTTTATTAAAATTGTAATATTATTAATTTTAACATCAGTAATTTTTTTAGATTAATAATTTTTCTATGACTATATTTTAAATTTAGATTGTATTAAGTACAGTCAATAATTAAGTTATTTAAAGGAAAATAAACAATTTTTTAATTTATTCGTAAAATTGTATTTTTATCTATTAACTTATTTTGATATCTTCTTGTATTACAAATAATTAAATATGTTATAGGTTGTATATACTACTATTTTAGTATTTCTAAATCTTTTTAATATTAAGCAACAAAATATCACTACATTTTATTGTTAATATAAAAATAATCTATTAGTGGTAAATGTATTATCTTATTTTTAGATAATAACTTGAAATATCATTTCAAAATATTGTGCATAGGTCTTATTTTATTAGACATAATTTATCATGTACTTATCTGTATTGAGATTCATATTTCATTTCTTATTATGTTTTTATATATATCTTGATAGTTGTTATCTTTGTTGTCAATATATTGATAATTATAATGACAGGTAGTCTTTGCTAGTAATTATAATACACAAAAATAGACAATTTCTTAAAAAAAGTTAGTTTAGATAAATAATTTTAAATCATTCTTAAAAAATTTAAGTTAAATAACTTTACGTAAAAATATACTATTGAATAGTATATTTCTAGTAAAAGTAATAAAATATTTTTAATATTTTATTAAATGAATAGTAAATTGCTATTGTTATATTCATGATTTTATGTATTTCAATTCATATTAGCTTATGAAATAAATTTCTATGTATTAAAATAATTTATGTTAGGTAATAAAATTTTTATATAATAAGGTTACTTACTATTTTAAGAATATAATCTATCTACACTTTATTATATATTACTGAGAGCATAAATTGATTTAATAAATCAAGGTAAATATTTATTTTAATAATATTTTGACTATTTAATGTAATAGTAGTACATTACTATAATAAACTATATTTATTATAAAACTACGTTATTATTAATTATTTACGATAAGATATTTTTTAAATTTTATATTTCTACTGTATAGATTAAGTAAATTTAAAATATCTGAGAAATTATATTACATATACTGAGTTAAAGTTTATATAATTTGATGTAATTATTAAGTTATATTTATTTAATGTATCATCTATTATAAAGTAATGATGATTAATATGGTAATTTTATGTACTATAATAATTTTAATATTGATAAAAATGGTATTATGATACGTATCATTTATTATACTTATTTAATATATAAAAATATTATTATACAGTATATAATATATATATTAATTTAAGTTAAGATATTTCAAATAAGATATATGTCCTTATATTAAAATCATATATACATTAAAAAAATAATAAATTATCATCAAGATGATAATAATCAGTATTAAATACTACTATAATTTAGTATTATTTAATACTATCTATTCTCCATAAAAAATTATCTCGTATTATTATTTGTAATACTTACTTTAATAACTTAAGTATTACTTATTAGTATAAAAATACTATATGTATATTATCTATATATAATTCTTTTTATTAATATAATTTATATATTTTATTCTATATCTTTAGACTAAATATTAAATAATATTACAGACTATAAAGTCTGTAATATTAAGAAAACTAATATAGTATTACATATATTAGAATGATATTCTATAGGTAATTAATTGATATAGTACTTATGATTACCTTTTCATAGATATATTATTTTGAATATTATTAATAGTCTCAATTAGAGTGAAAACATTGTGAAAAAATTATAGAATTTTTTTGCAGTTTAGTTCTTCGAATGCTAGTTCTAAACGAACTATCATACTATTTTGAGCAGCTCGCAACCAAGCTCTTGGATCGTAATATTTTTTATTAGGTTTATCTATACCATCTGGATTACCTAGTTGGGTCTGAAGATAACTTTTGTTTTCTTTGTAGTAATTTAATAGACCTTCCCAGGTCGCCCATTGTGTATCAGTATCAATATTAACTTTCACTACTCCGTAGCTTATAGCTTCTTTGATATCTGCAGTATTTGATCCAGAACCCCCATGAAATACAAAATTGATATAATTGTGTGGTAGATTATGTTTATAAGAAATATAATTCTGAGATTTATGTAAAATACTGGGGGTTAATTTTATATTACCCGGTCTGTAAACTCCGTGTATATTACCGAAAGAAGCTGCTATAATGAAACGTGGGCTAATTAAATTTAGCTTATTATAAGCATATTCTACATCTTCTGGCTGAGTATACAGTGTAGAAATATCAATATTGCTGTTATCTATACCATCTTCTTCCCCCCCGGTACAACCTAGTTCAATTTCTAGTGTCATGTTTATTTTGGACATGCGGGCTAAATATTTAGAACATATTTTAATATTTTCCTCTAGTGATTCTTCGGATAAATCAATCATGTGAGATGAAAATAGCGGTTTTCCGGTAGTTGCAAAGTATTTTTCTCCATGATCTAAAAGTCCATCTAACCATGGTAAAAGATTTTTAGAGCAATGATCAGTATGTAGTATTACTGGAATACCATAATGTTTAGCCATTTGGTGTACGTGATATGCGCCAGAGATTGCACCTAATACAGCAGCAGTATCATGAGTAATATGATATCGTACTCCTTCACCAGCAATAAATGCTGCACCTCCATTTGAGAATTGTATAATAACTGGAGCACTTACTTTTGCAGCAACTTCCATCACAGCATTAATAGAATCTGTACCAATACAATTAACTGCAGGTAATGCAAAATTATTTTCTTTAGCTATCTGAAAAATTTTTTGCACATCATCACCAGTGATTACGCCGGGATTAACAAAATCTAAAATTTTATGCATGCTATATTTTTCCTATATTTGGTTGTAGTAAAATAAACCTTTTTAGTAGTTTTAATTATTTTAGTTATTTAAGATCAATAAATACATATAAAAGAAACCTTGTTTATTCTATAAAAGAATAGTATTAGTTTATCTTAATACTATAATTCAAATTATTTTTAGCATGTGCTTCTAGCATACCTACAGCTGGAAGTTTTTTTCCTTGAATGAACTCAAGAAATGCACCACCTCCAGTAGATATGTATGAAATTTTTTCTGAAATACCCAATATATCTATAGCTGCTATAGTATCACCTCCACCCGCAATAGAGAATGCCTTACTTTCAATAATTGCTTGAGCAATAATTTTAGTTCCTGTACGAAAATCAGGGAATTCAAAAACACCTATTGGGCCATTCCATATAATAGTTTTTGCATTTTTTAGAAGTGCAGCTAGTATATATGCGGAATTATCTCCTATATCCAATATCTGCTCGTTATCTTTAATATCACTTACAGATTTCATGGTTGCAGTTGCATTTTCAGAAAAATCAGTAGCAACACGTACATCTGTTGGTACTGGGATATCATAAGTAGTCAATAGCCTTTTTGCTTCTTGTACCATATCTCTCTCATATAGAGATTTACCTACTTTATACCCTTGTGCAGCAATAAAAGTATTAGCTATACCACCACCAACAATCATTTTATCTGCCATTTTAGATAAAGTATCCAAAACGTTGAGTTTAGTAGAAACTTTAGAACCACCAACTATAGCAACTATTGGACGTTCAAGATTACCTAATGCTAATAGTTCTGAGGATAACAGAAGACCTGCACAAGCAATAGGAACAAATTGTCCTATGCCATAAGTAGAGGCTTGTTCACGGTGTGCAGTACCAAATGCATCCATGATATAAATATCACAAAGTGCAGCATATTTTTTAGACAGAATTGTGTCGTTTTTCTTTTCTCCTGTATTAAAACGAACATTTTCTAAAATAACTAATTCTCCTTTAGCAACGTCAATGCCATCTAGATAGTCTGTAACTAGACGCACAGGTAATTTAAGATGTTCTTTAAAATAGTTGACTACAGGTAGTAAAGAGTATATTGCATCGTAATGACCCTCAGTAGGACGACCAAGATGAGAGGTCACCATAACATGAGCGCCCTGTTTTAGGGCTGCTTCTATAGTAGGCATAGATGCACGGATACGTACATCAGATGTAACTTTGCCGTTTTTAATTGGAACATTTAAATCTGAACGAATTAAGATACGCTTACCGGTCAGATCTAAATCTGTCATATTAATTATGGACATAATAAACCTTTTAGTTAATTATATTAAATATATTGAAAATTATAATAGTATAAGCCTATTTATGATATGAATAAGATAAGTGTAGAGTTTTTATTGTATTGATTTGTATATAATAAGAGATATAACTTATTAGCATACTAAGAATATTTATATAGGTACCTAGATCAATTAATATGTACATGTAATCAAATATAGTAAATTTAATTATCACTATATAATTAATAAAAATATTTAATAATCATATAAAATTATATCATGTAATCAGTACATTACTATAGGTGATTGATAATGTTATTTATTTTTTATCCACAATATTATATATAAAATTCTATCCATAACTTATTTATTTATATAAATTTAGGTTGTTATTGCAATTATTAGGAAAATAAACTGTTTAGAGATAAATTTGTAATAACAAAAAGGATATAATAAGGTATAGCCTATCTTTCCATAAGGTTTATAACAAAATATTTTTTATATAATCAGTTTAGTATTTTATAGCTGATATACCTTATCTATTGATAATAGATTTATAAAAGCAAATATTGTTATTTTAAGTGCTGTGTCTTGATATATTAGATATAGTTATCGTTATATAACTATAGTGGTAAAAATGATATTTTTAAATAAAAAATTATTATATCTATTCTAACTATCTTAATAATTTTAAATTAAATTTACTTTTAGTATTACAACTAAAAATTAAAATTTTAAGAATAAAGTATATAATCTGTATAGTTGTTTAGTTTTATTTATTTAAGTGATATTCTCTATCATTCATTTAGTTACTCTTTATGTATTAAAGATCTGTACATATTACAAAGGTGTACTATGTGATCTTTATTTTTTGGTTTAACTTGTATTATACTATTTTTATATCGGCAATAAATTTGCATAACGCTTATTATTCCTGCTAGATATACTTAAAATTAGTTACAATAATAGGTAATGTTGAATTAGGTTTATGTATATTATGATTTTACGGAGCACGAAAA
Organism: Candidatus Profftia sp. (ex Adelges kitamiensis); assembly: GCF_020342455.1. Taxonomy (NCBI): domain Bacteria; kingdom Pseudomonadati; phylum Pseudomonadota; class Gammaproteobacteria; order Enterobacterales; family Enterobacteriaceae; genus Candidatus Profftia; species Candidatus Profftia sp. (ex Adelges kitamiensis). Next base: position 584,669 of record NZ_CP080506.1, read on the forward strand.
ATATAATAAATAGTTGCGTTTAAATAGTAGATTATTAAATTAATATACTATAGATTTTAGAATTTTCTATAAAATAATTTAAAGTAATATTGTAATCATTTACAACTATTTACTATAAAACTATTCTATAACTAGATGAAATATTATGTTTTATAATAAAATATACGAATATGTTTATTATTCTAATAATATTTTATGTGATGCAATAAATATAACATATTCATTATTATCTATTTTAACAATTAATATTTTTTTATGTAATAATATTATATAAATACAATTACTACTTAATATATAAAATATTTTTATACAATATTAATCATCTAAAAAGCTACGCAATACTTCAGAACGGCTAGGATGGCGTAGTTTACGCAGTGCTTTGGCTTCAATCTGACGAATACGTTCACGAGTAACATCAAACTGTTTTCCTACTTCTTCTAGAGTATGATCTGTATTCATATCTATACCAAAACGCATACGTAATACTTTAGCTTCACGCACAGTCAATCCAGATAAAACATTACGAGTCGCAGAACGTAGGCTTTCAGAAGTAGCAGAATCTAGTGGTAGTTCTAGCGTCGTATCTTCAATAAAATCTCCTAAATGTGAATCCTCATCGTCACCGATAGGTGTTTCCATAGAAATAGGCTCTTTTGCTATCTTAAGTACTTTGCGAATTTTATCTTCTGGAATCATCATGCGTTCAGCTAGTTCTTCTGGTGTAGGTTCACGACCCATTTCTTGTAACATTTGACGAGCAATACGATTTAGTTTATTAATAGTCTCAATCATATGTACGGGAATACGGATTGTACGTGCTTGATCAGCAATAGAACGGGTAATAGCTTGACGTATCCACCACGTTGCATAGGTTGAAAATTTATAACCACGACGGTATTCAAATTTATCAACTGCTTTCATTAAACCTATATTACCTTCCTGTATTAGATCTAAGAATTGTAAACCACGGTTAGTGTATTTTTTAGCTATAGAAATAACCAATCGTAAATTAGCTTCTACCATTTCTTTTTTTGCACGACGCGCTTTTGATTCACCAATGGACATACGACGATTAATATCTTTGAACTGCTCAATGGTAAGATCAGTTTCTTCTTCAATTTGATGTAACTTTTTTATACTAAATTCAATGTTTTTACGTACGTACTTTAGTTTCTCGCTCCATGGTTTTGCCATCGCCAATGCAGTATCAAACCATGCAATATTTGTTTCATTTCCAGTAAATAAAGTAATAAAGTTCTTCTTAGGCATTTTACTTTGTTCAACACATAATTTCATGATTAAACGTTCTTGAGTACGTATACGATCCATCATTAGACGCATGTTATTTACTAGATAATCGAATTGTTTAGGCACTAATCGGAATTGTTTGAAAACTTCTGAAAGATTTAGTATCTCCTCGATAGTGATTTTATTTCTACGACCATGAGATTTAATGGCTAGGTGTGTTTTTTTATATTGGTCACGAAGTTCTGAAAACTTTTTATGTGCTAGTTCTTGATCTATACTGATATCGTCTTCGTTTTCATTCTCTTCATCATCACTCATAGTTTCTGAGGAAATTTCAGAACCAATATTAGTTGCGATGGGTGCTAAATCTTGTTCTGCATTAGGGTCGATAAAACCGGTAATTATATCAGATAAACGAGCTTCTGTTGTTTCAACACGTTCATATTGTTCAAGTAGATAGGTGATTGTTTCTGGGTATTCAGTAACTGAACGCTGAACTTGATTAATACCTTCTTCAATACGTTTAGCAATGTCTATTTCACCTTCACGGGTCAAAAGTTCTACAGTACCCATCTCTCTCATATACATACGTACTGGATCTGTAGTTCGACCGATCTCATATTCTACATTTGATAATACTTGTACGGCAGCTTCAGTGATATCTTCATCAGCAATATTTTCTGCTAGCATCAAATCATCTACATCAGGTGCTTTCTCCATTACTTGAATGCCCATATCATTAATCATCCGTACGATATCTTCTATCTGATCGGACTCTATAATATCATCAGGAAGATGGTCATTAACTTCGGCGTAGGTTAGGTAACCTTGTTCTTTGCCTTTAGTAACAAGAATTTTTAACTGTGAGTGTGGGTTTTGCTCCATAAGACGATATCCATACGTACTTCAGGGTTTAAATCGGTGTTGAGCAGTATTCCTACCAACAATAACTGACACAATTTTTAAATTACGTGCCGCTGACTAGTATTATGACATTATGTAATATTTATTTAACTAATTAGCACTTACACTATAATGTTTACTTTAAAACGTTAGATAAGTAATCTGAAGTTTTAAAAGTATTAAAGATTACTTAGTTTGAAGCAGGTATTATGTCAATAATAAAATGTTTTATTATTAATTAGATGTTAATTAGGTTTTTTTAGCTAATGCTAGATTCAGCATCCATAATTCTCGTCTTTTATCGGCATTGAGACCTTGAGTTCGATCTAGAGCAATAAGCTTTTCTTGACGACATTGTAGTATTGAGTTATATAAACTTTTTAATGTATCAAGAAACGTTTGATGAACCATGTCCTTAATCACCATGTGGTTCCAAGTTGCCAAAGTTTCAAGATGTTTAGCGTATTTATTATTACGGTAAAGTTCAATTAACTGGCCAGTTGTTAAATCTGGGTATGCTAAACATGTTTGCACTATTTCAATAAATAATGGTAATCCTGGCAGGTTATATGTTCTTAAACTTTCCAAAGAAGTCACTTTAGATGCTAAAGAAGGATTCTGTAATAGTAGTCCTATAAGTGTACGCATAGTTGTGCGTTTTAGTTGGGGTTGCTGGTATATACTTTCTGTATTCACTATATGTGGTAGTATTTTTTCAAGCTGATTATCATCTAAAATACCTATTTTTTGTCCCAAAAACCTACGTAAGTAGAATCTTAGAGTATCACCTGGTATCCTTTTAATTAACGGTAAAGCCAATGCACTAAGCTTTGTTCGTCCGTCAGGTGTGCTTAAATCTACTTTAGGTATTAATGTATTAAATAAGAAAGATGACATTGGTTCAGCTTGATTAATACGTTGTACAAATTTTAAGTGACCTTCTTTACGTATTAGTGTATCAGGATCTTCCCCATCTGGCAGGAACATAAATTTTAATTGCCGTCCATCAGATAAAAATGGAAGAGCTGTTTCTAGTGCCCGCCAAGCTGCTTTACGACCAGTATTATCACCATCATAGCAGTACACTACTGTATCTGTATTACGAAACATTAGTCTAATATGTTCTGCTGTGGTATTTGTTCCAAGTGAAGCTAAAGCATAATTTATTCCAAATTGCGCTAAAGTCACTACATCCATATAACCTTCAACAATGAGTATGCAAGGTAACTGATCTCGGTGTTGATGCGCTTCATATAAACCAAATAGCTCTCGTCTTTTATGAAAAATATCAGTTTCAGGAGAATTAATATATTTAGGTATATCGTTATTTAAAGTACGACCACCAAAAGCAATAACTCGTCCACGTCTATCACGAATAGGAAATATTATACGATTACGGAATAGGTCATAAATACGGCCATTTCTGTTAGGAATAATAATACCAGCATCATTTAGTGCCGTACGACTAGCTTCATCATGGCTAAAATTCTTGAGAGTGCTATCCCAACCTGCAGGGGCATATCCAATACTGAAGTAATTAATAATTTTGGCGTCTAGTCCTCGTTTTTCTAGATACTGCCATGCATGTTTATTGTTGGGTTTATTTAAAGTTTTTTGATAGAAATTACTTAAGACACCCATTAATTTATATAAAATTTGACGTTTATGGTATTCTGTTTTATTACAAATAACTCCCTGTGTAAAAGGTATTGTAAGACCAGATATAGCTGTTAGTTCTTCAATACTTTCAATAAAATTCAGACTATCGTAATGCATTAAAAAATCTATGACGTTACCGTGAGCTCCACACCCAAAGCAGTAATAAAACTGTTTCTCTGCGCTTACGGTAAAGGAGGGTTTTTTTTCATTATGAAATGGACAGCAAGCATTATAGTTTTTACCTTGCTTTTTTAATGATATACGTGCATAGATAATATCTACAATATTTATCCTACTTAATAAGTCATTTATGAATACATGAGGGATTCTTCTTGTCATAAATTTCATATTATAGTTAGTTTGTACTAGCATAAACCGCTAGAGTATATTATTAACATGCTTTAGCCTTCTGAATAAAAAAGTAACTCATATTCTCTCTACAAAAGGTACATCCTTAAAATGTGATATTACATTAATTAAATCTCCTAAAATATTAAAATTAAATTCAATTATATTTTGTAGAATATCTTGTTATAATAACTTTTATAAATCTAGTATAATCGTGTGTGACGTGCATTTTCACGAGTTATTTTTTTTGCGTGACGTTTTACAGCAGAAGCCTTGGCTCGTTTACGTTCAGTAGTTGGTTTTTCATAGAATTCACGACGACGTACTTCAGATAAAACACCCGCTTTTTCACAGGACCTTTTGAAGCGACGCAGAGCAACGTCGAATAGCTCATTTTCACGTATTTTAATTAATGGCATATGTTAATAACCTCGATATAAATATATTAATTACTAATCTAATGTTATCTGTTAAAAACAGTACTTAATATTTTAACATAAACATTATTACTTTATAAAGCAGTCTTGTATTTATGTCTACAGTCTCTTTAACATTAAGTTATTATATTTATTTTTTATCATAAGAGTGACATACTGAGTGTGATGATTAATTGTATCACCTTTATTTTTATAACATATATTGAAAGTATTATAATTTAATCATATTGTAAGTTGTTATTGACCGATGAAATACAATTTATTGGAGCTATTATGCGTATTTTAGGTATTGAAACATCTTGTGATGACACTGGTATTGGTATTTATGATAATAAAAAAGGTATTTTAGCTAACCAATTATATAGTCAAATAAAAACGCATATTGATTACGGTGGTATTGTGCCTGAACTAGCATCTAGAGACCATATCCGCAAGGTTATTCCTCTTATTCAGGCTGCTTTTAAAGAAGCTAATTTAACATCAAAAGATATCGATGGAATAGCGTATACTGCAGGTCCTGGTCTTATTGGATCTTTGTTAGTTGGTGCATCCATTGGTCAGGCTCTCGCATTTGCATGGGATTTGCCTGCTATTCCTGTTAATCATATGGAGGGTCATTTGCTTGCGCCGATGTTAGAAGATAATCCTCCTATATTTCCATTTGTTGCTTTACTAGTGTCTGGTGGGCATACTCAATTAATTAGCGTTACTGGTATGGGGCAATATAAGTTACTAGGAGAATCTCTTGATGATGCCGCAGGGGAAACCTTTGATAAAATAGCTAAGTTACTAGGATTAGAATATCCTGGTGGTTCCATGCTTGCTAAAATAGCAAAGTATGGACATACAGGGCGTTTTATTTTTCCTAGACCAATGATAGATAGCCCTGAACTTAATTTTAGTTTTTCTGGTCTTAAAACGTCTGTAGCAAAGACTATTCTTAGTAATCCTAAAGATAATCAAACACGTTATGATATCGCTCTTGCATTAGAAGATGCTATAGTTGATATATTGGTTATAAAATGTAAGCGTGCATTAGAGCAAACTGGGTTTAAATATTTAGTTATGGGTGGGGGTGTGAGTGCTAACAATAAATTGCGAGATCAATTAACTATAATGATGAAAAACAGAAATGGTAAAGCATTTTATGCTCGTCCTGAGTTTTGCACAGATAATGGAGTGATTATCAGTTACACTGGAATGCTACGCTTCAAATGTAACATAAATTCAAATTTAATTATTTATGTACGTCCACGTTGGCCTTTAATGGAGCTGCCAGCAATGTAATTTAAAATAATATTTATAGTATTTTATACTAATTATATTTATTTCATATTTATATATTGAAATAAAAAACTAGGTTAGAGAAGTATTCCAATAAATATTCTAATTGAAATTTGCATATAGAAAATACATGTTTATAAGAATGCTGTTTTTAGATAAAAACTATTATCTTTTCTATACAAAATAACTATTCAGTAACTAAATATTTTATTAAAAATGTATATGTATTTAAATTTTATTATTATTACATAATACAATAAATAATAAAAATAGGGTGGTAATTCTTAATTATTATTTTTAGTAGTTAGTATACGCTAAAAAGAAATTGGTTAATGAATGCTAATTTTAGTGTTAGAATATATGAATGATTTAAATATATAAAATTAATACTGCTTCTTATTTAAGAATATTTTTAATATTAACTAAAATCTATTAAAAAGGTATATTTTATTAAAGGTAGCATTGTTTATAGAGAAAATAACTGAGTACGAATTACGATATTAATATATAAACTGTCATAATTTTGATATGAGATTAAATTTAGTAAATTTAGGTTATATTTCTCATAATAAATCTTATTTAAGACTTATTAGATTTTATCTAATATTCTTATAAAATATAAAAAATGTGTATAAAATATATTTAAATTTATAATATTATAGCATTTTCTTGAAAATTTAGATTGTGTTATATAAAAAACTAACTTTACTTAAAATTCAATATTTATCTGATTACTAGAATTATGTAAATCTATGGAATTATTATATAACTTTTAATTCAGTTTTTTATTTTTATAGACTTATTTTTCCATAATTTTTTAATAATCACAACTAATAAGTAATATATAATGAATTTATATTATTATTATATAATATAATTATTAAAATCTATAGTAAACAATTTTACATTAATAAAATAATTTTTTATTTTATTTTTGCCGATAATTAAGTATAGTATTAAAATTAATATTGATACTTTATCAAAAATTATACATATAAAATTATTTTATTTTTTACTCTCATAAAGTAATATAATAAATATATATAATACTTAAAAGAAAATACGTAATAATACTTACTGTACAATTAAAGTATTAATTATACTAGTAATACTATGATTCAACTAGTTACTAACATCAGATGTTATAAGAAAAAATCATTTATCAAAAGAAGATTACAATAAATCAATATAATGTTTGTAATGCATAGCATCAATTATTGCTTATATATAAAATAAAATTTCATTAAAGACCAACCATATTTTTATTGATTTTTTTTAGTAAGATAGAAGAATTATTTATTATTAATATAAATGTTATTTTTTATATAGTATATTATAAATAATAATTATATTGTATACACTTATTTTAAGTATATTATTTAAAGAGTAATTACAGTATTACATGGAATATATTTAGGAAATATAATTTATTGTAATAATAAGAATTTATATATTTTATACCTTAAGTTATTTAATAATGATAAAATTTAATACAAGCAATAATGTAAAAAAAATCATTAATTATAACAACAATTACATGAGGTAATTTATAAAATAATAATTAAAAATTAAAAAAATAATTAGTAAGAATTTAGTTATAATAACTATTATTACTTATATTTATTAAAAATACATATTTATATTTTAATATTTTTTAATAAATGAATATTTATTAGAATTGTAATAATATATACTTATATTAAGGTTATATATTGTATTATAATATAATTTAAAGTTATTATATTCTATAGAGTTGTTAATATGATTTATCTTGTTTTATAAAATGCAGTTATGCAGTACTTAAAATACCATATTTTATAGTTCTTTGATAAATGTTTTTAACAAGTACCATATCTATATCAGTATATAATAAAATACTCCTATGTTATTAACAATAATTCATTGATGTTTTATATATAATATTTTATATAAATTATTAATTAAATAATATCTATATAATATAAAAAATATATGTTCTATAAAAATAGTTATAATTAATAGTAGAATAAATAAGACTATTTCTTAATATTTAATGAGAAATATACTATAATATAGCATAAAATTAATACCTCTTATCTCAAATTAATATTTTTAAAAAATATATAAAACAATATTAAGTAAATTCTCTCTTTGAGATTACTTTAAAAAGATGTAGCATTCTTATTTAGCTGTATATTTATTTATCTAACAAAATAATTCTTGCTCATTAAAATAGAATGATTATTTAGATCTAAATAATTTTTTTATTTATGCACTTAATATTTTATAAAGGCTTTATGTTTGATGTTATTCTGTCGTAAATTTTATTTTAAATTATTATATTTAAATATAAAAATATTTATTAAAAGTAAAACTATTCTTTCTGAGCCGTTAACTGCGCTACGTTTGGATATAACCTACCCTATACTTTATATTTTACCATATTATTCACAAATAGATTTTTTAACTTTCCGATATAGTTGTCTTTCTAATAATTTACCTGATCCACTAGATGATAATAAAATTGATGATACTACTGTTTTGCCACGCACTATTTTTATTGAAGAGAGTACATGTTTATATAGCTACACTTTGCTAAAACAAGGTTCAGTAAAATTATTACATCAATATTTAGAATTGTATTGTCATAATCAGTTATTCAATATCCAGATTATTCCAATTTTAGTTATGTTGAGTCGTTCCCCATATTGTAATATATCCTATAAAAAATTATCTTTATATCAGAAGTTTATGAATATTTTTAAAAAAATCTTTACCTTTATTTTTTTAGGAAGTAATGGTTTTGTTCTCTTCTCTAAAAAAATATCATTACATGATATAGTAAATCAATATGGTGCTCATCCAAATATCGTAAAAAAAATGATACGTATGGCACGAATGTATTTTTCCCGTCAAATTTTATCTGCTATAGGTCCAATACCATCTCATCCTAAGGATGTATTTATTAAAATATTATCATCTAAAGAGATGAGTAAAGCTATTGAAGATGAATCACGTGGCAAAAAAATTTCTCTTGAACAAGCTAAAAAAAAAGCAGTACATTTCATCAAAGAAATCGCCTCAAACTTTACTTATATCGTTATGTATTTATCTGACCGTGTGTTAAGTTTGATGTGGAACTTCTTATACCAGAGTATTGATGTTCATAATATTGAACGTGTACGTAAGTTAGCACAGGAGGGTGATGGAATTGTTTATATTCCATGTCACCGTAGTCATATGGATTATTTACTATTATCATACATATTATATCATCAAGGATTAGTACCTCCCTACATTGCAGCAGGTATAAATCTAAATTTCTGGCCAGCTGGACCTATTTTTCGTCGTTTAGGTGCTTTTTTTATTCGTCGTAGTTTTAAGGGTAATAAGCTATATTCTATTATATTTCGTGAATATTTAAGTGAACTTTTTAACCGTGGTCATGCCATTGGGTACTTTATGGAAGGTGGTCGTTCACGTACAGGTCGTTTACTTAACCCTAAAACAGGTATTTTATCAATAACTATACAATTAATATTACGAGGATTAAAACGTCCTATCACCCTAATTCCAGTATATATTGGTTACGAACATATAATTGAAGTAGAAACCTATTCTAAAGAGTTACGTGGAGAACCCAAAGAAAAAGAAAATTTAGTTCAGATGGTTCGTGGGTTAATTAAACTACGTAATTTAGGGAGAGTATATATAAATTTTGGTGAACCAATTACTATTAATAACTGGTTAAACCAGCATGTTCCTGAGTGGAAGAATTTTATTAATTTAATAGAAGTTCAGCGTCCATGTTGGTTAACTCCAATAGTTAATAAGATTGCAAATACAGTTATGATTAATATCAATAAATCTGCTGCTGTTAATGCAATAAATTTATGTTCTCTTGCATTATTAGCAGCTCCTAAGCATATATTAACTCGTACACAATTATTGGAACAATTAGAGTGTTATTTACAGCTATTGCGTAACGTACCTTATACTTTAGATGCTACTGTACCATACCAAACATCAGAAGAACTACTTAACAATGCTCTATATATAGGTAAATTTAAAGTAGAGAAAGATAATCTTATTGAACGTATTATACTAACACGTAAGCAGGCTATATTACTAATATACTATAATAATAATATTCAGCATATGTTGGTATTGCCATCATTAATAGCTAATATTGTTATATACCATAATAAAATGATTTCTCGCAATCAACTTTTACAGTTGGTAAAACTACTATATCCAATATTAAAAGAAGAGTGGTTTTTATATTATAAATTTAGTACTTTATTTAAAGTACTTGAATCTATTATTACTGAACTATGTCGTCAGCAACTGATTTATACTAAAAATGATAATCTAATTATCAATCCCGAACGTATTTTTAGACTTCATTTATTAGCGTTTGTCATAAGAGAAAATATACAACTTTATGCTATTGTTTTCTTTATTTTAAGTACTAACCCCGATATAAGTCGCAGCGCACTAGAAAAAGAAAGCTGTCTTATAGTAAGGCATTTATCGGTATTAAATTACATTAATACACCTGAGTTTTTTGATAAAACCATTTTTTCTAAGCTAGTAACTACCTTACGTTCAGAAAGATATGTATACGATGTAGGAGATACTTTTTCTGAACATATAATGAAAATATATAATCTATTATTAACCATGATCACACCCGAGATCAAGAAATATTTTTCTGATAATAGTAAAAAAAATATTTTTTAAAAATTACATTAATTAATGTATAGTCTTTATTGTATTGATTTTAAAAATTTTTCATTTTAAATATTACTAATTTAAGTAGCAACTAATGATATCTTTTATATATTGTTTTTTCAAAAAATATCTATTATATATAATAATATAAATATAGCTAGATAATTGTATTTTTTAATAACATAATTAAAAATAATTTTTTTAGTTCATAATTAATTAAATGATATTAATATTATTATTTTAACTAGTTTAATGAAACCTATTGTACTCATATTAGTATATTATTAATATGATATACTTAAGTTATATTAGAGATGAAATTACTAATATAGTTAGATTTACAATCTAAAGTGTCTTTGATCGTAGATCAGAAGCATTCTAAATTAGATTATTTATATGATTATTTTTAATATATATAAAAATATACATTTATTTTTTTATATTTTATTATTATAGGTCATATATCAAAGATATATTATTTTTTATATAATTCTATAGTGAAATAAATATTTCTTATTATTTTAATATCATTATTTATAACGTATACTTTATTGATTAATTTTTATTATTTTAATAGGTGTGGAAATGTATCGTTATTTATCAAAAAATAAATGCTTAATCAATATATATTTATAAATAACCTATTTAGATATCATTTTATATAAAAATTACTAATTAGATAAAAGTTTTATATTATCTATATAATAAATTTATATAACGAGACATAGTAAGTATAGATATAATCTATTTCGCACCTAATAAGTTACCTCTAAGATATTTAGAGGTGATGTCTCTTTACTACATCAATTTAAAATCTTATATAAATATTTATAATATTTATATAAGTTGTTTCACTTTAATTTAAAATAGTATCCTCTATTGTAACGAAATCATTTTTAGGAGGTGATCAATATCATAATAAAATATTTTTAAAATATAAAAATGTTGCTAAATATTGCATATAAAATTATTATATAAATAATGTGTACTTAAATAAATAGTAGATAAACTATTTATTTAAGTTATTGAGATAAAAATTTTTTTAGTTAAAAAAATTAAGTTATTGGTGTATTAAAATGTTTATACAGATTATTAGTGTATTGGATTAGTAATCTTGTGTATTATGATTATATATTTTTATTAATTATTTTAAATTAATAAAAGTTCATATAATTTGTAATTAGTCTATATTTCTATTAATATATTATATAATTTACTTTTTTACTTACTATATATACTAATTTATATTATAAAACTATACAAGATAATATCTATATTTATTGCGCATGCTACCTAAGATTTTATCTTAAGGTTATTTTTTTTAACAATCAAAATTAATTGTTATTAGAATGTTATTAAATAATACTCATACTAAATCATATTTAGTAGTATGAGAAATGTTAAAATGCAATAATCAATATTATATATTATTATTAATACAATATACTTTAAATATATCATCGTACTGTTTTAAAAATCTTAAAATATATAAATAATTTTATTATAGATTGAATCTATATATATTTTATAAATATTTCTTAGTTATTACTATAATTTTTAATATCTTTTTAGTAAAGAGTATGATTATTTCCCCTAATCAGTATAATAAATATATAAATAGCCAGTAATTTCTTTAAACTTAAAATATTAGTATCTCTCTATTTTATTAGATTGATATGTATTAGTATTTTTTACTAGATATACTGTATTAGAGTGTTTATTTGTGTTTGAAGATAATTCTCTATTATAGATAAAAGTTAGCTAGATGATTTTATACTACTAATTAGTATAAGTACGTGGATCGTCATAATATTAAATATACTTAAATGTACAAAACATCTTTATACAATAACGCATTTTTCTTAAATAAATTGTAGTAATGAAATTATAGATAAGATAGGTGTTAAAGTTATTATTCTTAAATATTATTATTAAAATAACATTTAAATAAATATATGAGCGTGCTATGTATGTAAATGTGTAATAAAATATCTATCAGAGTAATAAATAAGTAAAAATATAACATTTATACCTATAAATATTTTTACAGTAAGATTGTTCTAAACATTAGGTACTAATCAATAAAGATTAATACCTAATATATTATTTTAATATATAATTTAAGAATATTAAGTATATACAATAAAAAATATTATTTTTATTATCATAATAATATATACCACTGGTATTTTGATAAAGAATAATAAATTTAAATTATTTTAATAAATTTATTATAAGTAGTATATAACTATTAGAATAGGTATTAGCACAAAGTTATGAAATATTTAGAATATTATTTATCTTAAAGAGAACAATTTTAATATAAAATATTTATTTATATTTAAAAGATATAGCTTTCTTAAAAGCGGGGTAAGTATTTATATATTTAGTAATATATTTAGAATTTACTTAATTGATACAATATTAAAGAGTATAAAATTGATATATTTTATAGTAAAACATAAATTTTATTCTTACTCACTAAAAGTACCAGTATTGTATTTAATTATGTCAAATATTTTTATCATTATAAATTCATTTAAATAAATGAGTATTATTCTTTGTATCTTTTTTTATAACATAAGATCTAAAGTATGACATTTATCAAGCACTTTATATGATAAGTATCATAACATATGAATAAACTACCATACATATATCCGTGTAGTAATTTGATTTTTATATCTTTATTATCTTATAAATATTTATAAAATATTTATATCATTAAAATTGTATATACGTCAAAATACATAAAAAATATATTATATGTCATTAATAATAAAATATATTTATTGTATGGATATTGTTTTATGTTATTTTGTAATTAAAAAATAATATTTATAGACTAAAAGATATATATCTATAGTGATAAATTAAACAAATATAAAAATTATTATATCATAATTAAATTAATAATATATTTATACCATGGTAAGGTACAAGATTGGGTGATCTTAATGATAAATAAAAATATTTTACCTAGTAAAATATTTAAAACATAACAACTTTTATATGAAATCATACTCTATACTAAAAGTAAGTATATGTTTATTTATTCATTATTAATTTAAATAATGGTCTAATTTATTAAAAATATTTTAACTAAAATAATAATTCTTAAAGCTTTGAGTTGTATATATAACGTAATATCCTAAAATATTTTTATAATCTTTACTATACTTTATCTAAGATCTAGTGATCTTGTGTATCTATTTGTTGATATTTAAAAATTAAAACAAATAAATATATATTTAATATAAATGAAAATTAAACTCTTAGCTATATAGATTGAATAATCTATATAGATTATTATATAAAAGTATAAGAATAATAATATTCAATATATTTAAAATCTATAAATAATTATTATCTTTGATAATTATATTGTATTTAAAATAATCTAATATTAACAATAAATTATTTTATTTGGTGGAGCTGGGGGGATTTGAACCCCCGTCCGAAATTACTATGCTGTTAGCACTACATGCTTAGTCTGATTTTTAGATTCATTTATCAGATACGAACAGACACGATACTGATAAACTAGCTTGATTATATTTAATGTTTTAACCTCAAACAAAGTATAGAACACGATCTCTTTTAGGTTTGACCTTTCTTTATCCCCGTCCTAAGAGTGGAGGCTAGGGAGAAGGGGCTCTAATCAGGTTATTAAGCTGCTAGTGCGTAGTTTTCGTCATTTGCGACTATTTTTTACGGCTTTTAACGAGGCCAACCGTTCCTCGGCATGCTCTTTCAGTTTTGTAAATCCCGTCGAATCCATAATCAGCCCCAAGTACTGTTATAGTATATCAGAAAAATATTCTATATCTATTATTATTTATAATCTTAGTATGTTAATTATTTGCTCGCTTGATAATGCGTGCTTGATGTATTTTCCATTCACGATATTTAATTAAATTACGTTTGTCATGCTCTTTTTTACCTTTAGCTAGACCAATATTAATTTTAGACCAAGCTCTCTTCCAGTAAAGAGAGAGAGCGACTATGGTAAAACCATTTTGACTAACCTTACCACTGAGTTTTTCTAATTCCTGTTTTTTTAATAAAAGTTTGCGCGTACGTATAGGATCATAAAAAATATTTGTATACATTGTGTTTAGGGGTTGTATAGTTGCACCAAATAAGTATATTTCTCTATCGCGAAAAAATACATAACTACCATTAATATTAACATTACCTGCGCGTATTGACTTAACTTCCCATCCCTGAAGTATTAACCCTGCTTCTATTTCTTCCTCTATAAAGTATTCATATCGAGCACGTTTATTTATAGCAATAGTTTTTGAAATCAGCTGATACTTTTTTTTTATCATATTATTACCATAATGTATAGTAATTAGAATTACTAAAAATATTATTTTAACTTTATCAACTATTAACTATTTTAAACTAAAATTAATTTATTGGACACTTTTATATATCCCTATATAATATATACTGATTACTTTTTTTTAAAATTATCTAATCATCTATCTA
Source organism: Candidatus Profftia sp. (ex Adelges kitamiensis) (assembly GCF_020342455.1). Classification (NCBI taxonomy): domain Bacteria; kingdom Pseudomonadati; phylum Pseudomonadota; class Gammaproteobacteria; order Enterobacterales; family Enterobacteriaceae; genus Candidatus Profftia; species Candidatus Profftia sp. (ex Adelges kitamiensis). Next base: position 599,758 of record NZ_CP080506.1, read on the forward strand.
TCGCAAATAAATTATTTTTTTATTTATAAATATTATTACTACTAAAATATACTAATTAGTTTAATTATATTTTTATGTACTATACATGTACTTAGTTTTGTAAAAAACTTATTTTAATATTAGCACTAAATTTTGTGATAACTCTAATTAATATTTTTAGATTAGATAAAATACGATATTTTTTACCTAAAATACATTTTTAAGAAAATTAAAGTAGTAAAAATAAAGTTTTATGTAGATTTTATTTAAAATGATTTAATGATCTTATATTACCTCTTAAACTATAATGTTTAGATAATGCTTATAAGTAAAGATTATACTTTTTCTTTAAATTTAAAGATAAGCTTATTCAGTTTTGTTCTTTAAGAGATAATAAAAGTCTGTATTAAAAAATTATTTTTATTATAATTTGTAAAAACTTACATAATTTTATATAAAAATAAAATAATGTCATACTAACTATATTTAAGTATTTATATTCCTTAAAATAACTATATTAACAGTTGCATTTATAGTATATAGGTAGGGAAGTATTTATATTTTCAATGAAAATATACTAAACTATTAAACTTATATTAATATATTCTGATTGATCATGACTATATTAACTCATATTTATGTTTTTCTTATACTACATTGGTTATATTATTGTGTTATTTTTAATAAATCCATTAATGATTATATTTACTCAATATTTCTATAGTTTTACTACTCTAGATTATGGGTATGTATTTTGGTAATTCTATGTTTTATATTTCTAATATTACATAAGTCTTGTTAGTATTTAATTATGACATTTAATTTTCCTATTACTTAAGTTTGTTTTGTAAAATATATATATAATTTTAATATTATAGTATTAGTGGTAATAAATAAATTAAATATTTATTTAATTAGTACTATCTATTATAGTTTTTTAAAAATATTACTAATATAAAATTAAAACATATTACTATAACAATAGTATATATAAATGATATTACCATAGTGTACTAAAATAATATCGTAGTAGTCAGTGGTTTATTTTTCTTTTTTAAGAATAGTGATATTAACATATAACCTTCTAAAAATTCAATTGTCTTAATTGACCAATTAGTTAAATATAAACTTAGTAATATATTTAATTTTATTACTGTAGAAAACTATGTTATTGTACATAGCAATCTATTAGTTCACAATATATCTACTATTTACTCTATGCCTTATCTAATTTTTTGAACTTTAATTTAATTCTTATTCAGTAATTGCAGAGTATTATTATATTAATATAATTTGTTGTGTTATTTATTCTTTGAATAATAACATGATATTTATTTCTGTATTAACCCTATATTATATATTATGATAAGAGATCTTAATTTTAGCGAATTATATTACTGTAATATTTAAAAACATAAAGTTTATATCATCTACATGATAACCCTGTAGGAGCTTTACTGATGGAATTATCTTATCTAACTGCAGTATCACCTATTGATGGTAGGTATGGAGATAAAATTACCATATTGCGTCCTATTTTTAGTGAGTATGGTTTACTAAAATTTCGTTTACAAATAGAAATACGTTGGTTACAAAAAATAGCATCCTGCAGACAAATTTGTGAAGTTCCATCTTTTAATGATGATGTTCAGTGCTTTCTAGAGAAAATAATTTTAGAATTCACAGAACAGGATGCTCAACGTATAAAAAATATTGAATATATTACTAATCATGATGTTAAGGCCGTAGAATATTTTCTAAAAGAGAAAGTAACAACAATACCTGCCTTGCACGCAGTATCTGAATTCATTCATTTTGCCTGCACTTCTGAAGATATTAATAACCTATCTTATGCTTTAATGCTAAGTACTGCTCGTAAAGATATAGTTAAACCACAGTGGCGTAAAATTATCGACTCTATAACGATTATAGCTCAAGAATATCGTCATATCCCTATGCTTTCTCGTACCCACGGACAGCCTGCAACACCATCTACTGTTGGTAAGGAGTTTGCCAATGTAGTATATCGTATGGAACGTCAATTTTCTCAATTAGAGAAGATAGAAATTCTTGGAAAAATTAACGGTGCTGTAGGTAACTATAATGCTCATTTGGTGGCTTACCCTACAATAGATTGGCATCAGTTTAGTGAAGAATTTGTTACTTCTTTGGGTATTCATTGGAATCCTTATACGACTCAAATTGAACCTCATGATTATATATCTGAATTATTTAACTGTATAGTACGATTCAACACCATACTTCTTGACTTTAATCGTGATATTTGGGGTTATATCTCATTAAATTATTTTAAGCAAAAAACTATAAAGAGTGAAATTGGTTCATCTACTATGCCTTATAAGGTTAATCCAATAGATTTTGAGAATTCAGAGGGTAATTTAGGTTTATCAAATGCTATATTAGGACATTTATCTACTAAACTTCCTATTTCTCGTTGGCAGCGAGATCTCACTAGCTCAACAGAATTACGTAATATGGGGGTTGGTTTAGGTTATGCATTGATTGCTTATCACTCTACTCTAGCAGGTATGAGTAAATTAGAAGTAAATCAAGATTATCTTTTATATGAATTAGACTATCACTGGGAAGTACTAGCTGAACCTATTCAAACTATGATGCGTCGCTATGGTATTAAAGAACCTTACGAAAAATTAAGAAAACTAACTCGTGGTAAACGTGTTAATGCTAAAGATATACAAACTTTTATTAATGAATTATCACTCCCTGATACTGAAAAAATAAGGCTCAAAGAAATGACTCCAGCTAATTATATTGGTGCAGCTATTACTTTAGTTGATAAGCTAAAGTAATAGAAAGTTATTTCTAATATTTTCTTAAATTATGATATAAATAAGTATTTTTACTGTAACAAAATATATTGATTTATAAGCATTGTTAATAATATATCAAAATTTTAGTATTAAAATAACTATTAATTCAATAATTTATGATTTAATAAATATTAATTTATTTTGATAAATTTAATTTTACTAGTTTGATATCTAGTTATATATAAATATATTTTAATATATTAGTAATATAATTAAATAATTGCAAGAGATATAATATTTATACAAAATTATTTTATACTTTAAATAAGATTAATTTTTAAGATCTACCATTATTTTATTTTAATACAATTTAAAATACTGATATTTGATATAGTTTTAATATGTTTTAAAGAATTTTCTTACTTTCTTTTAGAATATTACATTTTATTGATATTAAGAAAAATTTTTCTTATATGTAGTATGATACTAATCAAGTAAATTATCAGTAGATACATACAACTTCGTTGATTATGTATGCTTAGAATAATTAATTATTTTAAATATTACTTTATTTATAAAAAAATTATTAAAATATTATGATATTTTAAGAATAATATCTTACTAATAAGTATATTACCTGTAATATATATTTTTTATGTATATTACTGCACTTATACATTTAATATAAAATAATTATATTAAATGTATTATACAGGCAATCCTCTTCAACTATACATGAGTCAATAGGTGGCTTTACTTATTTAAAGTATAATACTCTTATTTATAAAATAAATAGTAAAATACTAATATAATGTATATTAAATACAACATATTTTAATATTTTAAAATAATGAAATTATATTAATACTCTTAATAGTACATAAAACTATTATCAGTTAAACTAATTATTTATTATTAAAGTATGAAATAATTATATACAGAGAACATCAAACATAATATATTATTTCACTTCTTCTACTGTAGTTAGTATTTAGTATAATTTAATACATGGATGTTTTATTATTTTAAGTAAAATTACATTTTACAATTATCCTTTAAATACTTATCGGCTTAACTATCATATAGAATAAATTAAACATCATAATACTAGTGACTAAATGATAGTATTTAAAATACTACAAGTAAGTACTACAACATATCTGCTATAATTATATATAAGAATGTATAATAATACACTGCTTTAGTTATCTTTATTTTATTAAGAAAATAAGTATATAATTTTATATGTTTTATGGTTGTCATAATCAACATAACCGTAATAATAAGGTTGTTAAATTTTTAATGAGTTAAATCTATTTAAGATAAAAACATGGATTTAAAGTATAACTTTTATTGTTTTAACATAAAAAGTTTTATATCATCACAATACGGTTTTTTTTTATCTACACAATTAAACTATTTTCTTTTAAAGTAATTATCCTTAATAATCTAAGGTATATCAATATACCTATATTTCCTAACTCAAGTAAATATAATAATATATTAAAATATTTTCTAATTAAATCTTTATTAATTTATAATTAAAATAAATATTTTTTATAAATAAATATCACAAAAGATCTTTAATGTTTTATATTAAATTTAAAATATGCATAGATAGTATCTATTTATATTAGCAGATAATTATTTTTTATAAATTTATTTTTTTATAAATTTATTTATCACTGCCATTAAATCTTCTACTGTAGATTGTCTTAATGCTTCATTTGCTAATTCTTTTACATCTTTAAAATTAGCATTACGAATAATTTTTTTAATACGAGGTATAGCAATAGAACTCATACTGAACTCATCAAGTCCCATACCTAAAAGTAGTAGTGTAGCATTTTCATCACCAGCAAGTTCTCCGCACATACCCGTCCACTTACCCTCTGCATGGGAAGCGTCTATAATCTGTTTAATGAGTGTTATTACTGAGGGAGACATAGGATTATAAAGATGAGAAATTATCTTATTTCCACGATCTACTGCTAAAGTATACTGAGTAAGATCGTTTGTTCCAATACTAAAAAAGTCAACTTCTTTTGCTAAGTGACAAGCAATAATTGCAGCTGCTGGAGTTTCAATCATAATTCCTACTTCTATTTTTTCATCAAAAACTATCTTCTCTTTGCGTAGCTGGTTTTTTAGTAGCTCTAATTCAACTTTAAGTTCACGGACTTCTTCAATAGAAATAATCATTGGAAACATAATACGTATTTTACCTAATGCAGAAGCACGCAAAATAGCTCTTAGCTGAGTATGTAAAATTTGTTTACGATCTAGACAGATGCGAATTGCACGCCATCCCAAAAATGGATTCTCTTCTTTTGGTAAATTCATATATGGTAAATCTTTATCTCCACCGATGTCCATAGTACGAACTATAATAGATTGAGAACCCATACTTTCAGTAACTGTTTTATATGCTTGAAATTGTTCTTCTTCTGTTGGAAGTGTATTGCGGTCCATAAATAAAAATTCAGTACGATAGAGACCAATGCCTGAGGCACCATTACGTTTAGCACTAATTATATCACGTATAGTACCTATGTTGGCACATACTTCAACTTGATGTCCATCAAGCGTAATAGTTGGTAAATCTTTTAGTTTTAAAAGTTCGTTCTTTTCAGATGTAAATTTATTACATACTACTCTTAATTTTTGTACTATTTTTTTTGTCGGGTTCACATATATCTTATTATTTACAGCATCTAGAATTAAAAAATCACCGTTTTTTACTTGTTTAGTAATATTAGAGGTACCCACTATTGCTGGTAGTTCTAAAGAACGAGCTATGATAGAGGTATGAGATGTACGTCCACCTAGATCAGTAACGAATCCCAAAACTTTTTTTAGATTTAGTTGTGCAGTTTCTGATGGGGTTAAGTCGTTTGCAACTAAGATAATTTCTTCCTGAATAGCACTTAAATCAACGATGTGCATACCTAAGATATTCATTAAAAGACGCTTACCTATATCACGAATATCAGACGCACGTTCTTTTAGATATTCATCTTCTAATTGTTCTAGAGCTTTAGCTTGATCACTAATAATTTTATTAACTGCAAATTCTGCAGTCATTTTATTTTCTTTAATAAGGGTTATAATGTCTTGTTCTAGTTCTTCGTCTTCTAATAACATTATATGACCTTCGAAAATTGCTGCTTTTTCTTTACCAAAAACTTCCTCAGCTTTTATTTTAATATTTTTTAGTTGCTTAGATGCCTGTTTACATCCAGCTCTAAAACGATCAATCTCTTGTTCTTCTTCACCAGGATTAATTTTTATCCGATCGATAATAATTTTATCCTCTTTTAGCAAAAGAGCTTTACCAAATACAATACCTGGCGATACTAAAATACCTGAAATCATAATATTCCTCATTTATTTAAAATGTAACTAAAACTTACTTTACTTAATTATTATTTAAGTTCTGCTATCAATTTTACTAAATATTCAACTGCCTTCTGTTCGTCTGCTCCTGTAGCGGAAATAGTAACAACAGTACCTTGAGCTAGACCTAGGGTTTGTAGTTTGAATAAGCTTTTTGCGCTTGCACTTTTAGAATTAGAAGTCAAAGTAATTTCTGAGGTAAACCCTTTTGCTTCTTTAACAAAATGAGCAGCAGGACGTGTATGCAGACCATTTGGTGCGGTAATTGTAACCTTTTGTTGGAACATATTTTCCTCAATTGTTTTTTAGTTTATATTATTGTTAACTGTTAAATTAAGTCTCTAACTTTATTCTATTTAATTACTACCTATCTTATGGAATAGTTAAGATATAAGAATTATATAAAATAATTTTAGTTTAGTTTAAATAAAGTAAAATATCACAAAATGATTCTTTAATAGAATGGTAATTCTATATTAATATTTCTATAGAAAATAGATTACACTGACTATTTAGTAGGCCTAATGCTTTGTATTGAATGCTACATTAGATATTATTTAAAATATTAATTATCATTACAGCAAAATAATCTTTATCTTTAAAGGATAATAATATATGATTAATATCATTTTTAATAATTTTAAGTAGTATCTTTATATATATTTAATTAGATAATAAATAAATATTTGTAGATTAATATTTAAACTATATTATAAAATAACTCAATAAAGTTACCTTAATACACTAAGAAAATTATAATGTCATTATTGTAATGCCTTATTGAGTGAATAAATCTACAAATAAAGCAATATTGTTAAATAACATTTACCAGAAGAAGATGTAGTACCTGAGTATTTTTATTAGTAAATTTTAGTTCTTTAGATATTTTTTATTACTACATTAAATATAATTTAAGGTACGATCTCTAGCAGAGATGTATTTTTTATTAAAACCCATTTCATATAAATATTTTTATTATTGCCAATCAATTAATTATATATAATTAATTAAATTTAAATTGGAGATTATCACTGATAAAACCCAAGACAACACCTTGGATTTTATTTGGTCCTAGTCAAATAGTTTTACTAGCTATAGTATGAATGATAACTGTTGATTCTTCTGGTTTAATAGCTATTGCGATAACTTGGTTTTTGATGTTTTAGAGTGTTGAGTATTAGTTAGTACTCCGTCTATACAAATTCTAGAAACTCATACGATAAAGTTTGTCAAAAGTATCTTCCTATATTTTTGTACGGTTGTTTTTATAAATATCAGGGTTGAAAGGATTACTAGATTATTTTAATGAGAAAAAATTACTCTTTAAGGTAGCTATTTCTTTATCTTTTAAGATCTAGATATTTCATAATTTTTAATGACTTTATTGAGCATTAAATCTGCACCTAACATTTTGATTGATTAATAACATTCTAGACTTAATAGTATTAATAATTATTAATATTAGCTTATAACTACGTGAATTAGCTATCAAATATAAAGGACATACTAGTATTTCTAATAGTTATTTTAATTAGTTTAATACCTGATTTAAGGATATTTTGTTTATCAAAATTCCAGATCGTATTAGCACTGATTCTATCTTTAATACTAAAATTGGACTACAAAATTCTATATTTAATAAAATATAATTATTTACTATATGATTTAGATGACTGAGCAGATAATGGCCTATTATTAAGTAATTATCCTAAAAAATTTTCATCATAATAAGTCCTTTACCATATGAAATACATACTTAATTTTTGTATTACACTCTATTGTTTCTCTTAAAGAAGTAAATACATTATATTTAGTTGTGTTAATAATTAATAGAACTTTTCTTAAAAAGAAGTATATAATATATATTATTATTCATACAGTGAATATTGCTTTTAGGGGAAATATTAAATCATGTTACTGCATAAAAGACGTGCTTTATGGTAGTTATAAATCTTTTATTCTTTGTATAACTTTATATTAATAATTGTAACTGTATTAAAAAATTTATAGTAAAACTTTATAAGGATAACAATAATTCCAAAGAACTAATATTTACTTAAATTCTAGTATCATGAATAGTAATTATTTATAATTATCATTATGTAGTTATATATAGTAAATATTTTTTAATAAATTGCAATTAAATATTATTAATCAGCATAATTAAAATAGGTAATATTTTTATTATAGAATATATACTATAAATTAGTAGGATAATTTTAAGTAAAAACTAGAGAATAATTTTAATTGTCTTAAGTTATAAAAACTTATAAATTTTGATAATTAAGCAAATTACTTTTAATAATATTAGCATCCTACATAGATTACTAAGATCTATTTTTTATTTATTACTAATCTTTTATGTGAAATTTTAACTAAAGTATTATAAAATACTTTTATAACATAGCAAACATCCTATCTATCTAGATAATCAATTTATTATTTATATAATCTATCATAATTACTATAATGACAAGTTTGTTTTTAGATAAAAAACTTTTATTTACGTATAAGTAATATTTAATATATTGATTAATTTTAATATATAATTTTATAGTAATTTGATTATAGATAGCTTATCTGATTTTTTTTATAGATATAAATAAGCTTAATTTCATAATATTTAGTTTTTATAAAATGATAAGCATATACTTACTCTCGTAAATATATATTTAATAATATGACGTATTATAGTAATAATATTCATAGATGGTCTATTTTAGACGTATGTTTTAAAAATGATTATAAAACTACGAATAGTCATTTTAATAAAAATTCTATTTGATTGATTCTATTCTTAAATAAAGTTATTAAATAATTATATAAATAATAGTATATATCACACTATTATATCTGATTTAAAAAATCATCTACTACATCTTATTTTATAAAAAGAATAAAAATTAATGAATTTTAATATAATAACTAAGTATTTAATGCTAAGTTATTAGTAATTAATTTACTTGCAGTAAATAATATAATACATTAATTTCTTTAATTATGTCTTATATTGTAATAGAAAAATAATTTTTATAACTATTTTATCTATATATTTTGCTAATCAACAGAAAAGTAATAAATAAACTTTTATTGTATATCTTAGTATATTTAATAGTTGTACTCACTATATAAGTGGAGCTATTGAGTGAAGAGTTTGCCATTATGTATGGTAGTGGTATTCAAACAACAGAGATTACCATGATGCATGATTTGCTTCTAATATTCATTGTTGTTAGTTTTGGTACGATTATAGCTTTGTTATTACATAGATCTTGGATTAGTCGTAAAAATATTAATTGGTCTTTTCGTACTCTACTCAAGACAAGAATAAAAAAATCTTATGATACACATTTACTAGTGAAAAGAGATAAAAATGTAGATAAATTTCTGAGTCAGAATCCTTGTCATGCCAAACAAAAATCTATAAAAACTATATTCAACCAGTTTAGTATTTTTCAACATGAGAATTCGAAAAATTTAAATAAGCTGCATACGCCTCTCAACCATATTGTACAATTTAGGGAAAATTTAGAAGCACAACAAGTATTTAGCTATCCGATAGTAGCAAAGAATAATTTGCTGCATGAGAACTATAAAGATAATCATATTAATCTAAATTATGAACTATTAAATAATTCAAAATCACTGGAGAATTCTACTAATTCTAGGAAGAATAATATTATTCAGCCAAGAAAAATAATGGAAATAATTCTAGTCTTGCATGTTGCTGCAAGTTACGGTAGCGTAATAAGAGGTGAGGTATTACTGCAAAGTATATTACAATATGGTTTTCAGTTTGGCGCTATGAATATTTTTCATCGTCATCTAAATCCTATGGGTAGTGGTCCAGTTTTGTTTAGTATTGTAAATATGATTAAACCAGGTAAATTCAAACTTGAAAATATGTCTTATTTTAGTACTCCTGGTATCTCTTTATTTATGAAAGTACCTTCATATGGTGACGCTAATCAAAATTTAAAGCTAATGCTTCAATCAGCTAAGCGTATAGCTGAAGATGTTGGTGGTGTGGTATTAGACGATGAGCGCCGAATGATGACTCTACAAAAATTAGAAATTTATCAAATGCATATACTTGAAATTTTAAATACTAAAAAATAATAGGATAACTATCTAATACAATTAAATATATTCTATATATTAAAGTTTTTATTTTTAATCAAATTATTAATAAATTATGACATATACTAATGTACAGCAACTTATAAAAAGGGTTGAACAACTAAGAACTTTTTTACGTTATCATGAGTATCAATACCATGTACTGAATTCCCCTGAAATACCTGATGATGAGTATGATCGTTTAATGAATGAGCTGCGAAACTTAGAAGATAAGCATAATGCCATACTCATTACATCAGATTCTCCTACCCAAAGAGTAGGAGCAGCACCTTTATCTTCATTTAGTAAAGTTCATCATAAGATACCTATGCTTTCGTTAGATCATATTTTTGATGAAGAGAGCTATTTGTCTTTTGATAAGCGCATACATGAACGCTTACAAATATCAGATCCTTTAAGTTTTTGTTGTGAACTTAAATTTGATGGTTTAGCAGTAAGCCTTTTATATAAAAATAGTATTTTAATTCGTGGTGCTACGCGTGGCGATGGTAACATAGGGGAAGATATTACAGCTAACATTAAAACAATACGTGCAATCCCCTTACAATTAATAGGGAGTAATATCCCTAGTAGTGTTGAAATTCGTGGTGAGGTTTTAATGCCATTATCTGGTTTCAAAAGAATAAACGAAGAAGCACGTGATAAAAATCAAAAACTTTTTTCTAATCCCCGTAATGCAGCTGCAGGATCATTGCGTCAAATTGATGCACGTATTACTGCTAAGCGTCCTCTTACTTTTTTTTGTTATGGTTTGGGATGGATAGATGATGGAAAACTTCCACTGGGTCATTATGAATATCTACAGCAATGTAAGCATTGGGGCTTGCCAGTTAGTAATTGGGTAAAACTATGTAACGGTAGTGATGAAGTGTTACAGTTTTATCGTAAAATTAAACAAAAACGTTCAATGTTAGAATTCGATATTGACGGTATAGTAATTAAGGTAGATAGTTTTTATTTTCAAAAACATCTTGGCTGTATAACACGAGCGCCTCGTTGGGCCACAGCGTTTAAATTTCCTTCCCAAGAACAAATGACTGTAGTAAACAATGTTGAGTTTCAGGTTAGCAGGAATGGTACTATTACACCAGTTGCATGTTTAGATCCTATTCTTATAGCAGGTGTTATGATAAGAAACGTTACATTACATAATGCTAATGAAATAAAACGTTTAGGGTTATTAATTGGTGATACCGTTATTATTCGTCGTGCTGGAGACGTTATTCCACAGGTTCTTAGTGTGGTAAATTCTAGACGTCCTAAAAATGCACAGAAGATTATTTTTCCTAAACATTGTCCTGTATGTGGTTCTAACATTGAGCGCATTACCGGACAAGTAATATCTCGTTGCACTGGTGGCTTAATATGTAAGGCTCAACTTAAAGAGTCACTCAAACATTTTATTTCACGTAAAGCTATGGGTGTAGTAGGTATTGGAGGTAAAATCATTGAACAGTTAGTTGAAAAAAAATATGTGCATACCCCACCTGATTTATATCGCTTAACTATAGATGTCTTTACTAATGTAAATCGTATAGGTCTAAAGTCTGCGACTAATTTAGTTCACTCTTTAGAGAAGTCTAAAAAAACTACAATGGCAAGGTTTCTTTATGCATTAGGAATATATAAAGTAGGGGAAGTAATGGCATTAAATTTAGCAGCACATTTTGGTTCATTAGAGTCTTTATGTAGTGCAGATATTGAAGAGCTAAAAAGAGTACAGAATATCGGTACAGTGGTTGCAGAGCATGTATACGATTTCTTGAATAAAGAGTATAATAAGAAAATTATTAATGAATTAATTAGCCCTGAGATTGGAATCCATTGGTATATCAAGCCTCAGACAGTTTTAACTAAAGATATGCAAAATTTTTTTTGGGGGAAAAGCTTAGTATTTACAGGTTCATTTAATTTAATATCTCGTAATCAGGCTATATATAGCCTATTAGCTTTGGGTGCTCAAATAACAAAGAGTTTATCCAAGAAAACTGATATATTAATTGTTGGTAATGCAGCAGGATTTAAGTTAGATAGAGCTAAAAATCTAGGTATTACAATTATAAATGAAGTAGATATAATCAAGTTATTAGGGTTGTAAAATATAAGTTACTAACAGTTCTATTTATTAAAGAGATATCATCTATCAGTGTAATTAAAACAATAAAATTATAAAATTAAGATAAATAATATTTTTTATGAATACAAAGATTATTTATAATTAATTTTTCTAAAAAATATATAATATATTTTATATTTGAAACATTATTCAATAAGGGTAACATGCTTATTTAATAAAGTAATCTCAGCAGTATGATTAGTAAATCATGTTGAATATAAAAGTATATTTGAGATTTTTATCTTAACAATATTTCAAAATATAATAATTAATATTATGAATATTACTTTATTAGAACTAAAAAGCTAGGTAAGTTGTTTTTAATATATCTAGATTAGAGATAGATATATAACTACTATGAATAATTAGACTAATTACTCTAAATATTGATTGATAATTTTATTCGAGAAAATAAAACTAAATTAGTTAATTATTTTTTATAAAATTAAAGAAACTACAATACATTTTGTAATGCAATACATTACAAAATATGAAATATCATTCTTTTAAAAAAATATTATCAAGAGTTTATATAATGTTCTAAATTCTTATTATAGCTATAATAGTATTAATAATAATTTAATTAGTATTTCTTGTGTTATAAAATTATAGTTATAAAACTATAGGCATTATATTTGTATAAGTTCCCGTTTTTTTAGGACATATTTATAAATATTAACTATATAAATTATATTCGGTTTCTTTAATTTTTTCTATATACCCCTCTTTTTCTCAGTGTTCAATACCATAAGAACTATAGATGGGGAACTTTATGTACTTCTTGATATAGCTGTTTGAGTTTAATTTGTTTATGTAAGGATACCGTATCTCTTACTTTAAATAAAATTGCCATTCTTTTGTCTCTGCGTATTACTTTATTATAAAATTATAATATTTTATATACCTTTAGTATCACAATAATTATTATTGATTATTAATTTTACCAAAAATAAAACTTAAATTATTCCTAGAATATCGTAGAACTATTAATACTAAAGTATTAAATATTAAGATAATCGTAATAGCAAGTAAGCTGTATTGTGGATGGTGATTAAAATTTGCTATCTGATAAAATAATGTTGCTAATGAGTAAGCAATATTTAAACTCCATAGAATAGAAAAGATCATCCAGTTACGACTACTTTCTCGTGCTATTACTCCCGTAACTGATACACAAGGAATATATAATAGTACAAAAATAAGGTAAGCATAAGCAAGCGCTAGTACTACCAAATTTATTACCTATGACACTCATAACTGCACTAGATTGTATTTTCATGCATTGATTATCTTCTTTTATTGACTTAACTAAAAAATGCAGACTACAGGTATATTTTAAGCTCTGCAATGTTTCATTTACAGCTTTTACTAAGCCAATAATTAAGCTATAGTTTTTTGGATTAAAATCTGTTTTATAAATTTGATCTGATGTATATAGAGTATTTAAAGTACTCATAACTACTTCTTTTGCTATAGCACCAGTAATTAAACCTACAGTGGCTTGCTAATTGTCTCTGTTAATATCTATAGGATATAATAGTGGTGTTATAAATTTACTTACTGAAGCGAGTGCAGAATCGTTTGTTGCGTTTACGGTCTTACCTCTAAAAGAGAAGCTATTAAGAGTACCTATTACAGTACTTACAATAATTATTATTGTGCCAGAACGTAACACAAAACTTTTCAATCTTGGCCAAGTGTGTAGTATTAAATGATTTAAATTTGGTAAGTGGTATACTGGTAGTTCCATAATAAAAGGAGATACCTCTCCAGTCATGATAGTATATTTTATCATAAGACCAATAAAAATTGCCGTAATAATACCTATCATATATAGTGAGAATACTGCTAGGGATTCCTGTTGATTAAAAAATTCTGATGAAAATATAACAAAAATTGTTAGGCGTGCACGGCAGGACATAAAAGGTGCCATAAGTACTGTTGTTAAGCGTTCACGTAGTGTATCTAATGTTCGAGTAGCCATAACTGCGGATACATTACAACTAAAACCAATAATTAGAGGAACAAATGATTTACCAGGTAAACCAAGTACTTGCATCATGAGATCAACTACAAAGGCTGCGCGTGCCATATAGCCAGAATCCTCAAGAAAAGAAAGGGATACATACATAATTCCAATTTCTGGGATTATAGGGAGTACTGTTTTTATACCGTTTCCTCCTTGCGTCAGTATAGTAGTTAGCCATAAAGGGAAGCGAGGAATATACCCTATTCGTTGTAGACCTTGAATAAAAATAGTTACAGAACTACATTCAAATAATGGTTGTAATACTCCACTAATATTTATTGATAGAAAGAACATTAAATAAATTACTAATAAAAAAATAGGAATACCCAGCCAACGATTAAGAATTATATAATCTATTTTTCGGTAAACATATTATAAATAACCTGTGTAGTATTACTAATAGAATCACAAATATCTTTAATATATTCATAACGTAAATAAGCTATGATAAGTGCTGGATCTTCATTAAATGTCAGTTGAGATGTTTTCTGAATTTTAGGTAATATTTGAAATGCATCCTTCATGATGGTTGAGTTAGAAATATTACCTTCAAGAAGTTGAAGTGCTAGCCAGCGACGCTTTTGTATAGTTAAAGTCATAGGTATAACTTTTGATAGATTATCCAGTTGTTTTAGCAAAAGTGGATATTCCAATAATCCTGAGATAGCACAAGATTATGGTAAATCAATAGCTTTTTTTTATCTTATCTATACCTATAGCTTGGATAGAAATGAGTGGTACTACTAGACAACCAAGATGTTTCGAAAGTGCTGAAGTATTAATTTCAATATATTGTCTGTTGGCAATATCTAGCATATTTAGTGCTACTATACATGGAATACCTAGTTCAAGTAATTGCAAAGTAAGATATAGATTACGTTCAAGATTAGAAGCATCAACTACGTTGATAATTAATTCAACTTCGTCGTTAAGAATATAATTCCAAGATATTTGTTTGTCTAGTGACGTATTTTCTGAAATAGTTATTAAAGAGTAAGTACCAGGGAGATCCACTAGTTTTATGTGATGTCCTTCTGTAAAGAAATAACCTTCTTTACGTTCTACCGTGACTCCAGCCCAATTACCAACTTTCTGACAAGATCTAGTTAACTGATTAAATAAGGTAGTCTTACCTGAATTATGGTTATCTATTAACCCTATTGTGAGTAGTTCCATAATCAAAAATTGTATAAGAATATTTTATATTATATAAGAAGATAAAAAGTCTTATCGACTTTTTATAATATATTTATCAGTAATTAATTATCTAAAAATAAAAAACGTACTGATATATAATATTAGCTGTAATTAGTGGTATTATTAGATTTTGATTTGGGTTTTTTAGTTATGGTATTCGCTCTATTTTTAAGAATGCTAAATCTTTTTTACGCATAAAAAGACTTATACGACGTGATTTAACTTCAATAGGATCGCCTATAGAGGGGCAAGACGAATAACACTAAATGGAGAACCAGGTAAAAACCCCAAAGAAAGTAATTTTTGTCTATAAGCATGATTAATTAAATGTGAGAAACTAATAATTTTATATTTACAATTAGGAATAAGATGATTCATAAAAAACCTTTTCTATTCAGTTATTTGTTATCAATATGTAGTTTTAAAGCATTAGTACTAGATTAGTTTATAATAAAATTATTTTTATGTTATTACTACAGATCTATTTATTGATAATATCATCTAATTTTAAATTTAAAGATAATAATTATCATAAATATACTGAGAATTATTATTAATAATATTAGAGTACATACTCTATACCTAAATTTATTTGGATATAACTACCTATCATCTTCTATTATTATGATTTTATCATTATTTTTATTTGTTGCAAATTAGAACTATTGTTTATTAACAAATATGTGAATATTTCGATAATTTACTAACTATCCGTCATTAAGGTAGTCAAGTAACATGAAGGATTATTTTTATTATTTTTATTTTTTTTATTTAAGGACGTATTTTATTTTACACTAATAATAGTATTTTATCTAAAATAATAATATATGATTATTCATGAATGAATTCTGTTGAATTTTAACTAGTTATATATTATGATATAATCATTGTACTTATATTTTATATTATCTTATTTAAATCACTAGGGTTATTAAGAACTTAGTGTATTTTGTTTATAAAATTTTTTAGTAATTTCTGCTTATTTCCTAATTTGTATGTCATAATTAATTTTAATATTTTAAGATAATTTATATTTGATTCATAATCAAAATTAAACAGACACATTTTTTATTAAAAATAATAAGGTTAAGTATATCGTAAATGTTTGCTAGAAAAGATTATTTATAATATTATTGCAATTTTTATTTATAATCTTAGGTAAATATTTGGCATGACAGTATAACTTAGAAAATATACGTATATAAAGAAATTGTTTTATAGGTTTCATTCATATCTTATACATTAATTTTAATATACTATTTTTTATGTAAGTCCTTATAAACTCCGTATTCCTTTTTCCTAAAAAGTAAAATATTACTTTTTATTTAAAAAAATGAAAATTTTACATTATACTATAACACATATTATTACTTACATTAAATAATATTATCTTATTTTTTGATAATATTCATGTACTTAATATGCTAATGAGCATTAATAATAATTAACCTAATTATAAGGATATTTTTGATAAAAAATAAAGAGATCATATAAATATTGCTATTAATTATAACTAATCCAAATAACCATACTAGTTGTTAAAGGGGATGAGGTGATCTATTAAAGATCTATAATTAATTAAACAACTGATATTATAGGTGAAATAAGATGAATAAAAGTATTAAAATAAAATATTAATCCAAAGGTTATATAATGTAAATTATTATACTCTTTATATTCAATATTATTAAGTCTATTCTGACTATAAATATCTTTACTAAAATTAATAGAAAATAGTAGTGATACATTATTGTTATATATGAGATTATATTTCATATATTGTATATCTTCTAATCTTATTGATTAACTACATATTCTTATGCACTATAATTCGTGGAAGTTCTCTTTCTTCTTTACGTAAAGTTAGGACTTCACAACCGTTATCTGTTACTGCAATAGTATGTTCGTACTGCGCAGACAAGCTATGATCCTTTGTTTTTACTGTCCACCCATCCCGCATAGTGCGTATTTGGAAGTGTCCTGCATTTACCATAGGCTCAATAGTAAATGTCATACCTTTCTTTAGTATTATACCCCCGTCATATGTATTGTAATGTAGAATCTTAGGTTCCTCATGAAACATCTTACCAATGCCATGTCCGCAGTATTCACGTACTACAGAAAATCCATGCCCCTCAATAAATTTTTGTAATTCAATACCGATAGTGCGCAAGCGGATATTAGGTTTAATCATTTTTATAGCTAGATATAAGCTTTCTAATGTAATTTGGCATAATCTCTTACCCAGAATAGTTGGCTTACCAATAATAAACATTTTAGATGTATCTCCATGCCAACCGTCTTTAATAACAGTGACGTCAATATTAACTATATCACCATCTTTAAGTATTTTTTTATCGCTAGGGATACCATGACATACTACTTCGTTTACAGATATACAAACTGATTTTGGATAGCCATGATATCCAAAACAAGCTGAGATTGCTTTCTGTTTTTTTGTGATATAATCGGCACATATACGATCTAATTCGCTAGTACTAACACCAAGAACAACATATGGCTTGATAATTTCTAGAGTTTCTGCAGCTAATCTTCCAGCAATGCGCATTTTTTGAATTTGTTGGGATGTTTTTATTAAAATTGACATTAATATGTTTCCTTTTATCTTATCTTATCTTATCTTATCTTATAAATTAGCAAAACATTATTGCTAGAGTAGCAATAATGTTTTAATTTTAATTTAACTCTTAATTGTAATAAATACTTTAAATGATTATAGATTACAAATCTAACAAAATTTGAAGCCTATATTTGATTTATGCTATTATGAAAGTTCAATAATGAATATTTTAGAATGGCAGGTAGATCTTTAAATCTTAAATGTGTTATCTTTATAAAATAATAAAAAATATATAGTGATTCGATATTATCTTTTATACATATTTTAAGGTAAATACTTTTAGGTTTTTCTTACTGGTATATTGGAGGTTAAACTTCAAACTTATATAGAGGGTTTAATTGTGATAAATATTTCTATGCGTGACATGCTCAAGGCTGGTGTACATTTTGGTCACCAAACCCGTTACTGGAATCCAAAAATGAAGCCTTTTATATTTTTCGGTTTTAGTGCGCGTAATAAAGTTCATATTATAAACCTTGAAAAAACTGTTGTAATGTTAAATAAAGCTTTAGTCCAATTGCAAAAAATTTCTTTTCGTAAAGGAAAGGTTTTGTTCGTTGGTACTAAACGTGCTGCTAGCGCAGTTGTAAAAGAATATGCTAATGGTTGTGATCAATTCTTTGTTAACCATCGTTGGTTAGGGGGTATGCTCACTAATTGGAAAACTGTTCGCCAAAGCATTAAGAGACTTAAAGAGCTAGAAACTCAATCTCAAGATGGTACTTTTGAAAAATTAACTAAAAAAGAAGCACTAATGCGTACTCGTGAGTTAGCTAAATTAGAAAAGAGTTTAGGAGGTATTAAAAATATGGGAGGTTTACCAGATGCTTTATTTGTAGTTGATGCGAATCATGAACATATAGCTATTAAAGAAGCTAATAACCTAGGTATTCCAGTATTCTCTATCGTTGATACGAACTCTGATCCGGATGGAGTTGACTTCGTTATTCCTGGTAATGATGACGCAACTCGAGCGGTAAGTTTATACCTAAATGCTGCAGCAGAAGCTATTCGTGAAGGTTATGCTCAGAAGATAAGTTTAGTAGTGGAGGAAAACTAAGAAGAATTGGGTATCATTAAGAAATACTTTAGAAAAAATCTTATTGATTTTATCATGTATTTCAATGAAATTTATATAAGATTATATGCTGGTACTATATTAATTACTCTATATCATATAGGACTATCATTACTTATTATACTAAATTATTTTAAGGAGGTGTAATATTAGACATTATATGCATTTTTATTAAAAATAATAAGGATTATTTATTTTTTGTTTAAAAGTATTTTAAGATCACTAAAATATTATTATTATTTTAATAAATAAGTTTTTTACTAAAATAGGTATGTATTAAGGACGATGTTAGTTCTCATTTATTTATGGGTAGCATACTAAGTAATGTAATCTTCTGGATTATAAAATCATGATATAAAAACAGTTTATTAGATTTATAATAATAAAATTAACAACATTTAATTTTATCCAGTAATTATAATTATAATATTGATATATTTCATTTATAAATTACTGGATATCTACTAATTCAGTATTAATAATTTATTGAATAAATTATTTATTATATAATTTATGACTTTTATTAATGTTAAATAACAAACTATAAATTATTATACTATTTAAATAACTTTTAATGCAACTACTATAATCTAGTTTTTACTATTCTAAACCAAATTAGAACACTAAGGAAAATATAATGACTGATATAACTACGAATATTCTCAAAGAATTACGTAAACGTACTTCGGTAGGAGTTATGGATTGCAAAAAAGCACTAATTAACTCTCAAGGAAATATTGAACTTGCAATAGAAAATATGCGTAAATCTGGTGCTATAAAAGCAGCAAAAAAAGCTATTAATTCAGCAACTGATGGAGTAATAAAAATGAGTATAACAGAAAACTATGGTGTAATTCTAGAAGTGAACTGTCAGACTGATTTTGTTGCTAAAGGTGATTATTTTCAAAAATTTGCTGAGAAAGTTTTAAATACTGTTATTGTAGATAAAATTACTAATATTGACATTCTTAAATCATATTTCGAAAAAGAACGCATAGATCTAGTTATGAAGATAGGTGAGCATATTAATATACGTCGCGTCGCTGCTCTTAAAGGAGAAGTACTCGCTGGCTATCTGCACGGTACTCGCATTGGCGTTATGGTTGTTGCTAAAAATGCTAATCAGGAACTAGCAAAGCAACTTGCAATGCATATTGCTGCAAGTAAACCAGAATTTATTAATCCAGAAAATGTATCCGCTAAAGTGGTAGAAAAAGAGTATCAGATTCAACTAGATATTGTAATGCGCTCTGGTAAGTCGCAAGAAATAGCAGAGAAAATTGTTAAAGGTCGTATGAAAAAATTCATTGATTCAGTATCTCTTACTGGTCAGAATTTTATTATGGATTTAAATAAAACCATCGGTCAGTTACTTACTGAATATAATGCTGAAGTGACCAACTTTATTCGTTTTGAATTGGGTCAAGAGCTTTAGTGATATACAGTAAATTTTACTGCAAAATTTACATAAATCACTAAAATAATATAATTCTCGGAAATTATAATTATATTAATTATTCTAATTTTAGAAAAATTTTAATTTAATAATATCTTTATTTTTAAATACCTTCTATATTATTTTTTTATTAACTGCTTTTTTAGGATAGAATATTTATGACAATCAATTCTAAATGCCTATATCATCGTATTCTTCTTAAGATTAGTGGTGAATCTTTACAGGGTTCAGAAAATTTTGGTATTAATGCAGGTGTGCTAAAACTTATAGTGCAGGAAATAAAAGATTTAGTGGAATTAGGTATTCAAGTAGGAATTGTGATTGGAGGGGGTAACCTGTTTCGTGGTTATAGCTTAGCACGTATTGGTATCAGTCGTATTGTTGGCGATCATATGGGGATATTAGCCACTGTAATTAACGGTTTAGCAATGCGTGATGCATTACTTAGGTCTTCTATTAATACATACCTTATGTCAGCAATACCCCTGCATAGTATTTGTGATAACTACAATTGGGTAAAAGCTATCAGTTTATTACGTAATAATCATGTAGTTATTTTTTCAGCAGGTACGGGTAATCCATTGTGTACAACTGACTCTGCAGCTTGTTTGCGTGGAATAGAAATAGAAGCTGATATTGTGTTAAAAGCAACTAAAGTTAGTGGTGTATATTCGTCTGATCCATTAACTAATTTAAACGCAACGTTATTTAACCGGATTTCTTATAAGGATGTTTTAGAAAAAAAACTTCAAGTAATGGATTTAGCAGCTTTTATTCTGGCTCGTGATCATAACTTACCTATTTGTATATTTAATATTAATAAGCTTGGTGCTATGCGTCGTATCGTTATGGGTGAAAAAGAAGGTACCCTAATATGCAAATAATACATATAATTAAGTCGTATAATAATATATTAATATTATAGAAATAAAGAAAATAAAAAGTTAGTTAATAAACTGTTTCAAGGACTTTTAACGTGATTGATGAAATTAAAAAATATTCTAAAACACGCATGAATAAATGTATAGAGACATTTAAATTAAATATTAATAAAATTCGTACTAGTTGTGCGCACCCTCATATATTGGATAATATATCCGTGGAATATTACGGAGCTATTACCCCCCTAAGTCAAGTTGCTAACGTTATCGCTGAAGACTCCCATACTTTAGCAATTACTGTATTTGATCGTTCTTTATCTTCTTCAATAGAAAAAGCGATTACTGTATCTAATTTAGGTTTAAATCCAATTATTATGGATAAAATTATTCGTATTCCATTCCCTGCATTGACTGAAGAACGTCGTAAAGAAATGATCAAAATAGTGCGTTCTGAAGCAGAACAAAGTAAAATATCTATACGTAACGTACGTCGTGATACTAACGATAAAATTAGATTATTATTAAAAGATAAGAAAATTAGTGTAGACGAGGATCGTAAATCTCAGGATGAAGTTCAGAAGATAACCAATACTATGATAAAGAATATTGATATCTTATTAATTAATAAAGAAAAAGAGTTAATGAAAATTTAATAATATATTGTATTTTAGAGTAGTTTCAGAAGTATTTTGAGTTATGTTGTTGTTTTTTAAAAACAATATAACTCTTGAATATATCCTTTTTAAATAATTATTTATAAGGTTTGCATGAAAAACTTAACTATCCTTGGTTCTACCGGATCTATTGGTATCAACACGTTGTCTGTAGTACGTGCTAATCCTAATGACTTTAAAGTTATTGCATTGGTAGCGGATAAAAACGTTGATATTATGTTTCAGCAGTGTATTGAATTTATTCCGCATTATGTATCTATGGCGAATAAAAATGCAGCTAAAGAACTATATTTACGCTTAAAAGAAGCGGGTATTTTTAATATTAAAGTTACTTCTGATAAAAATGATGCATGTGAGTTAGTTACTCTAGATAATGTTGATCAAGTTATGTCCGCTATTGTTGGTGTAGCTGGATTAATGCCTACAATGGCCGCTATAAAAGCTAACAAATGTGTTCTACTAGCTAATAAAGAATCTTTAGTAACTTGTGGACAGTTGTTTATGAATGCTTTAAGGGAAAGTAATGCTAAACTTTTACCCATTGATAGTGAGCATAATTCAATTTTTCGCATCATGCCTAAAACTATTCAAAATAATCTTGGTTTTACAACTCTTAGAGAACACAATATTTCACATATTGTTATTACTGGATCTGGTGGACCATTGTATCAGTTACCAGTTGATAATTTTGCAACAGTCACAATAGATCAGGCATGTATACATCCTAATTGGTCTATGGGGCGTAAAATATCTGTAGATTCTGCAACTATGATGAATAAGGGGTTGGAATATATTGAAGCTCACTGGCTTTTTAACGCCTCTGAATCAGAGATTGAAATTATTATTCATCCTCAATCTATCATTCATTCTATGGTGCGTTATTTTGATGGTAGCGTGACTGCGCATCTCAGCACCCCTGATATGCGTATACCAATTGCGTATGCTATGTATTATCCAAAAAGTGTAAACAATAATCTTGAGCCTCTTAATTTCTATAAAATTGGATCATTAACTTTTGAACAACCAGATATATTACGTTATCCTTGTCTAAAATTAGCTATAGATGCTTCTCGTGCTGGACAAGCTGCAACAACTGTGCTGAATGCAACTAATGAAATTGCCGTTAATGCATTTCTATGTGGAAAAATTCGTTTTATTGATATCGCATCCCTTAATCAAGAGGCATTATTAAATTTATCTTTTAGTGAGCCTAAAAGTATAGATGAGGTTTTAGATATTGACTATCAATCTAGGAAGGTTGCAAAACTACTTTGTGTAAAATTTCAAATATAATTTTAAGTAATATATTATTTAGCTATTTAGCTATTTAGCTATTTAGCTATTTAGATAGCTAGTTATTTAATTGTATTTATATTTTAGTATTTTATTTTCAATAAATATTTATTAAGTATGTATACTTATCATAGATCTTTTATATAAGTTTAAGTATTTATATTAGTTTTCTTGTTATTATCCAATTAGGAATTAATTATACTTCATGTCTTCTACTCAATTATCAAATACTCATGATATACTATATGTGCCACAACATGTTGCTATTATTATGGACGGCAACCGACGTTGGGCTCATCTTCAGGGTAAGAGATTTATGTTTGGGTATAAATACGGGGTAAAAGCAGTGCGTCGTTCTATACATTTTGCTATTAGCCATGGTATTAAGATATTAACATTATATGCTTTTAGTAGTGAGAACTGGAAAAGACCAGAGAGAGAAGTTACTGCTCTTATAGAATTGTTTATACATACATTAGATAGCGGAATAAAAAGATTACATAAGTATAATATACGTCTAAAATTTATTGGTAATATCAGTCGTTTTAGTTATCGATTACAAGAACGTATTCTTAGATCTGAAAATATTACCGCAAATAATAATGGTCTTATTTTAAATATTGCTGCTAATTATGGTGGACGATGGGATATAATACAGGGAGTCAAAATATTAGCTACTCAAGTAAAGATTAATGCTATCCAACCTAGTGATATTACTGAAAACTTATTAAACCAATTACTTTGTTTATATGATCTTGTTCCGGTTGATCTTGTTATTAGGACTGGTGGAGAGTATCGGATTAGCAATTTTTTGCTATGGCAAATTGCATATTCAGAGCTGTATTTTACAGACGTATTATGGCCTGATTTTGATGAACTAACATTTTCCAGTGCGTTAAATGCATTTACAAAACGCAATCGCCGTTTTGGGAATAGTTAGATCTAAAAAAATATTTCATGCATTATAATGGAGGTATATTTTGTTAAAATTTAGAATTATAACAACTGTAATTTTAACACCTATTATTATTGCGTCACTATTTTTATTACCTCCCATTGG
Source organism: Candidatus Profftia sp. (ex Adelges kitamiensis) (assembly GCF_020342455.1). Lineage (NCBI taxonomy): Bacteria > Pseudomonadati > Pseudomonadota > Gammaproteobacteria > Enterobacterales > Enterobacteriaceae > Candidatus Profftia > Candidatus Profftia sp. (ex Adelges kitamiensis). The sequence continues at coordinate 624,490 of NZ_CP080506.1, forward strand.
TTTTTCAATTATAACTTTAGTTATATGTATGTTAGCTGCTTGGGAGTGGGGACAGCTTGCTGGATTTACAGTAAATATACATCGTATGTTCATTGCTCTTTTTTTTGGTGTATTGTTAGCATTATTAATGTATAATGACTTATATAAATTTAATGTTGATTTACGTTTAACTTTTAACTCTCTATGGGTATCTATTTTTTGGTGGATTACTGCTTTATTATTAGTTTTATTTTATCCACAGTCTGCATGGTGGTGGAAGCATTCTCGAATCTTAAAAATAATATTCGGAGCAGCTACTATTATTCCATTTTTTGGGGGAGTAATTGCATTGCGCCAATATGGATATGCAACTGATTATTATCAAGGAGCATGGCATCTTCTTTATATAATGTGTTTAGTATGGGGAGCTGATTCTGGAGCTTATATATTTGGTAATATATTTGGTAAAAATAAATTATGTCCCCAGGTTTCTTTAGGAAAAACCTGGGAAGGCTTTATAGGTGGATTAACCACTACATACCTAATATCTAGAGTATTAGGTCTTTATGTACCTATCACTCTCCATGCTAATGGTTTACTATTTTATTCTATTGTAGCAGTATTAACTTCCATATTGGGTGATTTAACTGAAAGTATGTTTAAACGAGAGGCTGGAATTAAAGATAGTAGCCATTTGATCCCTGGACATGGTGGTATTCTTGATCGTATAGATAGCTTAACTGCTGCAGTACCAATTTTTGCATATCTTATATTATTAGTATTTTAATAGTTTATTTCAATCAGGGAACTGACTAATGATTCATATACTCTGGAGCTTTCTTTCATTTTCAGTAGCACTTGGAGTGTTAACTACAGTACATGAATTAGGCCATTTTATAATGGCCCGTATTTGTAATGTTAAGGTAGAACGTTTTTCTATTGGTTTCGGTAAATCATTATGGAAAAAGATAGGTAGTAGCGGGACAGAATACGTTCTTGCATTAATTCCTCTTGGTGGTTATGTAAAAATGTTGGATGAAAAATCGGGGAATATACCCCCTGAGTATCTTAATCAAACATTTGACAATAAAAAAGTATGGCAGCGAGCAATCATAATTATTGCTGGTCCAATATCTAATTTAATCTTTGCTATTGCTGTTTATTGGCTAGCTTTTTTTATAGGAGTTCCTGGTGTACGTCCTGTTATTAATGAAATAATTCCTAATTCTATCGCTTATCACTCAAATATTTTACCAGAATGGGAGGTAAAGTCTATTGGAAGGATTCAAACTTCTAATTGGGATGAAGTGCGTATGGCATTAATTAGTAAAATTGGGGAAAAAAATATTACTATAGAATTAGCTAAATTTAAAAGTAACAATAGAATATTGAAAACTCTAGATTTAACTCATTGGAAGTGTAAGCCAGATAAACAAGATCCTGTAGTTACGATTGGCATAATTCCGTGCGGACCTAAAATTCAACCGGTATTATCTGACGTAAGAAATGCATCTGCAGCACAGAAAGCTGGTTTACAAGTTGGTGATAAGATTATTAAAATTAATCATCAATTATTACTAAATTGGGCGACTTTTATTAAAAAAGTTAAAGAAAATCCCAATAAAAATATTGAAATTGAAATAGAACGTAATGGAAAGGTTAAATTATTAAATTTAATACCAGATAGCAAGATTATTAGTGTAGATAAAAACGAAGGTTTTGTAGGTATTACACCTACAATAACTCCTCTGTCTAATCAGTACAAGTTAATTAAAAAATATAGTCCACTTATAGCATTTTATCAGGCTATTAATAAAACTTGGCAGTTGATTAAAATTACAGTTTCTATGATAGATAAACTAGTTACTGGTGATGTAAAAATAAACAGCTTAGGAGGACCAATTGCTATTGCTCAGGGTGCAGGTATATCAGCTGAGTATGGGTTAGTTTTTTACCTAATGTTTTTAGCTCTAATTAGTATTAATTTAGGGGTTATTAACTTATTACCACTCCCAGTTCTTGATGGTGGTCACCTCCTCTTCCTAGTAATAGAGAAATTACAAGGAGTTGCCGTATCTGCGAGAGTACAAGACTTTATTTACCGTATCTTCTCTATTTTATTAATATTGTTAATGATTTTTACATTTTTAAATGATTTGTCGCGCTTTTAAAGGCACGATGTAGGTAAGGAAGTACGTATAATAATAATGGCGATAAAAAAATTGTTCTTATCAGTGCTACTTTTTAGCAGCGTCTTCTCATATGGAGCAGATCATTTTATAATAAAAAATATTTATTTTGAAGGCCTAAAAAGAGTTGCCGTCGATGCAGTTTTGCTTAATATACCAATACGAGCTGGAGATACGGTTAATAGTGAAGATCTGAGTAATACTATTAGGGCATTATATGCTACTGGTAATTTTGAAGATGTGTTAGTTATTCGTAAGGGTAATAATTTAATTTTACAGGTAAAAGAACGTCCTATAATTGCCAATATTACTTTTTCTGGTAATCAATATATAACAAACTACATGTTAAAAAAAGACCTTGAATCTTCTGGTATAATCTTGGGTGAACCCTTAGATTGTACAATACTTGATGGTCTTAAGAAAAGTTTAGAGGATTTCTACTATAGTATCGGTAAATATAATGCATCAGTTAAAATAGTTGTAACACCACTACCCCGTAATCGTATTGATTTAAAACTATTATTTATAGAAGGTCAATCTGCTCAAATTCAACAAATTAATATTATAGGTAATTATGTATTTACAGATGAAGAGTTAATAAGTATTTTTCAATTACGCGACGAAGTTCCTTGGTGGAACTTAGTCAGCGATCGTCGATATTATAGACAAAAATTTTTTAGTGATCTAGAAAGTCTAAGAAGATTTTATTTAGATCATGGATATGCTTGCTTTAATATAGACTCTACTCATATTAATTTAACTCCAGATAAGAAAGGTATCTATATTACTATTAACTTAACTGAAGGTATGCAGTATAAAATAATTGGTGTTGAAGTAACAGTTAACGATAGTAATTATAGTAAAGAGATCAATTATTTAGCTAAAAAAATGATTAATAAAGAATTGTATAATGAAGAGCAAGTAATTCAAATAGAGAAAGGTATTAAAAGATTGCTAGGGCAATATGGATATGATCATATTAATATACAAACTCAACCTAAAATTAATAATATAGATAAAACTATTCAGTTGCAAATTAACGTCGACACTGGTCATCGTTATTATGTGCGTAATATTAATTTTACCGGCAACCATATTAGTAAAGATTTCGTTATGCGTCGTGAAATGCGACAAATGGAAGGAGCATGGTTAAATAGCGATTTAGTTGATCAGGGTAAGGAACGTTTAAACCGTACAGGTTATTTTCAGTTAGTTAACGTTAATACTCAGCCCGTTTTAGGTTCTCCAGATAAAGTAGATATAAATTATAAAGTTCAGGAAACTAATACTGGTGCGTTCAATTTTGGTTTAGGTTTTGGTACAGAAAGCGGTATGAGCTTTCAAGTTGGTGTACAACAAGATAACTGGTTAGGTACAGGAAATACCGTTAGTATAGGTAGTACAAAAAATAAATATCAGACATATGCTGATATTTCTATAAATAATCCGTATTTTACTATAGATGGTGTTAGTTTAGGTGAACGTGTATTCTATAATGATTTTAAAGCTGACGATGCAGAATTATCTAACTATACTAATAGTAGTTATGGTCTTGATGGTACTTTAGGTTTTCCAATTAATGAAAATAACTCAATACGTACAGGTTTAAGTTATGTTCACAATTCTTTATATGATATGCAACCACAAGTTTCTATGTGGCGTTATTTAAAATCTGTTGGTAAAAACCTAAATTATGCTACAAGAGCAAATTATACGGCCAATGAGTTCACATGGTCTTTGGGATTGAATTATAATCATGTTAACCGTGGTTTTTTCCCTACTCAAGGAACGAAAGCCTCTTTAAGTGGTAAAGTAACAATTCCTGGTTCAGATAATGAATACTATAAAGTAACTTTTAATAGCCAAAGTTATCTGCCTTTGGATAAAGATTATTCTTGGGTTATTATGGGTCGTTCTCGTCTTAGTTATGGTGAAGGTATTAATAGTAAAGAAATGCCATTCTATGAAAATTTTTATGCTGGTGGAGCGAATTCGATACGTGGATTTCAATCAAACAATATTGGACCTAAAGCAATTTATTTAAATTCTAACGGTACTATCAATAAAATTAAATCATATAATGATGATGCAATCGGGGGTAATGCAATGATCATTGGTACTGTAGAATTAATTACACCGACACCATTTATTAGTGAAAGATATTCTAATTCTCTACGTACTTCAATTTTTATTGATGCTGGTACTGTCTGGGATACTAATTGGGATAAAATATCTTATTCGACTTATTCAGATTATGGTGATCCTAGTAATATTAGAGTTTCTGCTGGACTTTCATTACAGTGGATATCCCCATTAGGTCCATTGATATTTTCTTACGCACAGCCTATTAAACAATATAATGGTGATAAATCAGAACAATTTCAATTTAATATTGGTAATACTTGGTAATAAACAATTATATAAGGTATTTTAAATAGTAATTATGCTAAATTACATAAGTTCTACTCTAAACATTTTTAAATAATTAAAGGTTTATCTTTTATATTATACTTACGTACCTATATAGATATACTTGTTTTTAATAAGTACAGATGACGAAGGTAAGGAGTATACAATTGAAAATGTGGATATATATAGTAAGTTTGTTGGGAAGTTTATTATTAGTTTCAGTACATACTGAGGCTGCTTATAAGATTGGTATTGTTAAAGTTTCAAGTATTTTTCAGCAGTTACCACAACGAACAGTGATCGCTAAAAAATTAGAAACCGAATTCAATGATCGTGCCATGGATTTACAAAGGCAGGAACGTGAAATACAGTCTAAAATACAAAAACTTCAACGTGATGGCTCTACCATGAAAGCTAGTGATCGTACTAAGATGGAAAAAGACATTATGGCACAGCGTGATATTTTCTTTCAGCACGCACAAGTTTTTGAGCAAGATAATCGTAGGCGTCAAGCAGAAGAAAATAATAAACTCCTAAGTCGTATTCAGGATGCTGTAAGCATTATTGCTAAAGATAAAGGATATGATCTAGTAATTGATGCAAATGCAGTTGCTTATACTAATTCATCCTATGATATTACTGCACAAGTTCTAAAACAGGTTAAATAAAAACATGCCTTCAATTCGACTAGTTGATCTTGCCCAACAGTTAAATGCAGCACTCTATGGAAATAAAGATATAATAATCACCGGGATTGCTTCTATGCATTCAGCAAAATCCCATCACATTACTTTTTTATCTAATAGTCGGTACCGTAAGGAATTATCTACCTGTAATGCAGGAGCTGTAGTTTTAACTAAAGATGACTTATCCTTCTGTAGTAAGAAATCTGCTGCGCTTGTTGTAAAGAATCCTTACGTTACTTATGCGTTAATGGCACAAATTATGGATACTACACCAGCTCCCTCAAAATATATTGCGGCTAGCGCAGTAATTGATATAACAGCTAGTATAGGGTGTAATGTTTCTATTGGTGCTAATACAGTAATTGAAGCAGGAGTAGTATTGGGAGACAACATCATTATTGGGGCGTGTTGCTTCGTAGGTAAATTCACTACAATTGGTTCTGGTACTCGTTTATGGGCAAATGTAAGTATATATCATAGAGTTGTAATTGGTAATTATTGCCTTATTCAGTCAGGATCAGTTATAGGAGCTGATGGTTTTGGTTATGCTAATGATAAAGGGCACTGGCTTAAAATACCCCAACTAGGTACTGTTTGTATTGGTGATCGTGTAGAAATAGGAGCTTGTACTACTATAGATCGTGGATCTTTAGATGATACCACTATTGGTAATGGTGTTATTATTGATAATCAATGCCATATTGCACATAACGTTATAATTGGTGAAAATACAGCAATTGCTGGTGGTGTTATTATGGCAGGTAGCTTAAAGATTGGTTGTTATTGCCAAATTGGTGGTGCAAGCGTGATTAATGGTCACATAGAAATTTGCGATAAAGCTAGAATCACTGGTATGAGTATGGTTATGCGTTCTATTACTAAACCAGGTATTTATTCTTCTGGTATCCCTTTATTACCAAATAAAATATGGCGTAAAACAATAGCTCTAGTAATGAATATTAATACAATTAATAAACGTCTTAAGGTTGTTGAAAAGCAAATCAACCATAGCTAAATATTATTTTTACGCCTTATTAGTAATATACATTCCTAGCATTTATCCTTTTATGTAAAATAAAAAAATTATTTGCGGAGGTCTGCAATATTTCATTGTTTTGCTATAATATGAAGCAAGACTTATTGTTTATAAAAATGAGTTTTCTTATAGGAAGAGTATTTTGACTACTAATACTCATGCTCTTAATATTTCTGATATTTTAGATCTACTACCACATCGTTTTCCTTTTATTTTAGTAGATCGTGTTCTTGATTTTAGAGAAGGTAAATTCTTACAAGCAGTAAAAAACGTTACTTTCAACGAACCATTTTTTCAAGGTCATTTCCCTGGAAAACCTATTTTTCCGGGTGTATTAATTCTAGAGGCTATGGCTCAGGCCACTGGTATCTTAGCATTTAAAAGCGAAGGTAAATTAGAAACTGGTGAACTATATTATTTTGCTGGTATTGATTATGCTCGTTTTAAGCGTCCAGTTCAACCTGGTGATCAGATGATTTTGGAAGTTGAATTTCTTAAAGAACGTCGTGGAGTTGCGCGTTTTAATGGTATTGCAAAAGTTAATGATAAAATTGTCTGTGAAGCTTCAATGATGTGTGCCCGTAGCCGGGAGGTTGGATAGGTGATTAACATAACCTCCTTTATCCATCCAAGTGCTATAGTAGAAGAAGGAGCAGTAATTAGTGCTAGTGTATATATCGGTCCATTTTGCTACGTTGGATCAGAAGTAAAAATTTATGAAGGTACTATATTAAAGTCCCATGTTGTAGTGAATGGTATGACTAGAATTGGTCGTAATAATGAAATATATCAATTTGCATCCATTGGTGAAGTTAATCAGGACCTGAAATATGATAATGAACCAACAAGAGTAGAAATTGGCGATCGTAACCTTATTCGCGAGAATGTTACTATTCATCGTGGTACTGCACAGGGAAATAATGTAACAAAAATTGGTAGCGATAACTTGCTAATGATAAATGTACATATTGCGCATGATTGTGTAATAGGAAATAGTTGTATTCTAGCTAATAATGTTACTTTAGGTGGTCATGTTACGGTTGATGATTTTGTTGTTATTGGAGGGATGACTGCAGTTCATCAATTTTGTGTGATTGGTGCGCATGTAATGGTAGGAGGTTGCTCCGGAGTTTCTCAAGATATACCTCCTTATATTATTGCACAGGGTAATCATGCTACACCTTTTGGTTTAAATACTAAAGGTTTAAAACGTCGTGGTTTTAATAAAGAATCCTTACATAAAATACGTAATGTTTATAAGATCCTGTATCGTAGCGGTAAGACATTAAATGAAGTTAAACCCAAAATTATTGAATTAGCTAAACAGAATTCTGATATTCAGCTATTTGTTGATTTTTTTAAGCGCTCTACGCGCGGTATGATTAGATAAAAATAATGCCATCTCAGTTCTCTTCTTATTTATTTTCAACGTATAATAACTCGCGCCCATTAATTATAGGTTTGGTAGCTGGGGAAACCTCCGGTGATATTTTGGGTGCTGGTTTAATTTGTTCCTTAAAAAAACGTTATCCTAATTCTAGTTTTTTTGGAGTTGCAGGTCCTTTAATGAAAAATGAAGGCTGTCAAACTTGGTTTGATATGGAAGAACTGGCTATAATGGGGATAACTGAAGTTCTTAAACATTTACCTCGTTTGCTAAAAATTCGTCGTGAATTAACTAAACGTTTTAAAAAATTAAAACCTGATGTTTTCATTGGAATAGATGCTCCAGATTTTAATATAACACTTGAAGGTAATTTAAAGCAGTGTGGTATTAAAACTATTCATTATGTTAGCCCCTCTGTTTGGGCATGGCGTCAAAAGCGCGTTTTAAAGATTGGTAAAGCTACTAATTTAGTGTTGGTTTTTTTACCATTTGAAAAAAAAATTTACGATAGATTTAATGTTCCTTGTCGCTTTATAGGTCATACTATGGCAGATGCAATGCCTCTTAATCCCTATCCCGATAAACAAGTTGCTCGCCAAAATTTAGGTATTGCACCAGATGCTTTATGTTTAGCTTTATTACCTGGTAGTCGAAATACTGAAGTTAAAATGCTTAGTGCTGATTTTTTAAAAACAGCACTAATTTTACTTGAAAAATATCCTGCATTAGAGATTATTGTACCTTTAGTAAATGCAAAACTACGTGAGCAATTTGAACGTATTAAATCTAAAATTGCTCCCAATTTAAAAGTATATCTTTTAGACGGACAGGTACGTCATGCAATGTATGCTAGTAATGCTGCATTATTAGCATCTGGTACTGCTGCTCTAGAATGTATGTTGGCTAAATGCCCTATGGTAATTGGTTATCGCATGAATCCTGTAACATTCTGGCTAGCTGAACGTTTAGTAAAAATTGACTATGTCTCTCTGCCTAACTTGTTAGCGCGTCGTAAAATATTTGAAGAGTTATTACAGTATAATTGTCAGCCTAGAAAATTAGCAGCTGCATTATTACCGTTACTTAAAGATGATCAATCTACTAAAGTTTTACAAAAGACTTTATTAGAATTACATAAAAGTATTTGTTGTGGGGCTAATGAACAGGCAGCTGATGCTGTATTATCATTAGTAATTTATTCTAATATATAGTTAAATACGTATATCTTATTTTTTATTTTTATCCAAAATAATAAGTAAAAAATGTTTTAATATAATTTATAAAATTATATTAAATATCATTTTATCTTTCTTAATACTTGTAATAATAAAGAATATTTATAGACTAAATTTGTTTTAACTCCTATATATAATTCTATATAAATAATTTATTCATAGTTTTATCGTACTATTTTAATAGTATGTTTATACTGTGATTATAACTATAAAAATTTCTTATATACTCTAAAATTATCTTAAAATAAGTAGTTCTTTAGAAAAAAATAAGTGCTATTTTGATGTTATATTAAAGACCGTTAAAGACTGTAAATATATTGTGTATAATATACTACTACAGAAATATTTAATTATAAACTATAAGAATACCTATATTGAATATTCCAAGTATTTATCTGGATAAAGATAAAAATAATATTACTATAAAATATTTTAGATTAATTTAAACAAAATTCATACTCTATCTCTCCTCTTAATTATATATTTTATGTTCTAATATGAGTAACATCCTTTATAAAAGAGTAGTAAATATATGACTGAACCACGTTTTATACATCTGCACGTTCATAGCGATTATTCTATTATTGATGGATTAGCAAAAATTAGTACGTTAGTAAAGAAAGCTGCTATATTAGGTATGCCAGCTTTTGCTATTACTGATCATACTAATATATGTGGATTAATAAAATTTTATAATTTAGCACATGAAGCAGGTATTAAACCTATTATAGGTGCAGATTTATGGGTGAAAAGCAATTTTTTAGATAATGAGGTTTCTCTTATTACTATTCTAGCAGCTAATAATACAGGCTATAAAAATCTTATTATGCTCATATCGCATGCTTATCAACGTGGATACGGCGTTAAAGGTCCATTAATTGACTATGAATGGCTTATTAATTATCGTGAAGGGTTAATCTTATTATCTGGTGGTCTTAAAGGTGATATAGGGAAAATGTTGCTTCGTGGTAAAAAGAATTTTTTATATAAGTATATAGATTTTTATAAAAAATATTTTGCTAATAGTTATTATATAGAACTTATTCGAACTGGTCGTACACACGAGGAAAGTTATCTAAAATTTGCTGTAGAGCTAGCAGAAGAGTGTGATCTTCCAGTTGTAGCTACAAACGACGTATGTTTCTTAGAGCCAGCTGATTTTGATGCACATGAAATACGTGTTGCCATTCATGCAGGTTTTACTTTAGATGATCCTAAACGTCCTAAACACTACAGCACTCAACAGTATATGTGTAGCATAGAAAAGATGTGTAGTCTTTTTATTGATCTTCCTGAAGCTTTAGAAAATAGCGTGGAAATTGCAAAGCGTTGTAATGTAACAATTGGTTTAGGTGAATATTTCCTGCCATTGTTTCCTACTGGCACAATATCAAAAGAAGATTACTTAATTGCTAAATCCAAAGAAGGACTAAAAAATCGTTTAGAATTCTTATTCCCTGACGAAGAAATACGGGAAAAAGAGCGTTTACGTTATGATTTGCGTCTAGATATTGAGTTAAAAGTTATTAATCAAATGGGATTTCCATCCTATTTTCTTATTGTTATGGAATTTATTCAATGGTCTAAAGATCATGGCGTGCCTGTAGGTCCTGGTAGGGGTTCTGGTGCTGGATCCTTGGTAGCCTATGCACTAAAAATTACTGAGTTAGATCCTCTTGCATTTAATTTGCTATTTGAACGATTCCTAAATCCAGAACGTGTATCTCTGCCTGATTTTGATGTTGATTTCTGTATGGAAAAACGTGATTTAGTAATTGATCATGTGGCTGAAATATATGGTAGAGATGCAGTATCTCAGATTATTACTTTTGGAACTATGACAGCAAAAGCTGTTATACGTGATGTTGGTCGGGTTTTAGGTTATTCATATGGATTTGTTGATCGTATATCTAAATTAATTCCTCTAGATCCTGGAATGACCTTATCAAAAGCATTTAAGTTAGAACTACAATTTAAAAAAATTTACGAAGAGAATAAGGAAGTTCGTATTTTGATTGATATGGCACGTAAACTTGAAGGTATAACTCGTAATGCAGGTAAACATGCTGGTGGTGTAGTAATTGCGCCAACTAAAATTACTGATTTTGCGCCATTATACTGTGATTCTGAAGGTAATTATCCTGTAACTCAATTCGATAAGAGTGATATAGAATGTACTGGATTAGTAAAATTTGATTTTTTGGGTTTAAAAACACTAACTATAATTGACTGGGCATTAAAAATGATTAATGCCAAACTAGTTAAAAAAGGTAATTCTGCTATTGATATTAATAAGATACCATTAAACGATCAAAAAAGTTTTAAGATATTACAACAATCCGAAACAACAGCTATATTTCAGCTTGAATCACGTGGTATGAAAGATTTAATTAAACGTCTAAAACCAGATTGTTTTGAAGATATTATTGCATTAGTAGCACTATTTCGTCCCGGTCCTTTACAATCAGGAATGGTTGATAATTTTATTAATCGTAAGCATGGACTTGAAGATGTTTATTACCCAGATGTTCAGTGGCAGCATTCATTACTAAAACCTATATTAGAACCAACTTATGGTATTATCTTGTATCAAGAACAAGTAATACAGATTGCTCAAATACTATCTGGTTATACTTTAGGTGGAGCAGATATATTGCGTCGTGCTATGGGCAAAAAAAATCCAATAGAAATGGCTAAGCAGAGATCGGTATTTAAAGAAGGAGCAGAGAAAATGGGCATCGATAGTGAATTATCAATGAAGATATTTGACTTAGTAGAAAAATTTGCTGGTTATGGATTTAATAAGTCTCACTCTGCAGCATACGCATTAATCTCATATCAAACTCTATGGCTTAAAGCACATTATCCGTCTGAGTTTATGGCTGCTGTTATGACTGCAGATATGGATAATACTGAAAAAATTGTTAATTTAGTAAATGAATGCTTTCTTATGGGTCTTAAAGTGCTTCCTCCAGATATTAATAATGGACAATATTACTTCTATGTTAATGAAGGAGGTGAGATTATGTATGGTATAGGTGCGATAAAAGGTGTTGGTGCAAGTTCTATTGAGGCTATCATTGACTCACGAAATAAAGGTGGATATTTTAAAGAAATATTTGATTTATGTGCTAGGACAAGTACTAAAAAGTTAAATAGGCGTACTTTAGAGAAATTAATTTTATCTGGTGCATTTGATTGTTTAGGATCTCATCGTGCATCTTTAATGAATTCGCTAGGTAATGCATTAAAAGCTGCTAACCAGCATCATAAGGCAAAATCTTCTGGCCAGGTAGATATGTTTAATGTATTCACCACAGTACCTCAGCAAGCTAATAAAATTTATAGTACCGTCTCACCATGGCCTACCCGGATGTTATTAGATGCTGAACGTGATACGTTGGGTTTTTACTTAACCGGACACCCCATGAACCAATACCTCAAGGAAATAGAAAAATACGCTAGTGGTAAACAATTAAAAGATATATATCCGACACATAGAGGTAAAATCACTACTGCCGTAGGTTTAGTAATAGATATAAAAATAATTACTACAAAGAAGGGTAATCATATTGGATTATGTACGATAGATGATCGCTCCGGACGTTTAGAGGTGATATTATTTACTGATGTATTATATAAATATCAATATTTACTGCACAAAGATCGTATTTTAATTATTAGTGGACAGGTTAACTTAGATTACTTTAGTAGTAAAATAAAAATGATAGCTTGTAATATCATGGATATAAGTGAAGCACGTGAAAAATATGTACGTAGAATAGCTATATCCTTAACTGACAAACAAAATAATGATCAGTTTTTAAATATTCTTCATAACTTGTTAAAAACATACCCATATGGAATTATCCCGGTATATTTATATTATCAACACAATAATATGCGTACAAAGTTAAATTGTGATGCTTTCTGGAAGGTGAAGATAACAGAAGAACTTTTAACTGAACTTCGTAATCTCGTGGGAGATACACAAATAGCACTAGAATTTGACTAATATAGGAATATTATGAGTATAGATTTTGAACAGCCTATTGTAGATCTTGAAGCTAAAATTGACTTACTGACCTCAGTTAGCCATGAAGATAAAAAAATAGATTTTAATATAGATGAAGAAATAAAACTCTTGCGTGAAAAGAGTATGGAACTTACTAGTAAGATATTTTCTGAACTAGGAGCATGGCAAATTGCACAATTAGCACGCCATCCTCTTCGTCCTTATACTTTAGATTATATTCAACATATTTTTACTGATTTTAATGAGCTAGCAGGTGATCGTGCTTATGCAGATGATAAAGCTATTGTTGGAGGTATGGCTCGCTTGAATGGTCGTACGGTTATGATTATTGGCCATCAGAAAGGTCGTGAAACCAAAGAAAAAATACGCCGCAACTTTGGTATGCCAGCCCCTGAAGGATACCGTAAAGCTTTAAGATTAATGGAAATGGCTGAACGATTTAGGCTGCCGATAATTACTCTTATAGATACCCCTGGTGCATATCCTGGTGTTGGAGCTGAAGAGCGTGGTCAATCTGAAGCTATTGCTCGTAACTTACGTGAAATGTCTGGTTTAACTGTTCCCGTTATCTGTACTGTAATAGGTGAGGGAGGTTCTGGAGGAGCATTGGCAATTGGCGTAGGAGACAAAATGAATATGCTACAGTATAGCACATATTCAGTAATATCTCCGGAAGGTTGCGCTTCTATTTTATGGAAAAATGTAGATAAAGCCCCACTAGCTGCAGATGCAATGTGTATTACAGCTCCGCGTTTAAAAGAATTGAATCTTATTGATTGCGTTATAGAGGAACCTATGGGTGGTGCACATCGTGATGTTTTTGCTATGGCTGCTAATTTAAAAGTAAGATTGCTAGATGATTTGAATAATTTAGATTTGCTAAAAACTAAAGATCTGTTAAATATGCGTTATCAGCGTTTAATGAGTTATGGTTATTGTTAGTATCAGGTATAGATTTTTAGGTGTTATAAAATATAATAATATTTATATCACCGCATAATGAATTTTTATTCATATTTCATTTATAAAGTAAAATATAAATATTACAAGATTATACAATGTAAATGTTTTCTTGTTTTTATATTAAAATAGCTCATATATTTGATGATTTAGAAAATTAATCTAACACGATTAGATTTATAATATTTGTAGTATAAAACTAATCTCCTTGATTTTACTATAATCTATAATGTGATAGTATTTATATACTCAAGTGATAATCAATTACTTATATATTATAATAATTTATTAATATAATAAAATTATTGATTTAACATCATTAAGTAGTTAAGAATATAAAGTATACAATTTGAATTGTATAGTACTAAATAGACTTTATACTTAGTATAAGTATAAAATATACAATACATTTATGCTAATAAGCATTAAATAAAAGTTATGATTTATAACTTATAGTTTTATTAATATTATTATTTGATAAATAACTTTTATACTCTTATAATATTAGATATTATTTAGTATTTTAATCATAATTTTATATTATAAAATAATAGTATATCTGACTATATCAGTTTAGTAATTATAATTACTATAGAGTCATAATTAATATGAATAATTACATCAAGAACGTACCATCTAAGTTGAACTAAGAAATCAGTTAATATTTTTTTATATTAATATTATATTAGGTATACTTATAATTAGAAAATTATTGCTATCTTCTACAACTTCATAAAGATAAATAAGTATTTTATACTATTCAATCAAGCATAATAGTGGTTATATATATTTAAGAATTAATGATTTATATACTTTATTTTTATATAAAATATATAGTAAGGTATAAATACTTAATTCTATTATTTTGTATGTTTTATTTTTTATAATGAATATTTCAATTTAGGTGTTATGATCTTATTATTAAATAATTTTTATTTATCATTATGTAATGATAAATAAAAGATGCATGATATAAAGATCATATTAAAATTTAATAAAAACTACATAAACTATATTAGTAATAGTAAAAATATTTTATACAATCATTAATGTACATGTGCATATTAATGCTAATATATTTTGTATTATAGTGAATATTTTTATTGATGAAGTATTAGTGAATATTCTGTATAATATCTATTAAAATAGATTGTTTTTATTTATAATATACAGGTACTAAATATAAAATATATTTGTAACAAAATATAAGTTATAATAAAGACCTAATCTATTTAGATTAATAATATCTAGAGATAAACTTAAAAATATTTTCTTTATTATGCGCTTTATATGCACTACATCTTGATATTAATAATAGATATTAGCTAAACAATACTTTTATTAATCAAAAATATAATTATTTCTATAAATAACATTTACTATTAAAAATATAATCAAATATTTTATATTAAAAGATAATTTATTATGTAATGATTTTTATAATAATTTCGTTATTATATTTCTAATATTTAGTATATTTATAGCTCAATGCTTTTTATAGCTAACCTAAAACAAGATATATGCTAATACTAGCAGTTATTTGCTTTATATGTAACAATATAAATTGCGCTTAGATTAAAATTTATGATTACTTACTTTTATAAGTATTATTTTTTTAACTTTAAAAAATATATAACGAGTTAGGACATGACTAATTGATGATATTTTATATCATAAAAACTTTATATTAAATAATAATAAAAGACTTATATTACATATTTATAAATATTTAAGTAAGATATGCTTTTGATAGATAAAATAAATTGATAGTAAATCTTATTTTACACAGACTGTGGTAATACTTATAATCTATTAAAGTTCTCTTAGTGTAATTCAAACTTTATAATGATTTATAACATTTTTACTATTTTATTAAAAATATAAAATATATTGTATATATATCAGGAATAGATATTATTTTAGATCTTTTGTATAAAAGTTATTTTTAAAATTAACTTTAAATACTTCTTAATGACCCCTGCTGGATTTGAACCAGCGACCAAGCGATTATGAGTCGCCTGCTCTTACCACTGAGCTAAGGGGCCTAATAAGGGAGTGTGTATTATCTCTTAATAATCTACATATTATTAAGTAACTCATAAACATATGACTTTATAAATATTTTAAATATTGATTTATATAATATAAAAGATAAAATACTATTTTAGCATAAATAGTGATATATAATAATATTATAAGTCATATTATATGTATTTTTATAAAAATAAAAATTTAGATTAAATGTGTATAAGTAAAAAATTTCTTTACAGAGAGGGAGTAGTTCATAATAAAATATATTATTTACTCATATTTAAACTAAATAATTACTTATTATAATTAATATAACATATACTTTAGAAGTAAACAATATATTCGTGTTGAATATATCTAGTTAAAATAATATATTATAAATATATATAACCTAATTAATTTATTTCACGTAACTATATTTTATATATGCAATATATACATTGCAAGCTGATGTATTTTATTTTTATTTTTAAATAATTTTAGGAATATTAGTTTAATTTTTTATTTCTGTAGTATGAGAATATAAATGAAGTAGTACTCTTATACAAGTTCTATTTTACTAAATTTTTTTTTATATAATTTATTATATCATAATTATAGTTGCATTATATTGTAGTAATTAGTAATTCTTTAAATATTTTCTTGAAAATAAAGATCTTGATATTAAATAGTATCAATAAATTAATTATTTTTAAATATTTTCATAATAAATAACAAGATTATTTAATTAATATTCTTTAATACCTTTATAATAATCTTATTAAATACTATTTTACTTATATAAGTACCCTTACTTATTAATTTATAATTATAATTAGATACTAATATGACATTATAGTCAATCTACGTAATAAGAAAATAATTTTACTTTTAATATATATTAAAATTTAAATATATAAAGTTTAATTTAATTATTATTAACCTATTATTTATAAATAAACATAGATTATTTTATAGGTTATGTTCTATATACAAGTTATAACCATACTAATAATTTATTTTAATATAATTTTAGATACTATTATTAACTATATCTTATTTTCCTTATACTTTCGTAATTTGTAGTATTTGATTAATCTATAATACTTAATTAATAAATAAAGATATTATTCATTAATATTTTATATTAAAATTAATACAGATGGATAAAAACTTAATTCTATATAACATAGAGTATATAATATTTAATTTTAAAGAGGGTCTATACTACTATATGAATATGTTAGGGTAGTATAGTTATACAAATATATGAAAACTTAAAATATATTAATCATTACAAGTATACTTCTTGTCTATTTGTTTTAATATTAATATATTTAAGGTCTATTCTTCAATTAGTACTATAGAGTTATATAATTATTAATATAAAAATATTTTAAAGTGACTACAGAGATCAAATCAAATAATTAGGTAAATTATATTTTATTTAAGTAATTCTATATATTTTAATATAAGATTAATCATATTAAAATATTAATTCATAAGGAAATGATATTGAATCATATATATTAAATAAAATTTTGAAAAAGATTTTTATATAACTTTTTAATTAATTAATCTGTAGTATTGCGCTTTTTACGTACAATTACCACTATAGTTCCTATGAGCCCTATGACTAATAATATTATAGGTAAAAGCATTAAACAAGTCATCATCTGATTTTCGTGTTGTTTAACAAAAGGAATATAACTAATAGCTAGACCAGCACCTAACATAGAGCATACCCATAATAATGAGCTTAACCAGTTAAATACCTGAAATCGTGTATTTTTAAGTCCTGATAATCCAGCTATAGTTGGTAAAATAGTTCGCACAAATGCTAAAAAACGACCCATGAATAGTGCAACTAATCCATGTGTGTGAAACATATTATATGCACGTTGATGATAATGTTCTGGTAATTTAATTAACCAACTACGAACTAACTTGGTATGACCTAACCAACGTCCTTGAATATAACTAATCCAGCATCCTATGCTTGATGCAATAATAAGTACAACTATAGTAGGTAATAAAGGTAACACATCCCTCGCTATTAATGCACCTGCAAGCAATAGCAAGCTATCACCTGGTAAAAATGCAAAAAGAAGAATTCCATTTTCTAATAGCAGTATTGTAAATAAAATACTGTATATTGATAATACCATTTTAGGAGCGCTTAGTACAACAAAGTCTTGTGCCCACAGAGCTTGTAAGATATCTTTGATTACTTCCATTATTTATTACCCTTTATTACCTCTTTATTACTGCGTATAATATGTATTAATGTTTTTTATAAAAAACTAATTTATTTTATTTATATCTAAATATGAAGAAATTTCTTATATAATATTTTGAATAAAATATATTAAGGTAAGCTAATATAAGGTTTACTATTAAGTAATATATTATATAAAGATTTTACCATCCTAAAATTATTATATATAGTTTATATTACTAATGATGATCTATATACTTAAAATTTAGTGGAGCTTATTATGATTTTAGGTAGGTAATTTTTAGCAGGATTATTGTTTTAATCAATAAATAATGCTAATACATTGCTTATTAATATTTATAACTTAAATAAGTTATTTGTTATAATCTTATCAAGATATGATTATTTTGATATGTTGTTCAACATGATCATTTTAACTTACTATTAGTTATCTCTCGTTTGATTGATTTTCTATAATGTATAATAGAAACTATATAATTATTTTTATTAATCTATATTTCTTAAACATTTTTATTTTTTTATCTGTTTTTATTTTATTTTTATTTATTATTATTAGTAATATGTCATTATATTATTCTATTTATGTAATTACATGAATTTAAAATTTAATTGTATATTAATTATAATATAAACAGCATTCAATCATTAAGATATTTATAGTTTTATATTGACTATATACTTTTCTATTTATCTAGGTATTCATTATCAGTGTAATTAACAAATGTTATATATTAAAAAAATAAAGTAGAATATATGATATAATTATTCATAGTCAGATATTAAGTATATTTATTCATAAAAATATAGTATAAAATATTAATTTTAGCATAATAAATTAGTCTTATATAATTTATTCTTAAGATGGATTTTTTTTATTATTTCTATCTATAATTTTTTTATCTAATTAAATAAATTTTTACTATCAGTATTTAATTTTTAAATATTTTAATATAGAATATTAATTTTATTTATTACCTATAATCATAGAATATGATTTTTAATTTAAAAGAGTTTGTCACTATATAATTAATTTGGTTTCAAGTAATATTTATTTAATAAATTATATATAATTAAGAAACTTAATGATTAATTAAATTTATATAACCACTCAGATTAGTATATTAAAAATAAAATAGTTATATTCTTATTCTTATAAGAATTATTTTGAAATTTTAATAAGAAAAAATTAATTTTCAAATTTAACTAATTAATAATTTATCTATTTTAAATCTTTTTTAAATAGCCTTTTATTACGATTTAATCTCAAAGATACTTAATTTTTATATATATTAATTTTTTCTTTATTTTAGAAAAAATATTACTTTTAATCTATAATTTTTTTAAACATAAAAACTTTGTTTTGCTTAATCAATAACATTATTTAGATATAAAGATGTATTGTAAAAGTTGAGCTATTAGGTATAAGAATACTGCTGTGCTTATATTACAAAAACTATATCTACTATCTATATGGCCTTTACTGAATTTAAAAGAATAATATATACCGCTGAAAATTTACCGATTCATATTAATGAGATTTTTTTACTAAAAAATTCCTAATGATATGAATAAATACAATTAGTAATAATTTTATATAGTAGAATTATATTTAAGACTACTAGCCCAGTGCTAATCCCAATTTTTAATATTACCTAAAATTTAACACTATTACTCATAATTACACCTTAATATATTTTTGAATTGTAATTACTTTTTACTAGTATTACCTATAATAACTAATTACAAGATGGGTATATAATTTGTAATAAATTAATTACATTTTAATTCATTATAATGATATTTGCATTATCTAGTATATTTTTATAAAAAATATGAATAGTATATAGAATATATATTCTAAAATAACTAATATAATTTTTATAAGTTAAATATCTAATAAATTACAACAGCGTTAACACTATAGTTAATTATTAATTAAATAATTCTGTAACACATAAAAGTATTTGAGATAAAGAAGAGAAGTAGAAGAATTATTAATTCACAGGGTAATTCTAACACAATTAAAATACTATAAGTTTTATATTAATTATATTAGCACTAGATTAGTATGCTATTTATTAATTTATTATTTAGAAAAAGTACTTCTATATAAGTATTTGATCACTGTAACATATCTTGCCATAATGAATCACATAGTAAAATAGTTATCATTGATATTTTTATTAATTAAAATAGATATTTATGGTAAAATAAAGTGTACTAATAATTTAGTAATTAATGAGTTATTGCTCTTTTTTACAAGTACGGCCTAATAGAGTTAATGCAGCCTTACGAGCATCTTTATTGCAATAGAGAACTTGATAAATTTGCTCAGTAATTGGCATTTCTATCGCATAGCGTAGGGCTAATGTCATTACTTCTTTAATATTACTATACCCTTCAATCACTTGATTAATATTGTTTTGAGCATCTTGTACTCTAAGACCTTGTCCCAACATAATACCAAAACGACGATTACGAGACTGATTATCAGTACATGTTAAAACTAAATCCCCTAATCCAGACATTCCCATAAAAGTAGCTGCATCGGCACCTAGAGCAACACCGAGTCGGATCATTTCAGTTAATCCACGAGTAATTAAGGCAGTTCTAGCGTTTGCTCCAAAACCAATACCATCAGATATGCCAGCACCAATTGCAATAATATTTTTTATGACCCCTCCTAGTTGTACCCCAATAAAATCAGGATTACTATAAACTCGTAAACTCTTACCACAATGTAATAGCTTTTGTAAATATTCAACAAAATGTACGTTAGTAGATGATAGTACAATAGCTGTAGGAAGACCAGCTGCTAGTTCTTTTGCAAATGTAGGTCCTGATAGCGTAGCTAAAGGAATATCAGGACCTAAATATTTACGGATAACATGTTGTAATAAGTGCCCAGTACCTTTTTCTAATCCTTTTGTAGCACATACTATACGCGAATTAGCACGTAAGTGAGGTTGTATTTTGTATAAAACTTCACTAAATACATGACTAGGTACAACGATCATTATATCACGACTTACTGCAATGGCTTTTGTAAGATCTGTCTCTAACTTTAAATTATCAGGGAAATGAATATCAGGTAGAAAGGTTTGATTACAACGTGCTGTATGTAAGATATGAATATGTTTAGGATTGTGCCCCCAAAGTACTACATTGTATCCATTGCGTGCTAATGTAATTGCTAGAGCAGTTCCGTAAGATCCAGCACCTATAATAGTCATTGAAAAGTTTAAGTTATTATTCATTAGGCACTTATCGGCTGTTGTTTAGAATCTATGGCTACTTTAGTTTGCTGCATAAAGTGCATAAACATTGCATCAAAGTTAATTGGAGCTATATTTAACTGTGGAAAAGTACTACGATAAATTAAATTAGTAATACATTCACGGGCGTATGGGAAAAGAATATTAGGACAGTCAGCACCTAAGCAATAAGCTAATTTATTTCCTTCAATTCCCGAAATAGTAAATATTCCCGCTTGTTGTACTTCACACAGAAATGCAATACTCTCTTCTAGAGAAGAAGTGATAGTTATGCGTAATATAACTTCAAATACATCATTGATGAGTTTAGTAGATACAGTATTCAGATCTAGTTTAACTTCTGGTTTCCAGTCTTTTTGGAATATAGCTGGTGAGTTTGGAGATTCAAAAGAGATATCTTTAGTATAAATACGTTGTATCTGCAAAGATATTTCTGATGTTTTTTGTTCTAACATATTATTTACACCTTTTGGATTAGTATTTATATATAGAATTTATAGAATAACTTTATAATTACTCTTAAAGTAAATCTATTTTTTATCCAATGTGTTTAAATAGTAATATTCACCCGTGATTCTTCTATAAATAGAATCATAATAAATTTAAGAAATTATTGTGTTAGTCATCTGTATATATAGTACTATGTAACTTTAATAGTGATTCGTACTAGGACATATATAATATTATATATATTATATCTTAATATTTAAACTTCTTGTATATTATTTATTACGTACTAAAGGTAGGTTAGCACTATCCCAGCCTATAATACCATTTTGTAGTATATAAATTCTTTTAAAGCCCACTTTTACTAAATACTCGCCTAATTTGCGAGAGAGAATACCATGTGCACAAACTAAAATAACTGGTTTAATTTTATATTTATTTAGTTTGTAAAGTTTTTCATTTTGCAGTTCGTTAGGTTTTATATTTAAAGAATTTACCAAATGACCATTGAAAAAATCCTTTGGAGAACGAGTATCGATAACTATAGCATCTTCTTTGTTCATTAAAATAGTTGCCTCAAAGTAAGTAATTTCTTTTACTTTAGAAACATAACTTTTGAATGTAGTAATTATTACTGCTAAAAATAATAGAATCCATGCTATACATAGTATGTAATGAATATTGATAAAATTTATAATATGTTGTATTGACATTAATATAACTACTCTATTCTAAGTTTAGAAATAAATAAATATACTATGGGAGTATACCAGGACAATATATAAATTACAGATAGAAAAAAATGATCAAATATTTTGCAGAAAATAACTAAATTTCTTACTGAAACCAATAATTTCTTCTTTAATAAATAATATAAAAATCTAAGTTTATTTTTATTAAAACATATAAGGCAAATAGTTCTTTCTATACAAAGTGAAATGATATTTCAAACTTTATTATTATATTAGATATCATAAGTTATGATTATTTTATGAGTTTATAAACTAATATGATGATTAATAATCCATATCTAAATTTTAGTATTACTATTTTTATACATTGATAATCTCATTATTTTTGTAAGGATATTCATCTTTATTAAGATTATTATCATTTACTTCCTATAATTATAATTATTAGATTTTAATAAAATTTGCGTGTTATCTTATTATTAATAGTAAGTTATATTTTACTATGAATCATTTAATTATTTATAATAATAATTAATTACTAGGTATTATTATTAATACATAGCTGATTTACTTTAATTTTACATACATTTTATCTTTCATAAAAATGTTATTATAAGAAGCCTTATTTAATATTATTTTTTATAATTATCAAATAGTATAGTAAATATACTTATATATTTTATATAAAGTAAAAAGATTATAAAGTGAAAAAATAATATTAATAAATTTATTAATATTTGACCTAGCACACTATGCTTTGAGCGAGTTAGTAATATTTTTGAGAACTTTTTTTATTACGTATATAAAAATGTACTTTTGAATCTACAGTACCTATTTTATAAGGTAATTTATTTATAGTAATATTTAATATTATAATACTAGATTAGTAAAACACAATACATTATATTTTCAATATATATTAATTAACTTATTTAAGTTGCCATACATATTGCTCAGTAAAATATTTTCAAGCAAATAATTTATCTTCTTACAGAAGATAAATTATTAATTATCTATAAAATTTATTTTATCTTAAAATTTAAGTATATAACGAGGTGATAGTAATGACAAGTATAAAAAAAACTATGATACTATTAATTCTGGATGGCTATGGTTATCGTGAAGAAATTCAAGATAATGCTATTCTTAACGCTAAAAGACCTGTAATGGAACATTTATGGAAAGAATATCCACATACTCTTATTTCTGCTTCTGGTATAGATGTTGGTCTACCTGATGGTCAAATGGGTAACTCTGAAGTAGGTCACGTAAATTTGGGTGCAGGACGTATTGTATACCAAGATCTTATGCGCTTAAATAAAGAAATTAAAGATGGTACTTTCTTTTTTAATAAAACTTTAGTTAGTGCAGTAGATAAAGCAGCGTCTCTAGGTAAGGCGGTTCATATAATGGGTCTAATGTCCTCAGGGGGTGTTCATAGCCATGAGGAGCATATTATTGCTATGATTAAAATGGCTGCTACCCATAATGTAGAGAGAATATATTTACACGCATTCCTAGATGGACGAGATACCCCCCCCCGTAGTGCTAAAAATACACTAAAAAGATTTACTGAAATATTTACTGCATTAGGTAAAGGACGTATTGCTTCTTTAGTGGGTCGTTACTATGCGATGGACCGTGATAATCGCTGGGATCGTGTTCAGTTAGCTTACAATCTACTAACTGAAGCTAAAGGAAAATTTATTTCTATAAATGCAGTTGAAGGTCTTAAAAAAGCTTATGAGCGCAATGAAAACGATGAGTTTATTCAACCAACTGTAATCAAGGGAATAAATGAAGTTGATGCTATAATGCAAGACGGAGATGCTTTAATTTTTATGAACTTTCGTGCTGATCGTGCGCGTCAAATTACACGTGCCTTTGTTAACACTGATTTTTGTGGCTTTAAACGTAAAAAAGTTATTAACTTTAGTAATTTTATAATGTTGACTAAATATGCTGATAATATTCCAGCTAAATATGCTTACGGACCATCACCATTAAAAAACACTTTCGGCGAATGGCTTATGAAGTATAATAAAACCCAGCTGCGTATTTCTGAAACTGAGAAGTATGCTCATGTTACTTTTTTTTATAATGGTGGTGTTGAAAAGCAGTTTAAAGGTGAGGACCGTATCTTAATTAACTCACCAAAAGTTGCAACCTATGATCTACAACCCGAAATGAATTCGGATGCATTGACTTCGGCATTAATTTCTGCAATTAATAGTAGAATATACGATGCAATTATTTGTAATTATCCCAATGGTGACATGGTTGGTCATACTGGCATTTATTCAGCAACTGTAAAAGCTATTGAAGCTCTGGACTGTTGTATAGGTGAGGTTGTTAAAGCTGTACATAATGTGGAGGGTCAGTTACTTATCACTGCTGATCACGGAAATGCTGAGCTTATGCGCGATCAGATAACTGGCGTAGCATATACTGCTCATACTAATTTACCAGTGCCATTAATATACGTGGGTAAACCGGCTATAGCTATTCAAGGTGGTAAGTTATCTGATATTGCAGTAACTATGTTAACTATGATGGACATGGAAATTCCTAAAGAGATGACTGGCAAACCACTTTTTATATTATAGTATATATCAATTAAGATTGATCCTTATTTATTAATATTATAAATGAAATATATTTCATACTTAAGGCAGTAAAATAAAATTTATTATTGGTTATAATGTTACTAATCAATAAACAATAATTAAACATATATGATATGTTTAATTATTGTTTTATTTTCTGCCTTACTACTTTCCTTATAGATTTAAATATAATTAAACTTCTTTTTTTATACTAAATAAAGATAAAATCTAGAGAATATATACGTAAGATAATTGACTTGAAGATAAATAAAAATATTATATAGAATATTGTTATAAAAATATTAATATCTATTATATAATAACTGGGGCGTTATTAATTATTAATAAGTTCTATATCCTAAGATTTTAATCATATTTTATTAAGAGGAACATTTTATGTTATTGTATAATCTCAATAATAATAAAAGAAACTTTATAAGTTTCAATCTTAATAAATTATTTTTATACATGTTATTATGATGTATTACGACGGCGTGGTATTATAGGTAAAGTATTATATTTCGTAGATACACTGCGATCACTATTATTTTTGACACGCCGATCGTAATTAAAAGATGTTCTATTACGTCCATTCAT
This sequence comes from Candidatus Profftia sp. (ex Adelges kitamiensis), assembly GCF_020342455.1. Taxonomy (NCBI): domain Bacteria; kingdom Pseudomonadati; phylum Pseudomonadota; class Gammaproteobacteria; order Enterobacterales; family Enterobacteriaceae; genus Candidatus Profftia; species Candidatus Profftia sp. (ex Adelges kitamiensis). Next base: position 650,273 of record NZ_CP080506.1, read on the forward strand.
ATTACAATGTTCATTGTTATAAGTACGACGTCTATCATAATTATTTGCTGGACGATTACTATATGAGTGATGTGTTGGTGCGTCACCCATCAATTGCATATTTAATGGTTTATTAAAGATACGAGTACAGGTAAAGTGAGATAGTAAATCACTTGGCATACTTTTGGGCAGTTCTATCGTTGAATGATAAGCAAATAGTTTAATATTACCAATATAACAGCTATTTATATCACCTTCATTAGCAATAGCGCCAACAATGTGTCGTATTTCTACGCCATCATCACGACCAACTTCGATACGATATAATGCCATATCTTCATGTTCTCTGTGTTTAGCGCTTTTACGGATATTATTATATCGTTGTTCATCACGTTCATAAAATTTATTATTTTTACGACGTTCTATTACTAACTCTGGTGGTGGAATAAGTAGTAATTCTCCCTTTGCTATTTTTAATAATGCTGCTGCTAATGTTTCCATATCTAGTTTATTATCTGGTTTTAGTTTAGTAAGTAAATCACGGTATTTATCTAAATCGTTACTTTCAAGTTGTTGTTGTATTTTAGCAGCAAATTTTGCTAGACGACGCTTGCCTAAGAGTTCAGAATTGGGAATTTTAACTTCTGGGATAGCTATTTTCATAATACGTTCGATATTATTTAATAGTCGACGCTCACTGTTTTCTACAAATAATAAAGCACGTCCAGCACGTCCAGCACGTCCAGTACGTCCAATACGATGAACATAAGACTCAGAGTCTATTGGTATATCATAGTTAATCACTAAACTTATACGATCAACATCTAAACCACGAGCAGCAACATCAGTTGCTATCAGAATATCTAAACGACCGTCTTTTAAGCGTCCTAGAGTTTGTTCACGTAAAGCTTGGTTCATATCACCATTCAGAGCAGCACTACTATAACCATTACGTTCTAATGTTTCTGCAACTTCTAAAGTTGCATTTTTAGTTTTTACAAAAATAATGACAGCATCAAAATCTTCAGCTTCTAGGAAGCGAATTAACGCCTCATTTTTACGTATACCAAAGACATTACAGTAACTTTGGTTAATGTCTGGCTGAGTGTTAATATTAGACCTAATACGTACTTCCTTAGGTTCTTTCATAAAGCGACGTGTAATACGACGTATTGCTTCAGGCATAGTTGCAGAAAATAAAGCTGTTTGATGTTGTGCTGGTATCTGTGCTAAAATGTTTTCAACATCTTCAATAAAACCCATTCTTAACATTTCATCAGCTTCGTCTAGAACTAAACCACTTAATTTAGATAATTTAAGGGTACCTCTTTTTAAGTGATCCAGCAGCCTTCCTGGGGTTCCAACAACAATCTGTGGCCCCTCTCGTAGAGAGCGCAGCTGTACATCGTAACGTTGACCGCCATAAAGGGCGACAACCCTTATAGTCTTCATGTATTTAGCAAAGTCAGATATTGCTCTAGAAACCTGTACTGCTAGCTCGCGAGTGGGTGCTAAAACAAGTATCTGTGGAGCTCTAAGACTTATATTAATATTACATAATAATGGTAAAGAAAAGGCAGCGGTTTTTCCAGAACCTGTCTGAGCCATACCTAATACATCTCGTCCCTGTAAAAGATGGGGAATACATTCTATTTGTATGGGAGATGGTCTTTCATATCCAAGATCTCTTAGTGCTTTTATAATTGGTTCAGATAAACCTAAATAAGCAAAAGAATTATTTAACTTAGTCATGTAAACGTGCCTCATTAATAGCGCCAGTTTACATAACTATTCTAGAAAATATAAGTAGTGTATTTTCATTGAAAAGTGTGAACCGGCTTAAATTATATTAAATAACGGACAAAAACTTTTTAAGGAGTAAAAAATAAATTTAAATATATTTTGTTATTCGTCAGTTATCGCTGTTTTGGTTTTAATAAATCCTTTTTGTATAGAAATAAAAATACTAATTATAACATATGGTGGTAGTATGGTTAGAAATTATCACTTCCTACTTGAGTAATTACCCTGCTAAATAAATAAAGTATTATTAAAATAAGTTAAAGTAGTATTACTTGTTATATTCTTTTCTAACATTACATTAATATGTTTTATTAAAAAAATAAAATATAATCCATGGATATTTATTCTTACTAATATTTATTTAATTCAACTTATCTAAATATTTTATAATATAAAGTCTATATATAAAATATATGCTTTTAAGATTAAAATTTAAAGTATTATATACTTTTTACACTTCAATATAAAAGAAATGTAAAAATTACTTACTTATCTTAATATTAACATAATATGTTCTTAGGTAATATTTATATAAAAATATAATTAGTGAACTATTATGATATAATAAAACATTATTTTAATAATAAGGGTATAAAGAATTAATAAATTTTTACTATTTATTAATTCTTTAGATAATTACTTTATTCTAATATTCTTGCTGCTTTTATACTCAAACGAACTCGTCCTTGACGATCGACTTCAAGTACTTTCACTGAAACTTCTTGGCCCATAAGTAAATAGTCTATTACTTTTTCAACTCTTCTATCAGAAATTTGAGAAATATGCACAAGACCCTCTTTACCACCTCCTATAGAAACAAAAGCACCAAAATCAACTATACGAGTAACTTTCCCTTGATATATGCGCCCCACTTCTATCTCAGCAGTTATTTCTTCGATACGCATAATAGCTTGTTTAGCTTTTTCTTCATTAGTAGCTACTATTTTTACAATACCATTATCTTCAATTTCAATGATAGTACCAGTTTTTTCAGTAAGAGCTCGGATAACTGAACCACCCTTACCAATAATATCTTTTATTTTTTCAGGATTAATACTTATAGTATGAATACGCGGCGCAAATTTAGAAATATAACTGCGCGGTCTATTAATGGCTCGTTCCATTACACTCAGAATATGTAGACGAGCACTTTTTGCCTGATTAAGAGCTACTTGCATAATTTCATAGGTAATCCCTTCTATTTTCATATCCATCTGAAGAGCAGTCATACCACCTAGACCACCAGCAACTTTAAAGTCCATATCCCCTAGATTATCTTCGTCACCTAAAATATCAGATAGTACTACAAAATTTTCTTCTTCTTTTACTAAACCCATTGCAATTCCAGCAATAGCTGCTTTTATTGGTACACCAGCATCCATCAGTGCTAGAGATGCACCACAGACAGAAGCCATTGAAGAAGAACCGTTAGATTCGGTTATTTCAGAAACCACACGTACAGTATACGGAAATTCTTCTTGTTTAGGTATTACAGCTAATAGACTACGTTTTGCTAAACGACCATGACCAATTTCACGACGCTTAGGGGATCCTATTATCCCAATTTCTCCAACAGAGTACGAAGGAAAATTATAATGCAGCAAGAATCTATCAGTTTGGTCACCGGTTAATCCATCAATAATCTGCGCATCACGTTCTGTACCAAGAGTAACAGTAACTAGTGCTTGAGTCTCACCGCGTGTGAAAAGTGCAGAACCATGAGTACGAGGAAGAATACCAGTGCGCACATCTAAACTTCGTATCATATCTTTTTCACGACCATCAATACGAAGCTCTCCATTTAACACGCGGCTGCGTACAATATTTTTTTCTAGTAAATTTATAACATCTGTTATTTCTCCTGAAATTAAAGATCCGTCTTCAGTTTGAAGAGTAGTAATTACATCATTTTTAATCTGATTAATCTGCGCGTAACGATCTTGTTTTTCAATTATTTTATACGCATCTCCGATTCTAGTCTTTGCTATTGCAGTAACACGTGTTTTCAAAAATTCATTAACCACAGGTGTGATCCATGCCCAACGAGGTTTTCCGGCTTCAACGGTAAGTATCCTAATATTCTTAATAAGAATCTGTTGCTGTTCGTGGCCAAATATAACTGCTTCCAGCATTTGCTCTTCACTAAGAAGTTTAGCTTCTGACTCAACCATTATTACCGCTTTTTCAGTACCAGCAACAATTAAATCCAGTTTACTTTTTTGTAGTTCATTAGTAGTTGGATTTATCACATACTGATTATCAATATAACCAACGCGGGCTGCACCAAATGGACCATTAAATGGAATACCTGATAAACTCATTACAGCGGAGGCACCAATCATTGCAACAATATCAGGATTAATCTGAGGGTTGATAGAAACAACAGTAGAAACAATTTGAATTTCGTTCAAGAATCCTATTGGAAGCAGTGGGCGAATTGGACGATCAATTAAACGCGCAATTAGAGTTTCATTTTCACTGGGACGACCTTCGCGACGGAAAAATCCACCAGGAAAACGACCAGCAGCGTAGGTGCGTTCTTGATAATAAACTGTTAGAGGAAGAAAACGCTGATTTTCTTTAGCTACTTTAGCGCAAACAATGGTAACTAATACTGCTGTATCATCCATAGTTACCATGACAGCAGCTGTAGCTTGACGAGCTATCATACCTGTCTCTAAAGTTACGGTATTTTGACCGTACTGAAATTTACAAACTGTAGGATTCAGCAAAGTATTTTCCTTATTTTGGTAAGTTTAGTAACGCTCATTAAGAAAGTTACTTTTATTATATAATCTCAAGTTTTTCATAGCATTAGCCGTGAGAATGTTTGTAACATATTATTAAATAACATGAATTACTATGATTAATAAAATTGTAATTTAATTTAAATATTAGTAAATACTAATTAGTTATTTTTATATTAGACATAGTTTTATCTATACTAATCCCTAGAATAAAGGGGCCTATATTGGCCCCTTGAAATTCTTAAAATATTTTAAGGACTAACGACGCAGACTTAAAAGTTTAATTACGTTTGTATAACTAGCTAGATCTTTACTCTTCAGGTAATCTAGTAACTTACGACGCCGAGAAACCATACGCAGCAAACCACGACGACTATGATGATCTTTTTTATGCGTATTAAAGTGAACTTGCAAACGGCTAATCTGTGCAGTTAACAGAGCAATTTGAACCTCAGTAGATCCACTATCTTTAGTGTTACGACCAAAATTAGAGACAATTTCAGTTGTAACTGAAATATTTAGAGACATTATTTAACTCCGTATTTTGTAAAATAACTAAAAACATGCGGCCGATCTCTAATTCAGCTGTCTTATACTTATTATACTCTGAGTATAAAAAAAATACAACAAGCACCTAAAATACAAAATTGTTAAAGATACGTTAATCAGTCAATAAGATAAATTAATTAGTAAAGGATATCAAATATTCTAATAATATTTTTTATGTATTCTGATATTATATATTATATAAACAGTAACAACAGGTAGACTACCAGTCTAAATTAGCAAAATATTAACTATTAATACTACCTCTTTAAAATATTTCTAGTAAATATTGCTTACTAAACGGTATGGAGTTAAATATCCTTGATTATCTAAATTACCAACTCCAATAAATTTACGTTTATTACCCGCATTAATACGCACCATACCCTCGGTAGGCAAACATATTGCCTGAATTTGCACCCCTTTTCCTTGTATGATGTGAGTAGCAAAAATATCGGTAATATTAACTTCGGGTAGATGAGACGCAGCGGCATCTATAGGTAATAATAAAGAATCAAGCATGATACTTTGTTCGATATTAATTTCTTGGGCTAAGGTAACAATTTGTTGTAAACTCTTCAGAGTAACCATAAGATCTGATGAATACTGAGAAACCTGTATTCGGCGTAAATAGATAACGTGTGCGCCACAGCCTAAAAGTGTACCTAAATCATCAATTACAGTTCTAATATAGGTACCTTTGGAGCAGTCAATTTCTAACTCTAATTCATTATCTTGGTAGCGAATACACCGTAAGTGATATATTGTAATATTACGAGCTTTACGTGGTACTTCAAGTCCTTGACGTGCATATTTATAAAGTGGTTTGCCATGATTTTTAATAGCAGAATACATTGATGGTATTTGACAGATGTTACCACGAAATTGGGATAGTGCTTCATCTAATTGTATTTGTGAAAAATTAACTGAACATTCCTTAATAAGTTTACCAGTAGAATCAGCAGTACTAGTTTTTTGTCCTAAGCGCGCAATAACAATATATCTTTTTTTGGCATTCAATAAGAATTGAGCAAATTTAGTCGATTCACCAAAACAAATAGGCAGCATACCTTCTGCTAGAGGATCTAATGTACCAGTATGTCCGGCTTTTTTAGCATTATATATACTTTTTACCTCCTGTAAAACTTTATTTGAAGATATATTTAAATCCTTATCTAACAACAGTACCCCGTTAATATTACGGCTGTTCCGTAGGATTCGTGACATCATCACTTCCTTATGTACTTAAGACTTTATTTGATAAAATACTATGTTCTGTATCATTTTTAAAAATATTAGTAATAAGATTAGACATACGTATACCTTCAATTAAAGATGCGTCATATACAAAAGTGATCTTAGGAATTACGCGTAAATACATAACTCTACTTAGTAACATACGGATAAATCCAGAAACTTTCTGCAATACTTGAAGGCCAATTTTTACAGTATTAGGATCATGATCGTTTAAGAAAGTTACAAATACTTTAGCATAATTTAAATCGCAAGAAACTTTAACACTAGAAACTGTAACCATAACAATGCGTGGGTCTTTAATATGGCTTTGCAAAATGATAGCTATTTTTTTTTGTATCTCTTGAGATACACGTTGAATACGGTTATTTTTTCTTATCATTGAATTCTCCGGAAATATTAATTTTAGAGTATAATATTTTATTAAGATTAAAATATATTCTACTAATAAACAGGGTTAAATAAATTATTTATAGTTCAATTAATTCGTTAAAAATATCCCAATTATTTTTATAGTGTGTCACTATGCGTCGAGAACTATTAGTAATAATACTTTTAATTACATTAAAATGACGTAGGATAATATTAAAGATATTATCTCTCTATTAATATAATTAATATCAGTGCACTTCGTTAATATCATATCCTCCAAGTTATTAAAGTAAAAAATATTGTTATTAATGACTATTAGTTAAATTAACATATATATCTAACAAGTTCGCATATTAGTAATGATATATTTTGATCTTTATTTTTAATATACTACATTTTATGTAACTTTTATTAAAATTTTATTATAAATGAATGGTAGTGATTTAGTTATAGTTAATATTAAGTATTAGGTAAAATTAGATCCTATTATATATAGTTTTTATAAGTACTTATAAAATTTATCTTTATATATTTTTAACTGCTTAGTTTATTGTACGCTTCACTTCTATTATTTCTAATACTTCTATTATATCACTAGAGCGGACATCATTATATTTTTTTATACCTATACCACATTCCATACCTTTTGATGCTTCGTTAATATCTTCTTTAAAGCGGCGTAGAGATTCTAAATTACCTTCGTAAATAACGACATTATCGCGTAATACACGTATTGGATTATGACGTTTGACTATACCTTCAATCACGGTACAACCTGCTATTGCACCAAATTTAGGAGATTTGAATACGTTACGTACTTCTGCTAATCCAATAATTTCTTGACGATACTCAGGAGTTAACATTCCACTCATTGCTTTCTTGATTTCGTAAATTAAATCATAAATCACTGAATAGTATCTTAGGTCTAAGTTTTCAGTTTCAATAATACGTCGAGCAGATGCATCTGCTCGGACATTAAAACCGAGTATAATTGCATTAGATGCATTAGCTAAAGTAGCGTCAGTTTCAGTAATACTACCTACTCCAGAACCAATAATTTTTATTTTAACTTCATCAGTAGATAGATCTAATAATGCATGAGAAATAGCTTCACAAGAACCATTTACATCAGATTTAATAATTATATTTAATTCAGAAGAATTACCTTCTTTTATGTTAACAAATATATTTTCTAGATTAGATTTTTGCTGTTTGGCTATCTTCACTTCACGGAATTTACCTTGACGATATAAAGCAACTTCACGAGCCTTTTTCTCATCACGAACAACTATAGCTTGGTCACCAGCAGTTAGAACACTTGATAATCCTAAAATTTCTACAGGTATAGAAGGACCTACAGAAGTTATTTCATAACCTAGTTCATCACGCATAGCACGAACTCGCCCATATTCAAAACCACAGAGAACAATATCTCCTTTATTTAAGGTACCTTCTTGAACTAAAATAGTTGCAACTGGACCACGACCTTTATCTAGAAAAGATTCAATAACTACACCTCTGGCCATACCAATGTTAATAGCTTGCAATTCTAAAATTTCTGCCTGTAATAAAATTGCGTCCAATAGATCATTAATGCCTGTACCTATTTTAGCAGATACGGGAATAAATTGAGACTGGCCACCCCATTCTTCCGGCATAACACCATATTTAGATAGCTGAGTTTTAATACGTTCAATATTTGCTTCTGGTTTATCTATCTTATTTACAGCAACAACAATTGGCACTTTTGCTGCATTAGCATGTTGAATAGCTTCTATAGTCTGTGGCATAACTCCATCGTCAGCAGCAACCACTAGAATAACTATGTCAGTTGCCTGAGCACCACGAGCACGCATTGAGGTGAATGCGGAGTGTCCTGGAGTATCTAAGAATGTTATAAATCCATTATTAGTATGTACTTTATATGCACCTATATGCTGTGTAATACCACCTGATTCACCCAATGCCACCTTCGTAGACCGTATATAATCGAGAAGAGATGTTTTACCATGGTCAACGTGACCCATAATAGTAACAACTGGTGCACGGGGTGCTAAAATAATACCAGTATCTCTATCGCTCATTAGTGCTTCTTCCAGTTCGTTATCACGACGTAAGATAACTTTATGACCCATTTTTTCAGCAACTATTTTAGCCGTTTTCTGAGGTATAATCTGATTAATAGTAACCATAGTCCCCATATTTATCATTGCTTTAATAACCTGGGATCCTTTAATGGCCATTTTATTAGCTAGCTCTGCAATACTAATGGTTTCCCCAATAATTACATCGCGTGTGATAACTTGATCAGGTCTATTAAAACTTTGATGTAGAGCACTTAACTTACGTTTATTTTTATTACTACTACGAATCTGGGCCCTCTCTTCTTCACGATTTACTTTAGATTCAGATAGCTTATTAGCTTTCTTTTGTTTTAAAGTTTTAGTTGCAGTTCGTGATCTAGTGCGTCCAGATTCAACTTGACGGTCATTTTCATCCTCTGCTTCTCGAGCATGATAAGAGGTAGTTACATGGTAATCAGAATTATCTAATGTTATATCTGATTCAATAATTATACCTTCATTAGCTTCGGCCATCTTGCGGGCTTCTTCAGAAACACGCTTAGCATCTTCTTCTAATTTACGTAGAGCTTCTGCTTCAGATTTACGTTTTAATGCAGCAGATTCTGCTTCTCGGCGTGCTTTATCTATATAATTAGATTGAGTTTTTTTATTGATATTTTTATTAATTACTTTACTATTTTCTGCTATACTACTCTTAGTTTTATAGGTTACTTCAAATTTATTTTGTTTTTTTATATGACCTTTTTCTTGATTATATTTAAGTAGTTTATCTTTTTCTTGTTTTGTTTTTACTTTATTTAAAGTAACTATTTTATCTCCTTTTAAATAAGTACGTTTTTTTCTAACTTCAATTCGTACGGATTTGTTTTTTCCATCAGTACTAGGTATATTTAATATAGTACGTGTTTTACGCTGTAATGTAAGTTTACTTGATATATTTCCATGTTCACTATTTAAATAAATTAGTAGTGCCTCTTTTTCCTGTGGACTAACAAAGTCATTTTCAGACTTTTTAAACCCTGCATCACCTAATTGTTGTACTAAGCGATCAACAGAAGTTTGTATTTCTGCTGCCAGTAATTTTACGGTTACTTCTGTCATACTGTTTTCCTGCTACAGTTTATTATTCACTTGCTAAACCAGCAAATATTGCGCGCAGCCATAATAAATGCGCCAGCCTTCTTACTATTAAGACCATCAATATCCGCTAAATCATCTATCCCTTGCTCAGCTAAATCTTCTAGAGTACAAATTCCATTATTAGCCATTTTGATAGCTGTAACACGATCCATACCTACTAAAGTTAATAAATCCTCAGTTGGTTTATGATTACCTAAACTTTCCTCCTGAGCTAATGCTAGAGTAGTTAAAGCATTTTTTGCACGTTCGCGCAAAGACTCTACCGTATATTTATTTAAACCATTAATAGCTAAAAGTTCTTGTTCAGGAATGTATGCGAGCTCCTCTAGAGTGTATAACCCTTCTTCAATGAGAAGATTAGCTAAATTTTTATCAATATCTAGATATTTAGTAAATGTCTCTATAGCTGTATATGCCTCAGCTTGATGTTTAGCCTGAAGATCATCAACGGTCATAACGTTTAATTCCCATCCACTTAGTTGTGCTGCTAAACGAACATTTTGACCATTACGTCCAATTGCCTGAGCTAAGTTATTTGCTTCAACCGCAATATCCATTGTATGCTTATCTTCATCTACAATAATAGAAGCCACTTCAGCTGGTGCCATTGCATTAATTACAAACTGCGCTGGATTATCATCCCATAATACAATATCTATGCGTTCACCACCAAGTTCACTAGAAACAGCTTGAACACGAGCACCTCTCATACCAACACATGCTCCTATGGGATCTATTCGTTTATCTTTAGTTTTTACTGCAATTTTTGCGCGTGAACCAGGATCACGTGCTGCGTTTTTAATCTCTATAGCTTCTTCGCCAATTTCTGGAACTTCAATACGGAATAATTCTATTAGCATTTCTGGACGGGAACGGCTCACATATAATTGAGCACCGCGAGATTCTGGGCGTACGTCATACAATACACCCCTAATACGGTCACCAGGACGTAAATTTTCACGAGGTAGCATATCTTCACGTGTAATAACAGCTTCAGCATTATTTCCTAGGTCCAATAAGATATTATCTCTGTTAACTTTCTTGACAATACCCATTATTATTTCGCCTTGATATTTGCGAAATGCATCAATTACCATAGATCGTTCAGCTTCTCTTACTTTTTGTACTATAACCTGCTTTGCGGTTTGAGTGGTAATACGATCAAAGATCGCGGACTCAATCTGATCTTCAAAATATTCACCTAATTTTAAATTTGGATTTTCGAATTGAGCGGCTTCAATAGTTATTTCCCTGGTTGGTTGAGTGACTTCATAAACAATCATCCAGCGACGAAAAGTATCAAAATCACCAGTTTTGCGGTTAATACAAACACGAACATCTATTTCTTGTTCATATTTTTTCTTAGTTGCAGCTGCCAATGCAGTTTCAAGAGCTTCAAAAATTTTTTTGCGAGGAAGCGATTTTTCGTTAGAAACTGCTTCAACAACAGCTAGAATTTCTTTATTCATCCTAGTGGTCTCATTCAATCTTTAATAGTGAGGTACTAAATTCGCATTTTTAATATTATTTAATGCGAACACTTGGTCTTTTTCGTCTACAGTGATGGTAATCATCTCATATTTGACATCTTTTATAATACCTTGCCATCTATAATGTTTTTGCACAGCTATAAATAATAATATTACAACCTCTTCTCCCATAAAACGAATATAGTGTGCAGGAGTAAACATTGGACGATTAATACCAGGAGATGATATTTCTAGGTTATATTCAGCTCTAATTGGATCTTGAGCGTTAAGAATAGTACTTATTTTATGGCTAACATTAGCACAATCATTAACATTTATTCCTTTTTCATTATCTATGTAGATACGTAATATTAAATTACTACTACGAATAAATTGAATACCTATAAATTCAAAACCTAATGTTTGAATAGGAGTTGAAATAATTTCTGTTAATTTATTTTTTAATATAGACAATCATGCTCCTAAAATAATAAAAGGGCTAAATACACTAGTTATTATGTTGTTAGATAATAAAAAACCCCGAAAATCGGGGCTTTATTAAACTGTACCCTGTATACTCCAGAGAGAATTCAGTGCTGTTGATAACATCATTTAAAACTACACTTAAAAGTGTATATTAACTTATAAATGTATTTAAAAATTTGGTTGCGGGGGTCGGATTTGAACCGACGACCTTCGGGTTATGAGCCCGACGAGCTACCAAGCTGCTCCACCCCGCTGCATCATTGTAACATATAATACCCTCTCGAATAACATATTTAAAGAAAAGTTATGTGTCATCATTGGTACCGAGGACGGGACTCGAACCCGTACGCCCTACAGGGCACTACCACCTCAAAGTAGCGTGTCTACCAATTCCACTACCTCGGTAGTGCGAGAGTTACAACATATAGTAAATTTATAAAAAATATATACATTTAATTTTTATTACTTACTAATTTTAATTTAATAGAATGTATGTTGAGTATCTCTACCTTAAAATTATTATTTTTTAGATGTTACGGAATACTCGGTTTTTATTGGTGTATTTAATTTTTCCCATACACTACTATTTTTTCTCTGATGTCTACTTATATTATTTAAAAAAAGACTAAGTACAAAGAAAGTTAATGCTAAAATAGATATTGTTCTAGTAATAAAATTACTAGAACAGCTAGGGCTTAATAAATTAGTAGATGTTCCAGTGCCAAATGACATACCTATATCAGAACTTTTACTTTGCTGTAATATAATCATTACAACTAAAATTATAGAAATTAGTAAGAAAATTATTAATAAAACTTCATACATAATAGTATTTATCTTCCTTGTCCACTTTATATATTTTCTATATAAAAGAATATATAAAGTGGACATAATAAAAAATTTTATATAATATAACAAATATAATGTCTTTATGCAAGAATAATTTTTTATTTATATAATATAATTTTAAAAAGATAATAAGTTTATTCTTCTTTTAAACTTACATAACATCTTTAATACTATCAGCGATACGATGAGCCATTTCTGTAACCTTACTATTATCTTCCCCCTCAACCATGATACGAATAAGTGGCTCAGTACCAGATGTACGCAAAACTACACGCCCCCGGCCATTAAGTTGTTCTTCAACGGCTGCAGTGACATCTTGAACGCTTTTTGTTTTTAGTGGATTATGATTTCCACTAAAATTAATGTTAATTAAAACCTGTGGTAATAAATGCATATCACTGCATAAATCATGCAGGGGCATTTGATTACGTATCATTGCAGCTATTACTTGTAGCCCAGCTATAATGCTGTCACCAGTTGTTGTTTTGTCAAGAAGAATTATATGCCCTGAATTTTCAGCCCCTAAACGCCATCCTTTAGCTGTCATCATTTCTAATACATAACGATCCCCTACTTGTGCGCGAGCAAATGGAACCCCAATATGTTTAAGAGCCAATTCTAAGCCTGTATTACTCATGATTGTACCTACCGCACCTCCATATAAATTACCCTGACATAAATTTTCATTTACTATCAGATATAGAATCTGATCACCATTGAATTTATTACCTAAATGATCAACCATGATAACTCTATCACCGTCACCGTCAAAAGCTAAGCCTATATCTGCTTTTTCTGCTAATACTCTCTCTTGTAATTGGCGAATATCAGTAGAACCACATGCCTTGTTAATATTCATTCCATTTGGTTCACATCCTATCTTAATAACCGTTGCACCTAATTCAAATAGAACATTTGGTGCTATGTGATAGGTAGCTCCATTAGCACAGTCTACAACAATCTTTAAACCGTTCATACTAAGACTAGTAGGGAAAGTACTTTTACAGAATTCAATATAACGACTAGCAGCATCCATAATAAGGTTAGCTTTACCTAATTCAGCGGATGATACACAAGTAAGTGGTTTTTCCATTGCTGCTTCAATAGCTTCTTCAACTTTATCTGATAGTTTAGTGCCATAAATAGAAAAAAATTTAATACCATTATCATAATATGGATTATGTGAAGCAGAAATAACGATACCAGCTTCAGCACGTAAAGTACGGGTTAAATACGCAACTGCTGGAGTTGGTATGGTCCCAGTAAAAGAGGATGACAATCCAGCAGCAGATAAACCAGCTTCTAATGCATATTCAAGCATATAACCAGAAATACGTGTATCTTTACCAATGATAATTTTACGTGAATCATTTCTAGCTAAAACTTTACCAGCAGCCCAACCTAACTTTAACATAAAATCAGGATTTATTAGGTGGTCACCTACTTTACCGCGGATACCATCTGTACCGAAATATTTGCGTTCGCTCATCAATTTTATTCTTCTTTAACAAAGGTACAACTTCAATGATATATACTACTTTTACTATCTAGTTTTATTTAATAGATTAGAATAATCTAATCTCTTTTCTTATCTTGTATTTAAAAAATTATGCGCATAAGTTTATGAATAACTCAGTGTTATATGAAAATTTATTTAAGTAGCTAATTAACTATATAATTACATGCTCTGTATAATAGAAGTAAAGAGTGCTAAAATATTTTAAATATCTAGGATGAACCAGTTATTTATTAATCACTCTAATAAATACCTTAAGCAGTATTAGACCATTATAAATAGTAAAATACTATTGACGAGCGGTATAAAAAGAATATTATATATAATAACTTATTTTGCGAAGTAGTTAGCGCAATACAGATATCAAAATTATAGTAATATATTAGGTATCATATACAAGAACCTCTATACATTATAAGAATATCCTATTACATTTTTTCTACACTAATAGAGTTTTAAATTTTTTTAGTTGTATTTACCATCGCAATAAATAAGTATGGCATTGTATTGAGTAGTACAGTACTTTAATCAAACTCAATACAGATACTAAACTGAGCTTTGGATAAGCTTATAACTATCTATTATATATTATCATATCCTACTTACTTTTTACTGGGAGATGAGTAGTGGTTATATTTATATTATTTTAATATAGCACCGTAAATATTCTGTTTAATTTATTATACAATACTTCTAAATTGTTTCTAGTATAAATGTTATGATGTCTCTAGCTTAGTTTATTTCTCCGCATTGAAAATATTTCATATTAATATTACGAATTATAAATTTTATTTTATTATTATACCGTCTTACCTACAATACAATTTACAGTATAAAAATTATACTTTATACTGATAGAGTATTACGTAAATAATTTAATATTAAATTATATCTATTATCTTTAGATGATCACTATGAATAAGTGCAATCATAATTATTGCATATTTAATTATTTTTTTATAGTTAAATTGTTAATAGTTTTAATATTTTAGTAATTGCACTGAATGATTTATATTTTATAAATATACTTTTATTTTAAATGGTTTGTATATATTCTTCACTGTAATAGTAAAATGTAGCTCCTAAAGGCTATTTAATGAGACATTTAGTTAAGTTTATCAGAATAATAATTCTGCATGATGAATTAGAATTTACAATATGATTATTTTTTAGCTATTATTTTAAATTAAAAAAAAGAATAATATTCTAATAATTATTATTAATCTTAATATATACTAGCATGCACATAATGCTGTATCAAATTACTTTAATTAAGTATTTATGTATTCAAATTATATATATTTTATTAAAATTTAAGTAATTAAATAGATTATAGTATATTTACTAATTCAAACATACGGATAAGTTCGCTAATATTGAGATGAATCAACTCACTCCCATAATGAAAAATGTTCTTATATATGATTATTTTTCCTTATTACTTCTAGTAGAACTTATATCTTCAGAAGACGTATTCAAATTTTCTTTTGATTTACTTTCTGATGAATTATCAGAAGTCATTAATGTTTCTGTATTATTATTTTTTTCTTCTTCCCATCCATGAGGTGGACGAACTTTACGACGAGCCATTAAATCATCAACTTGTGGAGCATCAATAGTTTCATATTTCATTAATGCATCTTTCATTGCATGCATAATATCTATATTTTCTTCCAGTAAATTACGAGTACGTATATAATTTCGTTCAATTAAAGCTTTTACTTCCTGATCAATAATCCGTGCAGTTTCATTAGACATATGCTTAGATTTAGAAACAGTACGTCCCAAAAAAACCTCTCCTTCTTCCTCTGAATATAATAATGGTCCTAGTTTTTCTGAAAATCCCCATTGAGTGACCATATTACGAGCTATTGTTGTTGCTTGTTTAATATCTTGTGATGCGCCAGTAGAAACTTTTTTAATACCGTAAATAAGTTCTTCTGCCAAACGACCGCCGTAAGCGACAGAAATCATGCTTTCTAGTTTTTGTCTAGTATAACTAATAGCATCACCCTGTGGTAGAAAAAAAGTTACACCTAATGCACGACCTCGTGGAATTATAGTTATTTTATGTACTGGGTCATGCTCAGGAACGAGACGACCTATAATTGCATGTCCAGCTTCATGGTATGCAGTAGATTCTTTCTGTTCCTCCGTCATAACCATAGAACGGCGCTCTGCACCCATCATGATCTTATCTTTAGCTTTTTCAAACTCAACCATAGAGACAACTCTTTTATCATTACGCGCTGCAAATAGTGCTGCTTCATTAACTAAGTTAGCCAAATCAGCTCCAGAAAAACCTGGTGTACCACGCGCGATAACGGAAGCATCAAGATCAATCGCTAAAGGTACACGACGCATATGCACTTTTAAAATTTGTTCACGACCTCGTACATCTGGTAAACCCACAAAAACCTGACGATCGAAACGTCCTGGGCGTAGTAATGCAGGATCAAGTACATCAGGACGATTAGTTGCTGCGATAACTATAACACCTTCATTACCTTCAAAACCATCCATTTCAACCAGCATCTGGTTCAGAGTCTGTTCACGTTCATCGTGACCACCACCTAAACCAGCTCCACGTTGACGACCAACTGCATCAATTTCATCAATAAAAATAATACATGGCGCTGTTTTTTTAGCTTGTTCAAACATATCACGAACACGTGATGCTCCTACACCAACAAACATTTCAACAAAGTCAGAGCCTGAAATAGTAAAGAAGGGTACTTTAGCTTCACCAGCAATTGCTTTAGCTAATAAGGTTTTACCAGTACCTGGAGGACCAACCATTAATACACCTTTAGGTATTTTACCACCTAATTTCTGAAAACGGCCTGGATCTCGTAGATAATCAACTAATTCTGACACCTCTTCTTTTGCTTCATCACAACCAGCAACATCTGCAAATGTAGTTTTAATTTGATCCTCTACAAGCATACGAGCTTTGCTTTTACCAAACGACATAGCACCTTTGCCACCTCCTTGCATTTGACGCATAAAAAATATCCACACTCCAATTAATAAAAACATTGGAAACCAGGAAATAAAAATAGAAGTTAGCAAGCTTGGTTCTTCAGGTGGCTCACCAACTACTTTTACATTCTTTGTTAATAATGAATCCAACATTTTTGGATCATTTGTAGGAATATAAGTCGTATATTTACTACTATCTTTCTTTATAACGTTAATTTCACGCCCGCTTATACGGACTTCTCGTACTTTATCCTGATTAACTTCAGTGAGGAACGTAGAATAATCAATCCTACGGGTACTCGACTCGCTGGACCCAAAATTTTGGAATAAGGACATTAATACTACTGCAATGACCAACCAAATGATTAGGTTTTTCGCTATGTCACTCAAGGGATTAACCTCATATTACGACTGTTTTAACAAAAAGCATCAGGGGGATTATATTTTTCGCCCTGTCGCTACGATGTATACTTCCTTAGAACGCACGCGGGATGCATTAGGTTTACGAATTTTAACCTTCGTAAACAATAAGCGAATTTGTGTGAGGTATTCGTCAAATCCTTCTCCCTGAAATATTTTTACCAAAAAACTACCACCAGGTATTAATACTTTTTTAGCTATTCCAAGGGCTAACTCAACAAGATGCATTGAATGCATAATATCTACTAATAGAGTACCACTGATATTAGGTGCCATATCTGACATTACAACATGTACTCTGTCTTTACCTAAGTAATCAATTAACGTTTGAAAAACTAATTCATCACGAAAATCACCCTGTAAAAAATCTACACCTATAATAGGATTCATAGGAAGAATATCGCTGGCGATTACTCGCCCTCTACTACCTATTTGTGTAGATATATACTGTGACCACCCACCAGGCGCAGCACCTAAGTCAATAACAGTCATACCAGTTTGTAATAATTTATCAGTTTTTTGTATTTCACAAAGTTTAAACCAAGCACGAGAACGAAGTTTTTGTTTTTGTGCTTGCATTACATATTTATCGCTAAAGTGTTCATGCATCCAACGCTTAGAACTAGCAGAATATTTTTTACCCATTATTATGTATTCTCATAAACTACAATTTTATCTACTAAGTAATTTTGAATAACATAGAAAATAAAAACTGATTATAAATATTAAAAGTGGCGGCATAATCTGCTTTTTCAATCTCACATTAATTAAATACACAGTAATTATACAATAACATAACATTTTAAATATCAGTCATATAATATATATGTGCTATATAAAATAGAAGTATTTTCAAGTTACAATAAAATAAGTTGTTGTACTTTGTAGTATTATAAAGTAAAAACTACCTTTAAAAAATAATAATATTAATAATCTTATTCCTTATTCAAAAAGTAGGGTAAAGTATACTAGAATATAGTGTATATATTTTACTGTCTAAGCTAATATGCAAGTTTAATTTATTGTTATATTTAACTCTTTGTTATCAAAAATACATTATATACACGGATATTTTAATCTTTAAAATCATAATGAGTTTTAATATATTTTATTATAATATTGAAAATATTAAATATACTCAACCTTCAGTATTTCAAATGCAACTTTACCCCCTGGGGTTTGAATGGTTACTATATCACCTCTTTCTTTATCGATTAAACCACGAGCAATGGGGGAATGTATAGAAATGCGATTTTCTTTACAATTAGCCTCATCATCTCCTACAATAGAATAGGTTTGTTTATCTAAAGTATCAAAATTTTTAACACTGACAGTACAACCAAAAATAACGCGACCTGTATATGGAATCTTGGTAATATCAATTATATTTGCGTTAGATAGCTGATCTTCGATTTTCTGAATTCTACCTTCACAGAATCCTTGCTGTTCACGAGCAGCAAGATATTCAGCATTTTCTTTGAGATCACCGTGTTCTCGTGCATTTGAGATATCAGAAATAATTTTTGGACGACGAGTGCTTTTTAAGTATTTTAATTCTTCACGTAGTTTTTTTGCACCACGTAACGTCATAGGAATTTTATTCATAAATAATTAGTTACCTTTATCTATATTTTACTCAGTTACCTCATGTTCTTGTGCATGTAATATTGGTCCGAAACAATCGGAATACAAGTACGTAAAATATGTCTTTAACTTGAGTCTTACTAAGTAGATAGCAATAAATTAGATGGATATTGTATAGTAATATGTAATTTTATTGATAGATAGATAGTTAGTTATAGATTAACACTGTTACATTAATAGGTATACTAGCAAATTATTGTTCTTTATATCGCAAGACTTAACTATCGGTATATAATAAGATTATAATCTTTTTCTCTATATTATACCTCTAAAAAATTCGTTATAACTATATATAACCAATATTACTTAAATTATTATAATTAAATTATTTATCATTCAATCAAATATTTTTTACCTATATAAAATAGAATGGTTATATTTTATTTTTCATATCTTCAATAATGTTTATGAAAATTTTAATAAACTTAATATATATAATTACAATATTATTAGAATGAGATCTATAATAGAGATATTCTACTTTAATATTTAATAGATATAAATTTCTAAATAAGAAATTTAGGATTTGCTACTATTTTTAAAATAAGTATCTTTTATATTTTATGAGGTTTTTAAAAATCAATATAACATTAGTAAATATTTTCAATCATACTTTGAAGGTGTTTTTTAATTAAAACTATTTTACTTATTATGTAATTTTTCTGTATTCTATTATTATAAGTAATCGGTGATTTAGTATGTTAATTTGCTTGGAATTACTAAGGATATATCATTTACTATATCACTTAAAACTCTATTGAATACTATTAAGTATAATTCATTATATAAAAATATTTCTGCTAGATCTTTATTTTTTAATATATTTTAAGAGATAATAACTTTATATTTTTCTAGTAAAAATAATATTATAATTTTAGGTATATTATATATTCATAATAATTATTATATAATTTAAAATTAAATATCTTTTTATGTAGTTAAGAGTATAAAGTATAATAAATTTAGCAAATATAGTAGAGATAGTATATATTTCAAATATATTTTACTAAATAGTATTTAACTACTATAAAAAAATAGATAAAGAAGACTTTACAATATATCTGTATCATTACTAATAGTATTTTTCAAGAAAAACTTGATTAATCTTTTATAGGGTAATCAAAATAATATATTTACCCTAAATATAGAAAATAGTACTGCTTCAGTTATCTTTTATATAAATATTATATTGATTTTGTGTTAATAATTTATCACTCTATATTTAGAAGAGAATAATGCTATTTTACTGCTATTTTTAAATTAGTTGATTTATGGTTAAGAAAAGAATTAATTTAATTTATATATTTTATCTATAAATTAGAATTGCACTAGTAATAGTTTTATGATAACTTTAATACTTTAATACTTTAATACTTTAATACTTTAATACTTTAATACTTTAATACTTTAATACTTTAATACTATATATTAATATACACACTTTTTATCCATTACTTATAAATAAGTTAATATCTTAACGATCATCAAATACTCTATACTCAAAATCATGTGTAAATTCATTAAATATTTTACTATTGCTAGTTTTATTATTTAAAATAATTACAAGTTTTTTGTTGGGATATTATATGTATAATTTTTTTATTATTTCATTATAAATACTAAAGAAATTATGTGTTATATAAATTATAAATTGATGGGAGTAGTAATAAGTATACAGTACTTATATGTAAGGATTAATATTTTGGAGAACAATTAAAAATTGCAGTAAAAATATTTATAAATATATATTATACAATATATCTTATGGATATTGGATGCATAGTAAGGAAATATACATGCCTGTTATTACTCTACCTAACGGTAGTAAGCGTAAATTTTACGAATCTATATCAGTAATAGACTTAGCTATAAATATCTCACCTAACTTGGGGAAATATTGTATTGCAGGTCGTGTAAACGGTGAGTTAATAGATGCTTGTGATGTTATTACCGCCGATGCTATCGTATACATTATTACTGCAAAAGATCAAGAAGGTCTAGACATTATTCGTCATTCCTGCGCACACCTCTTAGGTCATGCAATCAAACAATTATGGCCAGACACTAAAATGGCTATTGGTCCAGTGATAGATAAGGGTTTTTATTATGATGTCGATCTTAATTACACCCTCACTCTGGAAGATATTAAGTTACTTAACAAACGTATGCATGAATTAGCAGATAAAAATTATAATATTTTAAAAAAGAGAGTAAGATGGCAAGAAGCCTGCAAGATCTTTGAAACACGTCAAGAGCCATATAAAATAGCTATTTTAAAAGAGAATATAGATCATAATAAAGATCTAAACTTATACCATCATGAAGAATATATTGATATGTGTCGTGGGCCGCATGTACCTCATACGGGTTTTTGTCATCACTTTAAATTACATAAATTATCTGGCACTTATTGGCGTGGAAATAATAAGAATAATTTTTTACAGCGTATATATGGTACTGCCTGGGCAGATAATAAGCAGTTAAATACTTACCTAAAGAGTCTTGAAGAAGCTAAAAAACGTGATCACCGCAAAATTGGTATACAGTTAGACTTATATCATATGCAAGAGACATGTCCTGGAATGGTTTTCTGGCATAATGATGGATTGACAATATTTAATGAACTAGAAAAATTTATGCGTGTTAAGCTAAAAGAATATCATTATCAAGAAGTAAAAAGTCCATTCATGATGAACAATGTATTATGGGAGCACACTGGACACTGGGAGCATTATAGACATGCAATGTTCATCACTTCTACAGAAAACCATGAATATTGCATTAAACCTATGAATTGTCCTGGACATGTTCTTATTTTTAATAAAGGTATAAAGTCTTATCGTGATTTACCAGTACGTATTAGTGAGTTTGGTATCTGCCATCGTAATGAACCATCGGGTGCTTTACATGGACTGATGCGTTTATGTAGCTTTACTCAAGATGATGCACATATTTTTTGTACTGAAAAGCAAATACCTGATGAAGTTAATGGCTGTATTAAGATGCTTTATGAAATATATAGTATCTTTGGTTTTAAAAAGATATTAGTCAAGTTATCTACTCGTCCCCAAAAACGTATAGGAAGCAATGAAGTATGGGATCGTGCAGAAGAATCTTTAACTCAGGCTCTGCAAGCAAATAGTATTCAGTTTGAATACCAAATTGGTGAAGGAGCTTTTTATGGCCCTAAAATTGAGTTTACATTACATGATTGTTTGGATCGTGCATGGCAATGTGGTACTGTACAGCTAGATTTTTCTTTACCTGGTCGTTTAAACGCATCTTATATAGATGAAAAAAATAAACGCTTAGTACCAGTAATGATTCACCGCGCGATTCTTGGCTCAATGGAACGTTTTATAGGTATATTGACTGAAGAATATAATGGTTACTATCCTACTTGGTTAGCACCGGTACAGGTACAAGTAATAAATATTACTGATACACAAGCTGATTATGCTCATAAATTAACTAAAAAGCTACAAGATTCTGGTATTCGTGCTAAATCAGACCTAAGAAATGAGAAAATAGGTTTTAAAATTCGTGAGCATACATTACGTCGAATCCCTTATATATTTATTTGTGGAGATAAAGAAGTAAAATCTTATAAAGTGGCTGTTCGTACACGTCGTAATAAAGATTTAGGAAATATGGATATTAATGAAGTTATTAAAAGGCTGCAAGAAGAGATTTGTAGCCGTAGTCTTCACCAAATAGAGGAATCAAGTTATTAAAGGCGGAAAAAGAGTTCAACCAGTACGTTCTAATCGTATCAACCGAGAAATTCGTGTCCCAGAAGTTCGTTTAGCAGGTATTAATGGCGAGCAGATAGGTATTGTTAGTCTTAATGAAGCTTTAACAAAAGCTGAGATATTGGGAGTTGATTTAGTAGAAATTAGTCCCAATGCCGAACCACCAGTTTGTCGAATAATGGATTACGGAAAATTCCTCTATGAAAAGAGCAAAGCAATTAAAGAACAGAAGAAAAAACAAAAAATTATTCAAATTAAAGAGATTAAATTTAGACCTAGAACTGATGATAGCGACTACCAGGTAAAACTTCGTAGTTTAATTCGCTTTCTTAAAAATGGAGATAAAGTTAAAATAACCCTTCGTTTTCGTGGACGTGAAATTGTTCACCAACAGATTGGTATAGAAGTATTACATCGCGTCAAACAAGATCTTAGTGAACTGACAGTAGTTGAATCTTTCCCTTCAAAGATTGAAGGTCGTCAAATGATTATGATACTCTCGCCTAAAAAGAAATAATAAATTTATTTGATCAATTCAAATACTATCAGCTAAATGATTTATAGCTATGTAGCGAATGTAAAATTAATCACCAATGTATATAATTAACCAATGCGGAGTGGAAATCGAAATGCTAAAGATGAAAACTGTGCGTGGAGCAGCTAAAAGATTTAAGAAAACTGCCAGTGGTGGTTTTAAGTATAAACATGCAAACTTGCGTCATATTTTAACTAAAAAATCCACTAAACGTAAACGTAACTTACGACCAAAAGGACAAATATCCAAAGGGGATATAGGCTTAGTTGTAGCGTGTTTGCCACATGCATAAGTGTTAACCGTATTTAAATCAAGATTAAGGATTAAGGAAAGTATATATGGCTCGCGTAAAACGTGGTGTAATTGCACTAACACGCCACAAAAAAGTTATAAAGCAAGCAAAAGGCTACTATGGTGCTCGTTCACGTGTATATCGCGTTGCTTTACAGGCAGTAATTAAAGCGGGTCAGTATGCTTATCGTGATCGTCGTCAACGTAAACGTCAATTCCGTAGGTTGTGGATTTCACGGATTAATGCAGCTGCACGTCAAAATGGTATATCGTATAGTTATTTTATTAATGGTCTTAAAAAGGCTTCTATTGAAATAGATCGTAAAATATTATCTGACGTCGCTGTATTAGATACAGAAACTTTTTCTACTCTTGTAGAAAAAGCAAAACTTGCGTTAGTGTGATTTACCAAGATAAGAGAAAGATTCTATACTTTCTCTTATCTAAATTTTATATTATTTAGTTATAAACTAGATAATATAAAAACATAAAACTTTTAAATAAAATATATAAATTAGCATTGCCTAAATTATTTTAATATAATTATTAACATTACTTATAAAGTTATGATAATTAATAAGTATTAATATTACTTTATTACAAATATCTGTATTTTATATACATATAACATAATATTAATAAATATAGATAAATCTTTATATATTTCTCTTAGAAACCTAATTACAATAATTAGGTATCATTAAAATTAATATATCACGTATTTAAAACACTTTATAAAATTATATACTTATTGGTAGTCGCTAAAGCACGAGAGAAAATACTATGAAAATATTACAACTAATAAGTATTACATCTAAAATCTAGTCTAACTTACTAATGATATGTTTCATAAACTAGATTTATTCTAGATTTATTTCTACATGGTATTTCTAACTAATAGATATTTCAAAGAAAACTACTTAAAAAATACTATCCTTTAATTAAATTACTCACCCCCTTCTACTAAAAAACCTCTCTTATAAGTATATTTACTATCATAATTTTTTATAGAAGTAAAATTATATTTATATAATAATATATAGCTCTTCTGAACAGAAGATCAAGTCGATTACATAAAGACATTGATCTATCTAAAATTTATGAGATGATTGAAAATACCTATTAAAATATAGTAATTAATAAATAGTATTTTAAAAAATTCAAAATATGGGTAAAAAAATAGACATAAATCTTTATCACTTTCTTTAATAAACATTAACTACACCCTAATAAAGGGTAAAATAATTTTATAGCATAGAGCCATGCTACACTACAGTAGATTTTATGTCTATTATAATCCACTTAAAAATATAAAGGTAAATTAATTTAATTTGATAATTTAGTTAGAAAAAGAGGAAATATATGCGACATCTCGCGGACTTAGTTACTCAAATAAAGGTAGCTATAAAAAATGCCCAAGATATAACTACGTTAAATAACTTACGTATTGCATTTCTGGGTAAAAAGGGTTTTTTAACACTCAAAATGAGGCTACTACGTGATTTACCAATCAAAGAACGCCCCATAACTGGTACTATAATTAATCAAGCTAAAAAAGAAGTCAAAGATGCTATATATGCTCGTAAATTAGATTTAGAATCAACATCGATTAACACTTCTATAGTTAAGGATAATATCGATGTCTCTCTTCCTGGTCGTCGTATGGATACGGGTAATGTTCACCCTATCACTCGTACTATAGAACGTATTGAGGCATTTTTTAATAAACTGGGATTTATCGTTGAAACTGGACCAGAGATTGAGGATTGCTATCATAATTTTGATGCTTTAAATATTCCTGTGCATCATCCAGCACGTCATAACCATGATACCTTTTGGTTTGATACGGAGCGTCTACTGCGTACCCAGACCTCTAACATACAAATTCGTACCCTTAAAAAACATCATCCTCCAATTAGGATTATTTCCCCGGGTCGTGTGTATCGTAACGATTATGATTGTACTCATACTCCAATGTTTCATCAAATGGAAGGTTTAATTATTGATAAATATATTAGTTTTACTAATTTAAAATGGACTATGCATGCATGTATAAAAAATTTTTTTGAGGAAGATATGCATATTCGTTTTCGTCCTTCCTATTTCCCATTCACTGAACCTTCAGTAGAAATAGATATTATGCGTGAAAATAGTAAATGGATGGAAGTATTAGGTTGTGGTATGGTTCACCCTCAAGTACTGTTAAATGTAGGTATTGACCCGGATATGTACTATGGCTTTGCATTTGGTATGGGCATAGAGCGTTTAACGATGCTTCGCTACAGTATTACTGATCTACGTGCATTCTTTGAAAATGATCTACGTTTTCTAAAACAGTTTAAATAAATGAGTAATAAAATGAAATTTAGTGAGTTATGGCTGCGCGAATGGGTTAATCCAGCTATTAGTAGTGAGGTACTATTAGAACAAATTACTATGGCCGGTCTTGAAGTAGATTCTATAAAATCAGTTGCTAGTGAATTTTATGGAGTTTTTGTAGGTAAAGTTATTTTATGTAATCATCATCCAAATATAGATAAAATATGGATAACAAAAGTTGATATTGGTAAAGATAAAATTTTAGATATAGTATGTGAGGCACCTAATTGTCGAAAAGACCTAAAAGTTGCGGTTGCAACTATAGGTTCTACCCTATCAAATGGGGATAGAATTAAAAATATTCAAATACATGGAGTACTATCTCAAGGTATTCTGTGCTCATTTACTCACCTAGGTATTTCAGAAAATGATAATGGTATTATAGAATTACCAATGGATGCACCTATAGGAATAAATATACGTGAGTATTTGCAGCTTCATGATAATACTATAGAAATTAATGTAACACCAAATCGTGCTGATTGCTTAAGTATTATTGGTATAGCTCGTGATGTTGCAATACATAATAATATGTCTTTAAATGAACCACTAATAAAAGTTGTACCTACAACAATTAACGATACATTACCAGTAAAAGTTGAAGCAATAGAAGCTTGTCCACGTTATTTAAGCCGTGTAGTTAAAAATATTAATTTAACATCGAGCACTCCATTGTGGATGCGTGAAAAATTGCGTCGTAGTGGTATTAGATCTATTAATCCTATTATCGATGTAACTAATTATGTCCTAATTGAACTAGGACAACCTATACATGCTTTTGATTTAAATCTTATTAAAGGCGGTATAGTAATACGTATGGCTAAGCAGGAGAATGAAAAAATAATTCTATTAAATGGTAACGAAGTAACGCTATCAGCAGATACATTAGTTATTGCCGACCAGGAAAAAATACTTGCTATGGGAGGTATTATGGGAGGTGCATACTCCTGTATCAATATGGTAACTAATGATGTATTATTAGAGTGTGCCTATTTTAATCCATCCTATATTATTGGGCGTGCACGTCGTCAGTGTTTACATACAGATGCTTCTCATCGCTATGAACGTGGTGTAGATCCATATATTCAAGCTAAGGCAATGGAACGCGCAACTAGCTTACTAATTAATATCTGTGGTGGACAGGCAGGTCCTGTGATTGAGATTACCAATGAAGTAATGTTACCAAAATACCCAACTATTATATTACGACGTGCAAAATTAGATCGTTTAATTGGTTATCATATAGTAGATGACCAGGTAACAGACATTCTAAAACGTCTGGGCTGTAAAGTTATCTTTACTAAAGATACATGGCAAGTGGTAGCACCAAGCTGGTCTTTCGATATTAAGATAGAAGAAAATATTATAAGTAAAGTTGCACGTGTATATGGTTATCACAATATTCCAGATGTACCAATTAAAGTTGAATTGATGATGACTAAAAATAATGAAGATAATCTTCCACTGCAGCGTGTAAAAACTATGCTCGCAGATCGTGGTTATCAGGAAGTCATTACATACAGTTTTGTCGATCCTAAAATTCAAAATTTACTTCATCCTTCTGAAGAATCTTTAAGTATACTCAGTCCTATTTCTCCCGAAATGTCGGCAATGCGTGTATCTTTGTGGACGGGACTTCTATCTGTTGTGGTACATAATCAGCATCGTCAGGAATCACGTGTACGTTTATTTGAAACTGGTTTACGCTTTATTCCTAATACTACTGCTAATTTAGGTGTGCGTCAGGAAGCTATGTTAGCTTGTGTAATTACTGGTAATCAGTATAAAGAACATTGGAATTTTGAGAATAAGATTGTAGATTTTTACGATCTTAAAGGAGATCTAGAATCTATTTTAGATTTAACTTGCAATATGAATGAATTTCAATTCAAAGCAAAAACTCACCCTGCTTTACATCCTGGAAAAAGTGCAGCAATTTATTTATCAGGAATTCTCGTTGGGTTTATTGGTGTTGTACACCCTGCTCTAGAACGCAAACTAGATCTTAATGGTCGTACAGTAATATTTGAAATAGAGTTGCAAGCTATTGCAAAACGTCGCATTCCTAAATCTCTCCACATTTCTCGTTATCCACCAAATCGTCGTGATATTTCTATTGTAATAGATGAAAATATTCCTGCAGAAGATGTTTTATTAGAGTGTAGAAGAGTTGGTATAAACCAATTAGTTGATGTAAACTTATTTGATGTATATCATGGTGAGACTGTTATTGATGGTTATAAAAGTTTAGCTATTAGTCTAATATTTCAAGATACTACGCATACTCTAAAAGAGCAGGAGATTACTGCAGCTGTAGCAAAATGTGTACAAGTATTAAAATATCGATTTAAAGCTTCCTTGAGGGATTAAAATGATTGCTCTTAATAAAGCTGAAATATCTGAACATTTATTTAAAAGCATGAAACTTAGCAAAAAAGATGCTAGAGATCTTGTAGAAATATTTTTTAAAGAAATTAGGCAGTCTTTAAGAAAAGGAGAGTCAGTAACATTATCGGGATTTGGTAATTTTATCTTAAGAGACAAAAAACAAAGACCGGGGCGTAATCCTAAAACTGGAGAAGATATCTTAATTAAAGAGAGACGTGTTGTTACATTTCATGCAGGATATAAACTTAAAAGTCGTATCAAAAAAATACTATGATTATAAAGTAGGTAATATTTAATTTTTAAAATCATTATTCTATGATGATAAGTTCAAGGTAAATATATAATATTATATGTATGATACATGTGTAGAATTTCATTCATATAGCGTTATTAAATAAATTACTTAAGAGAAAGTAAATGTAATACCTTATTAAATATTTTAGTAAAAGATTATATAATAAGATAGTAATTATAAGATCTTAAGAAGATTAGTACTTATAATAATATTTATTTAAAAATTTATTGATTTTAGATTCAGCTAATGTGTATATACTAGTAAAATAAAATAGAGACATTTATTTTACACGATGGATAAATGCCTTAGTAAAATTAATTTATATAATGATAATTAAGTAATACTAGTAATTTTTAACGAAGTAGTAATAGTAATATTTTATTTGTCATATTTTATATAAAATATTTATGTTTTTATTTTTCTTATTTTTAATATACTATTTTTAATATACTTAATCTAGTAATAGATTTGTAATATTAGCATTAAGGTAGTAAGTTTATTTTAAAGTATTATTATAGATTTAGTATACTTATTTAATATTTCAATTATCATTATTGTATTTTATAATCTTATCTTGAATAGATCTGTTAGTTGTAATAATTGCTATATTACTTTACATATATTATATAATAAAAAAAGAATAATAATAATTATTAAATTATTTTATAGCAGAAATAGATTTTTATATAATAATATTAAGTTAATTTATATTACCTTATTCTATAAGGGGTCAATTGCTATACTACCTAATAAAACATTTTTGTATTGTATTTCTTAATTAAGTAAAAAAATTTATTAAATAAATATTATATAGAATATTTATACTATTCATATTAAATATTTTATTAAATTAGTTTTTATAAATAAAATACAAAAAACAAACAGTGTATTTATAATCCTAAATATAATACAAAAGTAAATATGTACTCTTAATAGAGTATATATTTAGAAATGATGTATAGATATATATAATTTATAGGAAACCTATAAATTATTAATTTATTAATTAAGGATAGATTATTTTATTGTAATAAATACTATTTAAATTAAGATATAATATTTTTATAAAATTTAGTGAATTTATTTTATATAGAATATATATGTATTTTATTTAAATAAATAGCAAGAGTACTTTTTCATATAAAAAATTATTTTTTAGTATAGATATAAGAGAAAAACAACAAAAATAAGTATTGATTATATTTATAATATAATATTATAAGAAATTTACTATATACTCCTTAAATATTCATTGAAAAAAAAATATTATTAATCTATTGAAAGTTAAATTCAGAAAGCATTCCAGTAATATACTATCATAAAATATTATACTAATTGTATTTTATAGGTATTAGTCTAAATAATATAAATAAAAATATATTTAAAATAACTTATGTATATAGTTTATTAAAACTAATATTACTGATATCTATATACAATAACTTAAATATTTATGTGTTATGTTTTAATATAAAAATAGATAATTTATTAATAACTAAAAATAATATATAGTATTTTTAGATAAAAAGTGTTATATAATATATTAAGTAACAATATAGGAGACAACTATGTCCTTAACACTACCTACATTACCATATAAAAAAAATGCACTAGAACCATTTATCTCTGAAGAAACATTAAATTACCATTACACTAAACATCATGCGAATTATTTAATAAACTTAAATAATATGATTCAAGGTACTGAATTTGCAGATAAATCACTAGAAGATATCATTAAAACTGCTACTGGAGATATTTTTAATAATGCTGCTCAAGTTTGGAATCATACTTTTTATTGGCAATCCCTGGCTCCAAAGATCAGTAATATTCCCATCGGAATTGTAGCAGAAGAAATTAATCAAATTTTTGGTTCATTCAAGTGCTTTAAAGAAAAGTTTACACAAGCTGCAATTAATAATTTTGGTTCTGGCTGGACTTGGTTAGTTAAAAATACAGATAATTCCTTATCTATTATAAATACCTCAAATGCAGCTACTATAATTACTGGAGTAGCAAAACCACTACTAACCATAGATGTTTGGGAACATGCGTACTATATAGATTACCGTAATGCGCGCTCTAAATACTTAGAAAATATATGGTCTCTAGTAAATTGGGAATTTGTTGCTAACAACTATCACAAATAAAATATTTATTGAACTAAAACATAATTTTACTAGTTATAAGTTTTTATATTTTTATATTACGCAATATTTTAAGACAATTAACAAGATTTTCATCCATAGGAGCTTGAATATCAATATATTTACCAGTGTTAGGATGTTTAAAATATAATGCTGCTGCATGTAAAAACAAACGATCCAAACCAGTAAATTCTAGTATTCTATCGAATTCACGATCACCATAGCGATTGTCAAAAGCAATTGGATGACCAGCATAAAGAGTATGTACGCGTATTTGGTGAGTACGTCCTGTGATAGGATATGCATTTACTAGTGTAGCATTTGTAAATTGTTCTTCTACCTTAAAATATGTCACTGAAGGTTTACCTATATTATTTACGCGCACAATACGCCTACCACCTTGTAAAATATTATTTTGTATTGGCACCCTAACTACTTCGTGATGTGAATTCCAGTGATCTCTTACTAAGGCAAGATAATTTTTTTGAATGCTTTTCATGCGTAATTGTTCGTGAAGAGCTAATAGTACCGAGCGTTTTTTAGCAATTAATAATACCCCGGATGTTTCACGGTCTAAACGATGTGCTAGTTCAAGAAATTTTGCTGTAGGACGTAATGCACGTAATCCCTCTATAACACCAAAACTTAGCCCACTACCACCATGTACTGCTGTTCCAGAAGGCTTATTAAGTACTAGTAAGTAATCATCCTCAAATATAATACAATTATTAAGTATTGCTATTTTATTTAGTTCAATAGAAACTGGTGTCTTATGATTCTTAGAAATAAACATCGGGGGAATACGAACTTGGTCCCCAATCTGTAATTTATATTGTGGTTTAATACGTTTTTTATTAACACGTACTTCACCTTGACTTACAATACGATAAATCATACTTTTTGGTATATCTTTAAGCCTGTTTCGTAAAAAATTATCAATACGCTGCCTAGCGGCATTAGTAGTAATAGTTACGAATGTTACTAATGATTTATTCATATCTAATTTATACTCATATTTATATATACACTTTAAAACGATAAATATCGTATTCTTTTTATACTAAAATTGTTAAAAATTTTATATATAAATACGAATGGTATAATAATGTATTATAATATACTATGAATTATAGAATATAAGCTCTAATACATTACTAGATTATTATTTAAAATTTTCAATAATATTGAATACTAGTTATACTATTTACCATATTAATATATATTAAAGATTAAGTTGTTTATTTAGATGAAAATTATCATGAAATAGAATTGTGTATTCACTTGCCTTACTATGATTAAATAAAATACAATCCTTATAGCTTCTATATACTAATTTTAATATAAATAGTATAATAAAATTATATATTGTTTTTATCTATATAAGCAATTATTTAATAAGATATAGTATGGTTACTACAAGATCACTAAAGTATATAGAAATATAAATATTAATTATAGCAATATTAGAGGATATATAATCCTAAGCATTTAGATAATATTAGGAATAAAATTTTATTTGCATTACTCAAAATAAATAATAATTTGATTTTTTTAAAATATTTTAATATTTTAAATGATATATATAATATTAACCACTGATTACAGTAGTTTTGAGAAACTCAAATAATCTCTTATTATTTTAAACACCTAATATATATTAGTAATAATTACTACTATATTGGGAGTAATTAAATTTATCATTCTTTGATTAAAGAATAAACATTATTTTTCTAGATCTAAATCATCTATTATTTATTAACTTATATATATTTATTGCTTTGGATTTATTAAGTACATTTAAATTATCACTATATTTAGATCAATATTAATAAAGAATATTTAAATAAATTTACTTCATATAGCACATAGTAATTTTTTAAAAAAATAAGTTACTGTTATTGATATAACGTAACTTTTAACCTACTAATATATATCTAAATAATTATATAACCTTGATATTCGTTAAGCATAATTAATTATTGAGATAAGATATATTCTCGAATATCGAAATATTACGTACCACTCTATTTGTTTTACTGATGAATTTGTTTCTTAAATATGGATTTTATTTTATTAGATAAAAATCATATCCCTATATTTCAGCTAGATTTATTAATATTTCATTAATTTTATAAGTAAACAACTTACTAAATACTAAAGTTTAACTCTAACAATAGGGAATTCTATGCTTCTCTGAAATATATTCTATCATAAATAATATGATATTTATTAGTACTTGCTAATAATTATTATTTCTTATATATACTAAATATAGTACATCATAAGTAGTATGTATAAAATCATTAAAGTAAATACTATATTAATTTGTTAATATCAGATAATTATTTTATCTTGTTTTTATTAATATTAAGATACTTTAATTATGCAGGATTGATTATGAATAAAATTGTATTGGCTACTAAAAATTTAGGTAAAGTACATGAACTAACAAATATACTTACTAATTTTAATTTAAATATTATAACTCAGGATGAGTTAGGAGTAGATTCTATAGAAGAAACTGGTTTGACATTCATAGAAAATGCCATTATAAAAGCACGCCATGTTACGCAAATTACTGGTTTACCTACTATTGCTGAAGATTCAGGTTTAACTGTAGATGCTCTTAGGGGGGCTCCGGGAATTTATTCTGCACGCTATGCTGGTGGTGATAAAATTAGTGATCGTCAAAATTTAAAAAAATTACTAGTAAATTTACAAGATGTTCCAAAAGGAAAACGCCAAGCTAAATTTCACTGTATAATAGTTTACTTGTGTGATGCTAAAAATCCTACCCCATTAGTATGTCATGGTATATGGTTAGGAGAGATTGGTTTTAAACCATTAGGAAAAAATGGTTTTGGTTATGATTCTGTTTTTTATCCTGCTAATCTAGATTGTTCTGCTGCGCAGTTGACTCGAGAGCATAAAATGAAAATCTCACATCGTGGTCAAGCAATTAAGTTGCTATTAGAAGCTATGCATAATGCTTAATACACCCCCTCTCAGTCTTTATATACATATTCCGTGGTGTTTACAGAAATGTCCATATTGTGATTTTCATTCTTATGCTACCAATAGTAATATTCCTTCTATGGAGTATGTTAGACATCTTTTAGCAGATTTAGATCATGATATAAAATTAATTTATGGGCGTGAAATTAGTACTATTTTTATTGGGGGAGGCACTCCTAATTTATTAAGTGCAGAAGGAATGCAGCATTTAATGGATGGTATACGTATACGTTTACCATTAGCTGCAAATATTGAAGTTACTATGGAAGCTAATCCAGGTATAATACAAACTGAGCTTTTTGTTTCTTATCAAATAGCAGGTATAAATCGTATTTCTATTGGTGCACAAAGTTTTAACAAAAAACATCTATCTATCTTAGGAAGAATACATACTCCTGAAGAAGCAAAGAAAGCAATATCTGTAATACAAAAATTAGACCTACATAGTTTTAATATTGATCTGATATATGGATTATTAAATCAATCTTCAGAAGAAGCACTGGAGGATTTATATCACGCTATTAAATTTAATAATACGCCACATCTATCTTGGTATCAATTAACAATAGAAGATAATACATTATTTTCTGCACATCCACCAAAATTACCAGATAATGATACCCTATGGAATATTTTCCAATACGGAGATACTCTATTACGTTCTACTGGTTATAAGCAATATGAAA
Organism: Candidatus Profftia sp. (ex Adelges kitamiensis); assembly: GCF_020342455.1. Lineage (NCBI taxonomy): Bacteria > Pseudomonadati > Pseudomonadota > Gammaproteobacteria > Enterobacterales > Enterobacteriaceae > Candidatus Profftia > Candidatus Profftia sp. (ex Adelges kitamiensis). The sequence goes on from NZ_CP080506.1 coordinate 685,052, forward strand.
CTTCATCTTATGCGAAAGATGGTTATCAGTGTCATCATAATTTAAATTATTGGCGATTTGGCGATTATCTGGGAATTGGTTGTGGTGCACATGGTAAAATAACATTTAGAGACGGTTGTATTATTCGTACAGTAAAGACGCGTCATCCTCGTAAGTATATGAAGGGTAGTTATTTACACAAAAAGACTCAGATAAATAATAATGATCTTCCTTTAGAATTTTTTATAAATCGTTTTAGGTTATTTGAGCCAACACCACGGATAGAATTTCAGCTTTATACGGGACTTAAAGAAGAGTTTATTAGAACTCAACTAAATCATGCGATAGCTAGAAATTATATTATAGAAACTAAAGAGTCTTGGCAAATAACTCAATATGGCAAATTATTTCTTAATTCTTTATTAGAGATTTTCTTGTAGAGGTAAATATTCATGAGTTAAAAATAATTATAAAAGAAATTATAAAATTAGTAGGTTTTAGAAAGAATATTTTCATATAGATCTTAGAATAATACTTTTTAAGTATTGCTATATAAACCTCAATCTTCAATTGAAATCTCATGAATTATATTTAGTAGTAATGATTATTGTATATATTATATAATAAAAATATCAATGATACATATATATTTGCATATATAATCATTGATATTTTATATACCGTTTTTGTAAGAAAGAATTAATAAGATTATTAGATATTTCATTATAATATTTATTATTTAAACAGTCAATAAATTTGAGTGGCTAAATCTCTTTTAAAATTTTAGTATATTACTATATAGTTAACCAGAGGTTAACATAACTACAATTAATACTAAAGATTCCTAGTAATAGTATATAAATCATTAAAATAAGTAAAAATACTTTCATAATATAATTTAATGAATTATATTATGAATATTTCTGTTGTTAGTACTTATTTTACCTATCAAACCTTATATTTTAGTTTATCTATTTAAAATATACTGTAATACATTATAAATATAAATAATAATAACTTTCGTAAGAGGGTAAAATTAATTAAAAACTTTTATAATACCTATTAATTTATATCTTATTTATCAGTATTTTATACTGGATGTATTTTAAATTAAGTTTATATAGACCCATTGTTTATGTGGTTTATTTTCTCTTATCTTACTCCTTACTGCTTAAGAAATAATACGGATGATATATTAAATATTTTTATTGATTTTACTATTTTAGTTATTAACAACAGTTAGGTTGTGAATAGTAATTAAAATACTTTGATTATGAAATTGTATTTATAGTATTTTATTTTTATCGGGAGAGTTTACATTTTAATTGTAATTACATAGAATAAGAAGAAAAGCACTTAATCTATTAATATTTTTGTGTAGATTGCTAGATAAAAAATATTAATACAAATAATTAAATTTAATAATTTTTATTATTAATTTGATTTATAATATCAGTATTTAAGAAGTAATAGTTATTATTACTATAATATAGTACAAGTTTTTAACAAATATTAAAAAATTTATTGTATTTTAGAATAAAAATTCTAATGTTGTTAGTTAATTCTACGTTCAATTGCACTTATTAACATACCTGTAATTGATATATTACTACACTCTGCTTCAATTTCACGAACACAGGTAGGACTAGTAATATTTATTTCCGTCAGGCGATCTCCTATGATATCTAAACCAACAAATAAAAGACCTTTCTTCTGAAGGATTGGAGCTATTTTATGCGCAATATCCCAGTCAATTTTTGTAAGCGGACGAACATCACCATAACCACCTGCTGCTAAATTTCCACGAGATTCACCGATTTTAGGAGTACGAGCTAAACAGTACGGAACCGTTTCACCATCTACTACTAAAATACGTTTATCGCCATATTTTATTTCCGGTAGAAAGTTTTGTGCCATGCAAAAACTTTTACCTTCTTTAGTTAAAGTTTCTATTATAACGGATAAGTTAATATCTTTTTCTTTTACTCTAAAAATAGATTTTCCACCCATACCGTCTAACGGTTTAATAATTATATCACCATGTTTAGCATATAACGCGCGTATATGATCATCCTGACATGTAACTAAAGTATCAGGAATTAAATCGGGAAAACAAGTTATAAAGAATTTTTCATTACAATCTCGTAAACTTTGCGGCTTATTAATTACAAGAGTACCTTGATTTTCAGCACATTCAAGAATGTAGGTAATATATAAAAATTCAGAATTAAAAGGAGGATTTTTACGTATGAAGATGACATCCAAATAAGATAATAAAATATCCTGTTCTCCGTGAAACTCATACCAGTTATCCTTATCTTCTTTTACCTTAAGTAATTTTGTATGAGCACGTCCTTCTCCTATATACATATACAGATCTCTCATTTCCATATAATGTATCTCATAACCACAGTTCTGAGCCGCTAACAGTATAGCAAAGCTAGTATCCTTTTTAATATTAATAGAACTAATAGGGTCCATAATAATACCAAATTTGATCATTATTGCTCCATAAATTTCTTAATAATAATATAAAGTAATTAAATTTATAGTAAAATATTTTTATGTTTAAAACCAATCAATAGAGCTAAAGTAAAAGATAATTTAGTGTTTTAAATTAGTCCTAATATAGATTATTTAACTTAGAAAACATTTAAATCTGCTGTTAAAACTGCTGATATCTAAACTATTGTTTATAACAATGTTTTTATAGTGTATAAATTAACAGTTATAAATTCGTATAAACTACTTGATTTTTAATGACAGTATTTATAAATATTTATAATATGGCATAAGGGAATAAGATAATGTCTCATTTTTTTAAAAAAAATAATTGTCTATATAACTAGATAATTGTTTAAATAAATTTTATTATCTATTTTAGATAAATATATAAAATATAATAGGTATATTATATACTATATATAAATAATGAAATTATTTTTTATCACTTTCATATTTATATATTAATATTTCTTATGCATAATTTCTTATTTTATTAGTAATACGATGGAAATAAATTAAATAACACTTTGATTAAGATCAATATTAAATTAATTGTGGAATTTATATTCCACATCATTACTCGTAAGTAATTTTACGATATAACTAGTAACTACACGATAATAAATAAGATATATACATAACATAATATTTATTAAATTATATATTATTTATTTTAACTTATATACATATAAATAATAACAGTAAGATACTTCTTTTATTAAGGTATTAAAAATAATAATATAAGATGTTTAAAAAAACACACATGATAATTAAATACTTAAATAAGTTACATACATATATTTGGTTTTTTCTTTAAATAAATAATTTTTTTTAAAATATTATACAATGTAATTATAAAATTACATGATATTTTAATCATAACCATTTTTATAATATAAATTTTGATTATATTTAGGTAAGTTAATTTAATTAGTTTTACTTATTCTTAAACTGATTTAATAAAGATAATTTATCTATACTATTAATAATATCTTATAATTTTTAATTAATTTAATTGTAAACTTACATATCTTATAATAAATTTTCTAAGAAAGATAAATTTTAGAAGAGTTTATAAATTTACTATACTAATAAGTGATATATATTAATTTAATATAGATCACTAATGATGAAAAAATACTATAGATTATAATGTCTAATAGACTGTAAGTAATTATACTTAATTATATATATCTTATCATATGTTAATATGAAGATTATATTTTTAATATATATGTACATTAGATGTATCAAAAATTGATAAATTATATATATTGATTTATCTTAAATAATAACAATAAATTATGTATTAAATATTATATAATATTATAAGTCAGATCCTAAAGGAATTAAAAAATATTATATATAATACTTGTTACCTTAGAAATATTTCTTTATGAAAGAAAATATATCTTAGATTTATATCTAAGTTAATATAGTAATAATGATATAAATATCTAATATGTTTACTACAAATAGATAAAAAGACTTTAAGTCAACATTGATATTAATTTAAAAAAATTAACTCTTTATTTTTTTATTTATTAACTTGGTTATTATAAGGTAATTGATTTAAAAAATTTAAATTGTACCTTTTAATCTAAAGTAATATCAGATTTATGATATTTGGATATTATAATAAAATAGCAAGTAATTCTCATAGAATAATAAGAATTAATACATTACTAAGATAGTATGTATACTATAAGTGATATATCAAATAATTAGTAGTCAAAGTATTTTTATATTATTAATGTATTTAAAAATACAAGAATATTGAGTTATTAAAAGTTTATTTTTTCCAAATGACATAAGTAACATGGAATAAATTTATTAATTAATACCCTAAATATATATACTAAGATAATCATGCAATAAATAAATAGACTGATTATTAAATCTTTAGAGAATAAATATTATTAATTAAGTAGATATTTTATAAGGATATTTATATATATATTTAAATCTTATTTTATTATAGCTAGATAATTTACTATCAATAATACAATATAATTGTAATAAAAATAGTTAGTAACTATTTATAATATAATTATTATTAATAGATAACGGTAAAATAATTCAGTTAAGATCAAGATATATAAAATACTAGGAGTAATAAAGGGTTATTTTTATTAACTTAATTACTGATAAATACTAATTAAAAGTAAGAAAAATAATATATCTAAATTTTAAATAAGTTTTGGTATTATGAATCAATATTTTGAGTATAATAAATAATAATAACTATAAACAGGAATAAATAACAAGAATGCTATTGACTAATATAAATGAATGTTAGATTACCCTTAATAAAAAAATTTTTTATATTACTTTAAATGCAAAATTAAAATTATAATTTACAAAAGAATATATTTCAAATATTAAAGTACAAATATTATACAATTAATATTGTATTTATGGTTTATACATCAGTTATCTTATACTTATATTACTAATCAGATAACTTATATGAAATTATTGATTACAATATTTTAATAAAATTATTTCTATTAGTAATTAAAATATTGTATTATGTGCATTAAGAATTATTCGGTATTTCATATTATAATATAGTTGTAATAGTTACTAATAGTGTTTTATTTATTAAAAACAAATTGAGTTGGCTGGTGAATGAAAAATACCTTATTATAATAACTATAAACATCGTAATAAATGTAATTTTATTATATTTATTATAAAATATACTTATATAATACTAATAAATAAAAGATATAAAAGTATTCAAAAAATAACAATACAAAATGTTAAAATTTAGTGTAATAAGTTTTATGGTGCAGTAATAAATGATTAACTTTAAAAATTAAATTTAGTTTATTTATTTTATTATTTATATTCTATACGTAAAATTAATATAGCAATATATTTAATATTATAAATATAATATTTATTAGCCACAGAACATACACAAGTGAATAATATGCTTAATTCGTTAATTAAGCTATTTTATAGATTAATTACTAGTATTATGATCATATATAAGGAACTATTATAACAGGATAAAGAGATATTTTTTATATTATATCAATAATAGCAACTTACGCTATTTAAGTAAATTAAAAGTAATAAAGTTTATTAAAAATAAAATATTACCATACATTTATAAGTATTATCTATGTTAGATGTAGTATCACTACTAGTTTGCTAAGTATATATGTTAGATATTAGATAAAAAGATATAAATATCTATGTAACGCATATTCACTAGATTTAAATAATATTCAGTTAATCATATTAAACTTAATGTTTAGTTTATTGATTATTTTTACTGTTATCCATATAACATATAAAATAATTCTAGGCAAATATTTAAAAATTATTTTTTAAAAAAATAAAACACTAAGGAAATTTTAATATAACCGCATATTAGCTAATATTTTTTATGTAGTTAATAATTTAATAAATCTTTAATTTAGGTTACTATTCTTATAAAGAGTAAAGTTTTTATGTATTAGTAATAATATTATAAAAAATATAAATTAGAATAAATTATTTTACACTTCGACATAACTGTATTTATTATATATATTATATTTATCTAAGATATTAATTAAGAATTATACAATAGAATTTGTTATTTTTTATAAAATTTTAAGAATATTTTAATAACATTACATAATGTAAAATTTATTAAAGAAATTAAGAATCATACTTATAATACTATTATATTGTTTAATAAGTATTAAGTAAATCATTTATTAGTTTGAAAAATATAAATTTATTTAATTTATACCTTATCTGGGATTTTATTTTTATAAATTATATTATTAATATACCTAAATGTAGTAATATAGATTATATTTAGTATGATGATAAAATATCAATCTAAGTTATCTTTTGATTGAATTTAGTAGATTGCGGCATTATATATAAAATATATAGTTAAATATTTTAAATTTTTTCACTATATAATATTTACTTTAAAATATTCAATAATTTTAATTTAGATTATTTATCTAATAGATAATAGTTTATTATAAAATAATTGATTATTTTTTTATTTAACGTTAGATTATATTGAGGTATTTATTTTAGAGCTAATAATTAAAATTAATATAATTACCCAATAATAATTATTATTCACTATATCCAGTTATACATCTTTACCTTAAAATATTGTTAATAATTATTTGCTTATAATTATAATTTTATTATTAGATGAAATATTCTAAAAAATATTTAAAATAGTAGTTATGCATATATATAAAATATTTTTGAATATTTTACATTTACTATTGCGTTCAATAAACCGACACTCTATTATAATTAAAATAGTAGTATCACAATATAATTTGAGATGAAAATAAATGAATGAAGCATTAAAAATTTTGAACAACATACGTACTTTACGTGCACAAGCTAGAGAATGTATTTTAGAGACCCTAGAAGAAATGTTAGAAAAATTAGAAGTTGTCGTAAAAGAACGACGTGAAGAAGAGAATCAGGCTCAAGAAGAGATTAAAGAGCGTGCTAGAAAATTACAACAATATCGTGAGATGTTAATTGCAGATGGTATTGATCCTAATGAGCTTCTGCAAACTATGTCTAATAGCAAAGTACCAGGAAAATCTAAACGCGTCATGCGTCCAGCTAAATATAAATATGTTAATAAAAACAATGAAACTAAAACTTGGACTGGACAAGGTCGTACCCCCTCAATAATAAAACGTGCTATTGAAGAAAACGGTAAGTCTTTGGAAGATTTTCTGTTGTAAAATTTATAATTCATATTAAACATAAATATATATAATAATATTTTCTATATAAGTTATTAGATTATAATGTCATCTCTTATTTATATTTAATCAGCGTAGTAATTTAAAGATTTTAACCAGGTAGTAAATTCTTTACCTAAAGAAGGGTGATGCATACATTTTCTTACAAAGGCTTGTATATAACCCATTTTATTACCACAATCATAACTAAGACCTTTTAAGAGGTGTGCTTCTACTACTTCTTCCTGAATTAGCATATCTATAGCATCTGTAAGTTGAATTTCCTTATCTATTCCTAAGGGTATTTTAGATAAACATAACCATATTTTAGGAGAAAATACATAACGACCAACAATAGACATATTTGAGGGTGCTTTATCATATGTAGGTTTCTCTACTACAGCCTTTATCGGGGTACTCTTACCAGATTGCAAGCTAATAATATTACAATCTATAATTCCGTAGTTGGATACATATTTAATAGGTACTGGTTCAACCATAATTTGACTATATTTTGTTTCTTTATAACGTTCTATCATTTTGCTTAAGTTATCTGTATTAATTTTCGTGTTGTATTCTTCTAAGATAACATCAGGTAAGACCACAACAAATGGTTCATTATTAACTAATGGATAAGCACAAAGAATTGCATGTCCAAGACCCTTAGGTAATCCCTGACGCACCTGTATTATAGTAACATTTTTAGGACAAATAGAACGAACTTCGGATAGCAACTGACGTTTTAAATGTTTATCTGATATATTTTCCAATTCAAAATTGTTATCAAAATGGTTTTCAATGGAGTTTTTTGAAGAATGAGTAACTAAAATAATTTCATTAATACCTGCTCTAATGCACTCATTTACTACATACTGAATCATAGGTTTATCTACCAAGGGGAGCATTTCTTTGGGAATAGCTTTGGTTGCTGGTAACATGCGAGTCCCTAGTCCGGCAACAGGTATAATAGCTTTTTTTATTGATATTGACATATGACCTCTATAAAGCTTTATTTACTATTAAGAAGATAAAATAAAGTAAAAATTAAAGGTATTGTATAGTAATGTCCTCATTTCAAATAATATTTTTTGCACATTGTATATCTTATAAGATATAAAATAAAATAATATTTATTACAATATAATAATAAGAATATAAACTATATCCCTTAAGATTTTTTATATATGTTAGTTAACATTAATTTTAAAATAGATTAATTATATATAGTAAGGTTCAGTTTAAAAATATCTTTTAATATTCTTAATAAGTTTTAATATTATTTCTTGGGGTTTTATTAATATATTTAAAGAGTAAACATAAAAATCTTAATAGTGGTCTACTCTATACTAGATCTAGTATTGAATATTAAATAAAGTAAGTTACCCTAAAATAACTTAAAGGTATATAGAATATATACTACAGTAATTTTACTAGAATAAAATAACTTACTCTTTATCATAGGCTAAAGATAACGCCATTATGCGTGCATCTTCCCATCCAGTAAGGGTTGGGTAATAACATTTACGTATTGATACTTCATTAAAACCCATTGATTCATAAAAAGCTATTGCTAAATGGTTTGAATCACGTACTTCTAGCCATAATTTTAAAATATTTTTTTTCTTTACTAGATCAGAGATTAGTTCTTGAAATAGCTTACGTCCTAATCCTTGACGTTGATAAGATGGAGTAACAGCAATATTAAATAAAGTAGCTTCTTTACATATTACTTGAGTAATTGCAAAAGCGGTTAATATATTATTATATTCTAATTTAAGGTTATAATAACATTTACCATAATTACTTAAAAAAGTCTGTGCAGACCATGGATATATGTTACTGTCGCACTCAATCTTAAAAGCAGCCCTAAAATCTGTATACTTAAGAGGAGATACTTTATTTTTTATTGAAAAAGTATTATACATCGTTGTAAACTTCTATAATATAGGGTTATTCTAATATTATATATTATATATTATATATTATTAACTTTATTCATATAGATAATATCTATATTTTAATAAAAAGATTTTTTTAAAATAATTAACTTAAGTGTAATTCATAAACATGAAGCATAATTAATTATATATCTTTATATATTTACCACTATAAATAGTATTAATAATTTTTTTAATATAAAATAATTTATATTAAAAAATTTTTTTAATTCTATAAGATGTAAGTTATTTATTTAAATTTAATTTAAATATTATTCAATATTAATTGGGTCGTGCAGGATTTGAACCTGCGACCAATTGATTAAAAGTCAACTGCTCTACCAACTGAGCTAACGACCCACTGTTTTAAATATTTTTATTATTATATTATATTTAATACAATACAATAATATTAACTAAATTAATAATTCATTATAATATAGAAATTATAGAATATATATTCTGTAAACTAATTTTTATCTCTTTATAATTATAATACAGCATAAATTAGCTGCAACAAGTAATATTTTTATAAATTAATAATATTTTCTATAATGTAGTAATAATTTTTTGTGCTTTCTTAGCTGCATCACTACCTGGATACTCTTTTATAACATTCTTATATACAATACAAGCTTTATCAAGATCACCCTTTTCTTGCATGATTACTCCAACCTTATACATAGCCTCAGAAGATTTTGATGATTGAGGGTAATTCTTTACTACTACAGCAAAATAATAAACTGCATCATCTTTTTTATTTTTTTTGTATAAAAGTTGACCCAACCAGTAATTAGCATTTGGCTGATAGATTGAATTTGGATATTTTTTAATAAATTGTTGGAAAGCAATAATTGCTTGATCATTTTGTTTTTTTAAAATTACTAAATTTATTGCAGAATTATATTCTGTCTTAGCATAATCTTTATAATTATTTGGTAATACAGTAGGATTAGCTAAATAGCAATGATTATTTGCTGAATTTAAAGATAAATCATTTTTAGATCTTGTTGTTTGATTTACATTATTCCTACTATTTAACTGTAATAAATCTTGTTTTTGACGTAAATTAATCTGATTAAGATTATATCTATTTTCCTGAATTTGACCACGTAGTAAATCAATATCTAGCTGATTATCAGAAAGTTGCTGCTGTAACTGAGAAAATAGCTGACTTTGTGCATTAGTGATACGTTCAAGTACAGTAATTCTATCTTCCATTGAGGCCGAATGATTAATTAAGGTTTGTGCAATAGCAGTAGATGATACTGCTATTGCATTCAGTAAAAAAAGACTAGACAAAACAAGTCTAAAATTACTGATCATTCAATAATTCTCCTGTTACTTGCTTTATTTCAAGTACTGCACGGCGATTTTTAGTATATGCAGTTTCGTCATGACCTAGTACAGCTGGTTTTTCCTTCCCATAGGAAATTATAGATATTTGATTAGCTTCTACGCCTTTAGATTGTAGATATATTTTAACTGCATTAGCGCGACGTTCTCCTAATGAGATATTGTACTCTGGAGTTCCACGCTCATCGGTATGACCTTCTATAGTTACTTTATACGATGGATTTTTACGCAGAATAGCGGAATTAGTATCCAAAAGTTCAGCATATTCAGCGCTTACATTATATTTATCTAAATCAAAGTAAACTATATTATTCTTTTGAAGTTCTTCTATATGAATATGATCTTGTCCTGCATAAGATAAATTACTATTATTATCTTCTATACTATTATTAGTCTTTATTTCTGATTGATCATCATTCGCATTTTTGTGTGAACTACAAGCAGAAACAGTTATAATAGATAGTCCTAACATCAGTTTATTTAGAGTTTTGTTAATTTGCATGCTATTAATCCTTTGTTATTTATTATAAATCTATTATATAAATATATTATAGATATGGCGACCAAGCAGGAAATTTAACCTGACTATTAGCTGCCGGAAGATGCGCTCTAAAATGCCCATCAGTAGATACTAAACGTAAAACAGAATTCAGGCCTTCAGTGGCACTATAAATAACCATAGTACCATTTGGCGAGATACTCGGAGTTTCGTCTAGGAACGTACTAGTCAAAACTTGACGTGTATTAGATGTAATATTTAGTTTAGTGATATGTTGTGCACCTTCGTTTGTGCTAACCATAACAAGAAACTTTCCGTCATAACTTACGTTTCCGTTCTGATTACGAATACCATACCAAGTAAGACGTTCATACTCACCATTATTAATGTTAACTTTATAAATCTGTGGGCGACCACATTGATCAGAAGTAAATGCTAAAGTTTTACTATCTGGGAACCACGAAGGTTCAGTATTATTACTACGATCTTCAGTAACCTGACGCATTGAACCAGAACTTAGCTCCATTACATACAAGTTAAGATTACCAGTTTTAGATAATGCAAAAGCTATCTTTTTACCGTCTGGAGAAAAAGATGGCGCACCGTTATGCCGTGGGAATGCCGCAACCCGACTAATATTTCCGTCAGACAGAGTCTGAATTATAAGAACTGACTGGCCACTTTCAAATGTTACATATGCAAGTTTTTTTCCATCGGGAGACCAGGTAGGAGACATTAATGGTTGCATCGAACGGTGAATAATCAATGGATTATAGCCATCGTAGTCAGCAATACATAATTCATAAGGGAATTGATTATTGTTATTATGGACTACATAGGCGATGCGAGTACGAAATGCACCTTTAATACCCGTAAGTTTCTCAAAAACTTCATTACTGCTATTATGAGCAGCATAACGTAAACACTGTCTGTTAACTTTATATTGATTTTGAGATATTATCCTCCTTGAATTGTTAGATATATCAATCATATTGTAATTTACAATATAATAACCATCAGAGCTTGGATGAACTTGCCCAAGAACTATTGCTTCAATACCCAATGAAGTCCAATCTGCAGGTATTACTTCATTAACTGTTATTGGTTTTTGTGGTATACGTTTAGTATTAATAGGATTAAATTTACCGCTATTACGTAAGTCAGCAGCAATAATTTTACCGATATCTTCAGGGGCAGGACCTAGTCCGGTCCATTTAAATGGAATAACAACAATTGGACGTGCAGTATTTATACCATGAGTAATCACTATTTTTATTTCTGCATGAAGCATGCTACCCCACCATAGGCTTAATAGCCCAATAGTTATAATAAATGCCTGCTTCATTAAATATCCTCATATATAGCCAACTAAATAATTATAATTTTAAAAATTTTAAAAAAGAGTGTTAATAAACTATTTTATTTATTGCTTAATAATAATTAAGAAACAATAAAAACATCATTACTATTATACATTGTATTAAGTGTTTATTAAATTATTTATTATATTTTGCAGTAATATTTTTATAATTAAACATTATATTACCAGCTATCCTGAGTCTGTATTAAATAAAAAATACTTTCTCTCAGTATTTTAACTGAAATATTTTAATCAAATATAAGTGCAAACAAAGATGGAAGTAATAAGATAATATTACTAAATATAATTTTTACATTAATCATATCTAATAAAATTAATTAATCACTCCTAATGATTGCAAGATTAAAAAGAAAATATTTTAACATAGTATGTGATTTGTGAAGACACCTATGGTTCTTTGCTATTACTTTTGCTGTTTAAGGGTACAAAAAATTATTTATATTAAGCAGAGTTATTTTGTAAATTTACTACAAGCAAGGTAATTATTATTATTACGTACAGTGCATTATCAGGTATTGTATTGGTCATATAATATCATTTTTTTATTTATATTACTTTAGTATCTTACCACGAATAATATAAAACTCTATATTTAAAGCACCTCTATTTTAAATATTTTTACTACCATATCGTTAATAAAAATATTTTTATAACCTAATGCATATAAGATATTACATCCAGTTTTTTTAAATTTTTACTGTGATAATTTACTTAGTTATTAATAAAATAAGATGTTTAATTAGACACACAATATGTTGTGTAGATTATTACTATCTAGATTTATATAATATCTAAATATAATATAATTATATATATTTCTTGTATTACTCATAATATTAAATTTTATTTAATTTAAATATTAATAAATATTATCATGATAATATCAAAAAAGTAGACACTTAAAATAACTTTAACTCTGTTGTAATAAGTAGCACCGTTAAGAAAATATTTTATCATGAATACAATATAAAATATTTGTAATATATATTACATGAATAGTATATAATTATTATTAATTATTAGATCATTAATTTTATATATTGTGTATTGTAGAGTTACTATAATTACAATTTGTTAAACTTTATTAAAAATCAATACCCTATTGATACTACTTCTAGTATATATATTACTTAAAATAATAAATAATAGCTAATATATTTAAGCATAAATAAAATTCTTGAGTATATTAGTTTATACTAAAAATAGTAGTAAATATCAAATATATATATTTATATAATAAATATAAATTATATTACATCTTTCTTGATAAAGAAAAAACAAATTATTATTTATAATAAATAAAATTTCTCTATAAAAATTAAATTTTATAAAAATTGCTTATTTATTTAAATAAATCAATATAATATGCCTTCTTTTTTGAGCTAATTAGTTAAAATCTAGTATAATATTTAATGAGTAGTGGTGCTAATCACATAGCAAACAAAAATAAAGTTATCTTTTACATAAAAAATCTATTTACATATAAGAATGAGATTATAAATATTTTGTTAAATTATTTTATAGAATATCTATAATAATTAATTAAAAGACTAAATTAATTTTATATAAAATAGATTAGTAAAGTAATACAAATAATCAGATACAATAAATAAAGTTATCTTATTGCATATATTAAATTTAGCTAATTATATCTATATATACTATATAGATATAATTTTATTTTTAGTAGTATTTTAATGAAAAACTTTCATGCAATAGAAATCCTGATCAGGAGATATATTTTAATAGTAATAAATATTAATCTAATTGAGTAATATTTTAGTTTTAAAAAAACTAACATAAATAATATATATTTCAATACGTGAGAGCTTTCAATCACAAATAATTTATACTCAAATAATTAAGTAATATACCTTGCATGATTATCATCATTATTGATATATAATAATATTATTCAATTTTATTTTTTATAAAAATTTTGATATGATTATGGATAATAGATGGTAATATATTTGGATCATTATTTACCTTTATCAATATATATTATTGCTTTGTATTTTATAAAATTATAAAAGTAATTATTTTGGTTCAAAATTAATAAAAGCATTTTTAAATACACGGTAAATAGATTCACTAGGAGGTTTAGGGTATATAGCCATTTTGGCTGCTGTTATAGCCGCCTGACAAAGATCAGGGGCACCACCTTTAGAAATAACATTCAATAACATACCATTTGACGAAAGCTGAATGTGTAATTTACATACTTCTCCACTAAAAATTGAGTCTATATGGAATTTACTTTCAATCGCAGCTTGAATTTTTCTAGCATAGTCACTAATTTCCGTAGAGGAAGCTATATTGGTTTTGCTATTATTATGATTGGCTGATTTAATTTTAACATCAAAACTAATATCTCTAAAATTTCCATTCCTATTAAGATTTTTTTTACTATCTGCTAATAAGTTAAATAAATTATGCACTCTTTCTGAATCTTTAATATTATTTTTTGTTTTATTATATAATTGATTATTATTATTTTTAATAGATTTTTTTTCAGTTATATTAGTAGTGACCTGCTTAGCATGATCTATTATTTGTATTTTATTTTTCTGCTCTTTCTTGAAATCTAGATGTTTCTCGGATTGTTTTTGTTGTAAATATTTTATTTCTCTTCCTGATTCTTTTTGATTATACTGTTGTTCTGTGCTGATTAAATGAATTTGTTTTTGTTGTTGTTTTAATTGTAAATTATAATGCTGTATTATTGCAACGTGATCAACCATCATTGTATTAACATCAGACCTAATATTTATGCTTGAATTCTTCGTGATTGAGATCCATATGGACAATCCTATTAGGACGATATGTAGAATAATTGAAATCATAAAAGAGCTATTCAACTTATCGTTTTTTTGCATAATATTACCACTATTAAATTCTTAATAACTACTTTCCAGGGGAGATGGC
Source organism: Candidatus Profftia sp. (ex Adelges kitamiensis) (assembly GCF_020342455.1). Classification (NCBI taxonomy): domain Bacteria; kingdom Pseudomonadati; phylum Pseudomonadota; class Gammaproteobacteria; order Enterobacterales; family Enterobacteriaceae; genus Candidatus Profftia; species Candidatus Profftia sp. (ex Adelges kitamiensis). The sequence goes on from NZ_CP080506.1 coordinate 700,370, forward strand.
TTCACAGGATAATTTAGAGCTACATATTATTAAATTACTTATATCAATGTAATTAATATACAAAAGCCAGTGCTTTAATAGGATGATCAGATTACATATTTAAAGATTATTTTCTTATTAAATACTTTGTGTCATTAAACCAATAGATGTAACACCTGCTACATGTAGCAAATGAAGTGTTTTAATGATTTCATTATAAGATATATCTTTAGAACCACCAATTAAAAACATTTTTTTTGGATTAATTTTAAGCTGTAACTGTACTTCTTTAATGACCTGATCTGCAAGAATATGTTCTATACGTTTATGTGAAATAACAACAGCATACTGCCCTATCCCAGAAACCTCAATAATAACTGGAAGATCATTGTTATTCATTAGTAATTTTTTTGAATCTTTATTATTAGGTAAATCAATGTTAATAATCTGAGTAACAATTGGAGATGATATAAGTAAAATTAATACTAAAACTAATAATACATCTAATAATGGAATAATATTAATTTCATATTTGCACACTCGACGGCTACTTAATTGTACCATACTACCTCCTAATTATTTTAGAATCAGTAGTAAAATCTTGACGGTATAAAATCGCAATAAATTCTTCTATAAAATTTCTATAATTATGTTCAATTTTATCTAAATATTGATTAAAACTATTGTATGCAATAACTGCCGGAATTGCAGTAAATAAACCAATAGCTGTTGCTATAAGTGCTTCTGATACTCCCGGTGCAATTATTTGCAGTGTTACCTGCTTAGAGGTAGTCCCTAAACCTATAAAAGTATGGATAATACCACAAACGGTACCAATTAAACCTATATATGGACTGATTGAACCAATAGTACCTAGAAATGGTATATATATTTCTAGCTCTTTTATTTCACAATTTAACGAGGTATTCATTACACGAGCGACACCTCTAATTACACTAGTTGTTGTTTGATTCTGTAAGATATGTAAACGCGTAAATTCTTTAAAACCAGAATAAAAGATCTGTTCAGAACCAACCAAACTATTGCAACGTATTTGACTTTCATGATAAAGTTGAGGTAATTTAATACCTGACCAAAATTTATCTTCAAAAGATTTAGCATGACGTATAGCCTTATTCATACTGCGAATACACTGTATAATAATAGTCCAAGATATAATAGAAAAACATATTAGAATTAATATGATAATTTTTACTAAAAAACTAGCTTTAAAAAATAAATCTAACATATCCATATCAGGCATTATTGCAACTCCGCATAAAATATTAAATGAATATTCTTAATTTAGTGTATATCCATGTATAAGTATAATACATAATCTTAAATAAAATTTTATTCTATAAATATAAATCACGATATTACATTATTTTAATTCCTATTTTTATTAAAAAAATACATAAAATATAAAAATATTATAAAATTTTTACTTTTTACTTTTGTAAAAAACTAAGTTTATTAATTATTTTAAATATCAAAACTATAAAATATTTTTATAGTTTATAACTTATAATACAAAGTTTATTAGTCTATATTATTACATATGTATGTGCTTTTATACATAAATAGTATTTAATAGATAACAATCAAAATATCGTACAGTTATTATGTTGTTTTAATGATAATTATGGATCACTATTATTGCTGAAATTTATATGATATCACTTAGCGTGATACACGCTAACAATGAGAGAACACTCACTAAAGTTATCTTATTTATGAAAAATTATTTATATCAATATATATTGTATATATTGATATAAATAATTTTATTAAATATACTTTCGAGCCTAAAGTACAAGGTACTTTAGGCTAATAATAATGATTTATTTTAGGTGTCTTATATCAGGTTTAAATTGTTTTATCGTAAGTTATGTTTTAATATAAAGATAAACCTTAAAAATATTTATTTTCCTTGTCAAATATAATTGTTATTGGAGAGATGTTATTAAAAATAAATAAATTTTACTTTTTTAAAAGTATAGAAAAATTCTAATTTTACTTAGAAGTAAGTTATTCAATATTCATGAATATTTTTATAAAATTATTGTAATATATATCCTATATTAATAAAAAATTTAAGCTTATATAAAACCTTTAATGCTAAAGTATTTATATTTACTTAGCTTAATTGTAACAGCACTGTGTGCAAAGTTATTTGATAATATAATAATGTTATTTTCATTAAACACACTCTTAACTATAACATGGTATATTAATCTCTTTGACTACGGACACTAATTTCGGCTAAAATAATTTCAATACCTTTTTTATCAATACAACGCATACCTTTAGTAGACAAACGCAAAGTAACAAAACGCTTTTCATCTTCAATCCAAAAACGATGTGAATGTAGGTTGGGTAAAAAACGTCTTTTAGTTGCATTCATCGCATGAGAAATTTTGTTACCGGTAACTGAATGTTTGCCAGTAACTTGGCAGATTTTAGACATATCTATCCTCTAAAAAAATAAGTTATCTACTATAACCATTAAGTTATCATAAGAAATATTATTTCTCTTTGTCTCTAGAGACATATGATTATTTTCTATGAAGAAAACCGTGAGTTATAAAGAAAATAACTGATGTTATATAACATTTGATTACAATAAATTTAGATCATATTACTTATAGTATACATAAAAGAATAACTACTCAATATTTAAATAATAAAATTATAGTAAGATTATTATAATTATTGAAATTTTATTTTCAGCAAAGGATATTATTTCGTAATTACTAATATCTTAATTATTATCATCTATTAGGTATACCTCTAATGAGAATGAGAATTTAGTTTTTTACTAAATCATATATAGATTTAATATAATCTTATATCAATTGTATTACTGTATAAAAAAATTATATATTAATAAGTAATAATGCATTCTTATTTAAATTAACTAAATATTTATATACTTACTGAAATTCTTAAAATATATATTTTATATAAAAATAAATATAAATTAAGTAAGATACTACTCGCTGTAAATAAACGATTATACCTATATATTAATATTTGCTAATATAAATATATTAATTAAGATAATGATTATTAAAGTATTTTTACTAATTCACTATAAAACTATTAAGAGTTATATTTAATATTGTTAATATTATTTTCCCCTGTGTATATACAAGAAAAATGCATTGATAATTTTTATATAAACTTGTTAGGTTATTAGTGAGATATAACAAGTATATGGTAAATTAATTATTACACTGTAATTAGGTATCAAGATATCTCTTAGAATAAAATTCTCTTATCTTAATTTTATTGAATATCGTTATCTAAAAATATAATTTAAGATTACTCTTATAGAGTATATTATTACTACAGTATTCTCTCATTATTGTTAAGATTTATGTATTTTATTAGTACATTACCGTAATATGTTAAACATTTTATATTCATATAAATATTTAGTTATATAGATAATTTGTATGAATAAATTCACAATATTAAATTTATATAAATGCATAAAATTAAATATTAACTTAATTTATCATTTACAATAATATCATCTTTAACTTAATATTTTATATTATTAAGTATAAATAACAATTAACTACTAACTTTAATATTTTATTGCTTTTAATTCTAAAATTACTATATTAGCATGATCAGTAAAAGTTTTAATAGTATAAAATATAAAAAAATTCATTATTTCCTTATAAATAAATGTATAGCTTTATAAGATTGTATTATATTATAAAAGATTACATTAAATTGGTAATATCAATACCATGCATAAAATACAGGGATGCAAAATGATTCGAAGCATGACTGCTTATACCTGTCGTGAAATGAAAAGTAACTGGGGAAGTGCATTTTGGGAAATTCGCTCTATTAATCAACGATATCTTGAAATATATATTCGTCTGCCAGAAGAATGTCGCAGCCTAGAACCTATGGTGCGTAAAATATTGCGCATGCGTTTAACACGTGGAAAAATAGAATGTGATTTAAGATTTTTATATGATTCAGTTACCAAAAGACCTATGATGCTAAATAAAAATTTAGCAAAACAACTACTTGAAGTAGCTAATTGGGTAAAAATTCAAAGCGATGAAGGTGAAATTAACCCACTAGACATTTTAAATTGGCCTGGTGTATTATTCTTCCCAAAACATGATATAGCAATCATTAGAACTGAACTAATGGATGCATTAACATTTGCTATAGATGATCTTATTGAGGCACGTGAAAGTGAAGGCTATGCTTTAAAAATTATAATAGAGAAACGTTTAAGAGAAATTTTAATTGAAGTATCCAAAGTTAAGCAGCAAATACCTATAATACTTAAATGGCAGCGTGAACGTTTATTTGGTAAGTTGAAGGAGGCACAAATTCAGTTAGAAAATAACCGTCTAGAACAAGAAATGCTTTTGATAGCACAACGCACTGACATTTCTGAAGAACTAGATCGCCTTGAAATACACGTTAAAGCAACATATAAGATTCTAAATCAAAATCACGCTATTGGTCGTCGCCTTGATTTTCTTATGCAAGAACTAAACCGCGAATCAAATACTTTAGCATCTAAATCTATCAATGCTGAAGTAACTGCCTCTGCAATAGAGATTAAAGTTCTTATTGAACAAATGCGTGAGCAGATTCAGAATATTGAGTGATATTTTTATATTAAATAAAAAGTACAACAATTTACTGTCACTATTTTATCCTATATTTTTTAGTGAAACTAAAACACTATATATTTTAACTAAATAACTCAGATAATATAAGTTTTATTATATTGCATCTTTGTATATAATCTAAAAAATATTAATAGAATATTTATATAATACCTGGAATATTATTCTTTAAACTGATAGATTTTTCAAAATTCAAATTTTGAGTATCTTTATATATCTGTTCCTTTAAATTATTAATTTTATGCTCGAAATGTTTAGGAGGTATTGCTTTATAAGCAGTTAAAAACATTTTTATTTGTATCTAGACATATAGTTAACTTTAAAATTTAAAGATAATTTCTCCTATTTGCACCGTATCTAAAATTTTCTTGTCTAACTTTTTTAGTATAATATTACATTTAAGATTATAAGATTGCTAATTAGCAATACCTCTGTTTGGTTACTTCTATTGATTTTTTATATATTTATAACATATCTATATAAAATATCCTGACATTTTGGATTGCTTGAAACTTAACTAATAGTTAATATTAGTAAACATTCAGATTATATTAGAAATAAATTTTATTCCCGCATCTAAAATAGCTATAAATGATATTTCCGGTATACTTATAATTTATCTTAATGATTATGGAGATATGGTTAAAATTCAGATATATGTGTTATTTTTGTAATAAATAAAAATATAATTCTTAATTTCGTATGTAGATTTTAGAAAGATCAATGATCTTTCTAATTCTTTTTTACTTGGCATATTTTAATTATTGGATCTAATAAACCCGTTGATTTGACTAATGAATTCATTACATAACAACAAATTATTTTAGTGTAAAATAATTTGTTGTTAAATTATCAATAGTTTAAAATAATCACTCCTCAAGCTATTTATATTTTATAGGTCCGTTATCTAAAGATAGTAGTAGATAAAACCTTATATTTTATCAATATCTCTTTACGAGATTTACCACTCAAATACATGCAGCATATTTATGAGATAGTTAATATTAAATTAATATTTTTACCACTAAATAATTATTAGGTGGATAATTAAAATAGTTAAATGTATTTAATTATTCTACTACTAGAAAAATAGCAAGAATAATTTTACTGCTCACAACAACAAAACTCATGTATCATTTCCATATGAAATTTAATACTTTTCGTTAAGAGCAGAGCTTTTGGAATTTTGTTATTTGGTAACAAAGTTGATAAAATTTTATTAAGATAAATTATAATTTTTACATAGCAGGTAAAATCATCTTGCGCGTGGTAACGTAATAATTTTTTAGATAAAATTGTAAAATATTAGATATCTCGCAATATTTTTCTATTTACAGGATTAAATAAAAATAAACTATTAATTTCTTTATTAAGTAATTCAATGCGCAAAACTTCATATTTCTATTCTACTAAATATATAGATCTATTTACCGTAAATATCAAACATACATTGATCATATTCTTTTATGACGTGTATACTATACTTACAATAAAGTATATAAAACAATACGCCAATCTATAATTAATCTTAGTATTACATATAATACCATATATAAAGATAAATACTGGCATAACCTAAACTATAAATTGCAGAAATTAAAGTGTTAGGGATAAGATTTTTACGCTTAAACAATACTTTAGTTACAGAAAGAGATATTTATTTAATAAATAAATTTACTAAGAATCATTTTTCAATTAAATAATTAAGACTTGATATATAATCTTCAGGCTTATAATAATAATTAGAAATAAAGTATTCAACATTATTCTCAGGAAAAAACTTCATTATATTATATAGATTAATGCTATTGAAGTTTTATTAGGCATTATCACTATCCACAAATTATTAAAATCGGCAATAACATTAGCTATTCTAAATATTTTATCTGATTCTATAATGCCCAATATTGTTTAATAGTGCAAGATAGCTTTTAAATCTTTTTATAATAGACGAATAACTTCGATTTATTTACCATCAGGTATAAATAAAGGCATAAAAGTTAATTTTTTTTACTTATGAATCATAACTTTGCTGTAATATATTTGCATAATTTTTTGTTATTTTAATATTATAATATTTTAATATTAGATTAATATAAATTTATAATATTCACTTACTATCATAAATAATATTATAAAAAATCATACATGAGATATCTTATTAATTTTAAATTAAGCTATTTAAAATACTATACAATGTGTTAACTAACAAGACAATTATATTTTTTTAAATTTAAAATTTTTAGTATATATCATAAAAATGTAACTGTCATTATAATAACAATAGACAATATTATTTCTTTAAATATTTAATAATTATTAAAGGCTTCATTAAAATAATTAATAAAAATATATCTGATACTTATAAAACATAAATACTTTTAAGGTATTAATAAATAAATAACATAGTAATAATAATCATTACCTTAATGATTATAAAATTATAATAATTGAATTATAAAATGTTAAGATTGCACTAAAATATAATCTTATATTATAATAATTTATTAACATAAGCTAATGTGGATCATTTTTAAAATATAGATTATTTTAATAGTCTACGTTTGAATTTTAGTATTTTAACTTATCAAAGTGATAATTTTAAAATATTTTTTTATTTACTTAAAATTTTCTTTAAAAATATATATATTCCTACAATATAATAAACATTTTATAAATAAGGATTAATAAATAATATGATGCGTATTACTTTATTTTTGCTAACTAACCTAGCAATTATGCTTATATTTAGTGTAGTATTAAGGTTAACTGGAATTGAATTATCTAGCATACAAGGCCTACTAATTACAGCATTACTACTAGGTTTTGGTGGTTCTATCCTTTCCCTATTGATGTCTAAGTGGATGGCGTTACGTTCTGTTGGTGGTGAAGTAATAAATCAACCACGTAATGACATAGAAAGTTGGTTAGTTAAAACTGTAAATCTTCAATCACAACAGGTAGGTGTTAATATGCCAACAGTAGCTATTTATCACGCAGAAGATATAAATGCCTTTGCAACTGGTCCTAGTCGTAATTCATCATTAATAGCTGTGAGTACAGGTATGCTGAAAAATATGAGCCATGATGAAATTGAAGCGGTTTTAGCACATGAAATAAGTCATATTTCTAACGGAGATATGGTCACTATGATGTTAATACAAGGCATAGTAAATACTTTTGTTATTTTTATTTCCCGTTTAATAGCACAAATTATTGCAGGATTTTTCTCTAGCGAGAATGATGAAACAGAAAAACACAATAATATTGATAACTCTATTATTTATTTAACTATATCAATGATATTAGAGTTAGTGTTTGCTATACTTGCGAGTATAATCACTATGTGGTTTTCACGTTATCGAGAATTTCGTGCTGATGCTGGTGCTGCAAATTTAGTAGGTAATCATAAAATGATTGCTGCATTAGAGCGTTTAAAAACAAGTTATACACCGCAAGAAGAAAATCATATTATAACATTTTGCATAAATGGTCGTAATCAATCTTTTAGTGAACTTTTTTTATCGCACCCACCATTAGAAAAACGTATTCAAGCTCTTAAGATTCTTAATACCTGAAATTTTATTTAGAAGAATAAATACATAAAAGTAAATATATTTAGAAGGGTATTATTTAAAATTAAGATAATTTTTAATAAACTTAACTTTTGTACAATTTTATTTATCTTTTGAAAAATTATTTACTATATAATTTTAATAAAATAACTAATGAATAGTATTCACCTAATATATCCAAATATCTTTATTAAATACAAACAATACTAATGAGTATGATTTTTTAAATTTTACTATTTTGATAAAATAATCATAATTAGATAAAATATTTTTATATAAAAAAATATTTTTTTAAAAACAGAATATTATATTGTCTTTATAAAAATATTTATAGATTACTAAAAATATAAATTACTTATCATAAAAAATTGCAAATCACTAGCTTGTAAAAATTACAGTCATAATCAGTCTATACGATAATATATTACAGATTACGAAGTTAAAGTATAGTTAAGATAGTTTTCCTAGCATGAAAAATATGTTTTATATACCTTGCATAAATATAGTGTTTCTGACAAATTACTATTTATATGTATACTTTAATTTTAATGGAACAACATAACCACAGTTAGTTAAGATATATACTTAACTTTATTTATTTAATATATTATTAAAAATTAATATTTTATAAGTATTGATACTTAGTAATAAAGATATGATAAAAATTAGAAAAATATAAACAATATAAATATAAATAAAATTATTTATATACAACTTATTTAATAAGTAACATCAGTAAATCAAAAAGTTTTTTATAATACTAATTGATACATAAATATACTAGAATTTACAGCCTGACAAAATAAAAGCTAAATTTTAAAAATAGAATAAATGTCTTTTTTATATAATGCATTGGAAATATTAATTAATAGCGTTGATATAAATAAAATTATCCAGATAATAATAGATTATATCTAATAATACAATATGAGAAAATATTTAATCCTTATTAGGATAAGAAATATTCTTTTTCATTATTAACTCATTCTTTAGTTAATAAACTATCCATTAATTAATCATTAATAATGTAAACTTTATGTATAATAAAGAGTTATATCAGTAAATTAAAAATTTAGATTTAAGTATCTTACTCTAGTATACTAAAACTATGATATATGTATGATTATTCAATATTATTATTCTAATTATTAAAAAAGAAATCAGTTCATCTCTAATATATTATTTAATAATTTATTCAAAATAATGTTATCTAAATGATTTATTTAACAAATAATTTCAATTTTTAGTAAAATATACTTTTATACTATATTACTTATTTTTATAATAAATTATAAAGTATATAAAATACTTTTCATCATATTTTTAAGTAAACAACTGTAAATATTTAGTAAGACTAATATTCCTTTATAACACTGCAATCGTCACAAGTGAACTCCTTTATCTTACTAAAGTTATTATATATATTTTTATAATATAATTATATTCAGTATAGTTATATTAATAGGTGTATCGTACATATAGACCTCTAAGGAATAATTACTACATATTAAAAAATTATCTTAATCTAAGTTACCTGTATAATATAATAAATATAGAAGTTAATATTTGATCATTTATATATTTATTAGTATATTTTAGAGATACTCTATAAGAGAGAGAGGTAAGATACAATAATACAATTATCTCTACCTTATTTATTAATAGTATATAAATAAACCAAAAGAATAATCACATAAAAATATAATTTAAAAATATTTTATCTGAATTATTTAAAAATTTTAATAATTACTCAAATTTATTGTGAGATGGTAGTAATATAAACAGTATATCAAACAGATAATAGTTTATTTATGAGTAATTTTTATTAAACTTAATAATTACTATATAATTGGAAATAACTAATGATATAGTAAATTATTTAAAGTTATAATAACTCTTAATAAAATTTACTTTAATAACTAAATTACTTAAGTTTTATTTTATATATTTATATCTAGAAGATATATCTTATATTTTTGATATATTAAAAGTAAAAAAACTACATAATAAGTATATAAAATTTATAAAATATACAACGTAAATATTTATTTATATCTCTAATATTTTTTATTAAATACATTTAAAAATAAAAGTATACTAGTAAGGTTATTAGTAAGGAATCAATTTACTTGTGGCACTAATAGTAATTATAATATATTATTATTAGTTAGAATATTTTTATTCTATAATTATATAGGAAAAATAATAAAAAAATTATAAAGTTTTTTTATTTTGATGACTGTTATTACAATAATAATAAAAGATACATCTATCTATTTAGGTAAGTAAAATTCGTATAAAATATTATTATATAATAATCTAAATATTTTTATAAAACTCACACTAATCAAGGATATGTATTTACTGAATATCATTGTCAGTAATAGATATAATGTCTAGTTAGGAATATATCTGTGATATAGTAATAGAATTGTATTTAATGAAATTATATTTATTTCTAATAACAAGAATATAAAATCTATTTAAGTGTTACTTACGCTATTTAAAAAATAAAAACTTAAAAGACTATTTACTATTTATTAAATAATACTTATGGAGTAATCTAAAGATAATTAATATTATGTTAACAACCACTTAAAGAAATAAGTATACTTTATATAAATATAAGATAAATATGAGATATATATAGTAATTAGTATCACATAAATAGATATTCCTTACGCAGCGGGACTCTTATTAAATATAAATATCTTATAAAAAAAAACATAATATACTATTAATAATATTATAAAACAAAAAATTTACTATTATTATCTTACTTATAATTTTTAATAAAACATCATTAATTTCTAAGAAAGATCACCTAAAAAAATAATAGCTATCCCTTGAATAGGGTATACAAAAATATAACTAGGATTATCTGCCAATCTATTGATATATCTTAATATTAAGAATATAATTTATTATATGGAGTATGTTATTATCTAATTCGATTAGATAATCAGGTTTAAGTAAATTTATTTTATGCAAGATATGGTAAATGACTTTTAATTAGAAATATAAATATATTTTTTATAAAAAAATTACTTTAATAAACCTTCCTTTTAGGAAAAATATATTAAATAGATTATTAATTTACATTATATAGTTGTAATATAAATTTAGTATCTTTACTATAAAAATACCTTATCTTGAATATAACAAATTTAATTAATATTTTTCTTGTTATTTAAATTAGAATAAGATTCTATATATTTTTTTGATATTTAATTTTATTATTAAGATATTCAATTATTCTAAAATATCAGGTTACATGATCGATCAAGTTACAATACCTCCTTACAAACTATATAAGAGTATTTATTATGACTGCAATATTATTTAAAGATTTTAAGTTTGAGGCTGCACATCGCTTACCATATGTTTTAGAAAATCATAAATGTAGTCGATTACATGGTCATTCTTTTTTAGTGCGTATTGAAATTACTGGAGAAATAGATATTTATACAGGTTGGGTTATGGATTTTTCAGAGCTTAAATCAAAATTTAAACCAATTAAAGATCGTTTAGATCATTATTATCTAAACGATATTCCTGGACTAGAAAATCCTACTAGCGAAATCTTAGCAAAATGGATATGGAAAGAACTTAAACCTAAACTATCTTTATTAAGCGCAATATCCGTGAAAGAAACATGCACCGCTGGATGTATATATCGCGGATAATTTAAGTATGTACCTATCTATAGATTTCTCTCTTTATAATAAAATATACAATAAATAAAAAAATTTTTAAATTATACAACCAAAATGATATTTTTTATTTTAAAAATAAAAGATTATTTTTGTTTATAAATAATTCTTTAATTTATAAAGAATATTTTACTCTTTTAGGAAATTGGATTACTTGTAATTCACACTGTAATATTTTTTATAAAAATAAATATATTATATAATTAATAATTATATTACTCCTGATGTTATTTAATTGAATATATAAATTTTATTAAAAGTTTAAGATAGAAGTTTAAAGACAATATTAAAATTAGAAGAGATAAGAATCAGGTTAATGTTTAATAATAAAAAATCTCTAGTTAAATTTAAGTAATCTTGCTATATATGAAATATTAAAAATAAACCTTATAATATAATAAATAAGTTAAAAACTTTATACAATAAATTCATATAATGCGTTGATATGGACTAAACTATTTTAAAATAGTTTATTTAAATTATCTTCTTCTTGTATATAAAAACTTTTAATTTTTTATTTCATTATACTTTTAATATACTACATAACTTTTATCTTTACACTATAAGTAATATTACTGCATAATACTTAGTATCCTATGCTAATTATCTACGCGGCAAATAATATAAAGGATTTACAGGTTTTCCTTTATAACGAATTTCAAAATGTAATCTTACTGAACTAGTTCCCGTACTACCCATAGTTGCAATTTTTTGACCAGCTTTTACTTCTTGCTGTTCTTGTACTAGTATAGTCTCATTATGTGCATAAGCGCTTAAATAGTTATTATAATGTTTAATTATAATTAAATTACCATACCCACTAAGAGCATTACCGGCATATACTACACGACCATTCGCCGTAGCTAATATATCTTGGCCTCGTAGACCAGCAATATCTAATCCTTTATTCCCACCTTCCGCAGAAGAGAAATTGTCGATGATTTTACCTTTAGTAATCCATTTCCAAATATTAGATGGGTTATTACCTAAAAGACTTTTCGTCGATGAGTTTAGATTTATTGCTGAAGAGGTTATAGTTTTTTTAGAAACAGATCGAGGAAATATTGGATTAATATTTCGTATACCTGTATTTTTAGAATGATATTTATTAAATGAAGAATTAATATTAGTTATAGTAACATTACTACTTGAATGTTGAGTTAAAATTCTATGTTTTTTATTCTTATCTATAATCAAGTTATTATTGTAGTTTATATTTAATTGAATAGTCTGACCAATATAAAGATTGTAAGGTTTAGTAATATTATTTTTCTTCGCAAGCATACGGCAGTTACTTCCCGAAATCCACGCGACATAATACATAGTATCACCACGTTTGATGGTATATGTATTATTATTATAACTTCCATAGGGAATTTTATAATAACTACGTTTATATAAAATAGGATCTTTTTTACTGTTTTTTACTAAATGACTACGCTTTTCCCTATTTGAAAATATATTAATATCACTCATTCTGTGTATTGTAGTGATTGGTGCAGAGATATTGTATGACGAACAACTAGTTAAACATAAAGTCATTAAAGTAAAAGCCTTTATATGACTCCAATTTATTAATAAACCTGTAATATTCTTATAGTTTTTATATAAACGCATTTATTTTGCAATGCTTCCATGTTGCAATTTTAAATAAGCTATATCTTTAGAGCTTGTATTATAAAAAATAGTTTTCAGTAGGGTTCTTAACTCACATATAGTATTATCAAGGAGAAAATTTAATCTCTAATAATCAGATAAATTTAATACATTACTTATGTATTATCTATATTAATAATTATTGAGGTTAACACCATAACTTTTTAGTATAAATAATTTTGAATTAGTATGTATTAAATAAATACAATCAGATCTAATGATCTATTATATTTTATATTCTCTTTTATTAAAAATTAACTCTTTCTATAAAAAATGTACTATTTTATTAAATAGTTGAATTATTCAAGTACTACCAGTAAATTGCTATTCAATATTATTAAAAATAATATATTTTAATTTTTATATTATATAAAAATATCTGGGACATTAATTAATAATTAAAATAAATTTAATAGTAATAGATTTACTCTATAATACTTATTATAAAAAATATTTTTATACCTAGTATATATACTATAATTGTTTAATAGTATTCCCTGTATTATTTATTATAATTTGATAATAGAAATACATAAATTATATATTAATATATAATAATTAACTATTACTTAAATTATTTTTATAATGGATAAAAAAGATAAATAATTTTCTTATTATCATTAAAAAATATCATTAAATATTTTTTATGATCTTTATCTAAAGAAACTTTAAAAAAAGTTTACGATAAATTATTGAATATATCTAAAGAATAGTTTTATAAAGGTGTATATTAATAATTACTTGGTTAGATATATAATATTTTTATTAATTATTTTGAAAGAATATAAAAATAGCATTTAATTTATAATATTATTTTGTGATCTATTACTGAATTATCAATACTTCTGTAAAGATTCATATTAATTAATATACTAATACAGAAAAACTTATTTTTATTAAAATATTTACTAATTCATTCTATTAATTAGTAAATAAAAATATTTTAGATATATTATTAAACAGAAAAGCATAGTTTAGTAAATACTAAATAAGTTTATTATTAGTTTTATGAAATTAAAAAATTGAGTATATGTTATATATCTTGAAAACTACAAGAAATTTATGATTATTTATGGATTATTAAATCTATACAATTATACATACAATGTATTTTGTTTAATATTTTTATTATAAAAAGTACTATTTAATATAATTAAAATATCTATTATATGTATTTAAAAATATTTATATAGCATTTTATACTCACTAATAATCAATAATATAATGAAATCTTAAAACTTACAAGAATATTCTATACTTTCAATTAAAATAATACAAATATCTAACCTTATATAGTTAATAAATTTAATGTTTAATATTGATAGTAGTAATTTTATATAAAACTATCTTAATATATCTTTAGTATATAATAATAATGTTACATAATATAATACTAAATTATTTTTAGCAAAATAATATTTATTTTAATACTGTAATTAATTATCTGTAGTGATAAAGTTATTTAATTTATTAAACATAATTAACGATTACTCTAATAATTACTTACAACTTAATAATTACTCATAGTTTAGTATACTTCATAAGTATGCAATAAATGCACTATAATAATGCATCTCTTTTAATGTAGATTAAAATAATTATCTTTATTAAGAGATTAACATATTACACTATAATATATACGCAAAAAATACAAATTTTACTTATAATTTTATAAATTATAGAATTTAATATTATTATATTATAAGATGTATACTTCTATTTAAAAAATTAACAATAGTACACATAAAAGTAGCTATGTTTTAAGTAATTCTAAAAACACTCAATATAATATTTGCTAAACTTGATTTTTTACTAAAAAACAATCTTTGTATTATCTAAACATCTTTTATATAAGGTTATCTCGTAATTAATAATTTTAGTTTTTAACTAAAATGTTAATTATATTTATTATTATCTTAGTTATATTTATTAATATCCAAATGGTCATTTTTTTTGAGAAACTTGTAAAATTGGGAGTAGCGCGTAATATATACCAAATTTTACAAGTGTTTGTTTAAAATTATTTTCATAAAAAATATATTAGCGTATAAGTAAATATAGATTTGTCCCGTTACGTAACATATGTAGAGCTATAACTGGAGGATTAGTTGCCAAAGCTTTACGTAATGATGCGATATTATGGATACGTTCGCTATTTACACCAATGATTAGATCACCTTTATGTATACCCATTTTAGCGGCAATAGAACCTTTTGCAACATCATCAATATGAATTCCTGGAGTGCCCTTTAGATCACTATCACTGAGTGTTGCTCCTTGGAGGGCGGGGCATATATTTTCCGCTTGAGTAGTAGTTAAACCACTATCACCCAAAGTAACAGGAACTGTTAATGGTTTACCATTACGTAATATACCAAGTTTTAGAACGGTACCTGGTGCTGCAGAACCAATTTTAGCGCGTAATTCAGCAAAACTACTCAGTTGGTGACCATCTAAGGATATTATTACATCACCTGCCTTAATTCTTGCTTTAGCTGCAGCTGAATGAGGTAAAACTTCATTAACAAAAGCCCCACGCTGGGCATCTAATTTAAATGCTTGTGCGAGATCAGCTGTCATTTCTCGACCACGAATACCTAAAACACCACGTTTAAACTCACCATACTTAATTAATTGAGCACTAAGACTTTGAGCCATATTACTAGGAATTGCAAAACCAATACCAATATTACCACCCCCAGGTGCTAATATTGCGGTATTAATACCTATGAGTTCGCCTTGCAAATTAATTAATGCTCCGCCAGAATTACCACGATTAATAGCAGCATCAGTTTGAATAAAGTTTTCTAAGCCTTCAAGATTTAAACCGCTGCGTCCTAATGCAGAGATAATACCAGATGTAGCAGTTTGACCAATACCAAAAGGATTACCTACAGCAACGGCAAAATCACCTACTCTAAGTTTATCTGAGTCAGCAATTTTTATTGCAATTAAATTTTTAGCTCCTATCAATTGGATAAGAGCAATATCAGATTGCTCATCTCGACCGATAAGCTTAGTCGCATACTCACGTCCATTATTCAATTGTACTTTTATAGTAGTAGCATCACTTATTACGTGATTATTAGTTAGTACATAACCTTTTGTGGCATCAATAATAACACCGGATCCTAATCCTTCAAACTGGCGTTCTACCCCCCTGGATATTCTAGTATTCTGCATTCCTTCAACATGGACACTCACTACTGCTGGTAATACTTTATCCAACATTGGAGCTAAACTGGGAACGCTTTGTACAGCAATTATCGGCGGTAATGCTGCATTGACTATTGGTGTAGAAAATATTGTTAAACCCATACTCAAAATATATACACTATGCAAAAAAAAATTTTTATTCGTCATTAAATTAGTTCTCATTTCTTTCAAAAAGATGCAATGTATCTTAGTAATAAGCTTCTGCTATTGCTACTTAAGAACAGGTATAGCGTACTACATACTTATTCTTACAATGTGATAGATTGATATTCCAGCAGGTTAATAAAAGAATTACTGCTAGTAAATAAATAACATATAACAATTTATTTATTGCTATGCTCAGCTTGTAAGATTCCGGAAGATCCTTCAGAATAATCTCGAGGAGGAAATTCTATAGGTAACTGATCGTTCTCAATTGAATTTAACCTATACCTAAATGGATTATTTTGTTGGGGTGTACCAGGTAGAAGGTTTTTTGAACTTGTCATCATATGATCATAAATTTGACGATAATTATTATTCATATTTTCTAGTAGTTCAGCGCTATGGGCAAAATGCCCTACTAACTCTTGACGATATTGTGCTAATTCATTTTTGCTTTTTTCCAGTTCATTTTTTAACATCTGTTGATGATAAGGTTTTGGGTTGCTAAAATGCATTAATATAACACCAATCAAAATACCAAAAACTAAACCAATAAGTATATACTCCCAAGTCATAATTACTCCTATAATTATATATAATTATTATTGTATATATAAAATATTTTATTTATTAACCTATGTTATTTATAGATAATATTACCACGTGCAAACACACTATAATCGTTAATTTTAATAAACTAAAATTATTCATGTGTATTGTATTGTATTAAGTTAAATTAATATTTAAATAAGATATCTTACTACTTGTTCATTTAAGTTACTTAAGGATCAGTAGCGATAACAAAATAAAAAAACTATCAGATAATATGAGCCTAATAAGTAATTTGATTTCTCGTGTATAAATAATATAAAGATTAATCTCCTAGTAATAGGTTTTAAAAAACCTACAAATTTTTTATATTGTGTTTAAGTCAGTAAACTAAGGAGGGAATTTATTATTTATCAATATATAAATATTCCCCAAAAATAATTAATAGAATTAAAATATAACAACTTACAATTTTAGCTTAAAAATTTTGTAGAAAATAACATAAAGTATCAATACTATATTTTTTTTCAAAAATCTAATTATATAGATGATTTCATCTAATAGTACTAAATAATATAGATAAAAATTATTTATATAAATTTAACTTTAGTAAAACCTCTCACTTTAGGTATTAAATAGTAATACATATAAAATACATAATATTTTCTACAAAATACTAAAATTTTTTATAAAAAATTCATTGTATAAAAAACCTATTAAAAATATTCAAACATAGAATAATAATTCTATTCTAAATGAAATACTATTCAATATAAAGATGAATACTAATAAATTACTATTTTAAAGGATATAAATGCAGTATTTTTACTATATATCATTAAATATTAAAAAATACATTTGCAACTGTATTTATCAAAATGATATAAGATCTTATCTTATCTTATCTTATCTTATCTTATCTTATGTAAGATATCTATAATATAGTGATTTATTATAATCACCTAACAAGGTATAAGTTATATAAAATATATATATATTCTATGTTAGAAAATTCTTAAAATATATTATTATTTTAAATAAAATAGTCTTAAATAATAGTTAAAAGTAATACAGTATAATCCTGCAATATTAAAATTAAGACTGTACTTTGTAAAATATATTATAAGATATTTTACTCAATTTATAAAAAAATAAATTAAACACTTGAGATATAAGTTTTTATATATATTATATAATATGCTTATTATTATTTTAAATATAAGATTATATCTTAAAAAAAACTTGACTATCACTAAATAATTAATTATGGTAATTTACTTACCAAGCAAGAGGGTGATTAGCTCAGCTGGGAGAGCACCTCCCTTACAAGGAGGGGGTCGGCGGTTCGATACCGTCATCACCCACCAAGTTCAATAACTATTAATATATTTAAATTTTTATAATGCAATACTAAAGTAAAACAAATAAAAAAACCATAGAGTTAAATTATTGTATTATATGTGATTATATTTTTATAAATTAATTAAATAACTCCATCTTAAAAGTAACTATTCCATCAAAAGTAATTATACTTACATATCTATGATATTCTAAAAGATAAGCTTAATTTATATATAGAATAAATAAGACTTTAATGAGTATTTATAAAATTTTTTATTTGTAATAAAATTTATCTGCATACTAATTTTTTATATCTTTTAGTATCATTAAAAAACTATAAAGAAGTATTTAAATACTTTGTAAAAAGTACTCCATAAGTAATATCATAATTATTAAATATTTGATATATCTTTAATATTTTAATTAATTACTAAAATAAAATAAAATAATTATACAATTTTTAATTGCTCTATAAAGAGATGATTACTAATATAGTTACAGACCACTAAAAATAATCACTTAAATAAATGTTTTTTTAACTATATTTTTAAGAATAATATTGTAATTATCTTGATAATTAGATCATTTACTAATCTTTTTATAATACATAAAAGGTTATACCTTGGAGTACATATATTCATATAAGAAATTATAATTATAGTATTGAAAATGGGCTAATATTAGCTTTATAAAATTAAGCATCTAATAAATACCTTAGAATATTAATATTACTATAATTTTTATACTTGATTGCTTGAGATAGTATATATCTTACTGAATTAGAGTTTAAATAATTCCGTAAAAAACGTAAATACAGAGTAATTTTACCTTTTCTATAAATTTTAAAAAATATTTCATGTTTATATACTTAATTAATTTCGGCAAATTGAGTGTATGTAGCACCCGATAGACGAGTATTCTACTGAATATACTACTACTGGGATAATTTTATATATATTAGGTAATTTATTGTTGCTATAATTCTTAAGAATTTTTTATAATATTCATCTTCTTAAGATTAATATTTAATATTTTCATTCTGAAATAATTAATAATTAATGTCTTTTTTCAAAACTTTAGTTTTATCCATTGCAACCTTATTAGTAAATTTATTAGTAACTTTAAATGAATTTTACTAATATATTTTCAAGTATCTTACTCCTAGTATATAAAATTTTAAGTAGTATTTACATCAGATAAATTATATTTTGTTTTTTAGTGAGTAAACATAGTGTCTTTAAACTAAACTTTATTGTTGGAAAAAGTGCTATATTATTAGTTGAATTAGTTTTTATTTTACAGTACGTATAATTATTGATAGATTAATTTTATAGCAAAATATTAAGTAAGACTCTTTGTTAAGATGTAGATACAGGTTCATTAATTAATACATTTGGATGAAAAGCCAAAGCACGTAGGAGAGTCATCTCTATACCCATTCGACGATCTGGAAAATAATAAAGATCTTTACGACCAGTTAGCAAGATCTGATAAAATAGTTGTAAATCTGAAGGTGATAAAGTATTTGTTATTGCTCGCAACCTATGCTCAATAGAAGCATAGTAATTGTCTAAATTATTAGGTAATAACTGTAATATTGCAATACGGTGTAAAAGAGTAAGTATTTCAATAAGAAGATTTTCCCAATCTACCCCTAATAAAGCTATTTGTTCAATTAAATTCATTACTTTTTCGCTATCTGCTTCTATGAGAGCTTCAATAATAGATAAAGATTGATTATTATCTAATATACCAAGCATCTGAGAAACATGTTCTATAGTTATCTGATGTAATTCCATAGCAATTGCTTGATCTGTTAAACTTAAAGCATCTCGCATACTACCTTCAGCAGCTCGTGCTAACAGATGCAACGCATGAGAATCTGCTGTTAATCCTTCAGCTATAACGATACTTTCTAACTTATTACGAATTTCCTCGACACCTAATGATTTCAGGTGGAATTGTAAACACCGAGATAAGATGGTAATCGGTAATTTTAATGGTTCTGTGGTAGCTAATAGAAATTTAACATGCGGAAAAGGTTCTTCTAGTGTTTTTAACAACGCATTAAAGCTATGCCGGGAAAGCATATGTACTTCATCAATTAAGTAAACTTTAAAACGCCCACGCACTGGCGTGTACTGCATATGGTATAATAGCTCACGAGTATCTTCAACTCTAGTACGTGATGCTGCATCGATCTCTAAAAGATCAATAAACCGTCCCTGTTCAATTTCTTGACAGTTATCACAGATACCACATGGTGTAGCACTAATCCCTATTTTACAATTCAATCCTTTAGCGAAAATACGTGCAATACTAGTTTTACCTACACCGCGTGTACCAGAAAATAAATATGCATGATGAATGCGTGCGTAAGAAAGAGAATTTTCTAACGCAACAATAATATGTTTCTGACCTAAAACATCAGAAAATTTTTGTGGACGCCACTTACGGGCAAGAACTTGATAACTCATTAATAATAATTAATATATAAAGAATAATTTTATTAAGTAAAATAAATAATATAATTTTATACAAAATAATGCATTAAACTAATTATAATATATTATTTTGTATAAGTAAAATTTTATCAATACAAAATATAATAATTAATTAATCCAACTCTAAATATTGATCGTATTATATTTTTCAATACTAATATATTTTGCAATGATAATACATAATCTTAATGTTAATTTTTTATATTCTTCATTACACTAAATTTTATATTAAATAATAATAGATCAGATCTATATTGATTTAGAATAACACTCAGTTAAAAATAATATTTTGTATTTTTATGGTTTTTAAATTATTTTGTAAGATTAATTTAATATTCTCCCTATAATTACTTTAGGGATATTATCCTAATAATTCAGTAAAATTTTGAGTAATAAATACTAGTTTTAATCAGTCTCATAAAATAGAGAAAAATTTTTAATATGTCATAATAAATTATGTAGTGATAAAGAATTTGATTGTATCAAATATTCTTACCTATCGACTAACGTAGTTCTATAGTCTTTATTATTACTATAAATACTAGATCGAATACATATAAATATGTCAATCTTTCTATTGAGCATATAAAATTATTACATCCATTATTTTAATATAAATGAAATTCTACTTACATAGAGTATTAGAACAATAAAATTAATAAATTATTTATGAAATATTAAATAAAAATCTATATAATATAAAATATATAGTATTAATTATG
This sequence comes from Candidatus Profftia sp. (ex Adelges kitamiensis), assembly GCF_020342455.1. Taxonomy (NCBI): domain Bacteria; kingdom Pseudomonadati; phylum Pseudomonadota; class Gammaproteobacteria; order Enterobacterales; family Enterobacteriaceae; genus Candidatus Profftia; species Candidatus Profftia sp. (ex Adelges kitamiensis). The sequence continues at coordinate 722,442 of NZ_CP080506.1, forward strand.
ATTAATAATTAGAACCTAAATTGATTTTTTATAATTACGTAAAATATTTCTTGCTATTAGAATATTTCCTTTAAATACACATAGAGTATAAGTGTAATAAATTTTTATTGTTAGTTACATTAGGTGTAATATCTCACTTTATATTTACATAGTAGTGAATATATAATAATAGTTCATAAACTACATCATGTAATAGCATTATATATAAATAGTATTTATTTTAAAGAATTTACTTTATACTGAGAAATATTCTTTAATATTTTTAAAATAAGCCTCACTTTAGGATAATATAAATCGATTATTCGAGCTAATTTTTATAAAAAATGTAGCTTTTTTATTAAAAAGTAGAATATAAACTTACTATATACAAGTATAATAATTTATTAATCTATGATTATATCAATTTTAGTAAATGGGCTATTTTATATGAAAATCAAAACTCGTTTTGCACCCAGCCCCACTGGTTATCTACATTTAGGTGGTGCACGTACTGCTCTTTATTCCTGGTTATTAGCTCGTCATAATAATGGCGAATTTATTCTTCGTATTGAAGATACCGATCTTAAGCGTTCGACAAAAGAAGCAGTTCAGGTTATTATAGATGGTATGAGGTGGCTTAATCTTGACTGGGATAAAGGACCTTATTACCAGACTGAGCGTTTTGACCGTTATAATGATATTATAAATCACATGCTAAAACAAGGTACTGCATATAAATGTTATTGCTCTAAAGAGCGTCTTGACTCATTGCGTCAAATAAGCATGGCTAAAGGTATAAAACCTAAGTATGATGGGTATTGTCGCGATAATCATTTACATCATTCTCCACATGAACCACATGTAGTACGTTTTTTAAATCCTAGGGAAGGATCGGTAATTTTTATTGATAAGATTCGTGGTTATATTGAATTTAGTAACCAAGAACTAGACGACCTTATCATTCGTCGTACTGATAGTTCTCCAACTTATAATTTTTGTGTTGTCATTGATGATTGGGATATGGAAATTACGCATGTTATCCGCGGTGAAGACCATCTTAATAATACACCACGCCAAATTAATATATTAAAAGCATTAGGAGCACCGATTCCAGAATATGCACATGTATCTATGATACTAAATAATCATGGTCAAAAATTATCTAAACGTCATGGTACTTCTGGAGTCATAGAATATCGTAATAAAGGTTATTTACCAGAAGCTATATTAAACTATATAGTGCGTATGGGTTGGTCTTATGGAGATCAAGAAATTTTTAGTATTGATGAAATGAAAAATTTTTTTACTCTTGATAACATTAGTAAATCTGCGAGTATATTAAATACTAAAAAATTACAATGGCTAAATCAATATTATATTAAACATATGTCTCCTAAATATATATCTATTCATTTAGCATGGCATATTTGTAATGCTGGTTATAATACTAATAATGGTCCAAATTTATTGGACATTATTCAGATATTAGCTGGACGTTGCAACACTCTAAAAGAAATGGCAGAACAGGCGCATTATTTTTATGAAGATTTTACTGAATTTGAAACAGAAGCAGTAAAAAAATATCTAAGTCCAATTGCATATAAACCACTAGAAATAATAAGCGAAAAACTTGCATCAATCGTTGATTGGACTGTTAAAAATATCTCTAATGAAATTAAAAGTGCTGCAAATTATCTTAACGTTAAGATCAGTGAAGTGAGTATGCCATTGCGTGTTGCTGTAACAGGTACATCCAAGTCATCAGGCATAGATATAACCATTTATTATATTGGTCAACAGCGTTCACTAAAACGTATTAATGCAGCCTTAGCTTTAATCACTAAACATATATAACAAGGTAATAACTAAATAAGAAAATATAAGTTAGATTAGATAATATATTGTTATAAAAAATTATAAAATATAATATATAAAATATGATACTATTAATCACTAAAATATTATGTAGTTTTGTTATACATAACTATAAATAACTATTAAAATTACAATAATTGTGTAGATTATAATAAGAAATATTACTACTATTAACTAATAAAAATTAAATTTTATAGTTTTATGTGGTTTTTAAAACTACTTAATAACTTTCTGATACTACATTGTATTTAAAGAAGATCTTCTTATAAAGAAGAGCATAAATAATTTTTATATTCTATATAATATATTAATAAATACATTATAAATTTAATACGCTTGATTTATCTATATTCATATAGGTAATATCGTGTTATATATTCTGAACTAAGGATGTGTTGATATAACCTAATATTAAATCAAAATTTATTAAAATACTAATATCTATATTTATTTTTACTATATTTACTTTATTAAAATATTTACTAATTAGAGGTTATTTAAATAATTAACCAGCATATTAATTAGCCTGAAAGTATAGTTTATAAACTATATCTAAAGATTTGAAAAATAAAATACAAGCTCTTTTATCATATACTAATTTTATTGTACATAACTATATATTAAGTTAGATGCTAATTTGTACAATAATTTACGCGTAAATAGTCTATGACATTTTACACACATTTAAGAAAACATAAAGTATTAATTAACTGAACTAGTAATGTTTTGAATAAATCTTGTTAAGTAATTAAATATATTTGAGGTTTTTATTATAAATATTAAAAAGAGGTTTGTACTATTTTAAATAAGTTACTAAAACTTTAAGTTCCAATATCAGAAATAAAAATAAAACCTTTATTATACAACAACACTATTTTAGAAAAAATACACTTATTTTTAGTTATATAAATATATTAAATATTAATACTATAGTTCGTACGGTACTTTACCATGATAATCTTAATATATTAATATTTATGATCACTAATCCCCAATATTATTTAGTATAATAGTAAACTACAATTATAGTATAAATAATACTAACTAATAAAACACTTATTTTAGCATATTAATAAAGTTAATAAGAAGTTTTATGTGGTTTAGAGGATATACATGAACACATTCAAGATATTATTAATAATAATATGGGGTTGGCTTCAGTATTCATTATGGATAGGCAAAAATGGTATGCATGATTATATACAAATACAAAGAGATATTATAACTCAAAAACATAATAACAGAATACTAAAATATCGTAATGATAAACTTTTTGCTGAAATAGATGATCTTAGTAATAATCAAGAAGCCATTGAGGAGTGCGCACGTAATGAGCTTGGTATGATAAAGATTGGTGAGATATTTTATCGATTAGTACCAAAACAAAATAAGCACAATATTATAACGCATTAGTGCTTATTAGGTTATTTCTCTGTATCTTATGCATCATTTAATTAGTTTACCATAAATAATATTTATTTATTAAGCATATTAAAATAATTTATATTCATTACAAGTTAAATATATAATGCTTCATGATCAATTAACATATCTACCTATAGTGGCTATCGTACCAGCAGCTGGTATTGGAAGTAGGATGAAAGCGTCTTGTCCAAAGCAATACCTGTCCATTAAAGGTAAAACAATACTGGAATATTCAGTTACTGCATTACTATGCAATGCAGATATTAAACGCATTATCGTATCAATTAACTCCGAAGATAATTATTTTTATAATTTGCCTCTAGCAAAAGATTATCGTGTTCAGGTATTACATGGAGGAGGAGCAAGTCGTGCAGAATCAGTACTAGCCGGATTAAGAGCTGCTAGTGATGCATATTGGGTATTAGTACATGATGCTTCAAGGCCTTGTTTGCATCAAAATGATCTTAGTAATTTATTGGCACTACGCTACACATCCCAAGTAGGTGGAATCCTGGCTGTTCCTGTTAGGGATACCATAAAAAGATCGACAGCTAAAATAGATAGTATTAAGTATACAGTTAATCGCGAATGGCTATGGCATGCATTAACTCCACAATTTTTTCCACGAAAATTACTAATAATGTGTTTAGAACATGCTCTTAATGAAGGAGCTCATATAACAGATGAAGCATCTGCATTAGAGTATTGCGGTTATCATCCAAAATTAGTATCTGGTCGTTATGATAACATCAAAATAACAAATCCTGAAGATTTGAGATTAGCTCAAATATATTTATCTCAAAATATATAACTTTTAAAATATTTAAATATAATCTTTATTTTTTTATTTTTAAATGATATTTAAAGGAGAGTGATTTATGAGAATTGGACACGGTTTTGATGTGCATAAATTTGGTGGCTCAGGACCATTAATTATTGGGGGCGTACGCATTCCATATAAATTTGGTTTGCTTGCACATTCCGATGGTGATGTATTATTGCATGCTGCAACTGACGCATTACTTGGTGCTGTTGCTTTAGGAGATATGGGTAATATATTCCCTGATACTGATCCAGTATTTAAAAACGCAGATAGTTATGTATTTTTACTCCAAGCGTTTAGTCTTATACGACTAAAAGGATATTATTTAGGAAATATTGACATCACTATTATTGCTCAAACCCCAAGAATATCTCCATATATTTCTAAAATGCGTACTAATTTAGCTGAATATCTAGATTGTCATATAGATAATATTAGTGTAAAAGCAACCACAACAGAAAAGTTAGGTTTTACTGGTCGTAGTGAAGGTATTGCTTGTGAAGCAGTAGTACTATTACTATAAGTAAACTATTAAATTATAAATATTTATTATTATCTAAATATTTCTTAATAAAATTAAATAGTTCTTCAAACTACACAGAAGAATTATTTTTCTAAATAAAAATTATATTCAAAACCTTATTATATTTATTCTAAATAAGATCTTAATAAATTGAATTTATTTAATAAATACTAAATATAATTGTTCTTCATATATTATATACACAAAAAATTATTCATACTATTTCTTATGTATATTAAGATTAGGTTGACTAGTATTAGTAAGTTATTCTATAAATTCTAAAATAAATTTTTAACATTATTTATTAGTAATGTATTTTATCTATATTATAGTAACTACTTTTACTTAAAATAATTAATCTAACTTATAATATCTATTATTAACATTGTAGTAATAAGATATCATAAGATATTTCATAAACCTAAATATTAGTCTTTGGATATTTAGAGCAGTATATAAAAATATATTTATCTTTTTTACATAACAATAATATTTAGATATTAAAATAGGGATAAAAAATATAAAAAATACAATTTAAAATTATTTAATCAATTTAATATTATTAATGGACATCAAGATAACACTGCAAATCTTAGCTTTATTTAGACTGTATACAACGTTTATAATATAATTTGCTAAAAAAACTGGATATACTTATGTATTAGATCGTATCTAATATTGATTTAAAGGTTTTATGAAAGATATTAATGGTATTAAAATACCAGATTTTATTTAATAAAAAAACTCATATAGTAAAATTAAAATAATTTACCGATCAAATATATACATATATGATAAATACTCCCTCCTGGATATAAAGAATAATTATTATCTTAAATTAAATCAAAGTAACTTGTTATACTAGATTGAGGAATAAGATAATTAATTAATTAATAATACAGTGGATATAGATAAAATAAACGAATTCACTGAACTAAAATTAAAAATTTTTTATAATACTTCTGCTCAGTAAAATAAGTTTATATAATACTTTCAATAATGATAGTATATTATACTATATTAAGTATAGTTATCGTCTTTTATTTATTAATCAAATACAACAAGGTCGGTGGTAAATGCTATATCACAACGTATGTTGAGATTATTACAATAATTAATACATTACGAAATGCATGATGATCTAGTGTTGAAATCTCTAGTTATACAGTACCCCGTGAAAAATTTATTGATGAGTTTATGTCTTATAAAGCCTATGGAATACAGGTGTACTAATAAGTTCGGGATAAACTATTTATTTGATAACCTTATATGAATAGAAGTAATAATAGAATTATTACATACAGGGTGTAAAAATAGAGTATGAGAAATTGGCATGGAATTGGGATATTAAACAGCAATACTAGCGCATCCAGTAAGGCGTATAATTTTTGGTAAAAGGATTAAAAATCTATAATGACAAGCAAAAGAAATCTGAAACAATTAAATATATAGAATATTTTCATTTGTCATAGTGATGGGTGATAGAGATGTGCTATATGCGTGGACTACTTATTTAGTGCTATCATTGTTACCGCAGTATAACCTGAAATCCTTAAGGGTTTATTAGCGCCATTATATTATATTGGAAGTTTATTTTTACCTGTTAGTAAAATAAATAAAAACAGATCTTAAAATATATAAAATAGTGTGATTTAAATTTTTTGATTCAGTCCATTTAGACAGTTAAATTTATTTTTTAATACAGAGTAAACTTAGTTAAGTTTAAAATATATATAATACTCAACAATATTAATAATATAAAAAATATATTTTTATGAATGAAATAATATTATATTTCATTTATCTTTTTATGTACAAAATACCTTCTATATTATAAATTGTATTACTTAATACCCTAAGAAAACTTTCTTTAATAAAATTAAATAAACATAGTCACTATTAAAGTATATTTATTAAACTAAAATAAAAATTATTTTTCATTATCTTTCTGTATTATATATAATATAATTTTATCTTACATGAGATACTAAAAAAATTAGTATATTGCACATTATTAAATAATTAATTGTAAATTATAAAATTTATTCTTCTTCTAGAAGTATATTAAAATATTATATAAGGTTAAAAATAAAATTTATTATTTATAATATCATACTTAATAAAATTACTCGTATTGCACAATAATAATAATATAATATCAAAGATATTATAATCTGCTATTAATTATACAAAAATTAGTAACTAAAATACAGGAATTATTTAAAAATTATTATTTATATATAAATAATAATTTTGTTCATTAATATTTTTTAATAAACTTATAAATATTTAAAAATAATTATTTATAGCAAATTATAAACAACTATTTACAATAGTATCTTTATAAAAATATTATTAAATAATATTCATTAATTTATTATAAAATAAAATAAAAAATATAATTTATTAAAGTATTAATATATTTTATAATTCAAAACAATTTACTTATTTACATTTGCTTTTAAAGCGTTCTATTTTAGCTCCTAATGAGTTTAGTTTATTCTTAATTTTATCATAACCACGGTCAATATGATAAATACGATCAATAATAGTAGTACCTTCAGCAACACATCCAGCAATAACTAAGCTTACTGATGCACGTAAATCAGTTGCAATAACTTGTGCACCAAATAACTTATGCACACCCTTAAACGTTGTGGTGTTACCTGTAATCTTCGCATGAGCTCCCATACGAATTAGTTCAGGGATATGCATAAAACGGTTTTCAAAAATATTTTCAGTAATTACACCATTACCTTTAGCTACGATATTTAATAAACTAAACTGTGCTTGCATATCAGTTGGAAAACCAGGATGAGGCGCTGTATGTATAATCACTGCCTTAGGACGTTTACCATGCATATCTAAAGATATCCAATCTTCACCGACCTCAACATCTGCACCTGATTCACGTAATTTTGTTAATACTATATTTAAAGTATCTGGACGTGTCTTACGACATATAATTTTTCCACGAGTTACAGCTGCTGCAACTAAAAAAGTTCCAGTTTCTATACGGTCCGGTAATATTCGGTAACTACCACCACCCAATCGATTAACACCTTCAATACTAATCAGATCAGTGCCAGCACCAGATATTTTTGCACCTATAGTATTGAGAAAGTTTGCGGTATCAACAATCTCTGGTTCACACGCAGCATTTTCAATAGATGTTGTACCTTTAGCTAACGTAGCTGCTATCATACTAGTAACTGTAGCACCAACGCTCACTTTATCCATAAGTATTTGTGATCCCTTGAGACGTCCATTGATAGAAGCTGTTACATAATCTTTTGTTAATGTTACCTTAGCACCTAGTTGTTCTAAAGCAGTGATATGTAAGTCAATTGGACGATCCCCTATAGCGCAACCTCCAGGTAGAGAAACCTGACCATAACCAAAACGAGCTACTAAAGGACCAAGTGCCCAAATAGAAGCGCGCATGGTTCTAACTAGATGATACGGGGCACAGAATGCATGAATGTTTCTAGCATCTATATATATGTAGTTTCTCCGTTTAATATATACTCCTAGATAAGTTAATAACTCTATAGTTATATCAATATCTTTTAACTCTGGTACGTTCTCAATTTTTACAGGTTCTTCAGCTAACAATGCAGCAAACATAATTGGTAGAGCTGCATTCTTTGCACCAGAACTGATTACTTCACCTCTTAGGCAAGAAGGACCCTGCACACAAAACTTATCCATTATTATCAATATAAATTCACTATTTAAATAATTATTACTGTAATAAAAGAACTAGTATTATAATTATAACGTATTTAGTTTATAGTAGAATTGCCATTCTTTAGGAGTAAGTGCCTTTATTGATAAAGAATGAATTCTACTATTAACAATATATTTCATTAATGGAGCATAAACTACTTGCTGTTTTTTTACATTACTAATACCGATAAATTGTTCACAAACAATAATAACCTGAACATGGTTTCCATTACATGTTACATAAACTTCCTGAGGGGATAATGCATTGATTAATAAATTTTTAATTTCGTTATTATCCATAGTACTCAACAATAATTAAATTATACAGAACAATATAAGAATTATAATATAATTCACTATAACAATCTTTATGTTTTGATGTGATATCAAACTATATAAGGACAACAAAAATTCTTCAAGAACTTATATTACAAATAATAAAATATAACTACATAACAAATATACATAAAATAATATAATAAAATACTCTATTATTTAAATAATACACTCAATTTTTTAGTTAAAAAAATTCTTTTATTTTCTAAAATAAGTCCTTAACAACTTATTTAAATAATTGTACTCTTATTTTAGATTAAGATATTATAATCTATGTAAAATATTATAGATAATAATCTAAACATAGTATTAAAATGATATACAGAGTATATGACTAGATAATATTTTTAATATTAACTCATTATTAACTAATGTTTTATTTATAATATTAAAAATAAAAGGGTATATGAAGTATTTTTTAATTTAAAATTAGATAAATATATTGATATAGTTTTTAGAGAAATATATTATCAATCATTGATTTTATTCTTACTATCTGTTTAAACTATAAAATCGTAAATTTATCAAGATAAAATCTATGAATATAATAAAATTATAAATAAAGAATTGTATTTGAGATAAAAATAACAGTTAGTTTTAACTATTAGGATAAAACTATAATTATTCTAATTATATTATTGAAAAAAGAATTTAAAACAAGGATTAATATTTAAAATATAATCTAAAATCAATATTATTATATAAAAATTTTTAAATAATTGAAAATTATTTCAGCTAAGTTATTATTTTATTTAAATATCGAGATAATCAAATTATTTGCTGAATGGTCACATAACAACTTTATCCTTTATTAGTATTTAAGATTATGTTATTAGAGTACAACAATATTTTAAGTTATTTCTTTTATCTCTTTCACTGTCAATCAGTAAAAGAGATACTTCTACGCGTAGATCATCTTACAATGTCATCTTTAATAAAAATATAACTAGATGTATATAAAAAGTGACCCATTATTACTACAAATAATTTTAATATCATATATCTAGTATCTCAAATTAGAGTGACTAGATTACATACTATTGTCTTTATCTAAAATATTAATTAATAAAAAAATAAATATAGTTATTAAGGAATATATTTTTTTAAAATTAAAAAAATAATGAACTTCTCTTAACTTTCTCATAATGTTTATACAAATGATATAATCTAATATAATTATAATAAATAAAATATATTATAAAAATATTTTCTATTAACATAATATATTAATTAAATTAATTTAATACTTATTATTCATTATATAATAATAAGTAATTATATAAAATATCTGTAATATTAAATTATATTTTTACGCTAATATTAATACATAATTCACTATATAATTTAATAGGTCTTAGTCGATCACAAAGTATTGAGTTATATAGTTTAGGTAATTTATAATCTAATACATCTTTAAAGTATTAACTAGAATATTTTTCTACTTGAATACTTACAAGATTAATCTAATAAATTTTATGCATTATCTACTACATATTACAACCTAGTTACTTTATTACTAGTTAATTAGTATTACAGTATACACCAATTACACTCATTAATGTATGAATATAGCTGATAACTACATTTATCTTTAGTTACTATCATAGATCAATACGATAGTTATCGAGTATGCATAACTTATTATTTATAATTGCATTAAGTTATTAAATATCAAGAAGTTTTTTTAGATAGATCTTACCAACAATAAGGTGTATTAAAATTAGATAACATTAGTTATTGTCATCCTTAGTTATCGTAATATTTTTATTAAATAAGTATTACAAAGGATATTTACATGATTAAATCCATTGGCTCTCCCCTATTATGGGTTATTTTTGCGATTATTATAATTATTATGCTTGCCGTAGACTTACTGTTACAAAAAAAACGCGGTACAACTATTATGACACTGCGCCAAGCAGCTATATGGTCTATCTTATGGGTAATTCTATCTTTATTATTTAACTTATTTCTCTGGTGGCATCTTAGTGGAACTATGGGACATATTATTGCATATAAGCAGGCTACAGTATTTTTAACAGGTTATTTAATTGAAAAAGTGCTAGCAATAGATAATTTATTTGTATGGTTAATGCTGTTTCAATCTCTCTCTTTACCACCCAATCTACAGCATCGTGTGCTAATATTCGGTATTTTTGGTGCTATTATTCTGCGTACTATGATGATATTTTTTGGTAGCTGTTTAGTTACTCATTTTCAGTGGGTTTTATATATATTTGGTACACTTTTAATTTTTACTGGATTAAAGATTGTATTTGAAAAAAATAATGATCTCAAGAATAAGGAAAAGACATTGGTATGCTGGATTAGAAGACAACTTAGAGTAAATGATAGTATTAAAAAAGAAAACTTATCTGTTAATAACAAAGGAACTTCACTTTTTAGTCAACTACTACCCATACTAATTTTTGTTGAACTTAGTGATATTATTTTTGCTTTAGACAGCATCCCAGCTATATTTTCAATAACCAAAGATCCATTTTTAGTACTAACTTCTAATCTATTTGCTATTCTGGGTCTGCGAGCTATGTACTTTCTTCTTGTTGGTATAGTAAAGCGATTTTCTATGCTGAAGTACGGACTATCGGTAATTATGATATTTATAGGTTGCAAAATGCTTTGTATGAATTTTTATAATATACGCACTATTATTTCTTTAAGCGTGGTTATTGGTATAATAGTGCTCACATTAATAATTAATATATTAATTAATCACAAAGATGGTAGTTAGCAATAATAAATTTATATTTTTTTAAAAATAACCTAAATTTTAACGGAAAGAAGTAAAATTATATTTTAGGATTATTTTATGAAATTTTACATTATATATTTTATATTATTTTTAATTTTTAGATAATCTAGTTATATTTTAATTTTATTAAGTATATTAAATACTTTTATTATTAATCTTCTATTTAATTAAACATAAAGGATATTAATACTAATTAAAACTCTAAATACTATTTCTCAATAATTCAAGTCTAATGAACTTTTATAATCTATTTATTTGTCATTTAATATCTACTTAAAATAGATAGTTAACCACTAAAAAATATTATATAATTTTATTATATAATATTTTTTATCTTTACTATCAAGATTATCATATAAAAAAATAATACAGATAGGTTATTTAACCACAATAAGTTCTAAAATAAGTAAGAGATTATCTCACCCCCCCTCTTTTCATATAGAAAAATAACTACATTAATAAAAATATATTAACTTATCTACTTAGATAAGAATCATTATATATATTGCTGTACTTTTACATCTAAAAGATAAAATCTACGTTAATGATAAAATCAAATAAATCATATAGGATTTTTAATCCCATTCATTTCTAATACCGTATAATCTATTTAAAATAGTAAATATATTTACTTGCTCTTTAAAAAGAGCAATTAAATCAACAACAATTTCAACAAGATAGATGAATTATTTGAGGGTTTTTTCTATTAGAATAATTAACCTTTATATTACAAATAAATTTTAAAAAAAAACGGGTTGACTTTTATTATTTACAATGTTTATAAGAAATATTATTTAAGCTTATTATTTATTAGTTGAGATAAATTTTATTATATACTTTTCTATGTAACTATTTTGTAAAATAAACAGATAGATAAAAACTTATTTATCCTACTAACACTTAGTAATATAATTTAATATCAAAATAAAATAGTATTTTACCTCATATTTTAATCTAATTTTATTAAATAACTTAATAATAAAAGATATATATTTATAGTCCATATAATAACGCATATAAAAATAATAATATTAAAGAATATTTTAATCTTTAATCTTTAAACTAGTAATATATACTTTTTTAAAGTAAAATTTGTTTTAATTTGATATACTATGTATTATTTATAATATTCATTATAAAGTACCTGCAATTTCAATCAGTTTCGTTACATAGGTAAATATAATTTTAAATATAGTAAAATTATTCAAGTATATTTCTATTCTATATTTGGTATTTTTTGATTATTATTCTATTAGAAGTATAATCCCGCGCCAAAGTAGTGAATTATAATAAATATTAGCCAATTAATATTAATAATATTAATATAACTTTTTAATACGGTTATACTATTTATTATTATATAATAATTTTTTAATTATATAAAATTATGTTATTAGTGTGGTAAACTAAGTAACTGTATAATTAAAATATTTTTGTCTCTATATAATGTTTACTTATGAAAGTAATATTTAAAAACATCAATAAATTTTTATATATGAAGTAATTTATTGCAGTAAGTTTTTTTAAAAACTTACTTTTTATATTTACATAAGTGATTATTTTAATATATCTTATATATTTTGATAAAAAATTAGATTATGTATTGTTATATAAAATATAATTTAATCAAATGTATAATTTTACATTATATATAAAAATATTTTTTTAATAAATTATTAATATTGGAAGTCATATTCTATTAATGCTATTATATTAATTTTTAAGAGATATAAATTTAAAAGTAAAATAATTTTATTACATTACCTTAATAAAATTAGTTGACGCATCTTTTTCATATATACATAATGCGACAGCATATTCATTTAAAGTGCCTAATTAAATAATCTAGAATATGGCTACGTAGCTCAGTAGGTTAGAGCGCATTACTCATAATGATGAGGTCACAGGTTCAAATCCTGTCGTAGCCACCATTAATTAATAATTAAATTATTTTTCTTTAATAAGCGGGAGTGGCGAAATTGGTAGACGCACTAGATTTAGGTTCTAGCACCATTAGGTGTACGAGTTCAACTCTCGTCTCCCGTACCATTTAAATTAAATTTAATTATTTAGATATTTTGGGGTATAGCCAAGTGGTAAGGCACTGGGTTTTGATCCCAGCACTCCCAGGTTCGAATCCTGGTACCCCAGCAACATAGGTATAACAACCATTTTTTATATTTAGGTATTATATGTATTAAAATAATTTAATTGCCTTATGTAATTATATATTTTAATATGTATACATCAGAAGATATAAAATATTCCTTAAGAATTTATTTTTTATGTCTAATAAGACAATCTATCTATAATACTTTATTAACTAGTTAAGTGTATTTTTTAATAAAAATTATATATAATCTATAGGGTATATATTATATATCTTAACAGGTATATATTTTTTATTATTGCAAACTAATGAATATATAAGAAGCATCATTATAGTATTTAATAATTCTCTATAATTTATGTTTTATATAACAATATATAAATTATTTCACTAACTTTAGATAATCATTCATATAATGACCTATTATGCCCTCTGTATTCTACGTCATTCAAGTTTAAATTATAGTAAAACAATATCTATCCAATTAAATATTATAAATATAACCTACAATTTTTATTGAAATATTACAGTAACTTACAATATGAATTTAAAGATATTTTAAATAAACAATATAGAATTTATTTAATACTTAAGAATATCTAGATATTATTGTACCATATTAATTTTATATAGTTTGTCCATAATAATAACACATATGAATACTTAAATTTTACATTATACTTACTTTCATGATAGTATTATATAATCTAGAAATACTTAAATATTGTATATAAAATATAATTTCTTTATCAAATTATAATAAAATTAATCTTAATACCCAAATATTTATAAGAACTTAAACTTAGGTGATATTAACTAAAAATTATATTTTATAGTGTATTATTTATACTTTTAAAATAACTCAAGAAATTTTTAATAACCCACTTATTAATGAAATTTTAATTTTTATAAAATACAATTTTTATACTCAATAAATACCTTTAATACATAATTTAACTAAATAATTATTTTATTATTATATTCAAATAATTATTAATTATTTATTAAATAACATTCTATTTATTAAGTATTACCTAAAATTTTAAAACACTAAGAAATTTTAAATAACAGATTTAAATAATATTAATAATATATTATATTAATAAATATTTTTTTATATATACTTAACTGAGCTAAAAATAATATTACTAATATATATAATAAATTATGCTTATAAAATAAATCAGTGATACATAGAATATATGAAAATATGTAGTTCCGGTAGGTAGTATTTAGTGCGTATTATAAAACTAATAAGTACTACGAAACTAGTTTATATTTTAGTAAAATATCAAAAATAAATGAGAAAAAGATACTAACAATTTTTAAGTAATATTAGATATTATTATATTTAATAAAAATATCTAAATATCTATAGTTAAAGTACTTTTTAAAATTTTATCATATATAAAAAGAAATACTTTACTAAAAATATTTAATGAATAATACTATTATGAACTTTCTCTATATTTTAATCACTAATATTAATGGTTATACTATCCAGTAATACTTTGTCAAAGTTATTGTATTTCCACAAATATATAGAGAATTTAATTTATTTTTCTATTAGTTTCATGATTAGTAATATTATAAAATTATTAATAGTAAGTTAGAATAACTTACTATATTGGTATTACTTTCTTATCAAGAAAAGTAAAAACATAATAATTTATATGGTGTAAATTAATAACAAGTTTAGTCTAGAAAATGCTCATTTATTTTTAAAGAGGTAAAATATACATAAATAATAAGAAATATTATCAATTAAACATACTAATTACTTATAAAGATTTTAATTACTAGTATTTTTTATTAGAATCGAAGATTTATTAAAATTTTAATATGAACATTATTAACTAAACTCATAAAACCAAGTATTTAATAGTATTATAAAAAGATAAGATATTTAATATACATTAAATATAGACATTATAGACATTTGTATGGGTATTTAAAATTTAAATATAATACTAATTATTATAACTTTTTTTATAAAAATACTAAACTTCAAGATGCTTTTATTAAAGAAACACTTATACTATATATATAAATCTAAAATTTTCTTAAAATTCAAAAAGATTATAACCTATAATTTTTTAGGATTGATTAAAATTAGAATAGTTTTTTATATATAAAACAGTAGCTTTATATCTATAATAATACCTATTAATGACAATTATATTATTTTTAGTTACAATAATTGTTTCCCCTTATAATATAAAAATATTTTTAAAATTAAATAAGATTTAATGTCAAAAAATTTATATATGTATATTACTAGTAAGTAATTTTATAAGAAAAATATTTTTTATAATACTTTGGTAATTTATTATTATAAATATTAATTAATATAACAAAATAATAAGTAAATTACATATATATAAAATTTACTAATTATTTTATATACAAACTAACTTCAATATAAGCATATTATAATATTATTATTGATACATAATAAAATCTTAGATTATATATTCTACTATTTTAACCTTAACATCAGAAAATATATTTATATTTAAGGTACTATACTATTTATTTATAATAATCCAAATAATAAAAAACCAATACTACTTTTAGTTTTAGAAATTAATATTCTTTAGATACTTTAATAAAAATTAAAATTATTTTTTTTAAAAATAGAAAGTATTATATAACTTATCCCTCTCTTTGAACTAATAAGGTCTAGTGGACTATAAAAGACAAATACAGTCATTTAATATAAATACTTCCAGTAAACTTCATATATATGCTTAAAATAATAGTTAATACTACTCTACATTATGATAAAAATAGTAATTTTCAATACATATATATAAATATAATAAAAATATTTTTACTAACTTGCTAATATTTCAAATCAAATACATACTTATTATCAATTTTATTGTATTAATAATACTTATAACTATATATTCTTATAAATTTATCATTCAGTAATAGTATAAAATACTAACAATATTTTACTTATAAATATTATAACTACCATGTAGGATAACTTATCTAATAAATATAACTGTTAACTAGTTTAGATAAAAAAATTTATTATCATCATAATTTATATAATGGTAAAATATTCTGTATAATTCGTAAATACATACTTAAGTGATATAATCTTTTATTATATATCAAGAATGATTTCAAATCTATATATCTTTAATGTATTTATTATGAGTAGGTAACTACTTTTTGATAATAAAAAGTTATTATTTCTCTAATATCAATAAAAATATTATCCGTATGATAAATTATCATATACATATAAACTGGATTTATTTCTAAAATATTTATTAAATTATTAAAGGTATAAACTAATTATAACTAAAATTATAATATATTAGTAGTATCTATTTATAATTTATATTGCAGTATACATATATTTAGAAATAATCTGTAAAACACAGTTATAATTTAATGGTACTATTAATAAATATATTTAATGATTATCCTATAAAATAAATTTTAGATATACTCTTACTTATTAAGAGCTTTAATGAGCTTAAGAAAATAACTATATAGCACAAATATAGATAATATTTTTGAGAAATACACTTATTTCCATGAATTATTAGGTATAGTTTTTAACTAATATTTTTTTGATAGTTATTATTAGTAATCTTTTTTGATACAGTAAATTAGGTAATTATTACTTTATAATATATTACCTAATTTTAATAGTATTAAGATATTTTTATTTAAATAAAAAGATAAAGTTCTATAAATCTTATAAATATCTGTACCTTAAATTACACTTAATATTATAGGAAATAATAATAAAAGAAGTGACAAAATATTATAATATATTATTTAAATATATTCAGTATTAAATAAAATATCAAAAATAGAGCTGTTTTTATTTTTTTAAGTACATAACTCCCTGTCTAAGTATCTATTAATATATAAAAATATTATAACTTAATATATTATATTAACCATAGTTTTAAAAATATAATACTTATTAAATTTGATAAGGTATTTATGTCATTTACTTAAAAATTATTATCAAGTTAATTAAATATATTATTATACTTAAAGAATAATTATAGAAACTATATTCAGTGTATTTTAAAAATAACTTAATTATTTTAAATATCCTGTAAAATAAACTATAAATAAAACAAAGATTATATAAAAATTAATAATTAATTTAATATTTAGTTAAATATCATCAGTATTACTTAGATAGAGATACAATATATTTCTTAGTATATATAAAAATAATATTTTATTAATCATTTTATTTTTAATATATCTTACAGACTACTTAAGAGAATTTATGATAAGTTTTTACCAGCATAATTAACCTAATTAGTTTAAATGAAATTTAACTAAATCTCTAATTTATTTATAATATAAACTATACTAGTAATAAATACTATTTTTTATCTAATTAATAAATAATTATTAATATAATCGTTAAAATATTAATTAATTTATATCATTAAATTTATAAAATTATTTTATGAATTAAGAATAATTTATTTTAAAATATCAAATTAAATCTAATCTCAATAAATTAATAATTTTATATTAAAATATATAATCAAACTGATATTTATAAAAATAAATATGATATTAAATGAATAAAAATTAAAATAAGTTCACATCTAAAGTTAATAATAACTATTCAATCATAAAATTATTATAGTACAAATTACTACTGCATTTTAATGTAAATTAAATAATTAGCAAAAAATGAATATTGTTCTTATAGCACAAAAGATTATTACTAGTAAATAAGAATAAAATATTCTATATCTAACTAATATTATATGAAGATAATAGTTAAAATATGTTATTATCGGTGATATATAAATATTATATAAAATTATAAAACTAATATATAAAAAATTTATAAAGAGAAAGTAAGATTCAGGTAATAGATTAAGTATAGGTAATTATACGAATGTGATAAATTTATATATTGTATAGTATAAATGTTATTTAATAAATATATTGTATTTTAAATATAGGATATAGAATATATCCACTATAAAGTAATTTACTTACTAGAACAATGCATATTTTTAATACTTTCGGCTGTATATTTTTATATCTAACAAATAAATAATAAATTATATTATATTATATTATATTATAATAGATTAGATTAGATTAGATTAGATTAGATTAGATTAGATTAGATTAGATTAGATTAGATTAGATTAATTTAATACTATTGAATCTTCTAATATTTATCTACACCAAGATAGGCTATAACTAGTAGTTAACTATTTGATAATAATTTCAAAATATCCAATCAGGTGGTTGAAATAATAAACTTAATGTTAAAAACAACAGATATATATCCTGAAGTTACACCTACTAATTATCTACTGTATAAAATTGCTCTAGGTATTGAATATGATGGGAGTCAATATTCAGGATGGCAGCGTCAATTAGATGTGTCGAGTGTACAAGAATATTTAGAAAGAGCATTAAGTAAAGTAGCCGGTGAGCCTATAACAATTTTCTGCGCCGGCAGAACAGATGCCGGTGTTCATGCAACAGGACAGGTAATACATTTAGAGACAAATGTTAAACGCAAAGATAGTTCATGGATCATGGGAGTAAATAGTCATATACCAAAAGATATTGCAGTACGCTGGATAAAGGTTGTAAATAAGAACTTTCATGCCCGTTTTAGCGCAATAGCTCGCCGTTATCGATATATAATCTATAATAACCGATATCGTAAAGCCATCTTACAAAATGGGATGACTTATTTTCCTTACTATCTAGATGCTGCAAGTATGGAAAGAGCAGGACAGGTATTACTTGGAGAAAATGATTTTACCTCTTTCAGATCCTCTCACTGTCAATCATGTACTCCATGGCGAAAAGTATTCCATCTCAAGGTAATACGTCTAGGTGAATATGTTATAATAGATATTAAAGCAAATAGTTTTTTACACCATATGGTACGTAATATCGTGGGCAGTTTAATAGAAATTGGACGCGGTCATTATTCTGAAAGATGGATAGCTGAGCTATTAAAGGCAAAAGATCGCCGGTTAGCAGCTGCTACTGCTAAATCATCTGGATTGTATCTTATTTCAGTAGATTATCCCGGACATTTTGAACTTCCAAAAACTAAAATAGGACCTCTATTTTAGTTGATTAACTCATAATAATATCTATATTTAGATGCTGTAACAATAGCATTATTATTAATATACATCTTATATATAAAATAACTATATAACCTTATAAAAGATCTTAAAAACTCTTTAATCTCCTCTATTCTAATTTATAGAATATATTCTAGTAATTGATTACTAGTAAAATAGAGAATTATTTTACTAATTACATGCTACACTATTACATATGATTATCTTAGCGAGATATACATATAAAATTTTAATAGATTTTGAATAAAAAATTATAGTTACAATAATGATTGTAAGCTAGTTTTTATATAATAATTATATATATATTGGTAATATATTATATAATATAATAGATATTATATATCATATATAACTAGATGTGACTTATTTTAAAGTATATTATTATAATAATCTGATTAATTATTAGAGTGCCAATGAAATACAATTTATATATTTATATTTTTCGAACAATTTAAATATATTAAAATATATTGAATTAATATCCCAGATATTTTAAATTTATTTATATCCTAGACATAAAATTAATATATAAGTTAAATATATTTAGTTAATAGATAATGTAAATACTAAAAAATATTCTGTATCTCTTGATTTTTTTAAAAATATTTCTATATAAGAATACTGCTAATATTTAATTATATTAAATGAATTATAAAATTTAATAGTTAAAATAAAAAATTATTATCATGTATATAGTTATATATAGTAATATTTACTCATACATCAGATACTAAATTACTTACTAATAAAACCCTACAACTCTGAGACTAAGGTGATAAAAAAAATTTTTAAAAAAGATAATACTAAATTTATAGTAAAATTAGGGGTATTTGTATTTATGTAATACTTATTTAAATTAATAAAATCTAATAGAGAAATGATCTTTAAGAATAATTATAGACATTGATAGAAAGGAGGTAACACTATAGTTAGTATCTTAAAATAAATAAACTCATATTAATAGAAAAACAAGGTGACGTAAAATTAGTAAATAAATATTTTTCTTATAACATTATATATGTATATATAAAATATATAATTTATTATATATAATAAAATTAAAGTATAATACTTTTATAATCCATGTATTTTATAAAAAATATAAGATAGAATATATATTCTATAAATATTAATACTGAATATTAAATATATTTCTGATGTGTACTAAAAGTACACTATATAGTAAGATGAATATCTAGTAGACATAAGTAGCTATAAGTTTATATCGTTATATTTAAAATTATTTTAGTTATAAATTTATATTAATATTGCATCTTCAAAACTATTGAACTTCACTATAAAATATAAAAAAATTTATTATTGATTATTGAATATATGATTTATATAATAGTATTATAAAATACGATGATAATTGCTCAGAACTGAAAAGTTTCCTATATAATACAGGAGAAAGCATGTATCCCGTAGATTTACATATGCACACTGTGGCAAGTACCCATGCTTATAGCACACTCCAAGAATATGTAGCACAAGCTAAGAAATGCGGCATTAAACTACTAGCCATTACTGACCATGGACCTGATATGGTAGACGCTCCTCATTATTGGCATTTTATGAATATGCGTATATGGCCACGAGTAATAGATGGTATTGCTATTTTGCGAGGTATTGAATCTAATATAAAAAATATAACAGGAGAGATTGATTGTAGTGATATTATGTTAGATGAGCTAGATCTAGTTATTGCTGGATTACATGAACCAGTTTTTAAACCTCGTAATTGCAATTACAATACTGAAGCAATGATATCCACTATAGAAAAAGGGATAGCTGATATTATAAGTCACCCGGGTAATCCTAAGTTTCCTATTGATATCTGTGCAGTAGCAGAAGCTGCAGCGCGTTACAACGTAGCACTAGAGTTAAATAACTCTTCATTTAATCACTCTCGTCTTGGTAGTGCAAAAAACTGCCGTAATATTGTTAAAGAAGTACGTAAAGCAGGGGGGTATATTGCATTAGGAACTGATTCTCATATAGCCTTCTCGTTAGGAATTTTTGAGCATTGCATGCATATTATAAAAGAGGTAGATTTTCCACAGGATCGTGTGCTCAATGTATCCCCTCGTCGTTTACTAGATTTTTTAGTGAATCGAGGTAAACGTGTTATTATAGAACTGGACGATTGGTAATTTGATTTATTATTCTGAAAGTAAAATATTATTTGTTAAAAACATATACGATTAGATGATATCTGGTATATATATTATGTTTATAACATAATATTTTAACTATAATATTATATTATAAACATGTACTGATTATCTATAAGATATAGATGTTCCCTTTTATTAAAATATTATTGATTAACCTTAAAGTATTACAAAAATAATATATATATTTATAAAATAATACTTATATATCACAATTACTAGGATATAAAAGCTTACAAAATAACTTATTTAAGTATACATCTTTTTATATACTTAACTATAATTAATATATTAATTAGAATTAGTTTGTAAAAATAAAGTAAAGATTAATACATCTTTTCTTGAATATTGGAAGAAACCTATTTTATATTTTTTCTTATGATCTTTTAGAGATATATTTTAAATAATTAAGTATATTCTTTATTTTAAATAAATTAAAAGCTATCATGTATCCTTAATTTATTAATCGTATCACTGAAATTGATTAAATTTAAGTATTTCTCTTAATAGATAGTACCAGTATTTAGATTTACTAATTATCAATTCATCTTAGTTTTAGTATATTAATGGGGTACTATCTATTTGTAATAGATCATGAAGATTATAAACTGCAATTAGCGTAAGTAAACGCTCGCTTGCTCCGGTAATAAAAATTTGAGGTATACGTGTATTTTGTAAATAAACTAACATAGCTAATCCGGCTGAATCTACGCGTACTAATCCACTTAAATCTAAAGTTTGCTTACCATGAAGCATGGTATATCTATTATTCCAAAATATCATAAGAGAATTTCTATCAAGAATACCAATAAGTTTAAGTGTTTTTTCTTCGCTACTCCATATAAGGGCATAGGGAAGTGACATTACTTTTGTTCTATTGTAATAGACTGTTGCGCAGAAGAGATGAGTTGTTGGGTCAATCCGGTAATACCATATATACGTAAAATAGATGCCCACTCGTTATGCTTAGTGATAATCATACTAACACCTTCCACTATCATATCAAATGCTTGCCAATTTCCTGTTTGACTATTCTTGCGCCATTGAAAATCCATACGCACGGGAAAGCTACCCTTAGGATCAATGATAGTAACGCGAATAGGAACTATAGTTACATCATAACTTATAGTACGTTCAGAAGCAATATTATATTCTTGTCCATGATACATAGCTAAAGCTTGAGCATATGCCTGTTCTAAACAGCATTGAAAAGCTTTAAAAAAAACCTCACGCTGTAAAGAAGTAGCATTATTATAGTACTGACCTAAAACTAAAGCACCTGCATATTTTATTTGTATATAAGGCATTAGCTCCTCATGTACAATGGTTCGTAGATAATTGGGATCCTGCTTAATTTTAGACTGTTCTATTTTTAGACGATTAAAAATATGCTTAGCCGCAGTATCCATCAGCTTGTAAGGATTAGTTGGATCTACTTTGGCATTTGCTAGTGTTATAACCATAAAGAATACAAGCAGAAATGCTACTATAAACATATATCTAAACATCAATAACCCTTAAATTAGTATACTACCAAAACTTTAAATGGTATAGTCTTAAACTAAGTATATTTTTTATTAGCATCATAACTGATGCTTTTATATAACAGCTGACCAATTAAATCTTCCAAAATTATAGCTGATTTAGTATTCTGAATCTCATCTCCATTTTTAAGGATAGATGTTCCCATATTAGGGTCATCAAAACCTACGTTTAATGCTATAAATTGTTCACCTAATAAACCTGAAGTACAAATAGTTAATGAGCTTGTATCAGGAATTTGGTTATATTGTTCATTTATATCTATCGCTACGCGTGGTAAATAAGATTGTGTAGTAAGTGTAATATTAGCCACTCGTCCTATGACTACACCACCAATTTTAATAGGAGATCTTGCTTTTAACCCCCCAATATTATCAAAACTTGCATAAATACGGTAAGTAGGCTCGTTTCTTAGAGATTGAACATTAGCAACTTGAAAGCATAGAAATACAAACGCACATAATGCGATAAACATGAATATACCAACCCATATTTCACTTTTTTTTATATGCATTACATCAATTTCCAAACATTAGTTCTGTTAATACAAAATCTAATCCTAAAATAGCTAGAGAAGAATGTACTACGGTGCGCATAGTGGCGTCATTAATCCCTTCAGAAGTAGGTATTGCATCATATCCATTTAATAAGGCAATCCATATAATTATAATCGCAAAAATTACGCTCTTAATCATACAATTAATAAAATCAGTATAAAAATCTACTGAATGCTGCATTGCAGACCAGAATAATCCACTATCAACCCCTCTCCAATCAATACCAACCATAGATCCACCACAAATACCCAATGCAATAAAAACTACTGTTAATAAAGGCATACTTATAATACACGCCCAAAAGCGAGGAGCAATAATACGGCGTAATGGATCTACTCCCATCATTTCCATACTAGAAATTTGTTCTGTAGCTTTCATTAAACCAATTTCTGCAGTTACCGTAGAACCAGCTCGACCAGCAAAAATTAAAGAAGTAACAACGGGGCCAAGCTCTCGTAGAAGTGATAGTGCTATCATCATACCTAAACTAGCCTCAGCACTATAAGTAGTTAAAATTAAATAACCCTGTAAACTAAGTACCATACCAATAAGCCATCCAGAAACCATAATAATTAGCAAAGACTGCACGCCAACATTATATAACTGTTTGCATAGTAATGGCCATTGTTTAGCAAATTCAGGCTTGCCTATTAAAGCATTAAACATTATAAAACCAGAACGCTTAAAAAAGACATACAATCTTATTCCTAAACGTCCAAAAGATACTAATGATTTTAATAATATACGATTATTTTTATCAGATTCTAATCGCGATATTCCAAGGGTTGCATTCCGATAGTCATCAGCAGGATATCGGAATGACATAGGCCCATCCGCAATTCCATCTAGAAACTGCCTTACTCGCGTATCAATATTATTTTGTAGTTCTTTAGAATTACCGTGCGTAATAACACGTTGATCTGCTAGAATATATGCATAATCGGCAATGCTCAACACTTCTGATACATCATGCGATACCAATATACAGGTAATACCTAAAGAATGATTTAATTCTTCAATTAGTTTTACAAGAATTCCCATAGTTATAGGATCTTGCCCAACAAATGGTTCATCAAAAAGAATCATTTCGGGATCAAGCGCAATAGCCCGTGCTAAAGCAGCACGTCGTGCCATTCCTCCAGATAACTCATACGGCATTAAATTAGCTGCACCACGCAAACCTACTGCTTCAAGCTTCATTAAAACTATAGTACGAATCAAATATTCAGGTAGATGTGTATGCTCGCGCAGCGGAAATGCTACATTGTCACTTACTGTTAAATCAGTAAACAGAGCACCTGATTGAAATAATATACTCATTTTTTTACGAACTTCAAATAATTGATATCTAGAAAGTGATGGAATATCATACCCATCAAACCATATTTTACCTTTGTCCGGAAGAATTTGACCACTAATTAAACGTAATAAAGTCGTTTTTCCAATTCCAGATGGACCCATAATAGCGGTAATTTTACCTCTAGGTACGGTCATATTTATATCAGTAAAAATTTGACGGTTACCACAACTAAAACTCATATCTTTAATTTCTATTAAATTAGTTGCCTGTTGATGCATAAGCCATGCTCTCTTAGTCATCATTATGCCAATGATATTTTTTAGCGATCCTGCTGGATCTTATGATTTGCAATAGTTCTTCAACTATACTATATAGATTCATGCGATATATTATTATTTTTTTTTAAATATGCAAATTTAACTCTGTAATAGTATTTTACAAGATATAAATAATCTTTCATACTCTAAGGAAATTAAAATTTGATAAGATTATATCTTTATATAATATAATAATTTCAGTATAAATCTTATTTTGATATTCTTAAAATAAGTAAGTTAAATACTATTTTAAATTAATAATTAAGGTAGTTATTGAATATATGTATCAATACTATTATTTAATATAAATATTTTTAGCAGATGATATGATCAAATATCTATATTTAGTATATAAGGATTTTCCTTATAAGAAAAATTTAAATCTAGTATTTAATCCTGAGTTTATTATTTATAATGTAATGAATATATGGGATGTTTTCTAAAATATAACTAAATTACTGGGTTAGTAAGTGCGTAATAACTATTTTTAAACTACATAATACTTTATCTTTTATGACAAAAACTTTTAATTGTATAATTAATCATAAATAATATAACAAACCATGTACTTCGATCTTTATATTAGTTCAGTAATGATATTCTAAATAAATATAACTATATTGAAATTATTAAATATTGTTAATATGACTACATAATAAAACATATTAACCTAATATTAATTCATATAATGTACATTTACTAAATAATATATATTTATGTTATAATAACAGCCATTTAAAATAGAAACTTATTCTATCATTTTATAATAAATAATACTGTATTAACAATAATACCCCTACATATTATAGATACTAATAATGTTTAAATACTTTGAACAGCTAATAATCTAATAAAGAAGTTAATAAGTATAAAAATACTACCACTCAATAATTAAAAACAGTAATTTTCTAACTGAAATAATATTCTGAAAAATTTAATTAATTCTACATTACTATAAGTAACGTAGATAGAAAATACCTAGAAAGCAGTTCAAGAGAGGATAATAACATTAATATTTTATTACTATACGATAGTATAGAAATCTTCTATAAAATATTTTTGCACCAAAATATACACTCTCTAATTAACTTTTATATAACTAAAATTATTAATTAGTCGATTACTAACGACGTCTTAGTGACTGGTGCTGCTGACTGATTTGTTGCTGCGTGACCACCAGCTCCAACTTTACTATGTATATCTATATCAAAATATTGTAGATACTTTTTACGAGGAACGTAAGATATATATGTATTATCCGCAGGTACTTTAGTAATAGGAGCTGTGGCTATTTTCTGATTTTTATCTGTAACTACCCTAATAAATTCATCATTAGTAATCAAGGGTTTATTAATAGCCTCTAGATTATGTTTTTTAAAAACAATAGTCTCTGATTTAATAGTTTGTATCCCTTCCTTGTTAATAACTACTGCTTTTAATTTATTTTTTGACACAAAAAAACTGTTCATATCTTCTTTTATAATTGCAGCTGAAGTAACTTCTGCGCTAACAGTAATTGGATCTTTTTCCTTATGTTGATTAATAGCTATTTTTTTAAATTTTGTATTTTTATTTAAAGATGATTTTAGCTTTTTTTTATTATCTTCTAATAATGACTCAGCTAGAGAGGAAACTCCTGATAACAATGCAACAGATGTGGGTATCATAGAATTTACTACCGATTGGATAATTATTGGCTCAATAACTGGCGCAACTGAACAAGTATTCATGATAGATGATTTTACTGTAATATTTTTAGAAATATATGAACAATCATTTTTTGTCTGAAGTTTTTTAATAATTGATGGTTTCTTTTCTACTTCAGTAGATAACTTTTGAACTACTGGATAACTAATCCATACTTTACCCAATGCCATCTCAAGAGATGCAGCAGCAAGTTTTAGCTGTATAGGAGATTTAGCAGGGTACAATTCTTCTCGATAACGACGACGACGTTGAGCACTAACACGTAGATGGCGTGGTGAGCGACGAGAACGACGTAGTGCACTTTTTTGGTATTGACGATTGTAATAGCAATTTTCTTCTTTATGATTCTGTGGCTGTATATCATCACCCGGAGCAACTCTTTTAATTTTTGTAATATTAAATTTATCAACAATTAATGATTCCGGTAATGTTACAACTGTAAGAGTATCTTCATTTTTAACTTCATTTTTAAGGTGTACTTTGTTCATTACATGACGTTGATTATAACGAGTTATATACTTATTATTTTTACATTTATTTTTTTCTACTTCAGTATTTATATGTCTATCATTATTTGCTGCATACTTTATTTCCCGCTGGAAATCATGCTTACTTTCATCTTCATGATGAATATTCTGATGATCATTATCATGTAATGTACAGAGCGATATCTTATGATTTCTCTGTACATTAGTTAGAACACTGAAATCAATTTCATTATTAGTTGATTGATCTGAGTAGTAATTATTACTACATTGATCTGTAGAATTACTATTAGATTTATTGTAATGATTTAAATAACTACTATTATTATCATGATATTGATTATTATCAAATTCTTGATCATAAAGATGCGGCTCTTTTAATGGTATTATAGATTTTGTTATTATTGTTTGTTCTTTTTCTGAACCTGTAAATATATTTTTTATTGCAGAAAAAATACGTCTAATCAAACTAGATCCTGAAGAAGTATGAGACGATTTTTTTACTATAGGAGCTACGTTATCTTCTGCTAATGCTGCTGAAACATCTAAAGAAAAAGTAGCTAGCGCTGGTTGTTCAGGACGTTTACGCTCAAACATAAGATCTTCTTCAGTATTAAGGGTATCAGCTTCATGTAACTGAGGAAGTAAATAGCTGAGTGTGCTAGTTACCTCACCATGACGTACACGAACTACAGAATAGTGTGGTGTTTGCATTTGATAGTGTGGTACTACAATAATCTTTACGCCGTCTTGACGTTTTTCAATAACGCTTACTGAATCACGCTTTTCATTAAGTAAATACGAAGCCACTGGAATAGGAACTATAGCGTGGACTTCATTGGTATTTTCTTTAAGAGCTTCTTCTTCAATAAGACGAAGAATAGAAAGCGATAAAGACTCGTTATCACGTACAGTACCGGTACCACTACAGCGTGGACAAACATGGTGGCTAGATTCTCCTAATGAAGGACTAAGACGCTGACGAGACATCTCTAATAAACCAAAACGAGAAATTCTACCAATTTGAATACGAGCGCGGTCCTGCCTAACAGCATCTCGTAAACGATTTTCAACTTCGCGTTGATGGCGTACTGTAGTCATATCAATAAAATCAACCACAATTAATCCCCCTAAATCTCGTAAACGTAATTGACGAGCAATTTCGTCAGCAGCTTCAAGATTAGTATTAAGCGCTGTTTCTTCAATATCTACTCCACGCGTTGCGCGAGCAGAATTAATATCTATAGCTATTAAGGCTTCAGTAGAATCAACTACAATAGAACCACCAGAGTTTAAACGCACTTCACGTTGAAAAGCAGACTCAATTTGAGATTCTATTTGATATTTACTAAATAGAGGAACTTCACCAGTATAAAGTTTAATTCTATTATTAAAATCAGGACGCCCAAGTGCAGCAATATGTTTTTTGGCTAACCCTAGAATTTTAGGGTTATCAATTAATATTTCACCAATATCAGGGCGCAGATAATCACGAAATGCACGCACAATAACATTGCTTTCTTGATGAATTAAGAACGGTGCAGATCGTCCTTCAGCAGCTTTTTGAATAGCTTCCCAATGTTTTAGGCGAAATGACAAATCCCATTGTAATTCTTCAGTAGATTTACCAATTCCAGCAGTACGAACAATTAGTCCCATACCATCAGGAAGTTTCAGATAAGATAGTGATTCTTTTAATTCTATACGGTCATTACCTTCAATACGACGAGAAATACCACCAGCACGGGGATTATTAGGCATTAATACTAAGTAGCTACCAGCTAAACTAATAAAAGTTGTTAATGCTGCACCTTTAGTACCACGCTCTTCCTTATCAATCTGAACAATAACTTCTTGATATTCGCGTAAGACATCTCTAATATTTAGGCGTCCAGAAGATAAGTGATTGCTAGATAAATATTCTTGGGATATTTCTTTTAGAGGGAGAAAACCATGTCTCTCGACACCATAATCCACAAAAGCAGCTTCTAAACTTGGTTCGATACGGATAATTTTTCCTTTATAAATATTTGATTTTTTTTGTTCGTGACCTAGGCTTTCAATATCTAGATCGTATAAACGCTGTCCATCTACAAGAGCAACACGCAACTCTTCCTGTTGAGTTGCGTTGATCAACATTCTTTTCATCTTAAACTTACTCATTTTGTATTGGCAATTAAGCTGCGGGGTAAACTAACATACTAACCAAGAAAAGGTCAGGGGGGAGCCATGAGACTTATCGTAAAGTCATTAACTTAATAATTATTGCTTGCATATGGATACATATTTCAGCAAAATTATGTTAATTAGCGTAAAATTATCCTTATAAAGGATAATACTATTTATTAGTAGATCTTATATAAAAGATCAAGACTCCTGTTTGTATGTTTTATATTGTACTTATACCCATACCTAGCTCATTACCTGATTAGTAATATTTCTTATAATATTGTTATATTTCTAGATATTTAATAAACGTTAGATTATATCTATATTTTTATATTTTGAGATTAACAACGTAAATATTTATTATTATTTTATTATAAAAATATGGATTATAAAATTACTGTTTAGTTATTTAGATATATTTATAACCTGACAATTAAATTTTCTAATTATATTATTATATAATAATATATTAATGTAACATTATTTAAATAACTCTAATAAGATAAAAACATAAAATAACCTTTATTTTTATATAATATTTAATATTTATAATACTCTTATAAAGAGTATATTTTATTCTAATATTTTATAAAAATTATCTTGATTAGTTAATTTAAATTTAATTTTTTTAGAAAAATATTTCTTTATTTGCTTCTATATGATTTAACCATACACTATTAGTCATTATATTTAAAAATAGTATTTTATTTTTTTAAATTTTTAGCTATATTAGTCCTGGTAAATACATATCTGCTAATAGATTAATGTATTAATTAAGATAAATGTAGAATATAAGATAACATACTAGAGCAGTAACAGTATGTTGAATAGAGCACAAAGAATTATGATTTAAAATCATATTTATATCACTATTTATTACAAATAGTCTTACTTAAATATAAAGCAGTACGTTAATAATATATACAAATTAATTACACCTACAAGTTAATATACAATCAATACTCTAATATAGAATTAATACTCTAGTTAATTATTTATACTATAACATCAAAGCAACTATAATTACTTCACAAATCATCACTTATATTTAAATAATTTTAGTACATATTCTAAATATTAGAAAAATATTTTTATATAAATATTAAAACTTATTTTATGAGTTAACCTATTAGATTTTATAGTATTTAATATAATTCCATCTAATTAATCACTATATATTGTTTGTATTAAGCAAGATACATACACCACATTTTATAATTATTTTAAATAATATAAATTATAACTAATATGTCACTACCAAGATAATACACAATATAACCTCACTACTTAATCTTTAATATGTAATTTAATAATATTAAAATTTATAGTATTATAAATAGGTTTTATCTAATGTAATAAAACATAATAATAATATATAATTTTATAAAATTAAAATAGTGTATATTTTTAATAATCTTAATATATTTTTTATAAAAATTATGGTATAGTATAAAGCTGCATTTGTTACATAACTTGTATAAGAAATTATATTAAATAGTTTAAGGTATAAAACTTTTATAAATAAAATAGTTAACTTTTAAATTTAAAATACAAATCTTAACTTCTTATTTCGCATTTAATATGTATATATAGAAAATATACTTAATTCAGTTAATATTTTATATTAAACATAAGTTATGATTATACTTAAATAATAAATTAAGAAACTTTTATTAGTATAAGGGATATAAATAAAATTCTAACAACTATATAGAAAATTAACTTGTTACATATTTCATTAATAACTAATTAAAAAGTTTAATATACAAATTTATTATATAAAATAATAGCATATATATATCCCTATTAAATATAATTTTAATTAGTATTAAAACAGAAAAAAAACATAAATACTCAATATTTAGCTATTCTTACAAATATAATTATCAGAGACAAGGATGCATTACATGATATTAAATAAATTTAATTACTTTATAAAATACAGTAGTATTAGTAGAGCATTAAGACTGTAGATGTAAAATAATAATTTAATCTATATGTAAATTTTATAAAATTTTATAGATAGTACATTTTAATATAATACGATTATAACTTCATATTTAACTCTAGTTGCATTAAAAAATATTAGATAATATTGAATAAATGTATAAAAATTTTTATTTTCCTATCTAACTAATTATATATTATATAATTTTTTCTTTTAATAAATACTATAGGATAGAAAACATACTATTATTATAGTAGGTCTTATATACTTACTTATAACTATATAAACTGATATCATCATATAACAATAAGTATCATCATGAAACTTAACGTAATACATCCATGAGCACTGATAAACTCTTCATAAATTTTTATTATATCAATGTACTCTTACTTATCTCATGGTATTACATCTCATGTTTATACTTATACTTGTTTATATAAAATATATTTAATATACTTTATTATAGTTAATATCTTTATCTCTTTACAGTATCTAGATTTTGCCTAATAAGGCAACTTAAAGTAATATATTATTTATTAAACAATAATACAAAATTAATTAGATAGTTCATAACTTTTATTACTTTTATGTATAATGATCTTTGTAGATATATAAATAAAATAATTACTTTACAATACACTATTAATTTAATAAATAATTATTGTTTGTACTAATGATATCAAAAAATTAAGTTACTTTTTCCAATATTTATATTTGAACAGTGAATTATAGATTAAATCTATATTATATCAATATTATTAATATATAATATCATAATACAAAATTAAAGAATTTTATTTACTTATGTGCTATAACAACTTACTAACATAGTATGTTGATATTTTTAATTAGTAGAATAAAGATATTTTTTATAATTAAACTAGTTATAAATTCTTATCCTAGAATATTTCCTAATTCTGTATGTAAGGCAGTGATAGATTGAGTACCATCTAATTTAATATATTTTGTATTACCTTTCGCAGCTTCTTCTTTATAGTAACCTATAAGTGGATGAGTTTGTATTCGATATTCAGCTAGACGATGACGTATAATATCTTCTTGGTCATCTTGACGAGTAACTAAATCCTCCCCGGTAATATTATCTTTTCCTTCCTCTTTAGGAGGATTAAATTTAATATGGTAAACACGGCCAGAGCCATAATGCACTCGACGACCAGCAATACGTTCAAAGAGAAGTGTATAAGGAGTATTGAACTCTAATACAAAATCTATTGTAATATTTGCTGCTTTTAGTGAATGAGCTTGAAATAAAGTCCTAGGAAACCCATCTAGCAAAAAACCATTCTTGCAGTCTTTTTGGAAAATACGCTGTTTAACTAAACAAATAACTAATTCATCAGCAACGAGCATACCAGTATTTAATATATCTTTTGATTTTTTATTT
This sequence comes from Candidatus Profftia sp. (ex Adelges kitamiensis), assembly GCF_020342455.1. Taxonomy (NCBI): domain Bacteria; kingdom Pseudomonadati; phylum Pseudomonadota; class Gammaproteobacteria; order Enterobacterales; family Enterobacteriaceae; genus Candidatus Profftia; species Candidatus Profftia sp. (ex Adelges kitamiensis). Next base: position 755,750 of record NZ_CP080506.1, read on the forward strand.
AATGCAATATTAGTGTTGACAGCAGCGCGCAGCATATCTCCTGTAGATATTTTGGGAATATTATACCTCTCCATAATAAACTGCGCTTGAGTACCCTTACCAGAGCCAGGAGCAGCAAGTAAAATAATACGCATTAAGCACACTCTCTTAAATTTTTATAATAAAATTAAAAGATATTATCTCTTGTGTTTTCATGTTTATTTTCAAATTGAAATAATACCTTTAAGTAACTTTAAGAAAATAATAAATATTTACCCTTTTATATAGCTAACTACTTATATAAATAAATTATTATAAGTGCATACTATAAGTAATTATTTTAAGATAATTTATCAATCAACTTAATATATTTATATATTACTACTGCTAGTAGATGCTAAAAAATATATAGCATTAATATTTAGTGATATTTATTATATTTATTTAATATTAATTAATATATTATATTATAAACTTAATATTTTATTTTGAAAATACTTATTTTTTACAATAGATGGTAAATATTTAATAAACTCTAATATTAACATAAATTTTTTAATATTAAAATCAATACAAATCTTAGTTCATGTGTAACATGAGGTGTTTTATTATATTGTTATTTTGATTATCCTATGTTATATAAAGTAATACCTATGCTATAGACACCTTCTAGTAATTAGCTTGATTTAATTTATTTTGCATTTAATTTTACTTTATTAATACAGTCATTACTTAAATAGATTTTTATCTAAAATAATTAATTATTTTATAATTATCTTACTATATTTTCTATATTTTTTTAATTTAAAGTATACATTTTCATTACTATAATGCAGATTAATATCTTTTTATAGTCGTAATAACCCAAAAGATAAATTTATATAAAATATTCTTTAAGTATAGAATAGTAGTAGTAAATAAAATAACTTGATATAATAAAATTATGTATATATTCTATATCTCAGAAAAAGTTGTTTTTTATTTATGCTATACCTCTAGAAATATTTATTTATAATATTATAGCTAAATTATTATTTAAATAGTAACTCAAAAATAATTTTATAGTTCTTATTGAGATATTATCAGGAAATTTCTTAATAAGAAAGACCTTATAAAGGTAAATACATTTTACTATTTAATATAAATAAAACTCAAATATATTATCTATGTTTTATATAACTTCATAAACATGACAGTAAAAATATCTTCTTTAATTTATAGAAAATATATACGGACTATAATATTTAATATAAAAATAAAATACATAACATTGACAGTAAAATAACTTTATAAAAATAATAGAAAAACTATATAGTAAGTTATATGCGATTTAAAATCTAAAAAATTTTTTATATAATTATTGAATTCTATTTATTAAGGTTGCCATCTATAATTGCTAGTGTTATAAACACTGCTATGTTGTTAACATATACTATTAAATCAATTTTACTACTTGATTGCTCACGAAGCAAAACGGCAAAATATGTATTTTAATACCCATGATTGCGCTGTACTTAGGATTAATCTTATTGTTATAATTATAACTTCTTAATATTTACAACATCCTATTTCTAGAGTGTTATATAACGTTCTTTTTTTAATCCAGTAAATAAAGTATACAGTAATATTTTTAGATTTATATTCATCTTAGTTATAGTAATAATCAATTGATATTTTTTAGGAAAGATAACTAGTATTGGTTAATATTCTCTGAATATCTATTAATTAATAGTTAACTAAATGTTATAATACTGCTATTTCAATTTTAAAACTTTATTAGAGTTTACACTATATAGATAAAATCTATAGAATCAGAGTATGGTATTATCATAGTGCATTTTAAATATACATTACTATATACCACTAATACTAGTATATCTGTATCTTTAGATATCACTTTTAATATAATTATAATATAATAACAAAATCAATACTCTTATTTTATAATTATAGAAAATAGAATGTTTAGTCTAACATACTTATTACTTACTTTTTGTATTGTTTTATTTAAAATATAAAATTATGATGTTATCATCTGATTATAAATTAATAAAAATTAAAATTACTAATATATATGAAAATTATCAATTCTCTTAATTACTTACATTTCTGATGCTATTAATAATATTATTATTGTAATAAGATTTTACCTTTAGTTTTTTATCCCTAATAAATAATCTAACTAAACCTTTAAATAAAAAAATATATAAATCCTATTAAATTAATTATAAAATTACAAAAATATTATTATATAGCACTTTTTAACCTAAAAACCGATGAACTTTTTAAATAAATTAAGAATTTCAGTATTATTAATATTGTCACGATATATAATTGAAATAAGGATTCCTAAATGATTAACCACTAAGTACGGTTTATAGCGACTAAATATTTTTTATTGTACCATTATACATAATATTAGTTATCAAAATATGCTCCCGTATTTATTAAAATACTCAGTAATATAAATCATAATTTGTTTGATTTTTATAGCATATCTATTATATTAGTCTTTAAGTCCGTACAATAAAATTGCAAAGAAAAAATACTCTTTATAAATAGTATCTAATAAAGAGTTGGATAAGGCATATCAGTTATTAAATTTTATTTATTTTATTTAATGTGTAATTGAATTACATTATACTCACTAAAAATACGGTTATATATATTTTATATTCTTAAACTACACTAGTAATAATAAATTTTAATTAGTCTTTAAATAAAAATCTCTATTATACATTTGAGTAATTTGAAGGATGTAAATTTTAAGAAAATAACTTAGATAATTACAATACACTACTATTTTTTAATTAAATCTGATATATAAGTACTGATCTAAAAGTGACACTTATAAATTTTATTTTACTTTGATTTTATAGTTATTTATAACTACATAATCTTTAGAATTTTTATGATTAGTACTGTTTTAATTCCAATCACGTTTAGTTATTACTACGCTTTAAGCTACGTGAATATATTTTATACTTAAATAATAACTAAATGATTAATAATACATACATTGTTTGTTTTATTACCCTGCGTAATAGATAGACTTTACTTATAAATGCATAAAAATAAAATTGTTTTTTAGAAATTACTATACAACAACAAAAATTGTAAACATAATATCTATATTATTCTACGGAAGTTAATTACCATCGTAGTTTTAAAATTATGAGGTAAGTAATGTGCCTCTTTCTAAACTAGTGTTTATCGATAGTGGTTATTTTTTACCTAAATATACTTTAGTTTTAGGTATAAATATTGAGTAAAAGATGCACAAAATTTTTTTTAGCACACTCATAAAATTATTAATATAACCTTTATCCTATAAAATGGAAGATATATAGTATATTGCAAGTGTATATTTTAGCTATTTTACTGACATGTCTCATCAGAATCTATTAAGTAATAAAATTACTGTATAGTGGTAATTTAAATACTACAGTAAATAATATTTTAGATAGTAAATATATTATATTTATCAGACATTACTCGTCATAGATAGTTTATCTAGTAAGCTGCAGCTTACCATTATAATATACTAAAGTTCTAATTTTTATTAAATATTTTTTGCACAAATATTCAGTTTACTTTATTAAGATAGAATAACTTATTAAAAATCATATTATCTTTATTGAAATAACTAGTCAAAATAAAATATTAAATAATTGTACCACGCATAAATAATTATTATACTTTAAGATTTTTAATATCTATTTAAAGTTTATTTATTAGTAATAAATAAGGTTATTTTAGATTAAAAGTATCATTACTTTGAATATTTTAATTATTAATAAACATCTTGTTGATAACGGCGATTAATACGTAGCTCATTTAAAAATTTATTGGATTGTTTAATATTCATACCACCATGTTTAACTAATATTTCCAGTAACGTATATTCAACTTCTTTAGCCATACGGTTAGCATCTCCGCAGACATAAATATATGCACCATTTTTAATCCAGTGCCATAATTCACCCCCCTGCTTACGCATTTTATCTTGAACATAAATTTTATATACCTGATCTTGTGACCAAGCTAAATCTATACGTGATAATATCCCCTTTTTTATATAATACTGCCATTCCATCTGATAAAGGTAATCCTCAGTAAAATGTGGATTACCAAAGAACAGCCAATTTAACCCTGTGGCCCCTTCTGCAGCACGTTGTTGGATAAAAGATCGGAACGGTGCAACACCAGTGCCAGGACCAATCATAATAATAGGAGCTTGTGGATTTGAAGGGAGACGGAAATTATTGTTGTATTGAATAAATATTCGCAATTTACTATTTTCTTTTAAACGAGTAGATAAATACCCAGAAGCACCACCTGTACGGGTATGTCCATTTATATTATATTTTACGACTCCCACTGTAATATGAACTTCTTTACCAACCTTTGCTTGAGAAGAAGATATGGAATAAAAGCGTGGAGTAAGGGGTAATAACAGTGATAGTAACTGTTCGACACTTAAGTTAGTAGGAGCTTGTCGGATCATATCTGGAAAAGGAGTTCTCTTTGTATATTCCAGTAAATTTTTTTTATTAGACAATAAAGTAATAAGATGCTTATCATTTGATAACTTAGCGTATTTTTCTACTATTATAGTATTGTTTTGCATTAATTCAAAATGATCACTTAATGCTTTATGTAGCGTAATATTCTTCCCTTGAATTGTAACTATTTCATTTCCAGTATGTAATAATAATCCTAGAATCTCTTTCACTAGCTCTAAATCGTTGTGGTACCATACACCCAATGCATCACCCGGTTGATAACAAAGACCAGATTCACCCAGATCTATTTCAATATGATGTATATTTTTATTAGAATAATGTCCAGTAATTTTTTGATTAAGTAAAAGAGTTGCAGTCAGTGGATGTTCTTTACTATAGCGCATTGTAGTATTTTGAACAAAGTTTCTACAAACACTATCTAATAACTTATTTATTGTATTAGCTTGTGAAAAACGTTTTTTTAAAATTTCAATGATATTCCTGGTCCATACTTGTCTTATATTTTTAAAATTAACATTATTACCCTCATATTTTAATAAACGTTCATCTCCTAGTACACCCAATTTGGCATCAAGATCTATTCCAGTTTGAAAAAATTTTTCATAAAATATACCAGTACTTAAACTAAATATTACAAATGCAATATCTGTTAGCTGTGGTACCTTATTTGAGAATGAATACTCATAAAAATCTATAATTTCCTTTAGAAGATTGTTTTTTCTCTGTGTAGAGACAACTAATAAAAAAAACTTTTCTTGTATAATTGTTTTAAATTTATAAGAACAAACATTAACTAATTTAACTATAAAGATTGCAGATGTGAGAATGTTATATAAATATTCAATTATATGGTATGTATTACCAGTATGTGATGCTGCATCCACCGTTATGGAAACATAAGAAATTATTGAAATATCTGATTGTTGAATAATCATGTCCCATAAATATCCAAAAATATAAGCAAGATTATCTGATAATAATTCGTAAATATCTAAATGAAGCTTAATTAATTTCTCTGCTGTTAATGGCAACATAAAAGGAGTTAAAAGATAAACAGTCATTACTAAGTTTTCCTTGCGCAATGATCCCCTGAAATACTTAAATGATAATTAAACTTAACTATTAAAATCGCGGCAGATTCTATTATTAATTAGTGCAGTATTGTAAAATTACTTAGTTAGATAACGAATATATTAACAAGTAATGAGATAATAAAATAATTCTAATTTAGAATATACCCTTATAATAATTATTATATTTAGTGTAATATTATATATGTTATCGATGTTATCGGTAATATACTATTATTTATCATAATAAATTAAGTAAATAATATATTAGTATTATAATTATATTTATTAAATATAATTATATAAAACAAAGTTTTAGTTAATAACATTATTCCATTTAATACATAATTAATAACATCTTGATATATTATCTTAATGGGGTATTAAATTTTATATAGATAATTGTTATACTACATTTAGTTATAATTATAATGTTTTTAACAAGTGTATATTATTAATTAATATACAAAATGAGTGGTTATTGCTATTTCTCTCTTGATTAGAAAAAGTGAGTAACAATAAATCCTAATTATTACCTAATTATATATTTTAAATTACATAGAAACTTAATATTAATCTCTAATAAATATATTTTATGTTAAGTTGATTAGTAGTAGGTATAAAATATATAATATGAATATTCTTATACTTATACTTATACTTATACTACATACTACATACTACATACTACATACTACATACTACTATGTATATGTGTCCAGGTATATTATTAATATAATCTATTACTTTTAAAATAACTTAAACCTTATTAATATAAGTTATAATTATTATCTCTTGTTTGTATTATTAGTATATATATAAATATAATAAAATTGATTATTACCTAGTAAACTATTCAGTTTAAATAACTAAAAAATACCATATATGATTAGGATTATAGTAAATTAATTAAAAAAATATTAAACAAAATAATACTTATTTTACAATCAAATACTTTAATTTTATATAATATAAAAGATTTACTAAAGATATAGCGCCAATAAGCTTTAATATTAAAGAAAATTTATGTATCATTATATAGCAATTAGTTATTTAAAAACATTTAATTTATTTATAATAACTAAATATTAGAAACAATATTTCTATGAAAATTAATATTTTCTGTAAAAAATTTTATAAATAAAATTTATTGTTTATATTTTTAATTGAAAATCAATAAAAAATAGTCTATTTTACTAGACATTTTATTATTATAGTATTCTACTTTAGTTAAGGTAAATAGCAAATATCTCTATGAGAATAATTTGTAAAATTTATTTTTAATTTTTTAAAATTTTATTACTATATTCAAGAACATTTATTTTATTAAAATAAATATTATAAAGTATGTTGTTATCCATAAAATCATCCTACATTATACTACATAATAACAAGTCATTTTATATTTTATATGTAATAATAAAAATACAAATAAATATTAGAATATCCAAATATAACTCAATAGTAAATAGTTAGATAGTCGCCAATGACTTGTATAATTAAAAAATTATTTTTTTCTAGATCGTTCTAAAGAAGAGATAATTTCATCTCTTGCTGATTGAGAATTACTCCAACCCTGCACTTTTACCCACTTATCTTTTTCTAGATCTTTATAATGCTCAAAAAAATGTAAAATTTGAGCAAGTAGTAACTCAGGAAGATCATTGATTTCTGTAATATTATTATATTTTTCTGTAATTTTGCTATGTGGAACAGCAATTAATTTATTATCCTCGCCTGATTCATCAATCATTTTTAGCATACCTACAGGACGACAACGAATAATAGAACTTGGCTGTAATGGATAAGGTGTAGGCACTAAAACATCCACTGGATCGCCATCTAAAGATAAAGTATGATTAATATAACCGTAATTACATGGGTAGAACATAGCAGTAGGAATAAAACGGTCAACAAATAAACAACCAGTGACTTTATTTATTTCATATTTAATTGGAATAAAATTAGAAGGTATTTCAATAATTACATAAATATCTTCAGGAACATTTTTACCAATAGGAATATTTATTAAGCTCATGTCCACTTCCTTTATGACATTAATAACATTGTAATAAAAAAATACATACATATAAAACACGTTGCTATAAATATACACATATTTTCTTGAGAAAATAAGCTAACGTTGAATTGATTATACTTATCTTACTAAAGATAATTGTTGTTTATATCCAGAATATATTTATAATAATGAAAATAACTAGTTATTTTCTATATGTTTATAATAATAATTTTATTAAACTAAAATTTTTTTTACTAAAATATAATTAGTCATTATAGAATATTCTATATATAATGTTAATTGTTTTTAATTAGTCGATATATACACAATATACTATATAGCTATAGTATATTGTAATGCACTACAAATACTTAAAAAAATTATCTCTAAAATATCGACTATTATTAGTCAATATTTTACGTTTTAAAAAACGTTATTTATACTTTATAAAAGTAGATAATTTTTATCAAGTTCAAATTATTATTTTTTACTGCTTAAAGTCAATGATTAGCATGTTCTAGTTTAGAACGCTGATAAAAATTAGATAGAAAAACAATTTCTAATTAATAATATTTTATAGTTATAATGGTATTTATATCAATAATTAATAAAAACAGAGTATTTTATTTGATTTATACTAATGAAAAAAAAGATTAGTATAAAATACTATTATTATTTTGCATATGTTCTTTTTATTTAGTAATTTTTTTATTATATACTTTTAATTGCCCTAGTTAATAGTATTTGAATAATTCTCATAGAGAAATAATTCTAGTATAAATATACGTAATGTGTTACTTACATAAGTGATATACAAAATAAGCAATAAAATTCTGCTAATTAGCTTAATGCTTACATTAGTAAATTAAATATCATGTCTATAGACAATATCAATACTCATAATATAAATAACAAATGATTGGTTACTTTTATATTATCTTATAATATTTATCTGTCTTTAACTACTTAACTACTTAACTACTATATATTTTTATTAAAAAAAAACTAAAGAAAAATAATTTTTAAATTAAATAATTATTAAAAATAAGTGATCTATATAACTAATAAATATAACATTATTATCAATTCTATTAATTTTACCTTACATATAATGTTACCTTAATATACAAAACAAATATTATGATACAATAAAATACTTTATAAAGATATGCTGTAATGCGCTCAAACTATATTAATATTTAATTAGAAATTATATTACTAGTAGTATTTTACTATAAACAAAACCAAATAGGTTAAAACTTATATTTAAAGAGAATATAATTTATTTAAATTTAATAATAAAAATATTATATACTATACTTTATTATTACAATATATTACAATATATATACAATAATTACAATGAATACCAATAACATTACAATAATCTGTATGAATAGTTACTATAAAATATTGACTATTTATAATAGAAATATTTTGTATATAAACTACAAGGGTTTGTAATAAAACACTTAAGTTGATTAACCAATCTATTCCTTTTGATTAATTTTTTTAAAATAATAGACAGATAAAATAGGTGAGGTGTCTGAGTGGCTGAAAGAACATGCCTGGAAAGCGTGTATACGTGTAATCGTATCGAGGGTTCGAACCCCTCTCTCACCGCCATATCTTATCTAATATTAATATTTAGTAAAACATATATATGTAGATATATATTTATTAAAAATCAAACTTAAAAAAGAAACATTTACATAAAAAATATAATAATTTTAATTTAAAAATAAATTTTATTTAAATACTTAAAAAGTAAGATTTTCTCTCATGAGATTTCTATAGTTATTTTAAAAATATCTCCTTATATAGAAAATAAATTTATAAACATAACGAATAACTATATGAAATATTTTTCATAAAATACTTTATATTCATAAAATACTTGATATAATGATAAATAATCAGTCTATAGTATATAAATCCATGATAAAATTTATAATTATAAGTTTATTGTAACAGTAGTTAAGATAATCTTTGTATTAAACATCTCGAAGTATGTAAGGTATATATACCTTAACATTACAAAATATATTTATTCTATTATTAAAACTAACAGGAAAATTAGTATATAAATATAATCATTCAATAATTAGGTTTATAATTAATATTATGTAAGTTACTAAATTTAGTATTGATAGTAATATCATACATTATGTAGTTTACACTATCAAGAATACAGAGTAAAATGCATTAGTATTATATGAAATTATATAAAATTACTAGATTAGAACAAAAATAATAAAATAAATAAAATTATTTATTAGTACTTAATAATTAAAGCACGAGTAAATAAAGAAAATATACACTAAATAGTTTAAATATCTTAATTGAATAGATATTAGTAAAGTTACTATAGATAGTTTTTTAATATGTTTAAAATGTATTAAGGAGTATTAGACTCTGTCTTCTATAGGAAGGTTATTTTCAAAAAAAAAACAATAACAACGATTATGGGTTTGATTTTAAAAATAGCTTAATTAACTTCTAAATAAGACTAAAATTATTTGGTATTATTAAATAATACTTACAGTAATAATTAAGTCTGTATACAAAAATTAAATAACTTTACCGGAGTATGAATAAATACTACCAAAACTATATATTACATGTTAGTCAAACAAGAAATAATATAGTATTTTCTCTATCTAGTATTCTATATAAAATAGTATCATATATTACGTGCCAGATAGAGACTTTAATAATACCATAGAGATAAACTCTATACCATGAATAATAGTTCAAATTTCTTTAATAAGATTATACTTATTAAAAATTATAATAAAATAAAAATATGAATCCTTTAAAAAGATATTTTTAGTAAAATCAAATAAACATTTTGCTATTTTATAGTTTAAATATAAATATTATAGATTAAATAATATTCTTTGACTTAATTATAGAGTAATACTTAGTAAGTAATATCATAGATAAAATAATCTACTTAATTAGTTATCTTACGTCATTAATATAATATTTTTATAAGTTACAATTATTGTGTTGAGTATAAATATAAAATGAACATTATACTAATGTTCATTATTAGAAGTAATTATAGAAAATATAAATTTTCTCAGCAATTAATATTTTTAATAATATTACTCACAACACCAAGTATTTACTAAAATATCTATAAAACTAAAAATTTTATTACTTTTATTAACATATTTAAATTAAATTTATTTTTTAATACCATTGGGTATAATTAAAATTAAAAATAATAAATAAAATTAAATTGAATAATAATAAAAGATCTAATACAATAAATCGAACAGATAACTTTTTTATTTAACTTTACATATATAGTATTTAACCTTGTTATTATATAATATTTATTATTCTTATTTTATATAAAAAATTGTCATCGTTATTAATTAAACTATATATAAATATATTAACTATAATATACTTCTACAAGAAATTATTAAGGAACTTAATTAATGGCTAAATCGATTCGAGAAAAAATTAAACTAGTTTCACCCGCAGGAACTGGACATTTTTATACCACCACTAAGAATAAACGCTCTAAACCAGCAAAAATAGAACTAAGAAAGTTTGATCCGGTTGTACGTAGACATTTAATTTATAAAGAAAATAAAATTAAATAAATTTAATATAACTATATTATAAGATATTAACTTTTTCTTTTTAAATCTTTTAGAATGTTATTTAATTATATTGTTCACAGTTAATTCACTGTATTCTTTATACTTTTATATTTCCTATAAGGTTATAGATTTTTTATTCTGATAAAACAAGAGTAATAAGTTAAAACCATAATCCAAAACGCTTAATATATAAATGTTTTACTAATTGAATTATAATACAATAGATAATTAATATACCAACTAACCATGGAAAATACTGCCACGGTAAAGCCTTAAAACCAACTAAAGTACCTAGTGTGGAGTATGGAATATAAATACCTAAGATTATAATAATACTTGTAATTATTATAATAGGCCATGTTGCAGTACTTTGAATAAAAGGAATCTTATGAGTACGTAGCATATGAATAACTAACATTTGTGATAGTAAACTTTCTATAAACCAACCAGATTGGAATAATCCTTGCTGTTCAATGCTATTAGCAGAAAAACAGAACCACATAATAAAATAGGTAATAATATCAAAAACAGATGATATAGGACCAATCCATAACATGAAACGGCCAATGTTTTTAGTGTTCCATCTACGAGGTTTATATAAAAATTCCTTATCCATATCATCCCATAATAGAGCAAATTGGGATATGTCATAAATAAAATTTTGCAACATTAGCTGAATCGCCATCATTGGCAAAAAAGGAATACAAAAACTAGAAACTAATACTGAAATTACATTACCAAAATTAGAGCTAGCGGTTATATTTAAATATTTAATTATATTACCAAAAGTTTTACGTCCAGTTATAATTATCTCTACTAGCACCATGAGATTTTTTTCTAATAAAACAATATCAGCTGATTCTTTAGATACAGCAGCTCCTGTATCCACTGAAATGCCTACATTAGCATCTCTTAATGCTAGAGCATCATTAATAGCATCCCCCAAAAATCCTACAATATGACCATTACTCATCAGTGCTTTAAGTATACGAGACTTATGACAGGGTGTTAATTTAGCAAATATAGTACGTTCTTCTACGAGTAAAGCGAGTTGTTTATCAGATATCTCTTCAATTTGGTAGCCTAATAAAGGCTTATGTAGTTTTAAACCAATGTCCAGGCAAATTTTTTGAGTAACGACATGATTATCACCAGTTAGTACTTTAATTGTAACACCTTTTTCATGTAAGGCATTAATAGCTTTAACAGCAAAATCTTTTGGTGCATCAAAAAACGTTAATAACCCAAATATTACTATATTTTTTTCGTCACTACTACTTAATGGAACTATACAACCTTTTATACCAAAATCACGAGTACCTATCATAAGTACTCGAAATCCTTGTTTATTGTAAAAAGTAACTAACTGAAGCAATGTATTGCGCACTTTATCATCAAGAGGTAAAATATTACCATTATTATTGATATGGGTAGCAATTGTCATCATTTCTTCAACTGCGCCTTTACAAATTAACGTATGCCGACAGTCTTTATCACTGATTATAATAGAAAGGCGTCGACGATTAAAATCAAAAGGTAACTCATCAATCTTAGTAAGATCTACAATATCTCTAGTATCATGTAATGTTTTAACAAACTTTGTTATAGCGAGATCTATAGAGTTTTTTATTCCACTTTGATAGTGGCTATTTAACCAGGCTAAATGTAATATTTTTTTATTTTCTCGTCCATTAATATCAATATAATGTTTAAGAATTAAACAGTCTTCAGTAAGAGTTCCAGTTTTATCAGTGCATAATACATCCATAGAACCTAAATGCTGCATTGCACTTAGATTCTTTACGATAACTTTCTTGCGAGATAGCGAAATTAAGCCATGAGCAAAGTTAGCGCTAATAATTATAGGTAACATTTCAGGAGTTATCCCAACTGCAACCGATAATGCAAATAAAGCCGCATCAGCCCAACACCTTTTAGTTATACCATTAATAATAAAAACTATTGGTACTATAAATAACATAAAGCGAATTAATAACCAACTTACTCTATTTATTCCATGCTCAAATAAATTTTTTTCGCGCTGATTTACTAAATATCTTGTTAATGAACTAAAATAAGTGTTTACACCGGTTGCTAATATAATAGCCTTGGCAGTACCGCTAGTAACATGAGTTCCCATTATACAGATATTAGATAGTTCCAATACTCTTTCTATATTATCAATATATTTTTCCTGACTAAGTGTAGTATTTAAGTGATTTTTTTTAATATGAAGGGGCTTACCAGTTAATATAGATTGGTTAACAAGAAAATTATCAGACTCAAATAATTTTATATCTGCTGGAATGATATCTCCAGCAGATAAAAGAATTATATCTCCTGGAACTAATTCCTGCAAGATAATATCTTTACATTGTCCTACTGCACCTGCATAAGGCCGACGTAAAACAGTAGCAGTAGTTTTGACTGTATATTTTAATGCATTTACGGATCTATTGGTTTGTAATTCTTGATAAAAACATAGTAATCCACTTAAAGATACCATAATTAACATGACTATTATAGGTATGATATTTGGTTCTTTATGATGTTTTAACGGTAACCAATAATCTATGAAGAAACTAGTTACAGATATTACTATTAATATAAAAATAAATGGATTATTTAATGATCTTATTAGCTTCCCCCAAATCATAGGCATTATTTTTTTATGAGGAACTTGATTTAAACCTATTTTTAATAAACGTTCTTGTGCATCTTGCTCTTCTAAGCCATGTATGCTAGAAACAAAGTGAAGAAAAGTTTGATCTATATCAATAATAGACTCTTCTACAAGAAAATTATTATTCTTGTTATAATTTATATAATTAACTTGTTCAGTGATTTTTTTTATGATTGGGGCCATAAATATTCATAACCATCTGTAAATGTACAAACAGACCATACTCTAAAATAGAGATATTATTTTTGGCTAGATTATCTCATTAGGAATAAATACAAATAATTATACTTCAATATATTTAGAAAATATTGACTAATATAAGGACGTATAAAACCAAAATATACTTAATATATTTAAGTTATTTTAAGTAAGTTATCACAATAAATTATTTATATTATAGTACGCAGGAGTGTTATATAATAATCTTAAAATATACCTATTAATAAAGATTATAATGATAATTTTAATAAATAATCTATAATATAGGATATTTATATCACCCATTAATACTATAATAGTGGTATCTCAATTAATAATAGAGAATATCATTACCCCTAACTTATTAAAACCATTACGATTATTAAAATAAATATCTAATTATACCAGATAAACCTATTATTAACTAATAAAATAATATTTATACGATTCTTAGTATTTTTATATATATTATTAAAATCAGAAAACATGATACTATAGATTATATATACGATTATAGTAGAGTACTAATCTAGTAAAATAGAGGCCATTGTATTAAGAAACAAATATTTTATTTTATAATATTATACTTTTAAAAGTATTTAACCTTTACTAGACTATAATTTAGCTTATTAAGATGACTTAATAAGTTTTTTTATTTTATAAAAATATTCCGTGAAACTGATTGTATCCAGCCAGCTAAAATAGCTTTTGATATTATACATTATTTAATGATATGATATTATATAATATTTATTATTGCTATTTTATGGATTATTACTAGTTTAAATGTATATTTTTTTAATAAAAAATATACAGCTAATGCAGTCATAATTTATTCATTATATAAAATTAATTTCAAATTTAATAAGTACTAATAGTAGTATAAAGTAAAAGAAATTTTTAGTAAAATAAATAAATTTTAATTTTAGTATATGAGTTATAATGTACCCTCGAGTACATATTAATTTATTAAGTACTATTTATTTTCACAACTAATAAATAATAAAATGTAATACATTAATAATTGCATATGCTAAATATTTAATAATACAACATACTAACATTATAAGGAGTTATTAGTCCTATAATTTGTAAAATATTTTCTATATTAATAAAATATTTATAATATTATATTTTAATTATTTTTATATAATTACCTTAAATTACTATTCATAATATTATTTCTATGGTATTTGTTATATAAAATTAAAAATTACAGGGTAAGAAAGAATTATTTAATCATGCTTTGTTCTATATTTTAAATATAAAAAGTTAAACTACAAATACTCTTAACTTTATAAATTAATATAAAATTAATAATTATTTTCATATTAATTTATAAATACTTATGAAAATTAAAATTATGCATCCCCTTAACGTTATCTAAATAAAATTAAGCAATTAACTAAATTGCGTTATACTAAAATAGTCACTAGGTAATTTAGGATTACATACTTTAAATTTATTGTTATATTCATACTTTACTAGTACTTGTCATTAAAAATATAACAAATTTATTATTTTACTGAATTGGAAAAAGCATCTATATACTTATAAGTATAATTTGATAATAAATGTAAATATATATTTTACTATAAAAACCTTAGATAAAAAAAATATATATAAAATAATCTTAATACTTAAACTATTTACCTCTATAATATTTTATATATTAAATCTTCTTATTATAT
The DNA here is from genome assembly GCF_020342455.1 of Candidatus Profftia sp. (ex Adelges kitamiensis). Taxonomy (NCBI): domain Bacteria; kingdom Pseudomonadati; phylum Pseudomonadota; class Gammaproteobacteria; order Enterobacterales; family Enterobacteriaceae; genus Candidatus Profftia; species Candidatus Profftia sp. (ex Adelges kitamiensis). The sequence continues at coordinate 771,537 of NZ_CP080506.1, forward strand.
TTTTAATATATATTTATATAATATACATTTAATCTAAAAATTTTATAACATAAGAATATAAAAATGATATTTTACTATATATAGATAGTAATTAGGAATTACATTATACTTTTATGTATTGTAATAATAAAATAATATTATGTTAATTTTTGCTCTTCTAGTGATTAGAAAATATAATAAAAAGAAAATAAAATAGAAAGAGATTATTTACCTCACTACAGTAATATCTAAAATGTATATTAGTTAGTTTTTATATTAATGAAGATGATGATTTTGTATTAGATCATATTTTATTACTATAACTACTAAAGTTCAGTTAAATAGAATTTAATACTTAAATTAAAAAAGATAATTAATATAATTCTGCTATAAACATATAAATATTATTTATATATTAAAATCACAATTATTAAAATTATATTATTATTAATAAATAAAAAAAATTTCAGTAGTCATGCAGTTATTATTGCTATATTAAATCATTAATTGTTATGAGATTTTATTTTATATAATCAAGGTAAATTTTATGATCATTGTAACAGGTGGAGCTGGTATGATCGGCAGTAACCTTATCAAAAAGCTAAATAATATTGGCTATAGTAATATTATCGTAGTTGATAATCTTAAAGATGGTACTAAATTTACTAATTTAGTAGATCTAGAGATAATTGATTATTTTGATAAAAATCAATTTATTGAAAATATTATATCTGGTAATTTTTTCACAAAAATAGATGTTATTTTTCATGAAGGTGCTTGTTCGTCCACTACTGAGTGGGACGGTAAGTACATTATGAATAATAACTACCAGTACTCTAAAATACTTCTAGATTTTTGTCTAAAACATCATATTCCATTCCTATATGCATCTTCAGCGGCTGTCTATGGTTTAGAGAAGCAGTGCAACGAGGAAAGTAAAGACGAAAGACCATTAAATGTTTATGGATATTCTAAACTACTTTTCGATAAATATGTTAATTATATCCTACCACAAGCAAAATCACAAATTTGTGGTTTTCGTTACTTTAACGTGTATGGTCCGCGTGAAAGCCATAAACGTAGTATGGCTAGTATTGTCTTTCATTTGAATAATCAAATAAACAACGGTGAAGATCCAACACTTTTTGAAGGTAGTGATATTTTTAAACGTGATTTTATTTATATAAGTGATGTTGTTGATATAAACATATGGTTCTGGCAAAAAAATATTTCGGGTATTTTTAATTGTGGTACTGGCCGTAATGAGTCCTTTCAAGATATTGCCTATGCTATCTTTGCGTACCATAATAAAGGAAAAATTAGATACATTCCTTTTCCAGATAAATTTAAGGGATGTTATCAAATTTTTACTAAAGCTAACACAGCTAAATTAAGAGCAATAGGATATGATAGAGTATTTAAAAATATAACAGATGGTGTCTCTGAATATCTTACGTGGCTGAATAAAAATTCAATATAACATTAAACAATAAAATATAAAATACTGTATGAAAATACTAGTTATAGGACCTTCCTGGATAGGAGACATGATTATGTCTCATAGTTTATACCGAACCTTAAAAGATATAAATCCTAATGCTGAAATAGATGTTATGGCACCAGACTGGTGCCATGCTTTATTAACATATATGCCAGAAGTAAATCAAGCTATTGAGATGCATATAGAACATAAAAAATTAGCTATCAATGAACGTTATCGTTTAGGAAAAAGTTTACGTCAAAAAAAATACGATCGTGCATATATATTACCTAATTCATTTAAATCTGCACTTATACCATTTTTTGCTCGTATTCCTTTTAGAGTAGGTTGGAAGGGTGAAATGCGTTATGGTATATTGACACATGTACACTATCAGATTAATAAAAACTCATTTCCATTGATGGTAGAACGTTATATTGCATTAGCTTATCCATCACACCTAATTAAAACGGCAGAAGATTTATCTAAACCTTTACTCTGGCCAATATTAAAAGTCATGGATAAAGATATTATAAAAACAATGGATACATTTAACCTTACAAGTCATCGCTTAATGATTGGTTTATGTCCAGGTGCTGCATTAGGTATAGCAAAGTGTTGGCCACATTATCACTACACTGTTGTAGCTCAAAAAATGATAAAAAACGGGTATTATATTGCTTTATTTGGTTCATATCAAGATAATAATATCGGAACAAACATCTATTACGCTCTAACAAAATATGAACGCAAATATTGTTCTAATTTTATAGGAAAAACTAATTTAGAGCAGGTTATTATATTAATAGCAGCTTGCAAGGCAATAGTTACAAATGATTCAGGTCTTATGCATATTGCTGCAGCTCTCAATAAACCAGTAGTTGCTCTTTATGGACCTACCAATCCTTACTTTACTCCTCCATTATGTAAAAAATCAATTATAATACACCTGAGTACTAGTAATATTAAAATTCGCAAGCGTAATTCAAATTATAATGACTACCATTCTACTCTTGTAGATATTCACCCTGATATTGTAATTCAAGCGTTAAAAGAATTATTGTTAAAGGATGATTAAATAATTATGCATGTCTTGATAGTAAAAACTTCATCAATGGGTGACATACTCCAAACGTTACCAGCATTAACAGATGCTACCTATGCAATACCATCAATTAAATTTGATTGGGTAGTAGAAGAGGGATTTTCAGAAATACCTAGCTGGCATCCTGCTGTTGATCGAGTTATTCCTGTAGCCATTCGTCGTTGGAGGAAAAATTGGTTTCATGCAGCTACTCGTCAGGAGCGTTATCGTTTTAAAAAAGAAATTCAATGTAGAACCTACAATGCTATCATTGATGCTCAAGGACTAATTAAAAGCGCAGCTCTAATAACACGCATTGCAAAAGGTCCTTTACATGGACAAGACTATCGAAGTGCACGAGAACCTCTTGCTAGTTGGTTTTTTAACCATAAACATAGCATAAGCAAAACAAAACATGCTGTAGAAAGAATGTGTGAACTATTTGCATTAAGCCTGGAATACAATCAACCTAAAAGTGTAAAAGATTACGGTATTTCAAAACATTTCTTTAAGTATCTAACGAAAAATTGTGGATATTATTTAGTTTTTGTATATGGTACAACTCGTAATTATAAATACTGGCCGGAAAATAACTGGCGTCAATTAATATCTTTAATACATTATATCGGTATAAAGATTAAACTTCCTTGGGGGACAAAAATTGATCACCAACAAGCTTTGCGTTTAGCAGATGGCTTTGAACATGTAGAGGTATTACCTCGTTTATCGCTCCATGAGATAGCAATAATAATTGCAGGAGCAAGAGCAGTTGTATCGGTAGATACAGGTTTAAGCCATTTAGCTGCTGCTCTTGATATACCAAATATAACTATATATGGCCAAACAGACCCGAAATTAATTGGTGCGTATGGAAATAATCAAGTAGCATGTTGTTCGATAAATAAAAATATTAAAGACCTAAGTCCTGATATGATTGTAAAATTATTATTAATTTATATAACAACTTAAAGTATGTTTATAAAACAATACTATTGTACCATCATTAACTATATAAAATTAAAATATATTATATACTTTATTAATTGTAAACACTTAAATAAGTAGTAATATAATTACTTATATCTAAAATATGCACAGTATATAAAATAATTTATTATTCATATCTAAAATTATTAATTATTAGATGGTTTTTAGTAAAATTTTTTTCTTATTGCTAGTATATTTTTATTGTTTATATATAAAAAATATATAAGATTAAGAATAAAAAATAAGTTATAAGTATAACAATACAAGTAACAAATTATCTGATAATATCTATTATTATTAATCTCTAAAATATTAACTAATATCACAGAAATAAAAGATTTTATTTTAAATGACTTATATTAATTTTTAGATTTATTATACAACTACTTATAAAAGAACAGCATAAAAATTTTACGAAAAAACAGTAAGGAAATACATTTAAATATATCTAATTTTTAATTAGGGATGGTATACACATACTAATGATATAATTAGGTCTACTCAAAAAAGAATATAATAGGTATGATTTAATAAATCCAGAAATTATGATATATAAAGAATATTCAAAATATTATAAGGAATAATCTACTTGTTATTTAATTATTTTGTATATAAAATATATTATATATTTAACTTGTAATACCAAAGTATACATAAAATTAACTATAAATTAATATATAATCATTCATCAATAATTTGCATTTAATAATAAATATATTATTTAATATCATTATATATTATAATCTTAAGTCTTAAAACTAAAAAAATATGCATGATATTCATTTACAATATACAATTAGCTATAAATATACATAAAGAATAATACAGAATTATTGTATATTGCAAATTATTATACAATAAAATCATCCTTATATAATATTATTAGGATACTTATATACAAAATTATTTTGTAATTATTCTTATATATTATACAATGCCGAAATGGCGAAATTGGTAGACGCAATTGATTCAAAATCAATCGTTGTAAAACATGCCGGTTCGAGTCCGGCTTTCGGCACTACAAAATTATAGAAAACATATTTCATAATATTAAATTTTTCTTAGAGAAAGAATTTTGAGATATAAATTAATTTTAATAAAAATAAATATTTTATTAAAATTAATATTAACTTTTTTACTAAACAATATAATTCTTATAGAAAGATTTTTTATCTAAATTAAAGCAAGTTATATAATATTAAAAACTTTATCTATAATATTAATAGTTTGCTAATAAAAAGTTCTATGATTATTAATCATTATAAGATTATTAATATAATGATAGGTTATAAAATAAAAAACGTTATTTTACTAAATTATAATTATTATATTAATATATTAAGAATATTGTTCTTGAAAGAAAAATAATTTATATTATATCTTTTAATAATTAATTTTATATAAATTAATGTCTCATACAGTAAAATCAATACTTAAGTTTTAATGCAATAGAATAGCTTATGTGTATTTATTAAAACTAGTTTATAATATTATTCGATATATCAACTTTAATAACGCATTAGATAAGATAAATATAATTACTTTCAATATAATAATTATTATAAATCAATATTAATTTTATATCAATATTGCCTCGTATGTTAAATGTATCTAACTAGGTATATATACAAGCAAGTAAATTCTCATATAATATCTTATATTATAAAAAATATATTACTTAGCCTATCGATGAATAATACATTAGCTCTATTATTGTACTTTAAAATGATAATTCTCTATAGTTGCTATTAATTAATTTATTACTTTTATTATTTTAAAATAATGGATAATATTAATAGAAATATAACAGCAATATATTACTGTGTCTTTTATAAAAAAATCTTATTACATATATAGTTTATCAAAATATTTTAAAATATATATATGATATATAATCCTATTGATTTACTAAAATAGTCATAATAGGTTATTTAACATAAAAAATATTGATTATTTATTAAACTATATATAAAAATATAATAGTATTTATCACTTAATCAATAATAAAAGAATGAATTAGAATGAATAAATTAATATGTTATAAAAAAATAAAACATATATAAAATAAAAAAATAATATTGCTTTAATACAATATTAATAAAATAATTTCATTTTAAGTCTACTAAGTTTTAAGTGTGTATTTTTATGATAGACTTTTTTATACTTATTAAATTTATAAACAACAATATTCTTTAAATAACTAATTTCATTCATTTATTTAAATAAAATTAATATTAATTTATTCATATTCTAAAATATCACTAACTATATTATAAATAATAATTTTTATAACAGATGAATACCTTAATAAATAATTATTGAAATATATTACTAATATATATTCCTATTAATTATAGTAGTGTATTTATTTTTAAGAGTATAAGTGTAATATCTTCTTTAACTTTAGGTAAAAATTATTATGCTAACCTAGTTAAAATATTATATAGTAATCATTAATGTAGTAAAAATTATATTTACTGAATAAGATAAAAAATCTAAAAATACGAAGTTTTTTATAAAACAAGACTTATCTCTTTATAGAGATAAGTAATCTATAGTTATTATTATAACCTATATGTATTATAGTACAATTAATACTAGAAGTTAAATTAATCCCTCTAAATATAATATTTAAATTAATAATTTATTATATTCTAAGAATTAGTATCTATCATTAGATAGATATACTTTTAAGTAAAAAATACTATTAATCTATAAAATAGATATATATTTTATTTAATCTTGCAAATACTATTATAATAAGTATATAATAATTGAAGTAGAGAAAAATAATTTATTGAGCAAATACTATGATTTACATTACTAAAGCTGCGGAAGAGCACATTATTTTGCTGCTAAAAAAACAAAAATCAGGTACCCAAATACGTATTTTTGTAATAAATCCAGGTACATCAAACGCAGAATGTGGTATATCTTACTGCCCATTGGATACAGTAAAAGACAGTGATACTAAACTAGATTTTCAAGAAATATCAGCTTATATTGATAATATAAGTGCACCATACCTAGAAGGTGCAAAAATAGATCTTACTTGTGATAAATTAGGTTCCCAACTAACCTTAAAAGCCCCAAAAGCCAAACTATGTCAATTGGATGACAACGCTTCATTAAAAGAGCGTGTTGAATATATGTTACAAGTAGAAATTAATCCTCAGCTAGCTAATCATGGTGGCATTGTACTATTAATAGAAATAACTCAAGATAATATAGCTATCCTGAAATTTAGCGGAGGATGTAATGGTTGTTCAATGGTAAGCTATACCTTAAAAGATGGTATTGAGAAGGAGTTATTACGTAAAATACCTGAATTAAGAGGTGTAAGGGATATAACTGATCATAAACGTAGTAAACATTCTTACTACTAAATATTTAGTACGTTAGTTTTAAGGTATCATTATAAAATTAATAATTATACTTGCAATACATTATTGGATGTTAATTGGACTTTTAAAAAAAAATAATACAGATTATGTATCTCAAGATAAAATCTTTCCTAAAAAATATTTATATTGCTGTTTTATAATTTCATTATATAATATTCTAATTTATATAAATTAGAATAATATTCTATCTACGTAAAGTTATTTTTATTTAATATTAAAATATCAAAGCTTATAAAATTAAGTTATTTAATATTAAAAATAATTTTAGAATGTATAAATTATTATAATAATATAACTGAAAATAATATAATATTAAGTAATATAAAATTTATTTTTTATTTTTTATGTTAAATTTAACACCATATAAATCTAATTATATATAAATAAATATATTTAGATATTTTATTATAAAATGTAAATAACTCATTAATGTTAGTTATCTAAGGATATGATTAATAGTGTAGTTATATTAAAAATAATCTATTTAATTTTTTGCTTAAAATATACTGTCAATCTTCTTATTGATATATCATTAAGTAATGTACTGATGATTATCAATTTACTACCTTATAATACAATATAATGATACTAAAAAGATTAGCCATAAAGATTATTGATCTTAACGATAATCAAACTAATATTGCTATTATTATAGCAAATAAAATTGTAACTAGTAAGCAATATTTTAATTAAAAGTATGTATCTAATCTATTGATGTAACAAAAATTTATTTATTGCTACCATTACACCATCCTCTTGATTACTTTTAGTAACAAATTGAGCTGCGTTTTTAATTAAAGGCTCTGCATTTCCCATAGCTACACCAATACCCGCGTATTTCAACATCGCTAAATCATTTTCATGGTCACCAATACTCATTATATTTTCGCGTGAAATATTAAGATAGTTAGCCATCAGGGCTATTCCCTTACCTTTATCTGCATCTTTGCTCAGAATTTCCAGGAAATATGGACTACTTTTCATAATAGTATAAAGCTTGTATGTTTTTTCCGGGATATAAGTAATAGCCCTATCAAGTACTGACGGATAATCTATCATCATCATCTTTGAAAAACTAATCTTCTGATCCATTTCATCAGCAGGGCAGAAATATAGTGGGATACCAGTAATAAAAGATTCATGTACAGTATATTTGCTTATGTCACGATTTGCAGTATACAGTTTTTGATGATCAAAGACATGAAAATGTGAGCCAACCTGACGCGATAGTGATTCAAGATATACATAATCAGAATAATTAAGCAAAGTTTCAAATAAAGGTTTCCCATTTTCAGCATGTACTATTAGACTGCCATTATTACAAATACAATAGCATCCTACTTTATCTAACTCTAAATCATGTAGATATTGCTGAGTGCCAATATAAGGACGTCCAGTAGCTAGTAGTATATGCACACCATAAGATTTAGCTGTTAAAATACTCTTCTTTACCGCAGATGTAATAACACGATTATTATTAAGAAGGGTACCATCTAAATCTATGGCAATTAATTTAATTGACATTATATTTTTCCTTAAAATACATTATACTAATGCATTATATTAAATAAAACTCATGCAAATAATTATAGTAATATTTTATAAAAAAATCAGATATATATTACCAAAAATTTTTTTTATGATAATTATAGATCATATAAAATTAAAGTAATTTTAAAATGAAATAAAATACTATAATTTTTTCTTTAATTGATACAATAAAAATTGTGGAAAGTATTACTGAATAAAAATTTAAATAATTTATTTGATTACTATTTTTCTTATACTAGAATTATATTCTAACTTTATATACAATATACTAACTAATTTTAAAATAAATAATATAACAATATAAAATTAATTTATTAATTATATCAGTTATCGGGTAACTAATATATGGATAAAATCCATATCACCGTATAAACTTTCTATTTTATAATAGAAATATATACCACTATAATAAAGAAAGTATTTTATCTATATTAACCAATTGAAGCTTGATAAGGTTATGTATCATTCCTGAATAGGAATCAGTAATTGAATAATTACACTAAAAATAATGAAAGACTAATAGCATTCACAAACCTAATACTTAAAATTATATTAGTAATAAATTATTATATGAATGGGGTGATTAAATAACTTCTTAAAGTTAAGATTTTTACAAAATACAATAGGTAAATTTTTTCTCTTAAAATATCGTAATAATATTTAAAGTATTTTATATATAAAATTATTTATTAATAAATAATTTTATATTAATTTAATTAAAATATATTATTACTATAATACAATCTAAATTAATATCATTTAGCATCTTAACAATTACCTCTCATTAAGAGAGGTAATTGTTGTAATATAAATTATCAAATAATAATAAATTATTTATAATTTATAAAAAATAAAGAGTATTATATACTATGGTTTTTAAAAATATTTTATAACTAAATATACTTAAAAATTTAGAATAGTATTCTAAAATATAATGTGCTGGATTTGCTATTTTTTAAAGTAGATTATAAATCTAGATTAGATGCACGAAGTGCATTTTCTTCAATAAAAGTACGACGAGGTTCAACTGCGTCGCCCATTAAAGTAGTGAATAATTGGTCTGCAGCAACAGCATCTTTTATAGTTATGCGCAACATACTACGACTTTTAGGATTCATGGTAGTTTCCCATAGCTGGTCTGGGTTCATTTCACCCAAACCTTTATAACGTTGTATAGATAAACCACGACGAGAATCCTTTACCAGCCACTGTAAAGCTTCATCAAAACTAGTAATTGATTTACGACGGTCACCTCGCATAATAAAAGCATTTTTTTTAATTAGACCACATAAAGTCTTACCCAAATTAGAAATAAGACAATATTCAACACTATTAATAAAATCTAAATCTAATTTATAACATATTTCTACACCATGGGTACGGATAAGTAAGGCAGGTATAAACATTTGATGCTCAATATTTTTATTTAGCATTGCAGAATAAGTGCTTCCGTCAATCTCTTTCTCATTTAGAATATTTGCCAAGGAAGTAATCCACTGATGTACTTGATCTTGATTACTAAGTTCTACATCTGATAGTGGTTGGTAATATATTAGCTCGTTTAATACCTTCTTAGGATAACGGAATTCCATTCTAATAATAATTTTCTGTACCTGATAGTATTTGGTTACTAATTTTTCTAGATGATCTTTAGATATAGCTGGCGAATATTGATTAACATAAAGTTTTGCACTATCAAGAGCGATAGAAAGTTGATATTTGTCCATTGCATCATCATTTTGAATATATTGCTCCTGCTTGCATCTTTTCACTTTATATAGCGGAGGTTGAGCAATAAATAAATGACCGCGTTTAATAATTTCAGGCATATGACGATAGAAAAAAGTTAATAGTAATGTACGAATATGTAATCCATCTACATCAGCATCAGTCATTATAATAATACTATGATAACGAAGCTTATCTGGGTTGTATTCCTCACGACCTATACCACATCCTAAACCAGTAATCAATGTAGCAACCTCTTGAGAGGAAAGCATTTTATCAAAGCGTGCTTTCTCAACATTTAATATTTTACCTTTTAGAGGAAGTATTGCTTGATTCTTGCGATTACGTCCTTGCTTCGCAGAACCCCCTGCTGAATCTCCTTCTACTAAGTATAGTTCAGAATAAACTGGATCTCTCTCTTGACAATCAGCTAATTTACCTGGTAGTCCTCCTGATAAATCTAACACTCCTTTGCGACGCGTAATTTCACGGGCTTTACGAGCTGATTCGCGTGCACGAGCAGCATCAATTATTTTGCCTGTAATCATTTTTGCATCAGCTGGATTTTCTTGTAAATATTCGGCAAGTAGTGTGTTTATTTGTGTTTCAACGGCAGTTTTAACCTCAGAAGAAACCAACTTATCTTTAGTCTGAGAGGAGAATTTAGGATCTGGTACTTTTACGGAAACTACTGCAATTAATCCTTCACGAGCATCATCACCAATAACACTAACTTTAGCTTTCTTACTATAGCCTTCTTTTTCTATATAGTTATTCAAAGTACGCGTCATCCCAGCACGAAAACCAGCTAAGTGAGTACCACCATCACGCTGTGGAATATTATTAGTAAAACAGTATATATTTTCTTGAAAACCATCATTCCACTGAAGAGCTACCTCAACTCCTATATTATTTTTTACAGTAGAAAAATAAAATATATTTGAATGAATGGAACGCTTATTTTTATTTATATATTCCACAAAGGATTTAATGCCACCTTTATAATGGAAGTAATCTACACGATAATTACGATTATCGTGTAGATTAATAGAGACACCAGAATTCAAAAAAGAAAGTTCCCTTAGACGTTTAGCTAAAATTTCATACTGAAATTCGGTATTACTAGAGAAGGTATCCCTACTAGGCCAAAAACGTACTGTTGTACCAGTATCCTCTGTGTTACCAATTAATTTTAAAGGAAATTGAGGTACACCATGTACATAAGTTTGCTTGTAAACTTTACCTTCACGACGAATAATTACTTCTAGTCTTTCAGATAAAGCATTAACTACAGAGATACCTACTCCATGCAAACCTCCAGAAACCTTATAAGAGTTATTATCAAACTTACCCCCGGCATGCAACATGGTCATTATAACTTCAACAGCAGATACTCCCTCTTCTTCATGCAAGTCTGTAGGAATACCTCGACCATCATCCTGTACTGATACAGAGTGATCACTATGAATAGTGACAATAATTTTCTTACAATAACCAGCAAGTGCTTCATCAATGGCGTTATCTACAACCTCAAATACCATATGATGCATACCTGTACCATCATCAGTATCACCTATATACATGCCGGGACGTTTTCGTACGGCGTCCAATCCTTTTAATACCTTGATACTTGAAGAGTTATAAGTATTTAACATCATATGGCTCGTTTATTTTAAATTATGGTAAAATTACTATTTTAATTTATTAACTAAAACTTTTATAATTTTATGTAAAAAATATCTAAAATTTATTTATACATTACTATAAAAATTTAAATATAGAGTAAAATAGTTAGAGTAGTTATGTAACTAATTAAGATTAATTAACATCAAAAAACTAATCAATAAGATTGTCTAGAAGATATTAGCAATCTATGTAATCATTACAGTGGTATTGTATAAGCTATTATAATACAATTCATTATTTTTATATTCACTTAAATCACCTAGGTAAATAAAAAATTTCTTCTAAATAAAAAATAATTTATATTATCTAATACTATATTTAAAATTGAACATTTTTTATTATTATTAATATATTGCAATAACTATATATTTAATGAATTAATTAAATTAAGTTAAATTAAAAGAAATAACTAATACTCTTTAAAAAAAATGACTAAAAACTATACTTTACGATATAACTCTAATGGTAAAGTGTTTATAAATTTAGTCAGCAAGATATACTAACATTATCTTGCTATAAATTAATTAACCTAAAAGAATCAATGACTTATAGAAGTAAGTTATTACAATATTAGAGTAATGTTTAACAAATTAAGTAATTATGTTTTTTATTATATCATTTTATTAAAATAGGATAATATTTATCCTAGTTTATAAAAAATTTTATAAAGAGTTATATAAGCATCTATCTAGATTATTAATAAAAATGAATATATAGATATTAATAAATAATATGTTGACTATTAATCAATATTATCAATCAGTAATATCAGATATATAATCTTATTAAACAATAATAAATTAGTTTATTAATTAAAATAAATTATATTTTAGTAGATTACTAATCTAATAAGTGAAAAAATATTCTAAACTTAATGAAAATATATCAAAATAATTATTTTAAGTATACTATATTTCCGCTATATTATTATAAATAAAATTAACTTTAATAATAAATATATAATAAAACTAAAGAATGATATTATATCATAATATAATAAATTTTTATATGTCTTGTAATAATGATATTTTTACTTAAATTACAAAAATATTATCAAAAAAATGTATTAGTTCTAATAAAACTCATATATCAAATTAACCTATCATACAATCAATATTATTGATATAACCTAAAAATAAAGTAATAAATAAAAAGTAAATATATCTTATTTACTATATTCTCATAGGCATTACTATATAAGTAGTAGAAGTAGTCTCTGCATCTTCAATTTGAACGCTAGATGATTCATCAGTAAAAAAAATATGTACATATTTGCACTTTAGTACACTCAGTATATCTAAAACATAACTAACATTAAAACCAAGCTCTAAAGCATGACCTTCGTAATTTACATCCATAATTTCTTCTGCTTCTTCCTGCTCTGGATTGTTTGCAGTAATTCTTAATTGCTTATTGCTGAGACAAAAACGTACGCCACGAAATTTTTCATTAGATAGAATAGCTACCCTAGAAAATGCTTGTTTTAACTTATCACAACTAGCTTTTAACATTTTATTTGGATTTTTTGGTAATACAAGACGATAATCAGGGAAAAGACCACAAATAAGTTTAGAAGTAAAAGTAAAATCACCTATATGAGCTCGAATATTACTACTACCAATTTCTAAAAATAATAAAGTCTCACTATTATCAAGTAGTCTATATAGATCTATTACACCCTTACGTGGTACGATAGCAGAATAATAAGGTAATACTTTTTTACCAATAGACATAGAGCATACTGCAAGACGATGACCATCAGTAGCAACTGTGCGTAAATATTTATTTTTAGTTTCAAATAGCATACCATTAAGATAATAACGCACATCCTGATTAGCCATAGAAAATTGAGTAGATTCAATTAGTTTTCTTAGTGTCACCTGGGGTAAACTTAATTCAACTTCACTCTGCCAATCATCTACGTTAGGAAAGTGAGAAGCAGGTAGCGTAGCTAAATAAAATTTGCTACGCTCTGAATATACAAGCATACGATTTCCTTCTAAGACCACAGTTATTTCTGCGCCTTCTGGCAAACCTCGGCAAATATCAACAAATTTACGAGTAGAGACAGTAATAGCACCCATAACATAATCTTGTAAAATAGGAATGCGTGCTATTATTTCTATTTCTAGATCACTACCTATTAAAAATAAATAATTTTCTTTAACTCGCAATAGCAAATTATTCAGAATGGGTAATGTTGATCGTATACCCTTTAAGCTGCTAACTTGTTGTAAAGGTTTTAGCAGATGATCTCGTTTAACAATAAATTTCATATATTTATTATTACTGTTATTTAATTAAGATGACAATATACTAATTAATTTAGAAAAATCTTCTTTAATACTATAGTTTTCTACACGTAGTCGATCAATTTTACGACAAGCATATAATACTGTTGTATGGTCACGACCACCAAAAGCATCACCTATTTCTGATAAACTATGATTAGTTAATTTCTTTGTTAATGCAATTGCTATTTGACGTGGACGAGTAACAGAGCGTACACGTCGTTTAGATAGTAAGTCTATAATTTTTATCTTATAAAACTCAGCAACTGTCTTCTGAATACTATATATAGTAATAATTTTTTTTTGTAAGACTAATAAATCTCTTAGTATTTCACGAACAAAATCAATGTTAATAACATTCCTAGTAAAACTAGCACTAGCAATGACCCTATTTAATGCTCCTTCAAGCTCACGTACATTGGAACGCAGATGCTTAGCGATAAAAAATGCAACTTCACCAGGTAAATGTATACTATTTTCATTTGCTTTTTTTATTAAAATAGCTACTCTTGTTTCTAATTCTGGTGGCTGAATAGATACAGTTAATCCCCAGCCAAACCTTGATTTTAATCGGTCTTCTACACCATTAATCTCTTTTGGATGACGATCTGAAGTAAAAATCATCTGCTGGTTACCTTCTAGTAGAGCATTAAAAGTATGAAAGAATTCTTCCTGAGAACGTTCTTTATTAGCAAAAAAATGAATATCATCTATAAATAGAGCATCAACAGAGCGATAGTAATGTTTAAAATCTTCTATTTTATTATTTTGTAAAGCCTTAACCATATTATAAACAAAATCTTCAGAATGCATATAAATAACTTTAGCGTTATTTTTACATGTAACGATGTTATTACCTACCGCATGTAAAAGGTGAGTTTTACCTAATCCAGTACTGCTATATAAAAATAATGGGTTATAAGTTATACCAGGATTCTCAGCTACCTGACGAGCTGCTGCGTGTGCTAATTGATTAGATTTACCTTCAATAAAATTATCAAAGGTATGTTTAGAATTTACATTTGAATAATAACATAACTCTGATTGAATAGGTGATTTATTCAAACTAAGGTGCATAGTTGTAAGACCGTTACTTTTAGTCTGAATGATAGGAGTTGTAACTATATTGGTGACTGAATTTTTAGAAGGCATAGTGATTGTAACAGGTTTAATTCCAATTTCAAAACGTATCAATAGTGAGTGTCTTCCATAAAAATTATTTAATAATAGATTAATATTATTAAGATATTTATCACGAACCCAATCTAATACAAAACGATTAGGGGCGTAAAGGGCCAGGATATTGTCACTGAATTCCGCTCGTAAAGGACGGATCCACATACTAAATTCTGTGGCAGGTAACTCATCTTGTAATCTGGCAAGACACTGTTGCCAAAGTAAAAGTGACACGGCGTACTCCACTAGAACAATATTAATAAGAAATAAATAAAATATTTCACATTACTATTTAAAAAATATGTTTATTTAAAACTGATAAAAGTTTGTACTCCATATACAATGAATCTAATCTTAATACATAAAAATATATACATTAGATTACTAAAAATAAAACTATAAAATAATAATATCTTTTAAATACGATGCATACATATCATTTTATATAAAAACAATAATATTATATGTATTATATTACAAATAAAACATATCATAATAGCGTAAACTAATAAGAATACTCATAATTTATTTTACAAAAAATATTTATCGTTTTTATCTAAATATAAAGTTTATAGAGAATAATTTATAATTTATATATCTAGTTGAATAGATATAAACCATTTAATGGATCTTCCTTGATAATTATTACGATTAACTAAAAGAGATACTTTATCTAATAAAAATTATTAAAATTAAATGATCAGATGAATGTCAATCTTGTAATAATAAATTTAATTAAATATATTAATATAAAAAAACTACTACTAATATATTACTAATAAATAGTTTATTTAACATATTACAAAAAGAACTAAAGTATTTTAATCATACTATAGTTTAAAACTAATAAATCTATTGTTAGATATCTAGATGTATACTTACATAATAAACAATTAAAAATATTAATTTTGAAACAAAATTTTAAAAAAAGAGTAATTTTTACTAATTTAATCTTAATTAGATATAACGTATAATATTTTAGTTAAAATAAATAAAAATCCATTAAATATAACACTAATTATAAAAAGTATATATTAAGTGTTATTAGATATCTCTAATATGCCAATGTATTCAAAATACATTGAATTATATCTACCTAATTATACTAGTAATGCGACTTATATATAATATTTAATATGATATATACGAGAGGTCTAATAGAGAATTAAAAATTAATAAGTATCTTATAATAGATTATCTATATATCTTGCTAACTTAATTGAATAGATATAAAATTAAATATTTTATTACAAAATAGTATGTACTATTTTATAGTAGTAGGGTTGTATTTTTATAAAAAATATTTAGAGAGAAATAAAAATATTTTTATCTTAATAGCATTTACTATAAATATAAAGCTACATACGATAGATATCGTATGTAGCTTTAAATAATAAAATTTAATTAAGCTACTTTTAGATATTTAACAAAATTAAAATTATATAAATTACTTAGATTAATATCTTATTAATTTAATATATTCTAATATATTAAATGGAATGACTTTCCTTGAAAAGTTTAATTGTTTAATCATATAAAATTCTCAAATAATTATTTGATTAAAGATAATTAATTCAGAAAATATAATGTCTTTTATTATCCTTGATAATAAATAATTAAATATTTTACATATAGATAATTTTTACTATCTTAAGTGAATATAATTCAAATAATGTATTACAAATAAGATGTTCTGACTATTATGATTAGCAGTCCATATACTACTAATAATTATAAATTATATTCTTATATAGTTATTTCATATAACTTATATAAAACATCATATTGATAAGATTGAAGGGGTTCTATAAATATGTATGCTGAACTGTGTTTTATTTTTTAGCTAAATAGCTTAAATAACAATAATCATTGATATTTAAAAAACTCAGTCTTTAATAAAATTGATAAAACAATTTTATTAACACCCTAAGTAAAGAAATAATTTTATAGTGTATAAAAAATATCTTTATGTAAACCAGATATATTATAATTAATACATAATAAATTGAGTAATTAATTTATAACATACTTTCTGAATCTAAAAATAAATTAGTATTATAAAATAAATTCTATACAAAATTAAATTAAACATATAGAGATTAATTTATAATAAATTTTATGGATGATTATGTATTTAGGAGCATAATAATAATGAATTATTTTAATTAAAATTATGAAATTATATAACCTATACCCACTAATTTATTAGTGGTTTATAACTTATTAAGTTTTATTACTATACTATATAACTAATATAAGTAATTTATATTTAATTAATTTACCTTATAGTTAATTATTTTTATAGTAAAGAGTAAACGTAACCTGAGATAAAATAAATACTTTTTACTGGTTTTACATGAATTATTGAGCATTGAAATTTTAAAAAATTACTCAAAATTTTTAAACTAACAAAATATATTTAATTAATTAATATAAAATATATTTTTAGTTACTACTATATAATGAAAATTTCTATAATAAATTTAAGATACATTCATATCTGTTATATTATTTTAATGTTAAAAAGCATTTTATAAAAATAAATGGATAGATACAATCCTGTATTAATATTATCACTGTTATTAATTATAGTACAATAAGATTATATAATATACTAAAATTACATTAGTACTAATAACAGAATATAAATAATCTATATTTATATAATACAAACTTACTACACTGCTTGCTATATGTAAAAGTATTATTTTATAAATCGTTATATACTTATTATGTATATATATTTTTGTTATCAATAAATACCTATAATAATACTAAAAAATGTAACTTATTAAAACTTATATTAGCAAAATAAAAATAGAAATTAAGATTTTCTTTTTATAAGTAATATAAATTGAATATTTGGGTTTTAGTATAACAATAAAAATATTTATACTTAAATTATACCTCTAGTTGCAAAGTATCTTAGTAAGTTCTATGAACATAACATATTATTTAAGATAATTTTTTATTATAAATATTTTATCGTGAGATTATTAAATATTTACAATATATTCCATGAAGGTTTATTTATACTAATTTGCCTAAATTTTAATAAAAAATTATATGGTATATTTTATTCTATGTGCACCGGTAGCATAAACAACTATAATAGTGATTATTTATTAAAACACTTTATTACCACTTACTTTTACCGTATTTTGATAAAAAATTTATATTCTTATATAGAAAATAATATAATTTACAACACAATAATTGGTATTATACGATAGGGATCGTAATGATCACAACACATTTAGTTTGGTTTCGTAATGATTTAAGGATCACTGATAACAGGGCTCTATATGAAGCCTGTAAAAATGTGCATGCTAAAGTTCTTGCTATATATATCGCAACACCCGTACAATGGAAACAGCATGACATGTCACCGCGTCAAGCAACATTTATTTATCAAAATTTACAATATTTAGCATATAATTTAGCAAAAAAAAATATCCCACTATATTATCATCAGTGTGATGATTTTATTGCAATAATAAAATGGTTGCCAGATTTCTGCAAAAAAAATAATATAAAAAATATATTTTATAACAAACAGTATGAGATAAATGAAAGACGTAGAGATAATAATATAACTGATCTATTAAGTGGTATATGTAAAGTTTATGAGTTTGATGACTCTTTATTACTTCCACCAGGTAGTGTAATTACTCGTAAGGGTGAGATGTATAAGATATTTACCTCATTTCGCAGAGCTTTTTTGCAAAGACTCACACCTTTAGATACAAATTCTTTACCGGCACCTAAGGTAATTAACCAAATATTTCATCTATTTAAACTTAAACCGTTTGATTATCCCAAACAAGAGATAGATCCCGTGCTATTTCCTGCAGGAGAAGATGCAGCTTTAAAACGACTTCTTTTGTTTTGCCGAAAAAGTGTACAACATTATTCTCATCGTCGTAATATTCCATCTATACATGGTACAAGTATGCTTTCTCCGTATCTTACACTTGGTGTATTATCTCCGCGTCAGTGTTTTAATCAGATATTAATAGAATATCCTAACACATTAGATAATACTAACAGTGGTGCTTTTATTTGGATTAATGAGCTAATTTGGCGTGAATTTTATCGTCACTTATTGGTAGCTTATCCAAAACTATGTTGCCATAAACCATTTATAAAATGGACTAATAATATCCATTGGATTAATAAGGACGAATATTTAGTAGCTTGGCAAAATGGAAAAACTGGATACCCAATTATTGACGCAGCTATGCGTCAGCTGAACTATATTGGTTGGATGCATAATCGTTTACGCATGATCGTAGCTAGTTTCTTAGTTAAAGATTTATTGATTAACTGGAGAGAGGGAGAGCGTTACTTTATGTCTCAACTGCTAGATGGAGATTTAGCAGCTAATAATGGAGGTTGGCAATGGGCAGCATCTTCTGGAGTGGATTCTATAAATTATTTCCGCATTTTTAATCCTATAACCCAAGGAAAACGTTTCGATAAAGATGGTAATTTTATACGATGTTGGATTCCTGAATTAAAAGATGTACCAAATAATGAAATACATTACCCACATCTATGGGCGATAAAGCAACATCTCGTGTTAGACTACCCTAAACCATTAGTGGATCATGCACTAGCACGTAAGCATACTCTTGAATTTTTTAAAAAAGCAAAATATCAATAGAATAATATAGGATAAAATATTACTAAGATTTTATCTATATTCGCTAAACTTATTTAACATTAGAAGGTTTATAAGCTAAAAATATTCTTTAGTTATAAATAAACTTTCTTGCTTTATTTTTTTAAAAAATATTTTTTATTGAATATTAAATTCAATGATTTATGTATTTCTTAAGATATTAAAAAACATAAAAATATTTTATATATATATTACTTTTCTATATCATATATTATACAAATAAAATTTTTATGGGATTAATCTAAATAAAATAACGCTAATTACTTCTATAGCTTATATTTAATTTTACAATAATTTTTGTACACTTTCTAAGTGGGATATTCTAGATAAAATATTATATTTTATGATTTATGATTTATGATTTATGATTTATGATATTAAACTTATATAAGTTGATAATATCATATTGTAAATATTTCCTTACTTTTAAAATAATTTTACATAAAAAAATATTTATATATCTTTAAGTATTACTTAAAATAATATTTTAATATAAGAAAATATATTATGTCCTCTCACAGTATTAGACAATATAAATATATTAACTTATATTGATATCAATATATATATTACAAGTATAATATAACCGTGAATAGTTATAATAATTAATAAAATTAGTTAACTATGCTCTTCTTGTACTACACTTACATTATATAATTAAATATATTATATACTTTATTTATATAAAAAATATAAATATATTTTTATACTTAATTATTATACTTAATAATAATTAAGTAGTATTAAAAATGTTCTTCTGCTATAAAAGAAGTCTTTTATAAACAATATATCAATATGTATTACAATAATATTCCCAAAGTATTTGTACACTTTTTTATATAAATAATAATAAATATTATATATATTTATATAGCACAACTAATCTTAATATATAATAGTAAAATAATATGGTTCTTAAAACATCAATCTTTATCAATACGGCTAGGATCAGCTCCTCGCTGATCACGATATTTTGCATCTTGGCGACTATTATAAGGACGTAAAGCTGGTCCAGATAATAATTCAAAGCTTATAGCACCGATAGTCATATTAGGACTAAGTGCTAAAGGAAGTTTACCGGAATTATAAAATTCTAGAACGATACATCCTTGCCAACCAGGATCAATACGATGTGCCGTTACATGCACCATTAACCCTAAACGAGCTAGTGAGGATCGACCATCTAACCAGCCGACTAAATCATCAGGTAAAGTTATCACCTCTAATGTTACTGCCAGTGCTATCTCCCCAGGATGCAAAAAAAATTTTCTTTCTTTTTCGAGTGTAATCTCATCACTCATAATCCGTTCTAATGATTCTGATAGCTCTTTCTTAGGTCCGCTTAGATCAATATAAGCGGCAGTATACCCCCTAAAAACACGAAATTTATTTCCTAAATGCACATCAACCGTGGCACCATTAATACAACTTACCGGTGGGCGAGGTAAAATAATAATTTTTCCCGAATCTAACAATGCTTCAATATCACGATCGCAAAGTTTCATACTTTCTTTCTCTATAGAGGAAAATCATTACATAGTATATATAGTATCTTATAACTCTTATCTATCTAAGATATTTAAAAGATATATGATATTTTTATAATAACTATATCTATGGCTTAGTAATAGCATTACCAAATTTTATAGTACCTAGCTTTATTTATATATTAATCACTACTTTTTAAAAGTAATTATTAGTATAATTATAAATTTCTTAAAACATTTATTATTTTAACACAGTAGATATGACAAGGATAGTTATATTTCACTATTAAGAACTAATAGAGCTCTTTATGGTTTTATAATATTTTATATATAATCATAAAGACAAATTTTCTTAATCCTTTTTTAACTTATATTAAAAATTTTAATTTGATTTAATGTATCCATTATAATATATATTAGGCAATAAATACTGTACTTTCTTGTATATTTTTAATATTTAAACCTAAAATTTTTATATAAATTTTATTATGTTTTTTAAATAAAAAATTAATATAAAATTATGTATAAATAAACTCTTGTATTTTATAAACATAAGAAATAGAAAATTACTTATAATACCATGAATATGGTATTATATATTACAAAAATATAAAAATCATTATTTATCTTTTAGTATATGGTAATAATATAATTACTTTTACTACTATCTACTAGTAAAAGTAATTATATTATTTTATAAGTTTATTTTTTAAGAATATATTATGCTGTATATTGAAGTTCAATAAGAAGATTACTAGATGATATATCTATAACTTCAATATATAATTAATTTTAATTAATGATTTACAAATTAAAATGCTTTCAATTAAAGTATAGATATAAGGATAATTTATTTTGTAAGACTTAAATCACGGTTTACCACTAGACTGATTTTTTAAAAAAAATAGTATCTAAAATTAGACGAAAATTAAAATAATATTTTAATATTATTTTTAAAACAACTACATGAAAAGATTAAAATAATTTACTAATACAATTAGTAAATTATAACTTACAATAAGTTATAATTATATTATTATTACCTTATTTAAAAAAAATTTTAAATCAGCATAAACATTATTAAAACTATTTTTAACTCTTTTAATTAAATAAGTAGTGTAATTATCTATTATAAACATAGACAATCTATTAATTAAATATTCTATCAACTATTTTAAAGTCATAGAGGGAAAAAGAAATTATTTTATAGTAAAATATTTTAAGATAATTTTAATATATTAAATTAATTTTTTAAACTTTAAAAAGTTTTTTCTTTTATTTCCCCCTTACTTTTAGCATGAATTATTAATTAAATATTACGTAGCTCTGATATAAAAGATAAGCGTGGGCAATTATACTTATAATACACACAAAAATGATAAGTATTCAGTAATTACTGATATAAAATACCATTTTATATGCTTAATGATTATTTAGTATTACTTCTGTACTAAATAAGTGATTTTATTATATTTCATTACCCATAATAATTTAATTATTATCTTAATAATATATTTTTAATAAAAATTTTACCATAAAAGAAAAAATATACTAATATTAATGGAGAATATTTAAATAGTAACTATACTCTAGTTAATATAAGAGATTTAAAAACATCTTAAACACTAAAATTCTCAATTTTTTATTTTAATTCATATACTATACCTAGGATTTTAAGAATCCTAAATCATATAAAAGCAAATAATATTATATAATTTAAATATTGATTTGTTATTAACATAACCCATCATTTTAAATAAAACAATAAATACAATATTTAAATATAATATATTTAGATTTATAATATATATAATAAATTTCTACTGCAATTATACAAAAATATTGAAGTGCTATTATATTGATTTATATAATATATACAACTTATTATAGATTTTTTAAAGAAATTAAATTTTTCATATTAATTTAAATCTCTCAATGGCATAATTAAAGGAGAGAATTCTTTCATAACCTTACGATATACATCTCTTTTAAATGACACTACCTGACATACAGGATACCAAAAACTCACCCAACGCCAACAATCAAATTCGGGAGCAATAATTCTTTTCATATTTATTTCAGACTCATGACACATAAGCTGTAATAAAAACCAATGTTGCTTTTGGCCAATACATACCGGTTTTTTATACCAACGTACTAAACGTATAGGTAATTTATAACGTAACCAGTAACGTGTTGATGTTATAATTCTTACATCTTTTTCCTTTAATCCCACTTCTTCGAATAATTCCCGATACATTGCTTGCTCATGGGTTTCTCTAGGATTGATCCCCCCTTGGGGAAATTGCCAAGAGTTTTGACCAAGACGACGAGCCCAAAGTACTTGCCCTTGATGATTACAGATTACAATACCTACATTTGAACGATAGCCATTATCATCAATCACTAGACTTCCTCAACAATAATTAGTAAATATCTTATTATCATTTTAAAATTATATTTAAGAGTAAAGCAATTCGTGAGTGAGATAAAAACTCGTAAAATTAATATAAATAATAAATTTTCTTTATGTTAATATCCTTATTATAGCTAATTAGCTTATTGAATTTTTAAAATAAAAATTATTTTATTAAGTATTAACAATATCTAATGTATTTAATAGTATTATCATCATTATATATTATTGAATATTATTCAATAATATATTTTTAAAATTATTCAATAATATTGATAATATATTTTATGTTTATTATAACATTTATAATAAATTCATTACTCGTCACCCACTCTATATTTACTGCAAGATCATTACTTTGTATTTGCATTATAAGTTTAATACAATATAATCATTTTAAAATCGCATTCTAATTATTACCTTATTTATGATAATCACTCTCACAATAAAAATATATTAAATTAAGTATAGTGATTGACTGGTTATACTATATACATTAATAAAAATTATATTAATTTCTATGCTGTAGTATTTTACAAAATAATAAAGTGCATTATTTTAATTTCTAAAAGTAATCTCATTCTATACATAGAGCTACTAATTTATATTAATCACAAAAAAATTTAACATTAAAGTATAATTGCAAATAAGTATTATTGATAAAAAAACTCTTCTAGAGAGTAGCGTATCTATATAACTTGTAGCTCAAAATCAATATTAGTATTACTTAGTAATTTAAATACATTTTATCCAGCTTGAGAGATAAACAAATAAGCATGATTAAAATATTTAAGAATATTTTTTATCTATTAAATTAACAATATGTAATAACAGTATTGTATTAAGAGTTAATTTTCATATATAAAACATACCTTATAATTTTTCTAAAATTTGATCTAAACAAAATATATCTAATATATTTTATTTAGATTTTTAAAATTTATCATATTTTTTAAGAAATCTAGTTAGTTTTAGTTTTAAAACATCCTAAATCAAAATAATAGATATTATATTTTGTATTACATAGTTTTTACGTTAGAAGAATAATTCTCTATAATAGCGATTATTACTCTTATTAATTAATCTGGTTTTATAAACTACTCCAAATCAATTAGTACATATAACTGCTTAAATACTATGCTAACTATTATATAATAAGGGTACTATAGTAAATTATTAGATTTATATTTTTGAAAAATAATATAAATATATTTTGCTAATCAATTCTTGACTATATATTATTATTATAATAACATATAAATGTTAGCCATTATATTAAAGAATAAAGCTACAAAATATTCCTTACACTAAATAAGACACCTAAAAATATCAATATTATTACATAAATATATATTGAATTATTTGAAAAAGTAGAATACAAACTAAATAAAATTATTAATTATTAAATATAATCATATTATATACAGCTTAGTTTAAATTATAAACATATATTTTACTAAATTATCAAAACTACAAAAACCTTTTTAAGTTAAAATTTAATTTAAAAAAGTTTATATTTCATAAAAAACGATAAGATACCATTGTTAAACAATAGCCAATACATATAATTAATAAGATAATAGTATAAAATATTCAAAAAAACCATTAACAGGCAGATAGTATACTATTATCTAGTAAGATACTTTACTTAAGTAAATAAAAAGTTACATAATGGATATCTATCCTATTGATTAATGGTTTATAAGTACATTAAGAATTAGTATCAAGTAATAAATATGATAAAATAATTAAATCTAATTTTATAAAGACATAATACCTAGAATGAATATAAATATCTATTCTCTATGAAGATGTATATTTAATATTATACTATAATTACTTCACCATATATAAATATTAAAAATAGTATTAAGCATATAACAATACTAGTATATGTTAAAACAGCATCCTATGATTTACATTATAGAAAGAAATAATGATACAAATGTAAAGTATATATTAATTATCAAATCACTATTTTATTCTATAAAAATTACTGCAGATGTAATTAAAATTTATTTGCTTAAGATATCTTAATAGTAAGCATTAAACTAAAAGATATATATTTAATACTGGTATCCTATAACAATCACTATATTGTAGTGCTCTATTTTTAATAAAAAAGCTAAATATTTATTTTAAATAAATTATTATACTTTTTGATCTATTAAACTAAATAATAAGATTACGTTATCTATAAAATAGATACTATTCAAACCAATTTTGTTTACTAATTTATTAATAAAATAATTATAGATACATCTACCATTTATTATTAAAATATTTTTTATTAAATATTTTAATATTTAATAGTATATTATGGTTTTAAACAGTAAAACATTTATACTAGTAAATATTTTATTAATTAAAAAATATATATACTTTAAAATACTTAATTAAATATCTAGTAGATAATATTACACTTAGTCTATTTTGCAATATGAATTTATTAATATTATTATGCACATATCTAATAGAATATATATAATATTTTTATCCTAAAATTAAACAATTAAATTCTATAATATATTATAAGTTTATCACTAAACATTATCATACTTCTAATGAAGTATTATTAAAGCATTTCATATCATTCATTATAAAAAATAAATCAGTGTTTATAATATTATTCTAACTTATCTAGAGTAATATTATAGATATAAATCATTTTATAAAGTTATTATTCTAATAATACAATTATTTAAAATAAAAACATTACCGCAATTAATAGTAATTATATTAAGAGATATACAAAACTAAGTTGAATTATATTAAACTATATAATGTTATATTTAAACATAATATGTTTAGATATAACAAATAATTATACTAGTAATATATAAAGATTGTAATATATACAATTATTATTATCTTACTTTTCAGTAAGAGACTATATTTTTGTGCTTATCCACAACTAGCTAAATACATTATTAAACACTCAACATACGATTATTTATAAGTCTCTTTTAAATTCAAAATACTAGAACTATTTATAAAAATTATTAACATAGTCAAATTAAAATAATTTACTAAAAATTTTTTATTAACTCAATTATTATACTTAAATTTATTTTTTATATTACACTTTATTTTTTGTATACTTTTAAATTTTAAATTTTAATTCTAATTAAACATACAAAATTTTCATATATTATATAATTCAATAAATTAAGCCCGCAAAAGCGGGCCTTGAGGTCTTACTTACTACCATATTAAAATGCATTGTTAGAATACTAGGGATCTCTCTTTAAGAGAGATCCATGAACTATTATAAACTAAGTACTCTACAAAATATTACAAAGCAACAACATTAGCAGCAGCAGGCCCACGCGGACTATCTTGGATAGTATATTCTACACGCTGGCCTTCAGTTAGAGTTTTAAAACCTTCACTAGCGATAGCAGAAAAATGTACGAATACGTCTTTACTACCATCTTGTTGTTCAATAAAACCAAAACCCTTGCTTTCGTTAAACCATTTTACTTGACCGGTCTTCTTAGTCATTTATATTACCTTATAACTGAATTAAAATTTCCCTAAGGGGTAGAGTCCTACGCTAATTAACAACACTTATGAATGGCACTAAGAATATGGTTCGTCTAACAAGAGGAATCGAAAGATAACTTCTTAAGAAAGAACGATTTATCTTATGTCGTTACATAAATTAATTATTATCATAGGTTAATTATATTTACTCATAAAGGCGAATAATGAGCAAGTCATTTTTTTTAAAAAATTACTAACTATAAAAGTATTTTAATTATATTCTATCTTTATAGAATATAATTATTGATATTTAATGTTTTTCTAAAATTAATGCAGTAATTTTTGTTAATAATTCTTTTCTTTTGTCATTAGGTATTTTGACATTAACAGGTAAATACCACCAGTTATATTGAGCGAAATCACGACATTTTACTGCATCTTTTTCAGTCATAATAAGCGGTTGGTTATCAGGAGTAAGGGCTTTTAAAATTTTTACATTATATTTTTGATGATCAGAAAAAGAAACAACCTCAGTCACTGATACTCCCAACTGTCTTAATGTAGAAAAAAAACTAGTAGGATAACATATACCTGCCATAGCTACAGCACTTTTAAAAAAATCAGGGGTACATGATTCTCTAGTTTGTATATTCACAAAATTGTAACCAGAAAGACTCATTGGAATCTCTCCAGTAACTACTTTACCACCATTAGTAATTACTGCATCAACAGAACGCAAACGTCCAGCTCGTTCCCTCATTGGCCCAGCTGGCAACCACCAACCATTACCAAAACGGCGGACACCATCCACTAAAACTAATTCTAAATCTCGCTCTAGAGCATAATGCTGTAAGCCATCATCAGTTATTATAATGTCTACTACAGAATATGCTAGAATTACTTTAATAGCATCGCTACGCTTAGGTGCTACAGCAACAATAGCTCTAGTACGTTGGTATATGAGAACAGCTTCATCTCCCGCTTCATCTGTTGAGGTTTTTATATCTAATAAAATAGGGTAATTTTCTGAATATCCTCCATATCCACGGGATACCACACCAACACGACAACCTTTAATATGTAACTGTTCTACTAGCCAGATCACAAATGGTGTTTTACCATTCCCCCCCACAGTTAAATTACCAACTACAACTACAGGACATGGTGCTTTCCAACTTTTTAACCAGGAAATAGAATAGCAAAACTGGCGAATACTACTGACTAATCCGTAAAGTAGAGAAAAAGGAAGTAAAAATAGATATATTGGCGACTTCCCTGACCATATACGTTCAATCATAAACCAAACTGCAATCTATGAAGCTGTGCATAAGCACCGTTATTTGCTAACAATGTATTATGATCTCCTCGTTCAGCAATGTGACCATCTTCAACTACAATAATCTCATCAGCGTTTTCAATGGTAGAAAGTCGATGCGCAATTACCAAAGAAGTACGATTTTTTTGTAATTCATCCAGAGCATATTGAATTGCACGCTCAGATTCAGTATCTAATGAAGAAGTAGCTTCATCTAAGATCAGTACTGGACTGTCACGTAACAATGCACGAGCAATAGCAATTCTTTGACGTTGACCTCCAGATAGTAAAACACCGTTCTCACCAATAAAAGTATCTAAACCATGATCCATTTTCTCAATAAAATCCATAGCATGAGCCATTCGAGCAGCTTCTTCTATTTGCTTACGACTATAAACTTCATGGCGTGCATAAGCTATATTATTTGCTATAGTATCATTAAATAAATAGACATTTTGAGAAACTAAACCAACTTGATTACGTAAAGAACTTAATGTATATTCACGTAAGTCATGTCCATCTAAAAGAATTTTTCCCTCTTTAAGATCATAGAAACGCGTTAGCAAATTAGCAATTGTTGATTTACCAGCACCTGAACGTCCAACTAATGCTATAGTTTTATTAGCGGGAATTTTAAAACTAACATTCTTAAGAGCAGGTATACTTTTACCATTATAGTGAAACGTTACATTGCAGAACTCAACATCCCCCTTTGCGCGATTAACTTCCAGCTTGCCAGTATCTTTTTCCTGTTCTAGATCTAGAATAGTAAATAAAGTTTGGCAAGCTGCCATACCTCTCTGAAATTTAGCATTTACATTAGTCAGTGATTTAAGAGGACGCATTAATGCAATCATTGAGGAGAATACTACCGTAATAGTACCTGCAGTTAAAGTCTCCATAACTGATGGAAAACTAGCTGCATAAAGTACAAACGCTAAAGCAAAAGAAGATATCAATTGTATAATCGGATCTGATACAGAAGATGCAGCAACCATCTTCATATTTTGTTGGCGCATCCAATTACTAGTTTTATCAAAACTTTTTATCTCTACATCCTGACCACCAAAAATTAATACTTCTTTATGTCCTTTTAACATCTGTTCGGCATTAGTAGTTAATGTACCCATAGTATTTTGCATATTATTACTGATATCACGAAATCTTTTTGATACCTTACGGATAGTAATAGAAACTATTGGAGCAATGATTATCAAAATAAAAGATAACTGCCAACTGTAATAAAACATCATACAGAATAAAGCAATGATAGAAGCACCTTCACGCACAACAATAATTAAGGCATCTGATGATGAGGAAGCTACCTGCTCAGAATCATAAGTAATACGTGATAATAATGTTCCAGTAGATTGTTGGTCAAAAAATGAAACCGACATACCCATGATATGGCTAAATAAACGGCGACGCATATTCATTACTACTTTTCCTGCAACCCAGGAAATACAATAGCTAGAAATAAAACCAGAAATACCACGAACAATCATTAACCCGATAACTACAAATGGCATGCATTTAAGAATATCTGCCTCTGTATTACTGAAACTATCATCTAATAATGGTTTTAACAATGAGAGCATGTAGGCATCACTACCTGCATTAATTACTAGAGCAATTGACGCAACAATTAGTCCTCCTTTAAACGGAGAAATTGATGGCCATAAGCGAATAAATGTTTGCCACGTCGAAAGACATTTATTATTTAACATTTAGTTAACCAATTAAAAATAAAAGATCTATAAATTGTATTCACTATATTCTTTAACATTAAGTCTACCATTACACCAATATAAATTAAAAAAATTTGATGTACTTATTCGCTACTTATTAATTTTTTATAAACATTAATCCACCTATGATGAAGTGAGTATGTTAATAATACTAATTAACACCATCTCTCCCTTATCACTACAGGATACTAAGTTATATACAATTTCAAGGTAAAATTAGTAAAATTATTTTACTACATACTTACGCTTTCTTAGCTATTTTAGTAAAATTGTTCAAGAATATATTTACTTCTAGAATACTATCTATTGAAGTTAGCATACCTATAGTCATTATCTATATGTAATATTATTATACTTATTAATAATGTACGATATTATAAGAAATTACAGTTTTATTAGAATTAACAGTCTTGTCTAAATAATATCTTTTTAGTATAATACCCTAATAGGGTATTAGATTAAAAATAGTATTTTAAAATTTAATATCTAAATATTTAATTAAATCAACAATAGTTATAGAATCATTATTCTAAAAATATTACAATTTATAATTAAGTAATAATGTTATAATTAGTGCTATATGTATCATTATTCAAGTATTGAAATATATTACAAACTTTATCTTAAAGATGTTTGATTTAATTTTTCTTTTTAGTTGTTTAATTTCTATTAAACTATTGTATTGTTATTACTACTAAATAATACAGTTAGTAGATATGATCTATAATATATCTCTTTCGCTACATATAAGATTTGTTGATAATATAACAAAAGTTTATACTTTCGGTTCTGAATTACTTTATAATGCATATTTTCAAGATATTACTATTAATATAAAAATATTTTATTTATCAGTAATGTTTATAAATAAATTATTCTTACTCCAGTTATATAATATAGAAAATTATTTTTTCACTAAGTAGTAAAATATATTAGTTTATAAAAAAAATAATATGATGTACATAACGAGTAAAAAAGAAATATGGAATAAATTTTTATTAACATAATGAATATACTTATCTTATATTATATAGTAAGAAAATACTCTATTCGGAAAAAGAAGGTATATTAATAATATATTAATAAAAATTATTATTCTTTTTAATTATTATATTCTAAAATAGATACAAAGTTTTAATAAGGTAAACTACTCTTAATTATAATGAATAAAAAATTATTTATACATTTATAAGCTTATTTATAATTACATATTATATAATATTATTTCATCAATCAATAAATAATATTTTGTTATTAGAAAATAAAAGTAGTGATTAAATATTGTTAAATATCTTTTACTAAATTTTTTTTATTGACTTTTTATATATTATATTTAGTAATAATAATGTTAATTTATTACAATTAACCTCATAAAAACTAAATTTATTAAAGTTTTTTTATTATTTTATAAGAATAAAAAATTATTTATTTTGGATAAATTATATTGCTTATATGAATCAATAATAAATATGTATTTTATTTGGATGCAATATATCTAATATAATATAACAATATTTTTAATTACTTTTAAATATGACTCTTAAGTTAATATTAATTGAATCATCATTTATAACTATATTTTACAATTAACACCACAGCAGCAGAGAAAATAAAATTTTTATAATATATTAGTTAGCATTATAACATAAATAAAGCGTAATTAAGTAAGAATAAACATTATAAAAAATTATATAACTATCTTATTAACTCTATAACTTTAAAATCGTAATACAATCTAGAGTTAAATATTCAAATATAGCTTGTAATTCTACTATATAGATCGCTTTAATATTCAATATTGTATAGTAAGAGAAATCTAAAATTTATTTTATATACTTATAAATATTATTTATATTATTTACTTTATATAAATAACAATCTTTTCCAGCTAAAGAGCTACTTCTAAGTAATACTTTATAAACATTCACCGGAGTTAAATTATTAATAACATCTACTGCATAGTTACGATCGCTAGAAAACGCATGTAATACGTTTCCTGCACCTTCATTATAGGCAGTAATTACCGCATAAAGACGTGACATCTTATTTTGGATGCCTCCTAGGTAATGATTTTGTAAAATAGATAAATATGCCGTACCAATATTAATATTATTTTTTGGATTAAATAAATAACTACGACTTGGCACCCCCCACTTACCTTGATGTAAGAACACATCCTTACCAGCAGTATGTGGAACAATCTGCATTAAACCAAGAGCATTAGAATTACTTACTGCATAAGGATTAAAGTTAGATTCAGCTTGAATAATAGCCAAAATTAAAGATTCATCAATACCGTATTTATAAGATGCATAATGCACCATACTAAAATATTTACGCGCACGTTTATCCATGTGATTTGGTACTAATTGAATAATAACCGAATAAATGACGTGCGATCTGGAAATACGCCTAATCATCTTATGATGTATTAAATAATTAGCGAAATTACTAGCTCTATCTTTCCAGCGAATTGGTTGTTTATTATTATCTAAAACCTGGCCATATAAAAATGGTTCCTTACTAAACTTAATGTTATTTAAGTCAGAATAAAGATCTATCGAATTTGGATCATCACCCATTAATAATGTAGTAATAATACCCTCTTTCAAGTTGGATACAGGATTTTTAGATGAAATAGTCTCAACAGTAATTTGCCCAGAGTAAAAGTTAATATGTATACGTGTTAAATATTGATTAATATATTTTACATAGTCTTTAGGGCCTGCAATAAGTACTTCATTGATTCCCCAGATATTTTCAATATCATGAGAGAACTGCCCCATTAAAATATTGAAGCCATGAGTATCTTTTAGTAATTTTTTATTCTTATAAGAATTTTTATTTCCAGAACAAGCAACCTGCAGAAATATAATAAGAATTAATACCAAAAATTTTTTCATATTTACAACCATATTAGATAAATATGGAGGTTTAAAGTATAAGTATTCATAGCATAAAGCACTATTAGTAAAACTAATTTCTTAGTATTCTATGCCATAAATAATATTAAATTACTATCCTTTAAATAGGAATCTAACCATTTCTCGCTCAATTAATTTGCAATCTTTAGGATTAACCATGCTAAGTTTTTTTTCATTAATTAATATTGTTTGTTTATCAACCCATTGTAACCATGCTTCTTTTGAAATCTCATTAAATATACGTATACCTAACTCACCTGGATATAACTGAAAATCTTGTTTTTTTGCTTCTTTTCTTAAAAATGTACAAAAAATATTTCTACTCATAATATTTTATATAAAATTATCCTAGTTGCAAACCATTATTTATTTTCTATGAATAATTCATAGCTCTATTATACGGTTTTTTATAAAAAAGGTAATATTTAGGGTGAGAGAGATGCCATAAAATTTATTTAAACATAATGTTTAGTTAAATTTAAATTCAGGTCGCTATTATAAATTAATTTAAGAATAGTTTCTATCTATTTTTATCGTCGCTAGAAATAGCTCAATAACTTGTATTATACACTATTGTATAAGAATTAGTATTTATCAGTTATTTTATTTGACATTACGCTCTAATGATATTTTTTTATATTGCAATTTAGAGTGATAATTATTCTCTTTAAGCACCTTATTTTAAAAGTTAAAGTCATATTATTCTTACTTAAGCAAATAATAAATAATATTTTATATATCTACAATAGCTTTCACTTATTTTACTAATAAAAAGTAAAAAGTATAACATTAAAATTATATAATGATATATTAAATAATATTTGTCTAATAGGAAAAAATATTCCATGCTAAAATGCCCTATATCTATACAATAAAAATAAAATTTCATATTAATATATATAGATTGAGAATACTAATTATTTTATTTGATTATTGAATCAATGAATATATAAGTATAATATTTTTATAGAAACTCATAGATATTTTTATACATAATACTGATATCAGTGTATAGTATCATACTATGATGCTATAGTATGTTAAATCTTCTTACTAATAAAAGCTATAAATTAATAAAATATAAAAACAAGAAAAAGATATTATCGGGGCAAATAATTAAGTAATTTATATAGATCGTTTATAGTTATTAGTTTTAAAAACTATCAATTAATAATAAAAAATTAAATTTAGCATAAATATTAAAATATTATATAAACTGCAGATTTCTTATATAAAAGATACATAAATAAATAAAATAGTTTTTTAAAGACATAGTTATTAGATCTATAAAATTAGAGTATAACCTTTCTTTATTACAAATAAAATAATTCTTAATATCTTTCTAAAAGATAAAGGG
This sequence comes from Candidatus Profftia sp. (ex Adelges kitamiensis), assembly GCF_020342455.1. Lineage (NCBI taxonomy): Bacteria > Pseudomonadati > Pseudomonadota > Gammaproteobacteria > Enterobacterales > Enterobacteriaceae > Candidatus Profftia > Candidatus Profftia sp. (ex Adelges kitamiensis). The sequence goes on from NZ_CP080506.1 coordinate 806,320, forward strand.
GGTATTATAATAATAATTATATGCAATATTAAAGATAATTAAAAATATTTAAACAAATAATATTGTATTTCCTTTTTTATCTATATAAATAAGTGATATTAGATAGATATATGCTATATAGTACTTTATTTTAAATAATCTATATGTAATTTTATAAAATTTACCTACTATTATAATAAAATAGAAAATATATACTATATTTATAATTTTCCTGTTTATGATAATTTCTTGAAAATAGTATTTTTATATTTATTAGAAGCTTTTTTAAATAATATATTGCAATAAGTGCAATATATTATTATTGATATAATTTCTTAACTATTAAAAATAATAATTTTTAATAATATTATTTAATTATTATATCAGCTAACTAGTACATGCATATTTTAATAATATTTTATTACTATAGTAATAAAATATTATTAAAATAGTTAAAAGTATTAGGACTTAATATATAACTATAGTTAACAGATTAGTGTTATACTTTTAAAATTAATATTAAAAATTAAATTTAACACTACGATATAAAATTTAGTACATAAATAATTTTATTATTATTTAATATCTGAGGTAATAAGTAACTTAGATATAATTTTTTTTATTAAAAATACTTAATTTTTCATCCCCCTAATAAATTAACAAAGTATATTTTAAAATAAAAATATTATTTGATTTGTACTTGGGTTAAATAAAAGAACACCCCTTGGTTAATATATTTAAAATATATTTTAAATACCGCAAGCTTAATTATTTAAGCTTGATACTATTATATTGTATATAAATATTACTGATAATTAATTTAATAGAATTATTTTATGCTTTTGTATAATATATTGGGTATTATTGATGTATTTTGATAAAATCAATCAATAATTAACCAGTAAAACTATGTTAGGTTATTAACATGATATAACAAAATATTGCAATTATTTTACTTTTAAATAATTAGCATTTTAAGAGAAACAAGCTATCAAGTAAGCATGTTTCTCTAATAAAATATTTAAATCTTAAAAAAATGATCTATTTATAGTTATATTCTATAATGCTATGTAAACTCAATTTATATATTCACCTGATCACGTAATTTTTTACCTGGCTTAAAATAAGGAATGTATTTTCCTGTTAATACTACTTTATAACCACTTTTAGGATTACGTCCTACATGGGGTGCACGGTAATGCAGTAAAAAACTACCGAATCCACGTATATTAATACGATAACCATCGGTCAGCATGGATGATATATATTCAAGTATTTTTTTACCTGCATTTTCAATAGTTTTCGCGAGTAGATTTGGACGTTGGCTGATAATTTTTTTAATAAGTTCAGACTTAGTCATCTTTACCCCAAGTTATAATTATAAAATTCATACAATTTATATTTATTATAAAAATTATAAATGACTCTAAACTACTATAATAATTGTTATTCACCTTTGGCTACTTTAAATGCTTCAGCCATAGCATTAGAGAAATTTAATGAATCTTCTTGTTTTATATTGGGAGTAACAATGGAATCTTTTCCATCATCATCATCATATTTACCACGAATAGATAAAATGATAATACGATTCTTACGGTCTATACCAATAAATTTAGCCTGAACCTTTTCACCTATATGTAAAATAAGGGTAGCATCTTCAACTCGATCACGAGAAGCTTCGGAAACACGTAAATAACCTTCTACTAATCCATCTGCTAATGCAACCGTAGCACCTTTCATATCAACAGAAGTTATTTTACCAGTAACAATTATTCCCTTTTTATGCATAGAAATATAGTGATTAAATGGATCTTCTATTAATTGTTTAATTCCAAGGGAGATACGCTCTCTCTCTGCATCAACTTGTAAAACAACAGCAGATATTTCATCACCTTTTTTATAGATATTAACTGCTTCTTCACCTATAAGACTCCAGGAAATATCCGATAAGTGAACTAAACCGTCTATTCCTCCGTTAAGACCAATAAAAATACCAAAGTCAGTAATTGATTTAATTTTACCTTCAACACGATCTCCTTTATTATGTTTCTCCGCAAATAACTGCCATGGATTATATTTGCACTGCTTAAGACCTAATGAAATACGACGACGTTCTTCGTCAATATCTAGAACCATTACTTCTACAATATCATTAATATTAACAACCTTAGATGGATGAATATTTTTATTAGTCCAATCCATTTCGGAAACATGTACTAAACCTTCTACTCCCTCTTCTATTTCTACGAAACAACCGTAATCAGTTAGGTTAGTTACACGCCCAGTTAGTTTAGTAGCTTCTGGATAACGCTTAGCAATAGCTACCCATGGATCTTCTCCTAATTGCTTTAAACCTAAAGATACACGAGTACGTTCACGATCAAATTTTAATACTTTAACATTAATATCATCACCTACATGTACAATCTCGCTTGGATGTTTTACACGTTTCCAAGCCATATCAGTTATGTGTAGTAAACCGTCAACACCTCCTAAATCAATAAATGCACCATAATCTGTTAAGTTTTTAATTATACCCTTAACTTCCATACCTTCTTGTAAATTTTTTAACATATGATCACGTTCTGCACTGTTTTCAGATTCAATAACAGCACGACGAGAAACAACAACGTTATTACGTTTTTGGTCTAATTTTATTACCTTAAACTCTAGTTCTTTACCCTCAAGATGCATAGTATCACGTACTGGACGAATATCTACTAAAGATCCGGGTAAGAATGCACGAATACCATTTAATTCTACAGTAAAACCGCCTTTAACTTTACCATTAATAATACCGGTCACAATTGCAGATTTTTCGCAAGCGTTTTCTAACTGAATCCAAGATTCGTGACGCTTAGCTTTCTCACGTGAGAGCTGGGTTTCACCAAAACCGTCTTCCACCGCATCTAAAGCAACATCAACTTCTTCACCTACCTTAATTTCCAGTTTACCGTATGCATTTTTAAACTGCTCCACTGGAATTGCAGACTCAGATTTTAAGCCAGCATCAACTAATACGATATCTTTGTCAATAGAAATAACAATACCACGAACGATAGAACCAGGGCGAGTTTCAATTGTTTTTAAAGATTCTTCAAAGAGTTGAGCAAAAGATTCAGTCATATTGATATATCTTCATAGTTCTGTATTTTAACGTTCATCTCGCATCCTGCTTGATGGTTTTATTTAACATATCCTGTAGTCATCCATTAATAACAGGTAGGAGTAATTTTTATTATTATTTAATTTAATTAGTTGAAGGCTATTAATAACTAATCTATAACTAAAGTGTTATAATACTAACTATTAGATTATCTTCTTACTTAAGTGTCACCTCCCAAATTACTATATAACAAGTAGTAATCTATGCTTAGCATAAGCTAACGCCTTTATAATAACTTCTTCAAGAGAAATATAGGTTGAATCTAGCATTAGCACATCCTGAGCTGGAATGAGTGGAGCTAAAGCACGATTATAATCACAATTATCTCGTTTTTTTAATGCATCAGAAACGAATTGTAAGTTAACACTAAACCCATTTTTTTGCAACTGAAATAGACGACGACGAGCACGTTCTTGGGGACTAGCATAAAGAAAAATTTTTACTGATGCATCTGGAAACACAATAGTACCCATATCTCTTCCGTCAGCTATGAGACCTGGAAATTTGCGCGCTGCACGTTGATGGTATAACAGAGCTTCTCTAACACAAGGGAAAGTGGCAACTTGAGACGCAGTACGTCCTATTAATTCAGTTTTAATTTTATAACTTAAGTCTTTACCTCTAAAAAGAACCTGTAGTTGGTTACTATGTGCCAAAGAAAATATATTTAAATAAGAAGATAATGATACCAACTCCTTTTCAGACATGTAATCAACTTTATATTGCAAAGCAATAAAAGCAAGAATACGATAAAATTTTCCGGAATCTAAAAAATACCATCCTAAGTATCTAGCTAAAGCTTTACATAAAGCGCTTTTACCAGCACCGCTTGGTCCATCAACAGTGATTACTGGAGGAGTAGTAAATGACATTATATTTTTTCCTTAATCTAAAAATATACTTTATCCAAAATAACAGAAAAAATATGAATATTTAGATATATTAGATCTATAATAGATGTTTTAATACATAAATATTTATACAAGATAATTTTGGAGAAATAAATAATTTAATTATTATCAACATCTTATTTTTATAAAGCAGTATTTATTTCTCATTAATAATATTATAAACATAAATTAATATCATTTATTTGAATAAATATTATTTTGAATAAACTATTAAATTAATATGATTACTATGATTTTTTTTATTTGATGGTAGTAAGCATTTAACATTACTAACTAACTATCAGATAAATATCTTAATGAGAACTTTATTATAGTCTATATCAGGCAATAGTAATAATTATATATAATATATTTAAAAATAGATAACTCACAATATATTTATATTTTCAATACACCTGATATAACTATCATTGCGAATAATGTCAATAATAGTGAGTAATATATTAAATTAATTTATTAAGAATAATAAGAAATTATGGCTGATAATATTTATAAAACCAAACGTTATTCATGTGACGTAATATTATCCTTTTAAGTAAAGTCAATAGGTAGTCAATAAATATATTAAATATGAATATAATAAATAATACATAATACATAATACATAATACATATAAAACCAAAGAAAATAATAAGTTAGCATTGAAGATACTAATATTATTATAATAGATAAAAATTAATACTAAATTGGATTCTGAGTTAGTATTTGTATATATAAAGTAACATCACATTATATATCTAATAATAGATAATAGACCGCATAGAACCATCTAATTTATATACCATTATTTAATAAATATTATAACTACATAAAATTATATAAACAAAAAATAAATAACACTTTTGTTAAAGAGGTGTATTGTAATTTACAAAGTATTGATGATAATAATCACAAATCTATTAAACTTAATTATAATATTTTCATATAAATCATTAAATTTTATAAGATATTAACTACTTTAAACATATAAGCTTATTTAATATAAATATAAAAAATAAAACAAGTCTTCTTATATTGAGTATTTTTCTAAATATAAGTATTTTAATGACTTAAAAGAGCAAATTGATAGAAATAGTCAGGAAAGGTTTTTGACGTACATTGAGGATTTAAAATAGTAATTGGACTATTTGATAGTGCTACAAGAGAAAAGCACATCGCCATACGATGATCATTGTAAGTATTAATTTTAGCGTATTTTATATTTTTAGGTGGAATAATACTAATATAGTCTTTACCTTCTTGAACTTCAGCGCCAACTTTACGTAACTCAGTAGCCATTGCATATAAACGATCAGTTTCCTTTACACGCCAGTTACTAATGTTACGAATTATAGTTGGCTTCTCAGCAAATAGAGCAGTTGTAGCTATAGTCATTGCCGAATCAGGTATATGATTCATATCCATATCAATACCATATAATCCACTTCGCGTACATTCAATAAAATCATCTCCCCAAGTGATGATAGAGCCCATTTGTTTTAATATATCAGCAAATTTAATATCACCCTGAATACTATTTCGACCAATACCAGTCACGCGAACAGTACCCCCTTTAATAGCTGCAGCTGCAAGAAAATAGGACGCAGAAGATGCATCACCTTCAATTGAATAATCACCAGGAGATATATATTTTTGACGACCAGCAATACGGAAGATATGGTAATTTTTATTTTCTATACTAATACCAAATATCCCCATAAGAGCTAGAGTAATATCAATGTAAGGCTTAGATACTATTTTTCCTTTAATTAAAATTACAGTATCTTGCTGAGCAAGAGGAGCCATTATTAGTAAGGCAGTTAAAAACTGACTAGAAATTGACCCATTCACTATGATATTTCCACCAACGTAACCACCACGCAAACGCAAAGGGGGATAGTTTTCTTGTCCTAAATAATCTATTTGTGCTAAACCTTGGCGTAATGCATTAACTAAATACCCAATAGGACGTTCTTTCATGCGTGGTTCACATGTAAGAGTCACATTATTCTCTCCTAAACATAAAGCTGCAGCTAATGGACGCATTACCGTACCTGCATTACCTAAAAATAACTCAATAGTACCACCATCTGTGCTAAAAGCACCATTATTACCGGTAATTTTACAGCAAGTATTATTATCTGATAATTGACAATGAATGCCTAGTTGTTTTAGCGCGGCTATCATATAGCGCACATCATCACTATCTAGTAAATTATGTAGACATGTTACCCCATCTGCAAGAGCAGCAAGTAATAAAGCGCGGTTAGAAATACTCTTAGATCCAGGTAAATTTATTTTACCAGAAAATTTAGTAATAGGTTGTAAAGTTAGGTGATCTAGCATAGAATTAACTCCTAATTTTAGATTAAAATTATCTAATCAGACTACTTAAAAAGTATATCTATTATTGTTATTCGTATTATTATTTTTTATATAAAAATATAAATACATTCATATGTATTAATCATAAAATAATTAATAGATTTCTAAAATCTATTGTGTTCGTGTATATAATTATTAGGATCTCTATCCTATTTGTCTTTTTATAAGGTTACATGTAAAATAAATTATTCTTTTATATTAAATAAAGCAAGCTGAGTAAGAGGGAAAAAATAAATAAATGACTAAAATATATTTATCTTTTAGTCATTCCAATAGAACTTATATAGTAAATTACTATTTATTTGAATCACAGTTTTTTGTGATCAGAATAAATAAACAACTATAGAAAAGTTTTTATAAAGCCATCACTATCTCAGTTTTATATCTTCATAACACCTTAACAAAATACCTGTAAAGTTAATTTTATAATTCATAAAATAGGTTAACTACCTATATAAATAGGTTAACTTAATATTTAACTACTTTTGCAACTTAAAGACTTAAGTAGTAATCTTAAAATAAACTCATAATATATTATATAAATCTTAGTATAATTGATTAACTAGTATCATTATATTAAAAAGAGTGAATAATAGGTTTATGTAATTTAAATGGTTTTTATTAGAACAAAAATCCATTTTATTTGTTATAAATAGATGAAATTGTATTTAGTGGCCTTAAAGATATATATAATATGTGAATCATTATCTATAATATATAAATAATATTTATTAGATTATATATTATCATATATTTAGATGGAATAATCTTATAATCAAAAGATGATTTTTAGATAAAATAATACTTACTAATTACGCGTAATTTCAAATGAAATTATCTATAATAGTATTAATAAGGTCAATTAATATAAAAAATGATAATCTGTAAACAGAATTTAAATGTAGTAACAATAACTTAAAATATATTCTTTATGTATAGTATCTACGTAATTGATATTAATCAATAAAACCTTTTTCATTTTTCTTACTATTGCTGTACTATATATAATAGATTGCAACATTATTATATAATACTCCTAATTTATTTTTTAGATGAGAGAAATTATTTTATATAATAATGTGATAATATTTTCATTAAAATATTATTAAAATAATTTAATAAGTTCACCTGATTTTATAATTTATCTTAATAACTAAGTGAGATATCATTACTCCCTAAAATATTATTTTATCGGCTACGGAAAATAATACGTCCTTTGCTGAGGTCATATGGGGTCAACTCTACAGTTACTTTATCGCCAGTAAGAATTCGGATATAATTTTTTCGCATTTTACCAGAAATATGGGCAATAACGATGTATCCATTTTCTAATTCAACACGAAACATTGTATTAGGTAGTGTATCAAGTACAATACCCTGTATTTCAATATTTTCTTCTTTAGCCATTTAATCCTCTAATACGAGTTAACATAATGTTATTATATAAACTAATATCTACCAGTAATAATATTAGTTATATAACGAGAATATCTATTCTATAATAGTAAGATAGTTGGGATTAATGTTTATTGCAAAATTACCCGCAATTATTTACATATTAATGTTTTTTAGTAAAATATGAATAAACTTAATTTATATTAGATACAGTATTTTATTTATATCTAAAAGTATTATGTATGCTGAATATAAGACAGTCAATGCATATTCTCATAAATATCCTAAATTACTATACATGCAATTCAGTATTTTTTTCGAACAACCATTTGATGTTACAAAAGTAAAAAATTAGTCTTAAGTGGTATTTTAAATACTGTATACAAATACTATGGCATCCTATTCTTACAGGATATATAGTTTATTATATGTAAAATTGTAAACATATTTTATTATAAAGACTATTATTTATCTTTAAAAATTCCTTATACTCTGAATTTTAAATAAAACTTTAATATGTTAATAAGTATTATAATTATTGAATATAATAAAAAATGTTATTTAATTTAACTAAATAAAAATACAATTTTCATTAAAATAGAGATGGTAAATAAATTAAATAATTTTAGCTTTAAACAGCTATTTTCTATATAGCTATGAAGTATAGATTAAACCCAATAATCTATATTATATCTAAAAGAAAGCACTATTTATATTATAAGTAAAAAATTATTTACTGTATAAATGAAAAGAAAGCTATTCTATGATTTTCTGATAGATAATATATCTTATATTTTAAATAACTCTGTAAAACTATTTACAGTTTGTTATCTACCAGGAAAATAGGTAAACCTATTACACTGCTATTATAGTTATATAGGAGGTGTGTGATTAACAATATTATACTATAAAAATAAGAAATAAAATTATATTTTATTAATAAGATAAAACAAATCCTTGTTTTTTATTGTACGCCCTACAAGATTCGAACCTGTAACCTACGGCTTAGAAGGCCGGTGCTCTATCCAATTGAGCTAAGGGCGCATAAATAGACAGACATATTATAGAATATAGTCTAGGATAACATAAGTCCTAATATTATCCTAGTATAAGTAAGTTCTTTTTATATTTATAAACATTTACTAATTACCTCTAATTTTATTTTTTATCTGACAGAATGTTTTTTATCTGATAAAATATTAGTTACTACATAATTAGTCAGTACTTATGGATAGTATATAACTAATGGAAGCAAAAATTCTGAATGGTAAAAATATTTCACAACAGATTAAAAATGAAATGGCTATACATATAGAAAGACGTTTAGCTGAAAGTAAACGTGCTATTAGTTTAGCTATGATTTTAGTAGGCAAAAGTAATCCTGCCTCTCAAATTTATATTAATAGTAAACTACAAGCTTGTAAAGAAGTAGGTATTATATCTAAGTTCTACAATCTTAATTGTTCAACTAGCGAAAATAAGCTGTTAAGATTAATTGATAACTTGAATGTTGATAACAACATAGACGGTATATTAGTTCAACTACCTTTACCGGCTAATATCAATAACGTAAGAGTTTTAGAGCGTATAAGTCCATATAAAGATGTTGATGGCTTTCACCCTTATAATATAGGTCGTTTATGCCAATGTTCTCCTACACTGTGTCCTTGTACCCCTCGTGGTATTATAACTATGTTGGAACGCTACAGAATAAATACTTATGGTTTAGATGCGTTAGTTATTGGTGCATCTAATATTGTGGGTCGTCCTATGGGTCTTGAATTTTTATTAGCAGGATGTACTACAACTATTGCTCATCGTTTTACTAAAGATCTGCAAAAATACGTTAAAAAAGCTGATATTATAGTGGTTGCTGTTGGTAAACCTAACTTTATTCCTGGTCTATGGATTAAAACTGGTGCTATAGTTATTGATGTTGGTATAAACCGTTTAGAGGATGGTCAAGTGATAGGTGACGTTGAATTTAATGTCGCAGCAGAACGAGCTAGCTGGATTACTCCTGTTCCAGGAGGGGTAGGTCCAATGACCGTAGCAATGCTTATTCAAAATACAATACAAGCCTGTGAAACATTTAATAATATATAATTTTATAATCAACATTATATGTACAAACCAATAATTCCTTAGCTCATGAAAGATATCTCAGTAATATCTAATCAATTTTTAGGTTATAGTAATAAATACTTACTTACTGATAATCTTTGAATAATTAATATAGAATTATTAATTTATATCATTTCTAATACTTGTATACAGCATAATAAATAATATTTTTGTATCATTCATGATAATGAATACATCCCCATTATATTTATATATAATGTATGATAGTTAATACAGTAATATTGTATATATTTAGATACATTTCTAAGTAAAAATTCAATTAATGTAATCTTCTGAAGATACTAGAAACATTGATTAAACAAAATAAGATAAAATAAAATAATAATGTATTTATTAAATACTTCCTAAGTAATTGTAAGTATAAAAAATATTTTACACCTTATATTCTTATTGTTATCTAGAACTATATTATCTTATGCTATAACTCAATGAAATACCGCATTGATACGGTATAAAAAGCAGTTGAAAAACTAAAGATTGACCCCATATCAAGTAACAATGAAATTAATAACAAAATTCTTAGTGGAGATGTTCGATGGGAAAAATTATTGGTATCGACTTAGGCACAACTAACTCTTGTGTAGCTGTCATCGATGGGACTAACGCACGAGTACTGGAGAACGCTGAAGGAGACCGAACCACTCCTTCAGTTATTGCATATACCCAGGAAGGTGAAATACTGGTTGGCCAACCTGCAAAACGTCAAGCAGTGACTAACCCAAAAAATACTCTATTCGCAATAAAACGTCTGATTGGTCGTCGTTTTGATGACGAAGAAGTACAGCGTGATAAAAACATTATGCCTTTTAGTATTGTTGCTGCTGATAATAACGACGCATGGGTTGAAGTTAAAGATCAAAAAATAGCTCCACCACAAATTTCAGCCGAAGTTCTAAAAAAAATGAAGAAAACCGCAGAAGATTTCTTGGGAGAGACGGTCCATGAGGCAGTTATTACTGTTCCTGCATATTTTAACGATACACAGCGTCAAGCTACTAAAGATGCCGGTCGTATTGCAGGTTTAGAGGTAAAACGTATTATCAATGAACCAACTGCAGCCGCCTTAGCTTACGGTTTGGATAAAGAAGTTGGTAATCGTACTATTGCAGTTTACGACTTAGGTGGTGGTACTTTTGATATCTCTATCATTGATATTGACGAAGTAGACGGTGAAAAAACTTTTGAAGTTTTAGCAACGAACGGTGATACCCATTTAGGTGGTGAAGATTTTGATAGTCGTTTGATAAATTATATTGTTGAAGAATTTAAAAAAGAACAAGGCATGGATCTACGTCATGATCCTCTTGCAATGCAACGTTTAAAAGAAGCTGCTGAAAAAGCAAAGATTGAGCTGTCTTCTGCTCAACAGACAGAAGTAAATCTTCCATACATCACTGCAGACTCATCTGGTCCAAAACATATGCATATTAAAGTAACTAGAGCTAAACTTGAATCATTAGTTGAAGATTTAGTTAATCGTTCTATGGAACCATTAAAGGTAGCACTGAAAGACGCAGGTTTATCTGTATCTAATGTACATGATGTGATCTTGGTTGGTGGTCAGACCCGTATGCCTATGGTTCAAAAAAAAGTTGCCAATTTCTTTTGTAAAGAACCACGTAAAGACGTTAATCCAGATGAAGCAGTAGCTATCGGTGCTGCAGTACAGGGTGGTGTCTTAACTGGTGAAGTAAAAGATGTACTACTCTTAGATGTTACTCCATTATCCCTTGGTATAGAAACAATGGGAGGGGTTATGACTTCTCTGATTGCAAAAAATACTACCATTCCTACTAAGCATAGCCAAGTCTTTTCAACTGCTGAAGATAAACAATCTGCGGTGACTATTCACGTAATTCAGGGTGAACGCAAACGTGCTATAGATAATAAATCTTTAGGTCAGTTTAACCTAGATGGTATCCAACCTGCACCACGTGGTATACCACAGATAGAGGTCACTTTCGATATTGACGCAGATGGCATACTACACGTATCAGCTAAAGATAAAAATAGCGGTAAGGAACAAAAAATTACTATAAAAGCTTCTTCTGGTTTGAATGAAGAAGAAATTCAAAAAATGGTTCGTGATGCTGAAAATAATGCTGAAGCTGATCGTAAATTTGAAGAACTAGTACAAATTCGCAATCAAGCTGATCAATTGGTACACGGAACTAAAAAACAAATGGAAGAAGTTGGTAGTAAGTTATCAGCGGAAGATAAAACTGCTATTGAAACTGCTTTAGTTGCACTAGATAATGCAGCTAAAGGAGAAGATAAAGATGATATAACAATAAAAATTCAAAATCTAGTGCAATCTTCTAGTAAATTACTAGAGATAGCTAACCAAAAAAATAAAAATTGTAATAACAACCAAGAAAATAATACCAACGATCATAAAGATGAAAACGTAGTAGATGCTGAATTTGAAGAAGTTAAAGATAAAAAATAATTATCCTTAAAAATATTCTTAATGATGCACCGGCATAGACGTTGAGAAATATCAGCGTCTATAATGCTATGTTAAAGGCAGGATTAAAAATGGCAAAAAAAGACTATTATGAAGTTTTAGGTGTATCTCGCAATGCGGAAGAGCGTGAAATAAAAAAAGCTTATAAGCGTATGGCTATGAAATTTCATCCTGACCGCAATCAAAAAGATAAAGAAGCAGAAGCAAAGTTTAAAGAGGTTAAAGAAGCCTATGAAACATTAACTGATACACAAAAACGTGCAGCTTACGATCAGTATGGTCACGCAGCATTTGAACAAAGTAGTGTGAGTGGTAATGGTCATGGGAGAACAGAATTTAGTGATATATTCGGTGATGTATTTGGAGATATCTTCGGAGGTAGTCGTCGTAAAAATGCAACTAGGGGTTCAGATCTAAGTTATAAAATAGAACTGACATTAGAAGAGGCTGTACGAGGTATCACTAAGGAAATTATCATTCCTACGTTAGTAAGATGCACAACTTGTAATGGTAGTGGAGCAAAAAAAGGTACTAATCCTATAAATTGTCCAACTTGTCATGGCGCAGGTCAGATACAAATGCGTCAAGGTTTTTTTACTGTACAACAATCTTGCTCATACTGCCATGGACAAGGCCAAATTATTAAAGATCCATGTAGTAAATGTTACGGTCATGGACATTTAAAAAAATCCAAAACACTTTCAGTAAAAATACCTGCTGGGGTTGATACAGATGATCGTATACGTTTAAGTGGTGAAGGTGAGGTTGGAAAAAACGGAGCACCAGCGGGTGATTTATACGTACAAATTTATATTAAAGAACATCCTATTTTCCAGCATGAAGATAACAACTTATTTTGTGAGGTACCTATAAACTTTACAATGGCAGCATTGGGGGGTGAAATTGAAGTCCCTACATTAGATGGACGCGTGAAACTTAAAATACCCTCCGAAACCCAGACCGGTAAGATGTTTCGTATGCGAGGTAAAGGTATAAAATCTGTCCGTGACAATACAAAAGGAGATTTGCTGTGTCGCGTAGTTGTTGAGACTCCTGTCAAACTAAACGAAAAACAAAAACTCCTTCTACATGAGCTAGAGAAAAGTTTTTATAATTCTCCAAATATTAATAACAGTCCTCGTTCTAAAAGTTTTTTTGATAGTGTAAAAAAGTTTTTTGACGATTTAACTAATTAGTGTGTCTTATAAAAATCATTACTTAATATCTTTATATCCGCATTTATTATTAATATATCTTTGTAAAATAATTTTATTAAAAATTAATACAAAAAATTTATTTCAATATTTGATATAAATTTATATACTATATATAAAATAGTATAATGATTACTAACTTAAATTTACTAGCCTAATAATCATCCCTAATTGTATTAGGCTAAATATAATTTAACATATTATTTGTTAGAGAATAAGGTTACAATTTTGTAGAGTGCTCAGATAAGTATTTAGAAACCCCCTCTGAAGAAGCAACCATACCTTTTTGACCTTTTTCCCACTGAGCTGGACAAACTTCATGGTATTTTTCGTAAAAATGTAAAGCATCTACCATACGTAACATTTCATCAATATTACGTCCTAAAGGCAAATCATTTACAATCTGATGACGTACAAAACCTTCTTGATCAATTAAAAAAGATCCGCGTAGCGCAACGCCATATTCTGGATGTTCAATACCATACGCTTGCATAATTTCGTGTTTTATATCAGCTACTAATGGATACTGAACATTACCTATACCGCCATTATTAATATGAGTTTTACGCCATGCGTTATGCACGAACTCAGAATCCATAGATACGCCAACAACTTTTACTTCACGTAATTTAAATTCTTTATAGCGGTGATCAAAAGCAATAAGTTCGGATGGACATACAAAAGTAAAATCCATTGGCCAGAAGAAAATTACTGCCGGTTTATTCTTTATAAATTCTTTAAAATTAAAATTTGTAATAATTGTACCATTACCTAGCACAGCAGATGCTGTAAAATTAGGAGCTTGACGCGCAACTAATACCATATAAAATCCTTTTAATTATTGATTTTGATAGATAATTAAATTTTATTAAAGTCGTTTCTTAAATATTAAACCTGAATAAAACAATTAGGGAATCATTATTTTAATTACATAACACATTTACTTATCAATTGCGCCTTTATTATAAACATAAATAATTTATCATGCAATGATAAATTATTTTAAAATTTTGATATAATCAAATTCATATTTGAGCTAACTATTAACAACTTTGATAAATATTAAAGAAAAAATTATTAAAAATATTAATATTTTTAATAATTTTAAGATACAGATGGATAAATAGATCTCATTTTAAATTTTAATTACCTACCTTTAGTTGTAGTAATAAAGTAAATATAATGAATATATTAAATTTATACTGAATTTTTCACTGCAAAATAAGTTTTTGCACGATTATTTTAAACTTAAAAAGTTATATTATAAAGATGAAGGAGTAAGTCTTATAAAGAACAAAAAATGCAATTTTCTTTATTAGACGCAATACTTTTATTTAACAATTTAAATAAATATTGTGATAACAGTATTACTTAATTTTAAAAAATAAATAGAATAATACGTTTATTATTTTTTTATATGATTAAAAATAATTTTTTAGAAAAAATTTTAATGGTAAAAATATTAGTTATTATGATTAATCACTTTAATAATTATACTATATATTTTTTAAAAAAAAATCATTATCAATATCTTATACAAGATATCATACATAATATGTAGTTATTTGTTTAGTATAAATAAATAAAAAATTTTTTATAGAAGAAATAATTGAAAGTTAGGAACTATATTATAATAAAATCATAATAGTCAATAGCGCTTAATAATTATTATTATATGGTTATATAAAATATTTATAAACTTACTTTATAATTATTTTATATAATATTGTATAAAAAATAAAGAAAAGATATAACCGCCTCATATAAAATAAAATTATTAGCTATCGTAACCACTACTAAGTGTAAAATATTTAACTTAAACGTAATAAATTAAAATTGCAACCTTAAGCGAAGCATTATATTTTGAATGAGAACAATATTTACTGCGGATTTACATCTAAGCGAACATAAACCATATATAACTGATGGTTTTCTACGTTTTTTGCAACTTGAGGCTTATCAGGCAGAAGCACTTTATATTCTAGGTGATTTTTTTGAATATTGGATTGGTGATGACGATCCTCAGCCTCTGCATCATAAAATAGCTACTGCTATACGTGATCTTACAATGTCCAGTATCCCTTGCTATTTTATACACGGTAACCGCGACTTCCTAATTGGCAAACGATTTGCTGAAAAGTGCGGTATAACGTTATTACCACCAGTTAAATTACTTTCTCTGTATGGTCATAAGATTCTTGTTATGCACGGCGATAAGCTATGTACACATGATGTAAGATACCAGCGTTATAGCTATGCGGTGCATCACCCTTTTATAAAAACCCTTTTTTTAGGACTACCAATATGTACTCGTCTTAATATAGCTGCTAAAATACGTAATTACAGTCAAATGCATAACAGTAATTTGCCAGAGGCAATTATGGACGTTAATCAACAAGTAGTAATTCAAGTACTAGAAAAAAATCAAGCCGATTGGTTAATTCATGGACATACTCACCGTCCAGCACTGCATAATATTAAAGTAACAAGAAATAAATTAGCTAAACGAGCAGTATTAGGTGCCTGGGGTGATAAAGGATCAATGATCAGCGTTACACCAGAAGATATAAAATTGATAGAATTTACTTTGTAATATAAATTTAATGAAATTTAATTTTTCTAAAATTATTGCTAATAGTAAAATTTTTTATCATATCTTCTATAGGAGGGAATTTATTATCAATAAATAATATTATTAATAATACTTATACTATCTAAAGTATCAGCTATATAATTTTTATTTTAACTAATAGTATGAATGATTATTTTTTTCTAGAGAATTTTTTTACCTATTTATAAACTTTTCCTAAAGGGAACGGATCATTTTTTAATTCAATAAAACTAAGAAGGATTCCATCCTATATTGTTAACCTCTAAAACCCTTAGGAATAGAATGATATTGTTCACCTATAGAATTAATATCTCGTTTTAATGAGCTACTTTTGATCATACGTTGTTGATATACACTACGTGCAAGTTTCTGCTGCCATTGTACGTGATAAAAATATTTTTCTTCTGCCTGCCAATAGGATATAAATGATGCTAATTCAGTCATCATAACTGGTACTGTTATAATATATCCCCAAATTGCAGCCATACGTAAAAAATCTGAATCAGGCTTCCAACCTTCATACATCACAAATTTGCCTAGCTTGGCTTTAATATTTTTTTTATGGGGTGGTAACATTTTATTTTTTAATATATTATTTTCTAATATTACATCTATATCATTAAGGTTATAAACTTTCTCAAAAGCTAATAATTCAGCCATTCTTTTGGGAGTAACAGCATAACAAACAAATTTTGGTATATTATTATCTAATAAGGTAATTACTCCACGATCACTAGATCGTAAAGCTGCTTCCGGATCGGTAATGAATGTGTTTAAATTCGTAATTGAAGAAGATAAAATCTTTATAGACATATTTTTACTCTTAAAATAGTAAGAACAAATAAAACAATTAATTATTTATTATTAACCTAGTATCTATTATTATATATTTATATAAACACAAAATTCTATTTTGAGGTGTATTTATTAATTTATATAATTATTAAATAATTTTAATATAAACCTAAATAGTACAATGAAATCTAATAAAATAATTTATTAATAATTAACTTTATTATTTTTTTTATTTATTGAATAGAAAATAATAAATATATATGTTTATTATTTTAAAAATAAATTTTTTAGCTATATTTTATTACTTTATTAGATTTTATCTACCTAAAACTAGTCAACAATAATTGTTTTTAGATAGAACAATTATCAATGTCATCTATATATAAAGTAAATAAAAAACCTTATTTATTTGAATATTATTCTTAGGGTAACAACTAATCCACATTAGAATGAATAATGTACTTAACAGTTTTTAAATATCTTATACGTAGTTTAAAAAAACTTAATAACATATAATTAACCCTAAAACTTTCAAGGATATCTATCAGAAAATATTTAATTTATTATATTAATAGGCACTTGAATATTTTATTCTTAAATATCTAGAGCAACAAAATCACCTTTAATACTCTAACAGATCAATTATATAATAGTTTATTATAATTTAACCTATATCATAGTACTTTAATCCACGAATGATCCTAAAATTAAATAATGTTAGATTATAGTCTAACTTATGTATTACATACATACAAATATTTTACTTTTAAAGCACCTACCATTTAAACCTAGATGTAAAGCAAATACCGATAACTTAGTATCTAGTTTTAATAGTATATTTATTATTAAAATCCATATCATAATATAAATAATGATTGTTATTTATGACCCTGATTTTATCAATTTATAGTTTTAGCAATATAGTAAAAAGATTGCATAGACTTGGTAATTTTAAGATTAAAATTAGTTTAACAATTCAAATAATTTTTTATGACACCCAATAACTAACTATATATAATATCAGCGGAGTACGATAATTTTATAATAAAACAAGATAAAAAAGAAGAAATAAATTATTTTCCTGTAAGCACCGAATCTTTGATGATTAAATCATATGTAATAGAGCAATATATTTGTCTATAATGAAATAATTTATTTTGGAAAAATACACTTATACCAAGTAATTATAGATCTCATTACAGGAAGTGTAGGGTAATTATTTAAATATCTTAACAAGGAAATATGATATATAACTGCCTCTTCTATAGTTAACTAACTAAGTATTTTAAGAAATAATCTGCACTTAATGATTAAGCCCTGATATAAGTCTAACTAATCTTACATTTAATACTAAAAAACAACTTCTGAATAATATTAATGTATACCGAGATATTTCTTGTTCAATTAATAACAACGTCTCATAAAATGAGAATGTTATGACATAGTTAAAAAGTTATATAAAGCATGACCAGTTATTTTTGGCAATATAATAGAGAAGCTAAAATTAAAGGATATAATCTAAGTAAATAATATTAAATAATAAAAAAGTAATGTAACTCATTTATATTTATAATTTTAGTTTTTTTCTATATTTCAGTTTTATATTCCTAGTGCTATAGGTAGCTGAATTTATTTAAGCCAATATAATGTAAATAAATATTTATGTTAGTAGCATTGTTATTATAACATAACCCTTATAACAAGAAGCGTATTTAAGTAATATTAACTATGATATAACAATATTAAAATAGATAACTGATAAAATAATCACTTAAAATAATTTTAATCGACTGTTCAGCTGGTGATATCTTCAATATCACACTGTCTTAATTAAGCAGTATGATTTATTATTTAATTGCTTACTATATGAGTTTCTGTTATCACAGCATATTTTATAACGCATATAAGATTATCGAAATGCACAAAACATTCTAGAAGAACAACTATTTGTTATACCGTTAGTGTATTCTTTACATCCACAAGTATACTGTAATGGTATTAAGGGATTAACATCAAACTTATCTACTAAATTTTTTTGTCGGTATTAATTGCGAAAAAAAATACTATATCTATCAGTAAAAATTTACTAACGAAAGTGAGATAAAAGTGTCAAAATTGTATGATTTTGCATTTATGGCAAATAAACTATAATTATTTTTATATTACCTCTACTACTATTATAGTTGATAAAAATATTTTTTATCGCTGGTTAAATTTAAACTACTATATTTTACACTAACACGCAATACTTTATTGATGTATCTATGATTAATGCTTATAAGCTGATATATGACCTCTTATAAAGTCAACTAGGTGTATCTCGTATCAACTAATAACTCATTATTGATCATTAAATATCAAAAAAGTTTACTGCCATTATAGAGATATATGTATTCTAATATTTATATTGGCATTAGTAGCTAGTATTCTGCTATTGAAATCATTGCTGGTCTGTTACGTGAAAAATTGAAAGATAATATTATTGAGTATATGGAATAATATTCCTACTACTCTATTCTTTGTTTAGTTAGCAATATTACTGATGTTATTTTCTTATTAAATTTAAATTTTACTACTAGTTTATGTTCACTAATATTTACTATTATATTATGAAGGATATAGTAATTTATTTACTCTTATTGAAGCGTAGATATTAGACCATTTTTACTAAAAAATTATGCTAATGAATTTTATAATATATAATGTTTATTACTAAACACATTAACTATAATACAGATAAGTGAATATATTTACTTATTCAGGATGAATATAAATTACATTTGTATTTAAATTATATCATAGTTGCAACTATATGTGTTTGAATACTATTCACTATTATAAGACGCATATATTATATAATGTTTTAACTTGTATTTGCAAATACTGGGGGTTAAATTTTTCTATAATACTTATTAATTACAATGGTTATTATAATATTATTTAACTATCCTGAGCTAGGTCACCAGATCACTCAGCTATTACTCCTTGTTATAGTCTTACTATTGGATATATTATTCTTCCTAAGAACTCACAATTTAGGTCGTGATATTTTTTATCCTCCTATTATGTAGGATTATCCTCAATTTTAGTGGCTGTACTATTGTCCTACTATAATAGTTAGTATTTTATGTATTAAAGTAGGTATTATATCTAGTATAAGCTTATGTTTATATTAAACTAATCCTAAATTATATTTTTGATACACTACTTTTTATACTTATAATTATATTAACTTATTGTTCTAATAGTTTTCTAGGTCTTTTACTTGTATCTACTATAAAGGTAGTATGTGCAATAACCCTATCTCATAGGATAGGAGAGGTTTATATATTAGTGTATTAAGGGTTCAAAAAAAAGAATATATGTTTACTACTATATTACATAGTGTATATACTTAGTTTATTATATGTCATTTAAATTACTAATATTATTGGTAATTTAGTAAGTAAACACACTCAGAAGTTTTCCGTGGTTATTGTAGATATCTACAAACTTAGCTTTTTTAGTTTGGGGCTTTATTACTATTAATATAGTAAGGAAGAATAATGTTTGGGTATTAATTATAACTAATATATCCTAGCACTGTAAACTATTATACTGCCAGATATAGATATAATGATGAGTGTGTTTTTAGTTAATTTATTAGGCAATAGAATACGCGTAGAGTAATAAACGTACATGCAGAATAAATAAAATGCCATTACTTTATATTTGTAATCTACCAATTTAATTTAAAACTTCTAAAGAATTAATAAAAGTTGTCAATCATGTAGATATAATCTAAGTGAAAGTAAAGTACTCAGTTTAGTTGATATATCTGATTCTTGAAAAATATTAATAGATAAAGTAATTTGCTACGTCACTAAAGATAATTGAAAAGTTATAACTAATTTCTTCTATTTGAATGATATTAATTTATTACGTATTACTTGAAGATAGCTTCTACATTTAGTATATCATATACATATCTATAATTTTTTAAGAATAAAACCTTGTCTATATTAGTTTGCAACTATTGGACGACAAGTTATCCAAAAAATTCCTAGCTGTACTTATAAAGAAAATTCTTTGGTAAAGATTATAATAAAGTAAATGTTGAGACATAGAGTTACTATACTATTTAGGTATTAAAAATCATAAATATATCATAAGTAGTATACAATATAAAATGTACTAAATAAACATACCAGAAAATTATGGTTCATTACTCTAGTGAATTAAGAATACTTTCTAAGTACCTATGAACTAATAGATACAATAGTACCTGCTATATAAGCATAAATTTTTCGCTTTCTAGTATATATAAATAAAAATAACAAAATTACTATTTTACTTATAAGTGATAATCTATGGATTATGATGAATTGGCTAATGATATTAACGTAATTTACTGTGATCAAACAATAGACAGCGTTAATTGTGATAATATACCAATTAAGTTACGTAATCCCTATATTTTATCACTGATTAGAATAATCCTTAATTTTAGCTATATACTATAACATAAAAACTGTTTAAATATATTTTTTAGTATAATAACCTTCACTTAAATATTTATTTATTAGATACCGCGATTAATATAGAGTTCAATAAAATGCAGTACGTTACTAGAATTCTTTTATCGACAAAATATTTAACTATAGTGCTGGATTATTCGTGATCTATAACCAAAATTTTACAGCAGTTTAATTAGTTAGTTTTTATTTACGTAAGAGCTAAACTTTAGGTAATTATAGGTGAGAACTGTAAAAAAACTACTCTATTACAAATACTTTTTAGTACAATAGAATCTACTCATGTTGAGAGTATTATTAATAATAAGTAATTACATTAGGGAGATTTTTGCTATCGAAGTAAGCTTATACGCATCATTCTATGATATCTATCAACGTAACTCAATCCTGATTAATGGATAGGATATATTTTAGATATGCCATTAAGAATACATAGTAAGTATCACTTCATAAACGTACACTATGTATAAATACAAGATTACATTAAATCAGGTTAAGTTCTTATCATCCTTATTATTATTTATATATTTTAATACTTGGATAAATGTAGCGTGTCGTTTTAGCATGCACATTGATTTTACAGCCTTAAGTAATTATAGTAGATGAGGAACTAGATACTTCAGATATGTTTATATGTTTACAAATTATTAATCTAATACTATAATTATAACAAAACATAGTATGACTTATGTATGTTATTTAGCATTTAAGTATAATAAACATAGCAGGATAAGTTAATAGTCATGTATGATGAAGAAGTGGTTGAATATAGTATTACTAATAAGATTTGATAATTTTTGGTACATTACCAAACTAAATAACGAATTAACAGTAATCATATTAGTATACGTAGTATTATACTAATATGTGAAGTATAATAATACACTTGGGATATTTGAATAGATAAGATCTTATCTATTCATCTAACTATAATATTAAAATATTAAGTAATAAATAATTTATAATATAATATTTAAATTTATTATTTACTTAATAATAAATCCATTTAATAACAATTATTATGTCATATTTTATCAGTCTGTTTTTACTTATTTAAGTAATTAATGTTTATTAAATTTAATCAACATTCCTTAGTGTTATCATAAGGATATTAAATAATTTATAAACTCTGAATATAGAATAACAAGGATATTACTTTTATGGGTTTTCTTACCGGTAAGCGAATTCTAATAACTGGTATAGCCAGCAAACTATCCATTGCCTATGGTATAGCTAAAGCAATGCACCGAGAACAAGCTGAGCTTGCTTTTACATATCAAAATAGTAAACTTAAGTCTAGAGTAGAGAAATATGCAGTTAAGTTAGATTCTGATATAGTTCTATTATGTGATGTATCAACAGATAAAAGTATTGATACAATGTTTATGGAATTAAAGAAATTTTGGCCACAATTTGATGGTTTTGTACATTCAATAGGTTTTGCACCAGGCGATCAACTACAGGGTGATTATGTAAATGTAGTTACTCGTAATGGTTTTCATATTACTCATGATATTAGCTCTTATAGTTTTGTTGCTATGGCTAAATCTTGTCGTGCTATGCTTAATACAAACTCTAGTCTACTAACTTTATCTTATCTAGGTGCAGAGCGTGCTATACGTAATTATAACGTTATGGGCCTCGCTAAAGCTTCTTTGGAGGCTAATGTACGATATATGGCAAACTCTATGGGGTCTGAGGGTATACGTGTAAATGGTATTTCTGCTGGTCCAATACGCACTCTAGCTGCATCTGGAATTAAAGATTTTAGAAAAATGTTAGCATACTGTGAGGCAGTTACTCCAATTCGTCGCACGGTAACCATTGAAGATGTAGGAAACGCCGCAGCATTCTTGTGTTCTTCATTAGCTAGTGGTATATCGGGTGAGATATTGCATGTTGATGGAGGTTTTAATATTGCTGCTATGAATGAACTAGAACTATAACTAGATTAGTTTTTATTTAATTTTTAAAAAATTTACTGCTATCATTAATATGATAATAAATCATTATACGATATTTTATCTTTTATAAATTATATAATCCTCGTGTCATTTGTATATTACAAATAATATAATATAGATATTATAGTCAAGGTATATTTTTATATAAAATAATTCACGTATTTACTACTACTTATATTTTGATATATTACTTTGTTTTTTATTAACTAATTAATAATTTTTAATTGTATTAGTATAATGTTTTAATATTTATTTTAATAGTTTTAATTTTTTATTTAGTTATTACATATATAGTATATTACTATGTTATTATAAACAAATAATATTTAATATTATTTTAAACATTATAAATAACAGTTTTTTATTTCTTTATTTTTATTTAAATAAACCTACTTAGGTTAAGTTATATTATAACTTTATATAAGCAATAATACCACTGTACTATAAATTAATATAAATAATTTTATGTACTATAATATATTAGTAAAATATAACCGATCACTTTCATGTATATAATTTCATCTACATATGTATTTTAACTTTATACCTAGAATATAGTAATAAACTATCATTTTAAAATACAAGTAGGTACTGTACTAATACAGTACCACACTAAAAGATTAAGTATAATCTATAAATATAATTGGATTATATCACTTTTAAATAAAAATAAAATTATGCAAAATACACATTGTGTATATATAATTTATAATTATCCTATAAATTATAATACTTTAGTATAATTAATACTATTGTTAGCAATTATTTTTATAATCATAAAAGGATATAAGATTAAATAATCTTTATAATTTGATATTAAATTAATATTTATTTAGTTAAATTTATCCAATAAAATAAATTAAATTGCTAATATTCTTTAAATAGTTGTAAAATATCTTATTTTAATCTGTGTAAAAATTATATCGTTTATTTTTGATAAAATATACAAATTATTTAAGTTAAGTTACGAATAATAACGCTGTATATCAGTACACAGATATTTTATATTTAGAAGAAATATAATATTATTTTTATAATTTTATTATTTAATAGAAATAACTTAATATTTTTTTATTCAGTAATACTAATAGATTTTATTATTAATATAAACATTAAATGTATTAATTTAATAAAAAATACATTTAATACTTAAACTATTATCTTTACTCAACTATAGGTAATCTGTTATACTTAGAGTAATATTAATATTACGTCATATCTACTGTAGTAAAAATTCTTAATGGTATATAACTCAGAAAATACATAACATATATTGTATATAATAAATAATTGATTTTAAATATTAAAACAAGATTATATTTATGTATCTGCAATATTAGCTTATACTTTTATCTAAAAACTACTTTATAATAAAGTTATAATAATTATAATTAAATAATTATATTCATTATTATTTATTTTAATAAGCAAAAAATTGAGTTAAATATTTAATTAATAATAACTACCAAAGTGATATACATAATTATAAAATCCTAATATATCTTAATTTTTTTAATAAAGCATACCCTGTTTATTACAAACAAGATATCTAATAAATAGCTATAATAATAATGCTAATTTATATATAATTATGGCTGAATCCTTTATTAAAATGCTATGTATGCTAAAAGAAGTTGATATTTTTACCGACGGTTCTTGCTTAGGAAATCCAGGACCAGGTGGATATGGTGCTATTTTGCACTATGAACAATATGAAAAAACAATAAGCGCTGGGTACTACATTACGACTAACAACCGCATGGAGTTAATGGCAGCTATTGTGGCACTAGAAATATTAAAAAATCCATGCTCAGTTATATTGTATAGTGATAGTCAATATGTCCGTAAAGGAATAACTCAGTGGATACATAATTGGAAAAAGAGCAGATGGCAAACAACAAATAAAAAATCTGTTAAAAATATAGATTTATGGCAACGACTTGATCTAGTAATCCAAAAACATAATATTGAGTGGATATGGATTAAGGGCCATGCTAATTGTGTTAATAACGAACGATGTGATGCTTTAGCTAGAAATGCAGCTAGTCTTCCAAACAAGGAGGATACAGGTTATAAACAAATAAAATAATATTTACTTAAAGTAAGTATATAAATAATAATCAATAAAAATATTTAAACTATAATACAACATTCATTTAAGTATAAAAACATCAAGATTGTCTAGTTAACTACAAGGTAGTATAAACTTTATTAAATATTTAACATTCAATATTTTTAAGTAAATTTTCTCTGAATAACATATATCAGAGATATAATACCTTATCTTGATTAAGATCAAATGAGTTTACTCTAATAATTTTAAATATAAAAATTTAAATATTTTATGCTATGATTTATTAAACTTTACCCTAAAATCCTTAAAATTATATTTATAATAACATATAAAATATATATAAAAAATATTTATATATATTTTATATGAACTTACAAATAAATTAATATTAAGATATTAATCTTATTACTACTTAGATATTAATCTAAATACAATATATATAATATATATACATATCATTGTATATAATTGTCTTTAGAAGAATAATATAACAAATTTCTTCATTATATTTATATGTAAAGTTTACTAAAATCTCTAGTTAAATAATTATTTTATTGATTGATTATTAATCAGTTAATGACACAATTTTAGGCAAAATCATAATTATTTTAAAACTATAATAATTTCTAGAAATACTAAAATTAATAAATATTTATTAATTGTGGCTGTATTTCTAGAGTAAACAAAAAGAATTTTAAAATAATTTTTTTCTAATGTATAAAACTAAAAATGCAAAAATATTTAATATATAATAAGATTATATATATTTTCAATAAAATTGATATTGTAATTAAATACAATAATTCAGGATAATTTATAGTATTAAATGTAGTTCAGTATCATAAAAATTACTACATAACTATCATTAGTAATACACTAGATATAAATCTACTTATATAATAAGAAACAATAATACAAATAAAGTATATGTAAAGCCAATATACGTTAACAGACTATATATGAAAAGTTAAAATAAAAAAATAAGTTATAACATATATATTATTATATTACCTGCACTTAATGATTATTATAATAATGATCTAAGATATATAATAAATTTGATAAAATAGTAACTAAGCAATTTTAATATTTTATAAAATTAATAAAAATATTAAAATATAACAAAGAAATATATTATTTTAAGAGTACAAAATAATGTTAATAGCCCAGATATCATCTCCTAAACTGTTATACAAGAAAAAATATTTTATATATAATTAATTATATCTTAAAATATTTTCTATATAAGAGATGACTCAATTAGGAATTATAAGTAATGCATCTTATTAGTATTCCCGTTATGCAAGATAACTATATTTGGATACTTTCCTCTCCTCATAAAGAAAGCATTATTATAGATCCGGGAGTTAGTTTGCCAGTTTTACAATACTTAAAAAAAAATCTACTGACTCCTAAAGCCATACTATTAACACACCATCATAATGATCATGTAGGGGGGGTAAGTAATATTTTAAAGTATTATCCTTGTCTTCCGGTTTATGGACCAATAGAAACTATTAATAAAGGTTGCACTCAACCAATTATAGGTTATAATAAAATAACTTTATTAGGTATAATTTTTAGCATTCTATATATACCAGGACATACCCTTGGACATATTGCCTATTACAGTAATCCATATTTATTTTGTGGGGATACATTATTTTCCGCTGGTTGTGGAAGAGTTTTTGAGGGTACAACAAAACAAATGTATTATTCTTTACAATTAATAAATCAACTTCCTAATGAAACATTAGTTTGCTGTTCTCATGAGTATACCGAATCAAATCTTAAATTTGCTAAATATGTTTTATCCAATAATCAAGATATTCAATCATACCAGAAAAAAGTAAAAAAATTAAGATTAAACAATCAACCTAGTGTACCTTCCTTACTTAGAATAGAAAAAATAATTAATCCTTTTTTGCGTTGTTATGATGATAATTTAGTATTAAATACTACATTAGAGAAAAAACCAGAAGAACTTTGGAAAGTTTTTTCTCTCTTACGAAAAATGAAAGATCAATTTTAATTTTTTAGGTTAATATTAGATTATTTCTAATATATATATAAAATATATGCTTTAGTACTTATTTGGGTAAATAATATTTTTATAAGTATAATAGAAAATATAGTATTTCTAAGTAATCTACATAATCACATCTTTAATATGTAGTCTTTAAAATATTAAAAATAATCTTTCCAAGACAGAATAATACTTATTTGCAGGAGTCTATCTAATAAAACATTAATAGTCATGATTTATCACTGTTATATAATAAAATGTTAAGTTACTTAGCTATTATTTATAATTTTTATTAAAATAATCGAAAAATTCAATATTAACTATTTTCTATGAAAATTATCTCCTTTAATATTAATGGTATACGTGCTCATATACATCAACTCAAAGCTATTATAGTTAAATATTATCCTGATATCATTGGTTTACAGGAAACTAAAGTTCAAGATCATGTATTCCCTTTAACATCTTTAGAAAATTTGGGGTATCAAATATTTTATCATGGTCAAAAAAGCCATTACGGTGTAGCTTTATTAACTAAACAGCAGCCATTAGCTATACGAAAAGGTTTTCCGTATGATGATAAAAATGCTCAATGCCGTATTATTATGGCTGATATTACGACATCTACTGGAATGCTAACTATTATCAATGGATATTTCCCACAAGGAGAAAATCGTAATCATATAATTAAATTTCCAGCAAAAAGAAAATTTTATCAAGATCTCCAAAACTATCTAGAAGCAGATCAAAATCCAGAAAAACAGGTAATTGTTATGGGGGATTTAAATATTAGTCCTACTGATAACGATATCGGTATAGGTGAATATAGTCGAAAACGCTGGTTAAAAACTGGTAAATGTTCATTCTTACCTGAAGAACGTCAGTGGATAAATTGCCTAAAAAACTGGGGTCTTATTGATACTTACAGACAAATACATCCAGAATGTAACGATCATTTTTCATGGTTTCATTATCGTTCAAAAAAATTAGGTAAAAACCTTGGGTTGCGTGTAGACTTAATATTAGCCAGCCAAAAATTAGCTAATTACTGCATTGATGCAGGTATAGATTATGAAATAAATAATATGGAGAAATCATCTGATCATGCACCTATATGGGCTAAATTTGAACTAATATAATAAGATTATATTATCTATTGTGTATAATCTATATAAGTTATTATTTTTAATATTGTATTTTTAAATATCTAGATATTTTGTAAAAATCAAATATACAATAGATTAATTTTATTAAAAACTTAACAATAAAAACCACTCAATTAATACATATATAAAAATATTTCTTATATAAAAATACCGAATTATTTGAATAAAATTAGCATATTTATTAATCTAATTTTAAGTTTTTTAAAAAAAGTATATATTAAAATAATAATATTACAGTTAAAAGAATCTATAATATCAAAAAAATATATTTAATTATTTATATAATCATAATAGTATAGAATTGATTAAAATAAATAATTACAGAAAATTCTATAATTATTTAAATATTTATAAAAAGATATCAATAACAATATTGATAGATATAATAAAAAAAATTATTTACCAATAAGTAAAATAGAAGTATTTTTATATATAACTTAGATGTTGATCAATTATTTAAACTTTAATAATTGATCAGAATAGTTAAATACGATTTTAATAAAAGATCAAACTCATTACTAATTATGCATTTTTAATACTGAACTATCTATAGGTATATTCATACTTATAATATATAACTAGTATAAAAATAACTAATGATATAAATCATTACCTAAATATTTTAGCTATATAATTATTAATTAAGTGAGTTATAATATTATCTACAGAGAGTATACAAAATAAATTTATACTAGTATTCTATATTTTAGATTCATAACACTAAAGATATCTAAATTATATTCTATACTATTTTTAGTGTTAAAATAATATCAAAAGTTAATAATAAGATAGTTATTATGAATAAATAAACTTTATAAGTTTATTAGCAATTGTACTAATAATATCTATGATGATAGAAGATCATATCTTTAGATTATTCATGTAGCGTCATCAAAAAATAATTCTATTATAGAATATAAGTTATAATTAAAAGTAATGACCTGTAAAAAATATTCAGTATAAACTATCTAAATAAACTTTTAATATATAAAATATTTAATAAGACTATAATGCTGTAAAATTAAAGATAATTTATCGTAAAAATCTTTTCTATTGAAATACATTAAATTCCATTTAATTTTAATATTTAAAAGGTATTAAAAATTTAATTACACTTGTAAGTAGATAATTCTGATTATTGACGTTTTTTCATGAGATATAGTTTATAACTATTTTAAGAAAAAATATATTTTTATTAAAAGGTAAATTTATTTATATAATATTAATTATATTTAATATTCATTTTAAAATTTAGTATAAATATATAAACTATACACTGAATTAATATATTTACTTCTTTTACTTTTATATTTTTCTATAAAAATGTATATTTACCTTTATAATTATATATATTTCTCTATTTATTTAAAATTATCTAAATAAAAAACAGAATAAAACTTTTTTAAAATATTTTTGCAACTAAAAATTAATATTAATGAGTAAATGATATGATGAATAATAATTCATTATAAAAAAGCAATAAATATATATAAAGTGTTTATTTATGTCTATAACATTTTAATTAAATAATATCAATGATTATATTATCTTAAATAAATTCTATAAGAATTTGTTATAAAATATAAAGAGATACAAATTAATTATATTTATCTCCATGTATATTATGCATAACTACAAGTTATATAGCAAAAACAAATAATATATAATATATTACTACAATATATAAATATAAAATCATAGTACATGTAATATAATATATTAAGATAAACAAGATAATTTTTTTGTATTAATAAATTAATCTTATATTTTTAAAAACAATCAAAATAAATATAATAATAAATTATTATTTTATTTAATTGATATATGCATAATTTTATACAGTACAATACTAATAAGTTTAATAAAATTATTTAATATCATAATATGATTGCATACTAAATATTTTTAAAGATAAATAATGCATTACAGCAATAGGATATTATATTAAAATTTTATTTTAATATAATAAAAACTTATAAAATAATAAATTAAGATATACTGTATAAATACAATATCTATAGATAAAAATCTATAAAGGCGAAGATAATACTATATTGAATAACGCTACGTAATTTATAAATAACATTTTAAATGTATACTAAATATTACTAAAGATTATATAATCTTATAATATACCGAGATAAAGTGATATTTAGATTTTATTACAATAAATAATATACTAAACTTTTATATTATCTTAATTTTTAAAATTAAGATAATATAAGCTAAAAGCACCTATGTATTGTTACAGAATTAAAAATAAATGAATATTATTAGATTAAAATGCGCTAGTATCTTTAAATAATCCCACTTTAAGGTCCGTTGCATGATATATAACCTTTCTATCAACTAAAACCTCACCATCAGCCATTCCCATAATCAACCTCCTGTTAATTATACGTTTAAAGTGAATACGATAAGTTACTTCCTTATCAGTAGGAAGTATCTGTCCGGTTAATTTGACTTCACCTACACCTAATGCCCTCCCCTTACCTTCACCTCCGAGCCAGCCAAGATAAAATCCAACTAGTTGCCACATAGCATCTAAACCTAAACATCCAGGCATAACTGGATCACCAATAAAATGACATCCAAAGAACCATAAATTAGGATGTATATCTAACTCAGCTTCTACATAGCCTTTGTTATAGTAACCTCCATATTCAGACATTTTTAAAACACGGTTCATCATTAGCATATTGCCTGATGGCAATGGTGGACCACCAATACCAAATAATTCACCGCGTCCACAAGATTCAAGGTCTTCTTGAGTATAAAAGTCGCGTTTATTTACCATCATTGTTATCGTCCTTATTTAAGGGAAGCTTATATTTTAGCTAGCTAGCTTAACTTATACTTATTAAGTATAAGTTAGATATGTTTAAATCATTTTAACTAACGTAGTTACTCAAGTATAACTAAAATTATAAAAACTAAATAAACACATATAAAATATACAAAAAATAAATAAAATATTAATTGCTATATAACAATGCATTATTTTTAACCTATATTCTACAATTACAATACAATATACTGATTTAGAAAATATTAGCAAATTTAGTATACAAGTTTATTACATTATTTTTTACCTTAATGATATATAAAAAATGTTTATCACCTTTAATTAAATGCTATATATTATTAATTAATAGTATATTAAAACTTTGTAATAAGTTTTTATTATTTTTTAAATGATGACTAATTATTAAAAATAATAATATAATTATTTATCAAATCCTATTTATATTTATATATCAAAATAGCATTACTTGTAATAAGTAGTATAGTTTTAGTATCTCTTAGTTTTTGATGTTATTACTACCTATAGGGTAATCTCTCCATAATTATTAGATATAAAATTTAAAATGCATTAACTAGATATATAAAATATTTTATTAATTATGTATATTAAGCATTTTTTCCTAAACTTTCTATTACATGCAAGTAGAAAGTAAAAGGAGTGAATAACTAACCTATTAATATATCTACAATAATACTATCTATAGATAGATATCTTTACTATAATATTGAAAAACTTACTCTTTAAGGGGAGTAAATTTAAAAAAAATTACACTTAATTGTAAGGTATTACATTACCCTAAAATTCATTTTAATTATAAATTATAGTTGTCTTCATAGTAATTAGACAATAACTATAATTTTGTTATTTTATAATAAAATTAGATTATAAGCCAAAAAATAAAAGCTACAAATATTACTGTATATAATCAAAGATATTAGCTATACTGATTAGTATAGCTAATATTAGTATTTTATTTGAATTAACTTTTAAAATATAAAATTATAGAAAAAATCTTAGAATTTGTACTTATTATATTAACTTTTTTGTATCTTACTTCTACTAAAAATAGTAGTAATATACAAAAAGTAGTAAAGAAATACCAGTTAACGAATATTTTTAATTTAAATAATTATAAATTCATCAAACATATAATAAATTTTAATAATTTTTTTTCTATTTTAAATTTATTATCAAAATAACTTATAATTAAGTATTTATTATTTATATTTTAGTTTAAATACTATTACAAATACAAGCAATAATATTGTGTGTAATGTACTTATAAGATTCATTAGAGATCTTATCCATAGGAGTTTTTTTAGTTGAAGTATTAAATAATTTATAAATACCCTATGCTAACTGTATAATAACTGTTCGTTATATTACTCTTAATAACAATCTTAATGGATAAGATCTTATAAGATATGCATCTAAAGAAACTATTAAAAAATTTCATTTTATAAAGTTATTTTATTAAAATTTAAAAAATTATATTCATAGTAAGATTAATCATTTAAGCAATACTATTATAATTTTAATATCAATAAAAATATAAACCTTAATAAAAGTAATAAATTTTTAATACTTAATATCTAATCTAACTTGAGTAAGATATTTATTTAAATATATAGATACTTCTTATATATAACTAATATTTCCTACTAATGTATAGTGATAACAAAGATAAAATCTGTATTTTAATAATATTTAAAAAGATTATAACTAGTTAAAAGACACTAACTATTATAATACTAAATATAAATATTATATTTTTACTTGATACTATATATAAACTCAAGTAGTAAAAGTACGCACTAAATAATACTAGATATAAAATTACATATTAATATATAAGTTATTATTACTTAAATCATTAATATCTAAAATTAAACTTAATAAAATTAATATTTTTAAGCACTTATTTTTTATAAAAAGTAAAATACCGTGTATTAATTACTTAAATAATTTTTAAAATTATATATTTTATTTAAAATATATATAAATAACTTAAGAATTAGTAATTAAGATATTATAATAATTTTACTATTATATTGTATACTTTTATTAACTATATTACTGCAAATATTAATTATAATCATAATAATATTATTTTTATATTTTATTCATTAAAATAACTAAACTAGTTAATCTCAATACGAAAGATATATCTTGTATTATATGCAATATATAAACTACTATGTATATATCAATTAACAATAACTTTTATCTCTCAATTAAAACACTTTATTATATTTTAATATTAAAATAAATAATAATAAAATATTAATTTTATTTTTTATTTAAAGTTATATTTATAGCGAATCTGTTATTTTCTATATCATTTTATATTATATAGAAAATAATTTTAAGCACGATAGTTATCGATATATACTCAATTAGTATATTAATAAATAAATATTAATAATCTTATTTATATTGTTTTTAATAATACTACTAATGTAAATATTAATTTTATATTATATAATTCTTATTAGGTGTATTTATATAGCTATTTAATGTCTGATAATTAGTATTATAATCTTAGATAGGTATATTATTTTAATAAATTAAAACAATAAAAGTAAATAATGTTTAAGTTAATCTAACTTTTAACATATAAACTAATCTCTTAATTATTATTTTAGTTAAAATAAAAAATTTTTTCTCTTATTTATTAATTAATTGATCTATATAGATCAATATCTTATATACATAAATTATCATACAGGCTATAGTACTGTACTAAAACCATACTTTATATTAAGTATAAGGATGATAAAATCAATTCTATATATATTAAGAAAACTTTTATTTATTAAATTATATTAATAATAACTTCTATTAAATAGGGTAAGTCATAAAAATATTTACTTATTTAGTATATAATATATTTAATGTCATAAATATAGTTATCATTAGATATAATAATAAATACTGTACTAATAGTAAGAAAATACAATATCACATGAAGACTATAAAATTTACATAGCATTGGATACTAATAAATATAAATTTTCTCTACTGAAATGTATTGTTAAATATCATTAAAATAATCTTTTTATTTACTAACTGATTTTATAATTTTATCTACATTGCATTAATTTAACCATATACATCCTACTTATTAAAAGTAAAAACTCAAGCTATCATATACTACTGTACTCAATTAATTTACTTTACTTCATATAATACATGTTTTAAGAATGAGAAAAGTATATGGCTATAACGCTAGTTTATAAAAATAAATACAATATAGATAATTAATTATACTTCTAATAAAATTTCTAAGAAAATTTACAAGAAATTGTTTTTATATAAAATAATATTTTAAAAATAATTTATTTATTTTTTTAATGCTATGAATATTGTTTATTTATAATAAAGCCCACTCGATCGTCTGTTGAAGTAAGATCGCACCATGAATAGTAAGAATAGATTCCGGATGAAACTGAAAACCACATACACGATCTTGATCATGACGAACTGCCATAACCATATTATTTAAAGAGGCACTTACTATTAATTTAGCAGGGATATTACTACCCACCAAAGAATGATAACGTGCAACAGATAAAGGGGAGGGTAAACAACTAAACATAGCTATACCATCATGCTCTATAAGAGAGGCTTTGCCATGTATAATTTCACTTGCTTGCCCTACATGTCCTCCATAATTTTCTATAATAGCCTGATGACCCAAGCAAATGCCGATAATTGGTAATTTACCACGTATTTTGCATAATAATTCAGGCATACAACCTGCTTTAGAAGGATTCCCTGGACCAGGTGATAACACTAGTATTGGATTTTTCATCTTAACTAATTTACTGATAATTACTGCAGCAGGAACTTGGTTGCGATATATAACTAAACTGTGACCATTAGAGCGTAATTGGTCTACTAAGTTATAGGTAAAAGAATCAATATTATCTAGTAGAAGAATATCAGCCATTAAAATATATCCTTAATATTATGAGCAGTAGCAATAGCTTGTATTACTGCACGAGCTTTATTACGAGTTTCATCAGCCTCGACCTGTGGCAAGGAGTCGAGAACTATACCTGCTCCAGCCTGAACTGTAGCAATACCGTTTTCCACATAAGCAGACCTAATAACAATACAAGTATCTAGATCACCATGAGCAGTGAAATAACCTACAGCACCACCATAACTGCCCCGACGGGTTTTTTCTGTTTGATATATGAGCTGCATGGCACGCACTTTTGGAGCTCCACTTAGCGTGCCCATATTCATGCATGCCTGATACGCATGTAATACATCTAAGTCATGACGTAATACCCCGACTACACGAGAAACTAAATGCATAACAAAGGAATAACGATCTACTTTAGTAAGATCTGCTACATAGCGTGAACCTGGTTCGCAGATACGTGCTAAGTCGTTTCGTGCTAAATCAACTAACATAAGATGTTCTGCTAATTCTTTATGGTCAGTACGCATTTCTAATTCGATACGACTATCTAAATCAAGATCTATTGCTCCATCAAAACGACGTGCTCTTGCGCGAGTACCAGCAATAGGACATATTTCAATATGTCGGTTAGTAGCGTCATATTTCAATGCACTCTCAGGAGATGCACCAAACAGAAAAAAATTTTTATCTTGCATAAAAAACATATAAGGGCTTGGATTGCTTTGCTTTAAAGCGTGATAGGCTGCAAGAGGTGAAGGACAGGGGAGATAAAATCGACGAGAGGGAACTACCTGAAATATATCACCTATTTGAATTGCTTCTTGCATATGTCTTACTAGTTTACTAAAAGCTACATCACTAAGATTACAGGTTAGTTGCATATGTTCAATATGTTGATATTTAATGGTCTGAGATTCATGTGTCATTTCTTTGGTTAATTGTTCTAAACGTGCCTGTAAGCGAATAGTTTCTTCTAAGTTACTAGTAAAAACAGATGCCTGTAAACGAGCACTATGATGTTGGTGATCTAATACTAAAAGTGTTTCTGCCATATAGAAACAAAAGTCTATAGATCTATTATTATTATTTAATATAGCAATATTTTCAAATCCTGCTACTAGGTCATAAGAAAATAAACCTCCAATAAATATTGCTTCGCGTTCCTGTATTGGAGTAACTACTAATTTAAGTAAAATACGTAGTGCATCGAATACCGATCTTGATTTTAAACGTGTATCTTCATCTTGATACTGTTCAATAACAGGAAAATTTAGCACTCGCCCGTTAGGTTGAACATTATTTTTAATATCTGATGGAATAGCTGCGTCCAATAGAGGTAAGAGAGTACTACCATTTTTAGTCAGAGCTTGGATAGTTACATTACGTCCCAGCGCAGTAATACGTAACGCACTATCTATCACTAACAAGCTTTTTAAATCTTGTTTTTTATCTATTTCAGCTGACTCTAGTAATAATGTTGCTGCACGATTTCCGCATAAATGGTGAAAAAGTTTTGCGGGGTCATTGCGATAAATTGTTTGTGTAGTTAATAGGGTTAAAACCGGTTTTTCAGATTTCATCGTTATACCCACTTATTAATTGGTATTATTTTATCAAATTTAGTTATAAAAAAACTCGCATCTATGCGAGAGGAGGTTTTATAGAATTTTAAATTTTAAAATAAAGTATTTATTTAACTTCAATACTGCTTAAATACTATTTTGTATTATATTTATCTAATTTATATTACAGGAGTATTATCTAATTTTAAAACTAATAAACTTTTTAAAAAAACTCATTACACTATAACTTTAGTAAAATATTTATCATTTTATACTTCATTCTTTTTACTTATATTATTTTTATCTTCATAAAGATATAGTGTTACAGATACAAAAGGTTTTTTACTTATATAAGTAACTTACTGAATTTCTTTAATAATACCATATATAAAATAAAAATATTTGTATAAGAACACAATAACTTTTAGTTAAAAAATAACTAAAAGTATATATTACTATTAGCTAATATTTTAATTACAATTGCGATCCTTGTTATTAGTATTAATATTTAAAATAAAAAGTTTAACTACATTTGGTTTTTATATAATAAAACTAAATAAATTAGCTATCCCTTAATATATTACGTTAATTAACTATAGTATAAAATACTTAAATATAGAATTTTATTCTTAATTTTTTTTATTTCAATTATAATATAATTGAAATTTTTTATATAAAAATATAAATATATATATTATATTTGACTTCTAATTACAAAGTAATAAACATATTAAGTAGAATTATTTTAGAATAAAATTACTTAAAAATAATATATAAAATCAGATTACTAATAAGGTATTTCTTAATATGAAATTATTATATGGGATATTTATCCATGATAGAATAATACAAACTATGCAAATTATTTTTTTATCTTCTTTGATTACTTTATAGTAAAACTTTAACTTCTGATTGCACAAGATTAACTAAACACTAAAATCATACTAAATGCTAAATAATTATAAAATTTAAATTATTTATACTAAATATAATTTATATTATATATTATGGTATTTATATTTCATATAAAAATCATAAAAGATATTGATCATATTACCGCTATAAAATAGTTTTAAGTAGATAATAATACAATAATTTTAATTATGCAATAAAAATTGCCATTTAGGCATAGTTGTAAAGTTTAATATAAATAATATTATTCCTACAATAAATAAAATAGAACAACTAGTATTAGAGTTTATATTATCTTAATAATATACTTAATTAATGTGATACAACAAGCTTATATTAATTAAAAAAATATCAAATATTTTTAAGGAGCTTACTACTAATAATGCTATTATACATCCCTAAAATAAGTAATATTATTAAATAATACAATCTATACATATAGATACTATATTTAATATATTTATTTTTATTAAGATATTATATGGCAGAATATAACCTAAAATATTATAGTAAACTACGTGTAATTTATAGACGGTTTAAATTTTATTTTATATATACAGATATATAATTATATTGAGTATCACTCATAATATAATTATGATGAACATTTTCTAAAACAAAACTCTTATTACATCTACAAAGATAGTTTAGTAAACTGTTACTTATAACTTATCCATAACATATCCTAAAATACTTTGAAATAACCTAATAAAATCAAAATATATTTTGAATAAATATCAAATATAAAATAATAAAAACAACCTTAAATATTGTAAACTTATTATTTAATATACGTTGATTTATTTGAAAAATTTCTTATTATTAAAATAATTTATATAAAACATATGGTAACTATTTTATTCCTTACTTAGGAGAAAATACAGAAATAAATATTTTGATTTATTTTATTTTGAAGTAAGTAACTATATAAATATGTTACTATTATTTATTTTATATAGATAGATATCTATATCACTAATTTTAGTAATCATTTTATTTTTCATATCATACTAATTATATTTTTACTCGAAATTAATCATAATACAATTAATTTTATCTTTCATACCTTATTACACTTAAAAATTCTTGACGTGTATTTTGACTAGATTTAAATAATCCACCTAACGAAGTTGTGGTGGTAACACTCGTTATATCCTTAACTCCACGGGCTTTAACACAAAAATGCCTAGCATCAATAGATACTGCTACATTTTTTATTCCAAGTAAAGTTTGTAGAGCTACTAAAATTTGTTTTGTTAAACGCTCTTGTAATTGTGGTCTCTGAGAGAAAAATTGCACTATACGATTAATTTTAGAAAGTCCTATAATACAGTTATTAGGAATATATGCTACGTGAGCTTTACCATCAATAATCACAAAATGATGTTCACAGGTACTAGTAAAACTTATATCTCGCACTGTTATCATTTCATCTACTTTAATTTTATTTTTTATCATTGTAATCTTAGAAAAATTTAAATAATCTAATCCAGAGAAAATTTCATTAATATACATTTTAGCAAAACGATTCGGAGTTTTTATTAAACTATCATTAGATAAATCCAGATTAAGTAACTGCATAATTTTTATCATATGATCTTCTATAAGCTGCTTACGAATTTCAAGATCTAATATTTTGCTTTTGTAATTAAGTGGGTTCTCCAAGCCATATGCTTCTAACTTTTCATGAACTTGAGTGGCTTCTTTACTTAGTGATAACATTTATATTCTCCCACAAGTACATTTAATTCTAAATATAATTTATAATAACTAAAATTTAAGATTCTTTTAAAATTTTTAGTAGAATATAAAGTATATCTAATAATATTTTATTATGTCTTTATATGAAATAAAATATACATAAAGTTTATTTAAAATAAATACTTTATATTTATATTGATTTGCATGTTTAGATAATTATTTAATTATAGAGGGTAATTTTAAATTTTTATAATAAAACAAGATAATTTATTAAATATTTATTATACTTATTAAATAATTTTATTTAGTAATTAATGCTAAAATAAAAATATTACTCTTCGTATAATACAAAAATTAAATTACTCAAATAAATTTTTTATAAAAAAACTTAGTTAAATATCAAAAAAATATAGCAACTGAGTACAAATTAGAAATAATATATATAAACTTAGAATACATTATAAAATCCTACATACTTAGCTCTTTTATACTAGTATAACTATACAATATAACACTAATAAGAAAGAAAACTATTAATCTATGATTACTTATATTTAATATATTATAAAATAATTATTATTTTTTAATCTATTGAAAATAGCTATATACTTGATATTTTTTAATTTATAAATTAGAGAAAATATAAAAGATAAATATAGAATTACACAGTAATAATTAGGTTCATGACTTATTTTCTTTATTAAAGATCTCTTCTTGTAAGAATGCAGGAGAGTACTTCTAATAATAAAAATATTTTTATAGATAAAGATAAATACCGATATAAACTAACATTATTTTACTAACAGAGAGATTTATAAAAATCTCCTATACTAAGATATAATTAATTATACATATTATAATATATGATATATCAAATATATATAAACACTTATTAAATTAAATATATTTCTGAGATAAACTCAAATTATATAATAATATCAGAAAACTATAGTAAAAAAACGCAATGTTTTGTTATTAAATAAAAAATAACAATTATTAAAAAAAGTACTAATAATACTATATTTGAATATGTTATATAAAATATTTATAGTTTAAATTATAGCTAATATTTTATAATAATCTGTAATTGTATTTAAAACTAGAATACCACATTTTCTTTGATTTTGTACTTTAATTAAAGTATATAGTTATCTGTGTATATCTAAAAAATAATTAGAGTAGGAGAAATTTAAATACCAAAATAAAATATTAATATTATTGTTGTAGTATTATTAATAAATTATATAATTTAGTAATCTGAATATTAATGTTATTTATTTTGTATTACTTTGTATTAAAGTACAGATATATCCAAAATATTGCAAATAAGTATTTATTTATATTTTAACAACTATAACTACATTTTATACTAAATAATTGAATAACTAAATAATAAAAACACAATCATATTATGAATGTAACATTCCTGAGAATATGTGCTAAAATAAATCCTAGTTTTTTATGTTTTAAATAACTAAAAGTGTTTTTAGCACAATCATTAAGTAATTAATAATAATATATTATTGAAGTGATATACAGAGATCAAAAATATTTTTATAAACATTTAATCTATTCTGATACGGATTATTAGATAGCTGAAATATTTAATAATTAATTATATGCTTATTAAGCATAACTATAATTAGTATAAAATTAAAATACTTAATATCTAATAATAAATTAAGTATATAAGCTATATCATTATATTTAATATTAGATGAGTAATTATAGATATAATTATTTAATAAATAAGCTAAAATTTAAGAATACTTGCAGTAATATATATTTATTTAATTTATATTTTAGTAAAATATTATAAATAATATAACAATGGTCTATTGTATAAATAAAATTATATTAATGTAATATATATCAAATTTATAACAATCTATTAAAATCCCACTCTCCTTATAAATTGTCTGTAAAAAACAAGGACTATAAGACAGTTTATCTGATAATTAATTTTTAATAATTTTTATTACATGTACATTTATCGCTAAATAATAATAATAAAAAAACTATAAAATTACCGAAAAGTACTGAAGGGAAATAATGAAAAGTAAGTTTATCGTCATTGAAGGTCTTGAGGGGGTAGGAAAAACTACTGCGTGTAATACTATAGTTGATGTACTAAACTACCAGGGTATTGAAGATATAGTTTTTACTCGTGAACCAGGTGGAACACCATTAGCTGAAAAACTACGTGAACTAATAAAAAATAGCGTTGAAAATGAAGAAATTACCAATAAAGCAGAATTACTTATGATTTATGCCGCGCGCATTCAATTAGTGACCCATGTAATTAAACCAGCATTAGCACGTGGTGCGTGGGTAATAGGAGATCGTCATGATCTCTCTTCACAGGCATATCAAGGAGGTGGTAGATGTATTGATGCTAGTTTATTACGATGCTTAAGAAATACTATAGTAGACGATCTTAAGCCTGGAATAACACTATATCTAGATTTACCTCCAGCTATTGGTTTAAAACGTGCATACAACCGTAATTCTTTAGATCGAATTGAACAAGAATCTTTAGATTTTTTTGAGCGTGCACGTGAACGTTATCTAACATTAGCTGCACAAGACGATAGTATTATTACTATTGACGCATCACAAAATATAACCAAAGTAAACACTCAAATAAAGTTTATACTTAAATCTTGGTTAAATCAGATAGGGGAGAATAAATGTATTGGTACCCATGGCTGAATATATCTTATCACAAGTTAGTTAAACAATATCGGGATGGTAGAGGTCATCATGCTTTACTAATTCATGCCCTAGAGGGATGCGGAGATGATTCATTAATATACGCGTTAATTCGTTGGCTATTATGTCAAAATATAAAAAAAGAAAAAAGCTGTGGTAAATGTCGTAATTGCTGTTTAATAATAGCGGGTAACCACCCTGACTTATATAATTTACATCCAGAATCAGGAAAATCTAGTTTGGGTATTGAACCAGTGCGCCAAATTATTGAACAAATTTATACTTATACTCAGAACGGAGAAGCTAAGATTATTTACTTACCATTAGCAGAAGCACTTACAGAATCAGCTGCTAATGCGTTATTAAAAACTCTTGAAGAACCCCCGGAAAACACTTATTTCTTTCTAGGCACGCGTAATCCAGCAAATTTATTAGCAACTTTACGTAGTCGCTGTTTTTATGTATATCTACAAGTGCCTAATGAAGATAAAAGTATAAATTGGATGTATACTCAAAAACATTTATCATACGACCTTATAAGTATGCGAACAGCATTACGTATAACTAATGGAGCACCGATTGCTGCATTAAAATTACTTGCACCTGATATATGGGGATATCGTATTAAATTTTTACATGGATTACAGCAAGCAATACTTCATTACCAATGGATAAATTTATTACCACTTCTTAATAATGATAACGTTAATCAATATCTAACATGGTTATGTATGATACTACTGGATGCGATTAAATTACAACATGGTGTAAAGAATACATTTACTAATTTAGATCAACAACATATTATATCTCAGCTAGCATCTACACAAACAAATACAATATTACAAAAACAGTTAGAAAATTGGATTTTTTGTCGTCACCAGCTTCTAACTATAACAGGTCTTAACCGTGAAATAATACTTACACGTAATCTGTGTTTATGGAATCAGTATTCTAATTAATTTTAATTCAAAACTACGCATTAGCTCATTTTATTAGGTTATAAATATGTATTTAGTAGATTCCCATTGTCATTTAAATGAATTAGATTATAAAAATCTACATAAAAGTATAGATAGTGTTTTAGAAAATGCAATAAATAATCAAGTGGGTTTTTTGCTAACAGTAGCTACTACACTTCCAGGATATCTTGATATGCATCAGAAGATCGGTATACGTCATAATGTAGCATTTTCTTGTGGTGTTCACCCTCTATATTTAAAAAATAAGTATTACTATGACGAGTTAATACAATTTGCAAAAGCTCCAGAAGTAGTTGCAATAGGTGAAACTGGTCTAGATTATTTTTATCAAAAACAAAATATTTCTTTACAAAAAGAATCTTTTCGTCAGCATATACGCATAGGTCGTAAACTGCATAAACCTATAATTGTACATAGTCGTAATGCTAATCAAGATACGTTAAATATTTTAATAGAAGAGCAGGCAAATAAGTGTGGTGTGGTATTACATTGCTTTACTGAAGATAAAGATACTGCTCGTAAACTTCTAGATATTGGTTGCTACATCTCATTCTCTGGTATTATTACATTTCGTAATGCAGAAGAACTACGTAAAGTAGTACGCTATGTACCTATGGACCGTATATTAATCGAAACTGATTCCCCTTATTTAGCTCCTGTACCACACCGTGGTAAAGAGAATCAACCATCTTATATATTAGAGATCGCTATATATCTAGCTGCTTTAAAAGGTATGACACTAGACTATATTGCGCAACAAACTACAGATAATTTTATTCGTTTATTTCAATTAAACTTACCAAATTATAGTTAATAGAATTTTAGTGTATAATGTTTTGATTTTTATTTTTATTTTTTATTTAAATTAAACTTACTATAATTTTATTTCGTTTTTACATAAATACTTTAGTTATTTTTTTTAATCCTCTATCATAATTAAAAGCTTTTTTTTAAATTATATTTTTGATAAAATTTATCCTAAATATTACAATATAATTACTATTATTATTTATTATATAAGT
The DNA here is from genome assembly GCF_020342455.1 of Candidatus Profftia sp. (ex Adelges kitamiensis). NCBI lineage: Bacteria > Pseudomonadati > Pseudomonadota > Gammaproteobacteria > Enterobacterales > Enterobacteriaceae > Candidatus Profftia > Candidatus Profftia sp. (ex Adelges kitamiensis). The sequence goes on from NZ_CP080506.1 coordinate 850,747, forward strand.
AATTATTATGAAATATAATAATATTTAAGCTTTATTATCTTAATTATATTGATTATTTAACTCAAGATTATTGTCTAAATAGACAAACAGGTTATTATAAAAACTTTTAATTAAAAACCTATTAATACTAATATATATTTTATCAATACTAATATTTTTAACGCTTTACTTGATAAAGTAAATAATAAGTTGATATTATCTCTTAAAAATTAGATTAAGTAAAAAAATAAATTCTAAAATAGAAAAATTATTAATGTTTTATATATCTCTATTATTTTAGTCTATTTATACTTTTAATATGACTTCTAATACAAAGTATTTAAATTTTTCTTCATATTAACATGTATAATATATTTATTATACCTGATAGTTCATATTAAACTATTAACTATGAGTATTTTACTACTATATATTGTTATATAATTCTTAATAATTATATAATTTAAAAATTACTATATATAAAAAATTCAATAAATATAATATTTCTTTTTAATTTTTTATTATTACGTATTACTACTTTTCTTTTATACTTAAGTATAAAGTTATATAAATAGTAAAAACTAATAAATAACTACAATTATCTTTAATAAAATTAAATTATTAATTACCAAATCAATAGTACTTAAAAATATTTAGCATAAATATATATTTTAGTGTTTTTAATAATTGTTAAAATATAATATATTAATAGGATATATTATTCAGGATAATATAATATTTTTGTATTAAATTACCTTAATATCTAATAGTATAAATTAACGTATTTACGTTATGTTAAGATTTGAAATATATTAAATAAATATTTTTTATTTTATTCTATAGACATAAACCGTCTTTTAAAAAGATATAGAGCAGTATTTAAATCATTTTTATAAAATTTATACCTTATCTATCTTTTGTATAATAGATAATATAACAATATATTAGGATTAATAATAAAATTCTTTGTGCTATCTTACAATGAGAATTGACTAAATAATACTTAATTATTACAATAATATTTCTTTTATAATATATTTGATAAAGGTGTCTTTAATTATCATAACCAGAAAATTCTACTAATCATTCATTTTTTTTCGTTTAGGTGAATTACTTATGAAACGTACTTTTCAGCCATCAGTATTAAAGCGTAATCGTTTACACGGTTTTCTTGCTCGTATGGCAACTAAAAATGGTCGCCAGATTCTAGCTAGACGTCGTGCAAAAGGTCGTATACGTCTAACTGTTTCTAAAAAATATAGCTAATGTTTTGTGATGAAATTAGTATTTCCTAGGAAGTTACGTTTACTAACTCCTGATCAATTCAATTTCGTATTTCATCACCCACAACGAGCTAGTACTTTTCATATTACAATACTAGGTCGTATAAATACACTGGATCATCCACGAATTGGTCTAGCAGTTTCTAAAAAATATATTAAACATGCACATGCGCGCAATCGAATTAAACGTTTAACACGAGAATATTTCCGTTTAAATCAACATTTGCTACCTGCCATGGATTTTGTAGTTATTGTTAAAAAAGGAGGGCAGGAGCTTGATAATCAGACACTAATGAAAATTCTAAAAAAATTATGGCGTTATTATTGTCGGCAGGTTTGTGTATTTTAATAAATCTGATACGCGGGTATCAGATTTTTATTAGTCCACTGCTAGGTAATAATTGTCGTTTTAAACCAACTTGCTCACAATATAGTATTGAGGCATTAAGTTGGTTTGGCATAATAAAAGGTAGTTGGTTGACCCTAAAGCGCATATTAAAATGCCACCCCCTACATATAGGTGGTTATGATCCCGTACCGACAAAACCTGATGACAATAGAGAACTTTAAAGATGGATTCGCAACGCAATCTACTCCTACTAGCGATACTGTTAGTATCTTTCATGATTTGGCAATCATGGCAAAAAGATAATAATAGTCAGTATCCTATAGGTAAGAACGCTCATACAGAGTTAGTAGATATACAAAATCAGTATGTGCAAGAAAATAAAAATAATCTAGGTAAACTGATTACAGTAAAAACTGATGTTCTGTCTTTTACAATTAATACTCGTGGTGGTATTATAGAACAAGCAAATCTATTAGCATACCCAGATAATTTAGACTCTAACAAACCATTTAAAATTTTAGAAACTACTCCAGATTTTATCTATCAAGCTTATAGTGGTTTAAATAATATCAATAGTCCGAATAATTCAATAAAATACAACCAACCTCTATATACCGTTGAGAAAAATAACTTTGAATTAACAGATGATCAAGATCTACTCACTATACCTTTAATATACAGGACACAAGAAGGTGTAGTATATCAAAAAAACTTCATTATTAAACGTGGTAACTATGCAATAGATGTAAACTATAAAGTTAGGAACAACAGTACAAAGTTATTATATGTAACCCTTTTTGGTCAATTAAAACAATCTATAAATTTAAGAAAACAATATAATAAAAACAGTAATAATTTTGCACTACATACTTTTCGTGGTGCTGCATACTCTTCAAGTAATCATAAATATAATAAATATGCATTTGATGAAGCCCCTTTGCATATTACTACTAAAGATGGATGGATAGCTATGCTACAACAATATTTTACTACCGCATGGATTCCACATAATAATTTAATAAATGATTTTTATACTAAAAAGATAGATGATAAACTATCAATAATTGGTTTTAATACTGAACCTATTATTATTCCTCCAGGAATGGAGAAAAAACTGCAAGCAACTCTCTGGATTGGTCCTAAAATACAGAGTAGTATGTCTACTGTGGCACCCAATCTAGATCTAACTGTAGATTACGGCTGGTTGTGGTTTATATCTCAACCACTATTTAAGTTGCTACAATTAATTCATAAATTTATCGGTAACTGGGGATTTTCTATTATTCTTATTACCTTTATTGTTCGTGGTATCATGTATCCACTGACTAAAGCACAATATACTTCTATGGCTAAAATGCGTATGTTACAACCTAAGATAACATTAATGCGTGAACGTATTGGTAACGATAGGCAACGTTTGAGTCAAGAAATGATGTCATTATACAAAGCAGAGAAAGTTAATCCACTTGGTGGATGTTTACCATTAATCATTCAAATGCCAATATTTTTAGCATTATATTATATGCTAATGAATTCAGTAGAATTACGTCAGGCGCCATTCGCATTATGGGTATATGATTTATCTACACAAGATCCTTATTATATCTTACCCATATTAATGGGAATAACGATGTTTTTTATCCAAAGAATGTCTCCAACTACAGTAACTGATCCTATACAACAAAAGGTTATATTGTTTATACCTGTTATATTTACAGTATTTTTCTTATGGTTTCCATCAGGTTTGGTACTGTACTATATAATAAGTAATTTAGTAACGATATTACAACAACAAATAATATATCGTTGGCTTAAAAAACAGGGATTACACGATAATTAAAGAAAATTAATAAACAAAAATTATTGTGGTGAAAATAAATGATCTATTGATGTATATTTAATATAAATTTAATATTTTTACTATAAGGATGCAAGTATTGATTGAATACGATACCATAATTGCTCAGGCCACCCCCCCAGGGCGGGGTGGTATAGGAATTTTACGAGCATCAGGACTTAATGCTAAAAAAATAGCCATAGCATTACTAGGGGTAATACCCAAACCGCGCTACGCCACTTACCTACCTTTTAAAGATGCAGACGAAAACTTATTAGATAAGGGGATTGCTCTATACTTCCCCGCACCTAATTCTTTTACCGGAGAGGATGTACTAGAATTACATGGACATGGAGGACAAGTAATTCTAGACCTGCTATTAAAACATAGTCTAAAAATACCTGATGTACGTATTGCCCATCCCGGTGAATTCTCACAACGTGCATTTCTTAATGGTAAATTAGATTTAACACAAGCTGAAGCTATTTCAGATATGATCAATGCCAGTTCAATACAAGCAGCTCGCTCAGCAGTAAATGTGCTACAAGGTGTTTTTTCTAAAAGTATCAATCAACTGGTTAAAGCCTTAACCAGTATGCGTACCCTGCTTGAAGCATCTATTGATTTCCCCGATGAAACTACTGATTATTTTTGTCAAGAAAAACTTTTAATACAACTTAATGATATAATAGATAGGTTGCAATTGGTGAGTAATGAAGCACAACAAGGAAGTTTATTACGTGAGGGTATGAAAATAGTTATTACCGGACGCCCTAACGCAGGAAAATCAAGCCTTTTAAACGCATTATCTGGACGAGATGTAGCGATCGTAACTGAAATAGCAGGTACTACCCGAGATGTATTAACTGAATATATACATATTGAATGCGTGCCACTACATATTGTTGATACCGCTGGATTATGTCAAAAAAGTAACAATAAATTAGAACTGATAGGTATGCAATGTGCCTGGCGAGCAATAAAACAAGCCGATCATATTTTATTTGTAATTGATGCAACCACCACTGATGCCATTGAACCTACAAGTGTTTTGCCAGATTTTATATCCCAATTACCAAATAATTTACCAATTACTATTGTACGCAATAAAATTGATATTACTAAAGAAAAAATAGGACTAAATACTACAAATAATTATCCAATCGTTAGATTATCTTCTCGCACAGGTGCAGGCATTGATGTACTACGCGATTATATCAAATATAATATTATAGGATGCTCCAATAATATAGAAGGTAAATTTTTAGCTCGTCGTCGTTACTTACAGGCATTAGACATAGCCTATAAACATCTTCAAAAAGGTAAATATTATCTATTACAACCCCCTTATGCATATGAATTACTAGCTGAAGAGTTACGTGAAGCTCAGCAAGCGCTGAATGAAATTACTGGCAAAGTTACATCTGATGATCTATTAGGACGTATTTTTTCAAATTTCTGTATTGGTAAGTGATTATTTTATTTCTTAAAATTAAAAAAATTATTTTTAGTTTAAAACCTTGATGCTTTAGATATAAAAATAATTAAAGATTAAATAGAATGAATTTTCATAAAAAATCTAAAATAATTATATGTATTTTAAATAAATGTGCCGTATAATACAAAAATTACTATTATTCTTACTAAGATATTTAACAATATTTAGAGTATATAAAAATAAAAATATTTTTACTAGTTACTTGATCAACATATAAAGACGTGAAAGATAAATAATAAGAAATGCAGAAGCGAAATGACTTAAAGAACTTATTATAATCGTACTAATATTAGGATGTAGGGTAGAGATTATTATTCTAGCTAATAGAAGAAGAGTTAATTTTACTGCTAACCAGATTATCATAACTGGACTAATAAACCGCACATTAATAAAAGATATACGGAAACTACTTTGAATGGATCTAAATACACTAGTTTTCTCTTTTGAGAGAATTATTGGAGACAAAGAAAAACCAACTGCTAGCATAATACCAGGTACTATAAATACAGTAATGCCTAATTGCACTATAAGAGTACATAAGAACATCAATAACAGTAAGCGTGGTAACATTGGTATAGAGTCATATATGGCTTGTGGTGCACTAATATACTTCCCTTCAGAAACTGAAGGTATTAACACTAACATACTTCCTAAAAGGACAATATTACCGATTAAAGCTGATAAACTAGCAGCAGCAGAGACTTTTAATAAAACTATCTGTTGTTCAGGAGTCATTTGTTTAATTAACTCTTGAAAATTAATACCTGAAATTAACGTATTATTAGTATTAAAAAAATTACCAATGTCGTATCCACCTAAAGTAAATATTTGGTTCAATATCATTGAGATAAAAGCAGTTAAAATTCCTAAGAAGCATATAGTATTTAACTGATTGAAAAAAAAATTAAAGGTATCACGGTACAATCTACGAGCGGTGATTGACATGCAAGACGCTCCTTGGCAATTATAGCCTTTTCTATTGACATGCAGTGTGCCAAATATTACTATGGCTGCGTTTTTATATTTATTATATAACTATCCATATACCTACTGTATATTTTAAGATCGATTAGGTTACTGTACTATTGATGATATTGAATTATTCCCAGAGTAAAGAGATAATATTAATAAGTATAATCTTTCTTGAATGAGCTATTTTCTTTTAATTCTTACAAATTATATTAGGATATATGTAATTTCTTATATACAAGTTTATTTATATAGTAGTCTAGAAAATAGCTTTATATTTTAAGATTACAATAATTATTTAATTTTATTAATTAATAAACGCAGTATATGGATTTAATGTAAACTAAATTATACTATAGTTAGTGTTATTTAAAATAGTAAATCATTATATCTTATTTTTTTGTAATCTTATATATTTTAGTAAAATATACTAAATAATATGTATTTTATAATACCTAAAATTACTACAATTGTAGTACTTAGGTTATTAAGGTCAGCATATTTTATTTGAAGTATCTCATAATAATTTACTATAATTTTTTAATATTAACAGAAATAACAGAAAGATACTTGCTTAATATATTTTGACTATTCTTCACTTATTACCTACTAGTAAACTACTTTTAATAATAAATTATATAATATACTGGTACTACTTATAATAAGTAATGCTATCTACTTTAGTTATATATACCACTATACAAATGCATAAACTGTAAGATTTTAATATACATTTAAATAATTATAAACTATTTATTTTAAATGTTATAATACAAATCAAGATATAAGATTTATTTAAGATCATTAAAGTTGAATATATCTATTATATCTTTTAATTTTATTTATATAAATAATAATATTTCGGTAACCTTCCACTGTTTTGTGATAATGATTAAAATCAAGAAAATAAATTAACTACTTACTTAGTCATCTAATTGAAATGTTATGGCTTATCTAATGTAATAACACAGCAAATTAACAATATGACAATATGCATATCTATAAAACCGCATTTTTGAAGCCATATTATCAGTGATTTAGTAGATGGGATAAAATATAAGTTACGCATATTTACATAATATCTATCAGGAATAAATACCTGGATTATTATCACTCTTAATAACTTAAGTATTTCTAATACTAGTTCGCCCTTTTGTACTAATTGATTTTTTAGTTATTGTATATGATTTTTGGATACCGACGATGATACAATACTCCTATTAAAAACATAGTCTTAAATGCGGCAAGCAAGATCCTGGTAGTTACTTTTAATAATACCTAATTGTATAACAAATGACCATATTTGATTATACAATTAAGAGGTTTAGGCAATACTTCAAACTAGCAGAAAAATATAGGCATTGGATAGATACCAATAACTAGATGTACACCAAAACCATCATATGTCACAAATAATATCCATTGCCGCATCCAAACGTCAAGAATAGTACCCCGCTTGTATGTGGGGGTATGAGGTAACCCACCGCACATTCATATTTCCAATCAGAACGTCATTTATTATTAATATTAAATACTATAGTTATAGAATGATCCCTTACGCGCACGGCATTAAGGTACAAAGAATTTTCTTATGATCTTTTTTAATTAATACATAGTTCTATTTCTAACTTAAAACTAACACTATTCAACAAAGTTATGTGGTATGGTGTTATTTTTAGAAGATAATCTACAGTATAAAACCAGTCTTTAACTTTGCCATATGTAGAAAATATTACCAAATCATTAATTGTTCTAAAAAAGCTTTTAAACTAATTATTTAGTGTACTAAATACAATATATTTATAAAAATTTATTATCTAATTTAAGTATTATTTTATAGATAGTAAAGAACAACAATTAAAACATTAAAACTAAATTTATGTATGGTTAAAACCAACCTGATTAAGGAGAATTTTGTGCGTTTTAATTAAGTAAGTCAGTATTATTTTCTTTAATATACTGCGTTTCTGATTGATCTCAAGATCACTGTAACCATTAGCATGTTTAAAATCATAATGTACCTTATACATTAAATCTTCTACAGTTTTATATTTAAAATTAAACTTTCGGATAAAACCAAAATTCAACTAGGTAATAAACCTGGGTAAATTTTATTTAACAAATACTATTGTTTAACTAGAAGTAAAAATTACAAAGTAAAATTTAATACTAACATAGATGAGTTTTTAATATAAATATTTTGAATATAATCTTGAATAACTTCTACTGATATATTAATTCTTAAAAGAATTATATAACTATGTTAATAATTTGACATCCTTTAGTACATATTTTACGACATATAGATAGCGCTGCAACACCTAAAGAACAACTTAAATTATATTTTTTAGTATTTAATTTAACAACCTGTGCTGCTAATACTCCAATTATTAAAAAATAATATTTAAATAGCCTGGAGCAGAACGCACTAGTATATCGGTAAAAACTTTGACTTATAGATTCATCAAAAGTCTAATCTTTTAATTTAGCTATAGAAGATGAGAAAAGAGCGTCGTGTTGAGACCTGCTGTTATTTTTATACATTTTATTAAAAACTATTATTAATTTAACATAAGTTGGAATTGATATAATACTTGTATTAAGAGTTGATTTTTACTAAAAAAGAGTAATGATCTAGTAATAAAATACCTAATACATTTATTTTATATATTATATATATCATCAGAAGTGTTATATTCTATAATACTAGTAAATACTTATTTACTATACATAATAATACTCTAACTACAAAAAATATTTTTAGCATATATCTCTTATATAAATCAAGAAAATGATTAAAATTCAGACTAATTTATTTTTTAAAATTATATAAAATATTAAAAGATAGGTAATTAATTTTATATACACTATTATATATGAATATATATTACAATATTTTATTATAAATAACTCATATGCAATACTACTATGTACTTTTAACTTAATTAATATATAAAAATAAAATACTAAGCTATCAGTAATACAATTACGATTTTATTTTTAATATTAAAAATATATATTTATTAGTATAATTTATTACTGATTTACTGATATTATTTAAAATAAAACCTTTATGTATTCATATTTATAATACTAATGAACATTGATATTATACTAATAATTCAATAATTTTAAATATAAATATATAAATACTTTATTTATAAAGTTTTTTTAAAAACTCTTCAATAACAATAATTAGGATATACTAAGCAAATATTTACAATACATTTTGATGTTTATTGGCACTATTATTTTATTAAAAGTATAATATAACACATTTTAATATAAAACAATATTTATATTAATTGCAATATAAATATTTTATTTCTAGAAAACGCAAGATGCCAATTAAATTTTATAAGATAAATCTATAATTTTAGTGCACATCTTAGATATAATATAAATATTTTATTTTATAGTATTTTCATTTATGTTATTAACGTTACCTATATAACTAAAAAATAGATTTTTAAACCCAACTGTATTTAATTTAAATAAATTACATTACTGAATATTATATTCAATAACTTAATTAAGTTTTAATACCTTTAATTAATTTAATCTATATAAATATTTATTAAGTCTATATTCTTAGTCTTACTTAATAAGTATTCAAAATGCGTTCTATTAAGCCACTTTTGCGCGATGTAGTAGTGCGAACTGCGGTCATAATAATTTTTTCCTTACTAAATATTGTTAGTTTTTTTTTAGCTCGAGTTATTGCTGTATAAAATAACTCACGAGTTACTATTGGTGAATAGTCAGTAGGTAATACTAGTATTATATGTTTAAATTCTGAACCCTGAGATTTATGTACTGTCATAGCGTAAGCTGTTTCTACTTGTGGTAATCTTCCTGGATGAACACATTTAATTGAACTATCAGATAATTTGAAATAAACACGTATTTTTCTTATTGCATATGAGATTGCAATACCAATATCACCATTAAACAATCCCAATGAACTATCATTACTTGTAATCATAACTGGTCTTCCATTGTACCAATGTTTATATTCTTTTGTAAATTTATTAATTAATTTAAATTTTGCTAGAGCAATCTCTATTAGTTTATTAAGTCCAGATTGACCAAAAGGTCCTTCACGTAATGCACATAGTAAACGAAAATGAGAAAAATGCTCTAAAATATCAGTCACATCTATTTGTTTATGTACTAAATCTAACATCGAACTATATCCCTCTACACATAATTTAATAAGCATATTATAATGTGCCTCACAAGTCATAGGTATCCAGGTAATATCATTAAATCTCCCATCAAGATAACTCCTAACTAAAGTGATATTACCAGTTTTTACAGCCGCAGCTAGTTGACTTATACCAGAATCAGATGCAAAACGATAATTTTTTTTTAACAAACAAATACTATCACGTATTGCTATATTTGGGTTTTTTACACCTGCAGTAATAGTATTACGACATAGTGTAGAAAGTTCTTGAGCGCGAGTAGGACGAAAACCGAATGTAGAGAAGTAACATATATCCCTAAATACTGATCCCGCCTCAACTGAATCTAATTGGTCTCGGTCACCTAACAAAATTAAGCGTGCATATTTTGGTAGTGCTGAAATAATATTAGACATCATTGATAAACTTATCAATGATGCTTCATCTACCACTAAAACATCTACATGTAAAATATTTTCACGATAAAAACGTAAGCGCTTACTATTGTTCGTGGCACCAAGAAGACGATGTAGTGTATAGGCCTCTAGAGGAATAAAATCAATTTCTTTATTGTTTAAGTGAAGCCCTATAAGAGCTGTTCTTAATACTCCTATTAACCTTGCAGCTGCCTTGCCAGTAGGAGCAGCTAATTTGATACGCAATCTCTGTTTTGGATATAAGAGAATTAGCGCGGCAAGTAATTTAGCTACTGTTGTCGTTTTTCCTGTACCTGGACCTCCTGAAATGACTGATACTTTACAGGTAGTAGCTACACCAACAGCAACTTTTTGCCAATTAATTTCATTTACTAAGTTTATTGACGGAAAAAGATTAGACAAAATATCTGATAGAACTGAAGAATTATTATATAATGGTGTATATGAGTCTGCTAAAAATTGTGCTATGAAAACTTCATCCAGCCATAAACGCTGTAAATATAGAAGATTATTTTGTAAAATAAGAGGAGCCGGATAACTACCATCACTCACCTTAGGATCTGCAAGTAACAACTCTTGCCATTGTTGTATAACTCTAAGATTAAAAAAGTTCTTTAATTCATCAGAAAAATCTGGAAATTGTACAATTAATGCATCTATAATAAGATCTCTTAAAGGTAAACAAACATGGCCAGAAACTACTGCTTGACTAACTAAAGCAGCAGCTAAAGCTAAATGAGGCTGTTCAGCAGAAGCTATTAATCTAGCAAAATGTATATCAAGGGAACAAAAATGATTACGCTCTTGCATACGTAGAAGTAAATTAAAGATCATTTTATTGAATACCATTAATATTACTAAATAATTTGTCTATACCTTTTATAAGAGTAATGTTAGGACAGCAATAAAAAATACCCTGTTGAGGATATTTTGGAGTCATACCGCGCAGAAAACAATAAAAAACTCCACCAAAATGATGCTCATACTGATAATTAGACAAGCGTTGACGCAAATATCGATGTAATGCTAATGAATAAAGTTGATACTGAAAATCATAACGACGCTCTACCATAGCTGCTAGTATACTTTTTTGTGTATAAGCATTATATGTTTTTCCTAACCAATTAGATTTATAATCTAATATATAATATCGTTCTTGCCAACAAAAGATTAAATCGATACATCCTTGTAATATGCCGTGCAAATATTGAAAATCTAATATTGGACACTGATTTGAAAGTGGATCATAACATTTTATTAAGTAATCTAATTCATTACTACTTATAAGGTTATTAACCGATAAACAAAACTTTAATTCAGACTGCATTTGTTTTAAAGGTATTTGAGCTAAACAAGGCATTCCTTCTGCTAAAGGCGAATAAAGAATTAAATTTAGCCAATTTTGTAATACTGGAACCCACTCTATGCTTAATCCGTGTTTATTAACACGCTCTGTCAGCCATATAATATCAATAGGTTGGTTAAAATTTAATCGTTCTAATAAGTAATGTAAAAAAATTCCTGAATGAGCTCCTTTAGGGAAGTCATGTATTGTATATCTAGTTATTTGTTCTTCTGCTAATCTTATTGCAACACTAGAATCTATTTTAGGTATTACATGAAAAGATTGGTTAATACCATGCTGTTTTAGACTGGAATAACTCGTTATATTCCAATGATCTCGCATATTGCGAGTAAATATTTTTACTTGTAGCTTTTGTTGCTCTTGAATTATAGGAGCTAAAGGATAATTATCCTGCTTTTTAATCTTTGAAAACACAATATTACTATTGTGTAAGCATTGAAGAGATTTTAACAGCATACCTGAATTACCAGATTTTCCATTTTGTATAAGATAGCCAATAGCACTCTTATGTATATCTGTTTCGCCTTGTTTTTTACGCCTTCCTAAAAAAAGAGGTGCAATACCAATACTACAGTGATAAATTGAGCGCGTAAGCGCTACATATAGAAGACGCAGATCTTCAGCAAGTCTCTCTTCTTCAGCTAACTTTACTGATTTTTTATTATTATTTAAGTCTAATATTGTATTGAAATATTCTCGATCATGATATAACGCTTTTTTTTGAATACGAAAACTACTAATAAAAGGTAACCAAACGATAGGAAATTCTAATCCTTTTGACTTATGAATAGTCATGATTTGCACCATATCGCTATAATTTTCTAAACGTATTTGCTGATTATCCAATTGAATATTAGATTTATCTATTTGATTAGCCAACCAACGCAACAATAATGGTGGATTATAAAGAGTGCTTGATGCCTCCTGTAGCAACTCACAAATATGTAGTAAGTCTGTTAAGCTACGCTCTCCTTTTGGGCTAACTAAGAGATCTTCTGCGATATTTCTTTTTATCATAATACTGCGTAACATCGAAAATACACCTTGTTTTTGCCACTTATCACGATAAATCTCAAACTCATCAATTAAAGCATCCCACTGATTTTCGTTCTTATTAATATCATCTATCTGTTGCGCATTCAATCCCATTAAATTAGTAGCTAATGCACTACGCAAAAGATGCTTTTTCTCTGGAGTAAGCACTGCCTGTAATAATAACATTATATCTTTGGCTTCTTGAGTTTTAAAGATGTTATTACGATTAGAAAGATAAACCGACGGAATGAATAATGCACTTAATGCATTACGAATTAATATTGCTTCATCATTATTACGAACAAGAATAGTAATATCAGATGGATGAACAAACTTAGCTATTGCATTACCCTGTAAGTCTTTCTTTTTTGTATAAAGTAATGCTTTTCTTTGCTGGCCAGCATATAACCAATCTCTAATTTGATTTGCACATTTATTTGCTAAAGATTTTTGATATTCAGCAATACTGCAACCTTCTCCTGGTTGCAACCATATATGCATTGCTGGTTGCTTATGTCCTTCAATTTCAAAATAAAGAGCACTATTTTCTTTGGCACAACCAACTGGCGAAAATGGTATATCAAGAAAAATAAAAGGGTATTTAGTTATAGAAAAAAGATGATTTACCGCCGACACCATACCCGATGATGAACGCCAATTAGTACACAACGTATAGTGATCTTTAATTTCCCTACGTGCATGTATATAAGTAAAAATATCAGCTCCACGAAAGGAATAAATAGATTGTTTAGGATCTCCGATAAGAAATAAAGGGTATTTTGATTGTTTACCATAAACTTTTTTAAAAATACTATATTGCTGTAGATCAGTATCTTGAAATTCATCTATCATAGCCACATGATATCGCTGAAGGATGGCTTTACTTAATATATCTCCACTAGACTTATGTAAAGCATTATATAAAGAAGTAATTAAGTCATTAAAACCTAATTGCATATGCTGTTTTTTATCTAACTCTATATTTCTTCTTACTTCAATTAACGCTCGAGAAAAAAATAAATCATGCAAAGATAATGATGATTTATCTAGTAAGGCTTCAATCGCAATAAATAACTTATAGTATGGAAGATTGTCTTTTTTTGTTTTTTCTAATAATAATTTTTTCCCAAAACGTCTAATATTGTTAGGTAATTGATAATCACGTGTATCAGTTGTAGCCCAGTTACTAATTATGGTGAACCATTTTGATAAAAATAAATTACTATCACTATAATTATCTACACTAGAATCTTTCATGACACTTTTTATATCATATACAGCTTTACGCCAATACTCTTTTATAGTATTAATATTCTCAATAATTTGTTTATGTCGTTCTACTAGCGTTTTATTAGTATTAATTACATAACTTATCTCTGGTAATTTACCTTGTAAATATGGTTGCAAATCAATTAATAATTGTTCAGGACCGTGCCATTCTTCGGTAATTGCTGCAGCTATAATCAATGGCAATGGATAGCAAGAGCGTCGCCAAAAATCAGTACAAGCTTGCTGATACAGCGGTAATTCATCCTGTAATAAAATTTGATTAAATAAAGCACCTGATTCAAACGCATTACTCTTTAATATATGCTGACAAAAGCCATGAATAGTATAAATAGCTGCTTCATCTATTTTACGCTCAGCAATTAATAATTGACAAATAGCATTTTTTTTGTCATCGATTAAATTAAATAACTCAGAAAATAATGGGTTATTATTTTTACCATACATACATGCTAAACGTAATTCACAAATATAGCTAAAAATCCTTCCACGCAGTTCTTTAATTGCAGCTTCAGTAAAAGTAACGACAAGAATTTTTTCAATAGAAAAAGGTATGCAGTCATTGTTTTGTCTACCAATACCTAGTAATAAACGCAAATATAACAATATGATAGTAGAAGTTTTACCAGTACCAGCAGAAGCTTCAATTAAATATGTTCCTCCTGTTATAGGTAGGTTAAAAATATCTAATGCACTTATTTTCGTCATTATATTATAACCTTAATAAGCATATTCTCTGTAATTCTGAAATACTATTATAGGTCATCCAACCATTTGGTACTGCATAATATCCTTGCGCATGAATTCCAAGAACTTGTGATAGCAATGCCATTCCCTTATGCTGTATAACAGCACGATAATAAAAGTCTATAATATTCTGAAGTTTAAGACTATAAATGTGATCAATTAATTTCTCGCGTGTATTAAATTCAAAATTTCCGTGATTAAAATCATTTAAAAAACGTCCTACTTCTTCGCTAAGAGTCTGCGGACATTGTTTTAGTTGATTTACTAGTGCAAGTTTGTACTGATTAAAATCATTTTCTTTTAACGATTGAAGATGTTTATATGACTGATAATAAAACGTAATATAACGATTATAAATATAATCTGGAGTATAATTATTACTTTGCAATAAAAATCCTATTCCCCATTGATGACCAATTAACGCTGGATAAGAAAAAACAGCATAACCAAGTTGTTCCTTAGTGCGTAATTGCTCATAAAACCACGGTTGAATAATCTGATTTAATACATTACTATGTGCCATTCCCTGAATTTCATTATAACCTATTGGAACATACACCGCTCCTAAAGCAGAATCCGTACTACTACCCTTACGCTGAATATTAGCAAGTTGCTTATTATGAAGCATAATATCCTTACCATGCCACCACGATTTACCATGACACTTAATATATTTACAAAGATTATACGTTATATCTTTGACTTGACTAATAGTAATATTCCCAAGTACTAGTACCTCAATTTTAGATTCTGTAATCAGTTGATTGCGATATTTTTTAATATCACTTAACGTAACTTTCTCTAAAAATGCACGTCGTTTACTATGTTCGACATAAGGCACAATAGATATTGCCTGAATAGGCTGTATTGCTTGTTCAAACGCTTTAACTTTTTTATATGCGTCTAACTGTCCTCTATACCATGATTTAGCTTGTTCTAGATGCTCTGTAGTAAGATCAAAATTAATATAACATTTAATTAACTTACTTAATAATTTTGGTAGATATTGAGTAAAACCACTTACATTTATAGTCAAACCGTGGTTATAGTTTGTTGAGAAATTTATACCACCAATTGATGCCTGATATGTTAGTTGATCTAGTGCAATGCTAGCCATATAATTCATAAGCACAAATATAATATGCGCTTCTATAGAGTTAGAATACACCATATTACGCAGAGCAAGAGTAATATTTGCTTTTGGCTCATTATCAAAATATCTACTCTGCATATATAGGACACGCATAGTATCCTTATTTAATACCATCTTTGGCTTTGTAATTTTTGGCATAACTGATTTAATAAGAGAAAAATTATCTGGTATATAAGGGTTTAATTCTGGTAATGATAATAAAATATGTTTTTCTAAATTACCCCAACTAATTAACTGTTTTATAGTGATACGATCAACTTGATATTGAGCATTCAAAAAATAAGCAGTTTTATTATGGGGTTCATTAGGGCTAATAAACCATATGCGGGCATTATTAGGTATCATACTATACAGACGTTTATTGATCGCTTTTGCATCATATTGATCAGCTAAATAAGATGAATCTAGTATATTTTTAATTGGAACACGTAGCATATTATCTACTAAATGCTCTACATAATCAAGATCATGAGTAATAGATGGATAACGAAAATCTATTGCTAGAACATGAGCCATTTCATTGAAATAGCTTCGTTTGACACCGTGTTCACGTATTAGTTTCAAATAACTATACACAGCAGCAATAACATTATCACGCTGGGATAAACCTTTATCAGTCAGTAATATATTAATAGAAAATATACCACCATTACGATCGACTATCGGATCGTAACCTGCACTAATAGATTCTGCTAAACCCTGTTTTTGAAGCCAATCACATAATGTATTCTTACTATGACTACCAATCATATAAGAAATATAATAATCAGTTTTACTACGGAACTTAGCGCTATTGTTTTCAATGCGATACTCTATTTTTAACATTTTATACGGTTGTACTGGTACGTAATGTATAATAATTCCCTGATGCTCTGCAGTAACAACAGGAACTGTAATAGGTCGTACACTTGCATGACGATTTGTAATACGTCCAAAGGACGTAACAGCTAACTTTATAAGAATAGATAATGGTTGGTTGCTGTAAATAACTCCTACCATTAAATTAGCTGAATAATAACGATGATAAAATAATAACCGCTCTTGATGTAAATTACTATTTGGCTTATCACTTAGCGTTTCCATATTACCACCTGCAAATCGAGAGCTAGGATGAATAGGATTTAGAGTCTCCGCAGATACCTGAGCTATACGCATACTATCTCGTGAACGCGCCATTGTTAACTCTGAATTGATAGCGTTGCGTTCACGGTCTGAATTTATCGGATTTAGTAAAGGTGCAGTAATTGCATCTGCTAATCGGTCAACAGCTGGCGATAAAGCATCATTTTCCACCTCGAGATAAAATGCCGTGCGATAAGATGCAGTACTAGCGTTATAACGACCACCATGTTTTTTAAGAAATTCTGCAAGATTATAAGTCTGGGGGTATCTTTTTGAACCCATAAGTACAAGATGTTCTAGGTAGTGAGCCAAACCAAGCTGTGAGTCAGGATCTTCTAACGATCCTACGGGCAAAGCTAATGCTGCAAGGGATTTAGGTGCACATTTGTCTGAAACTAAGATTACTTTCATTCCATTATCAAGTTTTATTGCTTTATATAAACGAGGATCTCTATTACTCTTAGAAACTTTTTCATTTAGTACTCTCCAGCCAGAATATGTATTCTTAGTTAAACCCATATTTAACGATAAAAAAAATATAATTATTAGTAATAATATAATTAACGTTAGTAACATAAATTGTCTGCGCATCAATAATCTCATAATCATTCACCTTGAAATCTAAAAAATAATGTTATTGAGAATCTAGTTAAAATAATCATATTATTTTCTCTTTAAAATAAAAGTATTTTTTGCGCAAATTTAGTCTTACTGAAGATAAAATATTATTTAGCTAAATTATTCTGTATTAACGGTAAATAATACAGTTCAGCACATTTTTTGATTTCGTATATTTTTTTATGATCTAAATTAGGTATTACACGCTGAATATATGGATTATATCGTTCACCTATTTGCCAATGATCACCGTGCCATGCTAAAAGATATTTCACTTTTGCCTTAGCTTGAATTTGATCATTCCAATTAACTAAACCTGAACATTTATCAAAGCATGCATTCAGCCATGCCCAACTAGTTTTAGGTAGTAATAAAAGAGGATAGCTTCGTCCTTGGCGATAACTTTCAAGTAATATTAATAATATTTTTTCAGCATTTTTAGGGAGTAGATTCGCAAAATGCCATTCCGAATTTTTATTCCCGAAATACCGGCTATTACCTTTACCACCACTCCAACAATAAAATAAATGTTCAATCCATAACGATATACCGTCTACTACCCCAAGTATACTAGGACTCCAACGTAATAAACCGTTATTTTGTACTTGTTTTAAACAACCAGTTATCCTTATACCTCCTATTATCTCATCAATTTCAATAACATTCTGAGGCTGAATATGTTGTTTAACCTTAACAGCAATTTTTTTCATTCTTTTTTGTTCTTTATTCCAATATACTTGTCCAAAAGAACCATATGGTAAAATACCTGCTGAACAAAAACGCCGGAATAGAATTTCAATTTCATTACCTATAATTAAATAATTTAATAACTGATTATTAAGATGATAACGATTAAGATCATTTAATGTAAAAGGTTCTTCGTTAAATTTCTTAGTAACTCCTAGTTTAAAGTTTACGCCAAGGCGCATCTGGAAGAAGGCACGAACCGGATTGCGATAAAAACTAATAATTTCATCTAAAGTAATAACAGAAAAATCTTCCATAATTAGCTGTGACGAGAAATCTTTACGTGCCTTACCAATACCTAGAGCAGCAGGTAACCACTCACTATTATAGCTCTGAATTTCACTACCGATAATATAGTTTTCATGTGCAAAAGGTACACGAGGATGTTGAATCTGTAAATATTCTTTCACCTTTTTCGCACTAGATATTATATCTACTGATTCATCTCCAGACATATAGTGACTATGAGAAATATATTCAACAAGCTCACTTAACATAACCGACGGATAACGCTTCTTGTTGTCAGTTAAAGAGTAACTAATATAACTAATATAAAAATATTCTTGTGCTGAAACTAAAGCTTCAAGAAATAAGTATCGGTTATCCTTTAAACAATCGTGATCACCTATCTGTATATTACTTATCATTAAATCAAAACTTAAAGCAGTAGTAGTGTATGGGTAAATATCATCATTCATACCTAATAAGCATACTACTTTAAATGGAATAGAACTCATAGACATCATATTACAAAAATTAATAGATCCTGCTAAAAAATCATTATTAATATACTTATTATCTAAGTATAAAATAAATTTTTCACGTATAAGAGATATTGGTATTTTATGAGAATATTCTGCATTTATGACTTCATTAATCATCTTAAGCCATTGTTGCTCTATAAAGTTTTGAACATCCTGGTTTTCACTGTTTTGTACGAAAAAATCATTGAGTATTTCACGATATAATGGTTGCCATTCTGAAATTCTATATTCATTACTCAAGCGTATACGCCAAGTATTAAGCTTCATTATAAAATCAGCTAATTGACCAATTAATTTTGCATCACAACCACTGGATTCATCATAAGGCAATACACCATTGAAATCACCAAGATTACTATCCATGGAATAACCAAGAAGCATACGGGTTAAACCAAACTGCCAAGTATGTTGATTTGTAATTGGTAAATTTAGTTCACGCACATTATCATTATTTAACCCCCAACGAACTCCTGATTCATTAATCCAATGACGTAAAATACATAACTCTTCTTCGCTAATACCAAAATGTAAAGCTAAATCAGGTAATTCAAGTAAAGTTAAAATATCTTCAGATGTCATACGACTTTCAGGAAGATTTAGTAACATTAAAAATGTTTGCCTCATTTGATGAGTATGTCTTATATTATTATCAGAAATAAAAAAAGGTAAATAACGATCAGGCGGGGCATTACCAAATACAGCTTTAATATATGGTTTGTAGTTTTCTATATTTACAGCCATTACTATAACATCACGTAACATTATAGCTCTCTCTTTGGAGAATATATTTAATAATCTGTCATATAAAACTTCAACCTCACGTTGTAGATTGTGACAAAGATTAACACTAATACTACGATCACCTAGATTAAGTAGTCTTTTATTGCTTCTATTTTTAATATCTTCTATACTATTTATAATATTACTATAATCCTCTAACTCTAAAATATCTTTTTGAATCCTAGTTAGTAATGTATCTTTATATAAATCAACAAAAGTATGTACTTCCTTTAAATTATATTGAGCTAAAAGATACATATAATTACTACCTAACTTTCCCCAAGATTCTAGTAAAGTATTATTTAATTTTCGCTTACTATTATAATTAAAAAGTTTTACTCCTCTTTTAGGGTTATTAAATATACCAATCTTATTATTAGATTCAATATAGCGATAAAATTTATGATTTTGAAGCTTATCTATATATATATAATCCTCTTTATTACCCCAGTAATATCGGCAAGGATTGATTAACATCATGTGCACGTCAATATGACGTCCTAATGCCTTTAAAATATCTAAATAAATTGGCGGAAAAGATGGGCTACCACAAATAAAGATACGTTTTGGTAATCCCTTATAACTAGGTACTGCATTCTCTAATATAGAGATACACTGTTTATATAAATTAGCATAGTGCCATTTAGACTGTTTAATATCTACGGTATATTTTTTTAACATCATCCATAAAAAAGCCTGCCACTGTTGGTATTCATTCAAACCCTTAACTTGCTCACCTCTTTCCCATGCATATATCCATAAAGGACGATAAACTAAATACTGAGTATAAAGATCAGCAATACAGGATGCTAATTGAAAGCATTTACGGGGATCCTGATCATTAGATAAATAATTATCTATAAACCTAAATTCCTTATGACCACGCATTTGTGATAATATAGACATAATTTTCCAAGCCATAACCTCTGTACTAAAATAGTTTTCCTTAGTAACACCTATTATATTTTTTGTACATAAATTCCAGATAAAAGTATTGTATAAAAAAAATTTAATATTAGCTGCAATACCTAGCTGTTTTGCTAACTCTATTTCCAACCATTGTGCTATACTGAATCTTTGTACTAAAATAATTTCCTGTTCAAAAAAATTTTGTAGTGGTTCTTGTATCATAAGATCCGCAATAATCTGTTTTAGTAAATATAATTTATTTGAGTGATAAACAGTAAACATTCATGCTCCAGTAATAAAATTAAGACTATTTTTTATATAACTTAGTATATGTAAATCATATATAATTTATACTGATTAGATATAAATAAAGATATAAATAAGTTTATTTATTAATACATTAATATTGTGAATAAAATATGATAAATTTATAAAAAATACCAAATCATCCTACTCTAAATCAGTACTCAAATAATTATAATTTTTATAAAATAATCTTATTAATTAAATGGAAAAAACATGCATATTCATATCCTCGGAATCTGCGGTACATTCATGGGGGGGCTTGCTTTACTAGCTCGTACTCTAGGTCATCAAGTGACTGGTTCTGATGTTAATACTTATCCTTGTATGAGTACTTTACTAAAAAAAGAAGGGATTACTCTGATGGAGGGGTATGATCCTTCACATATAAAACCAATACCCGATTTAGTGATAGTAGGTAATGTAATAACACGAGGTAATCCGTGCATAGAAATAATTTTAGAAAGGGGTATTCCATATATTTCTGGTCCACAGTGGCTTCATGATACAGTACTTAGTCATCGTTGGGTAATTGCGATAGCTGGCACGCATGGTAAGACAACAACCGCAAGCATGATAACATGGATATTAGAAGCGTGTGGTTATCAACCAGGATTCTTGATAGGCGGTATTCCTGGTAATTTTAATATTTCAGCACGTATGGGTAGCAGTCCATTTTTTGTGATAGAGGCAGATGAATATGACTGTGCTTTCTTTGATAAAAGATCTAAATTTTTACACTATTGTCCACGTATATTAATTCTTAATAACCTTGAGTTTGATCATGCAGATATCTTTGATGACCTCAAAGCAATACAAAAACAATTTCATCATTTAGTACGTCTAGTACCTAGACAAGGCCTAATAATCCTACCTGCTAACGATATTAACCTCCAACAAGTAATGGCAATGGGTTGTTGGAGTAAACAAGAGTATATAAATAAAGAAAAAGGATCCTGGAGATATCATAAAATTAATAATAATACTAGCCATTTTAAGGTGTTATTTAACGGTTCTATAATAGGAGAAATAAAATGGAATTTAATAGGTGATTATAACATAAACAATGGTCTTATGGCTATTGCTGCAACCCGATATATTGGAGTATTACCAACTAAAGCTTGCGATGCATTAGTAAATTTTATCAATGCTCGTCATCGTTTAGAATTGCGTGGTGAAGCTTTTGGAGTGCAAGTTTATGATGATTTTGCTCACCATCCAACAGCTATAATAGCTACTCTTAATGCTCTTCGTAGCAAAGTAGGTAGTAAAGCACGCATTCTTGCTGTACTTGAGCCTAGATCTAATACTATGAAAATGGGTATATATAAAAAAGATCTAGCTCCGGCACTTAGATGTGCTAATGAAATTTTTTTATTCCAGCCTCAAAATATACCTTGGTTAGTAATAGAAGTAGCAAAATTATGTGCTCAACCTACATACTGTAGTTCAAATATTAATGTTTTAGTTGATATGATTACAAAAAAAGCTCATCCAGGTGATTATATTCTTATTATGAGCAACGGTCCATTTGAAGGAATTCATAATAAACTTTTGATGGCATTATCCTCTCGTCAAAAGAAAATAAAGTACAAGAATAAAATAATTAATAAATAGATTTTAATTTAAAAATTAAAAGATTTAATAAATAATATAATGAAAATTTTTATTATAATTAAGGATACTACCCTAAAGTTTCTGTACTAAATAAAATTAACGATAATTACTGTTGTAATATCTAACTCTAAATAGTTAGTAACTATAAAAATTAGTTAAAAATTTTATTTAGTACATTACTGCAATTTATTATTTTTTAGTATTAATTTAATATATAATATACGCTTTTAAATTAGTTTATAATGTTATTAAGTATTACTTTTGAATTTTTTTAAAGATTTTCATGATAAAATCTATAAAGTATCTCCTTTAATAATAAAAGGATTATTAAATATTATGATATTTATAAAATGCTTAATAACTATTGTAACATTAAGCATAGTATTGATAGGCTGTTCTTATAGCAAACAAAAACTAACTAGTAATCATATTTTTTTTATAACTTATACTACAGCACAGACTAATTTACAGAAAGGTAACTTTAAAACTGCTATTCAGCAACTAGAATTGTTAGATAATGCTTATCCTTTTGGACCTTACTCCCAACAAGTTCAGTTAGATTTAATCTATGCTTATTATAAATCATCTAATTTTCTTATAGCTCAAACATATGTAGATCGTTTTATACGTTTAAATCCATCACATCCTAATATTGATTATATTTTTTATATGCGTGGCCTTATTGATATGGCCATGGATGAAAATACACTACAAGAATTTTTTGGTATTGATCGTTCTGATTGCAATCCAGAATATGCTGAGCAATCGTTCCAAGATTTTAGTAAGCTTATTAAGTGCTATAAGCATAGTGAGTATGCTTCAGATGCTATTCGCAGACTAATATACTTAATGGAACGTTTAGCTAAATATGATCTATCAGTTGCACGATATTACATTAAACGCAGAGCCTATATTGCTACTATTAACCGTGTAGAGATGATGTTACGTAACTATCCAAATACCCAAGCAGTACGTAATGCATTACCTTTAATGCAATATGCATATATAAAAATTAATCTAAATTCTCAAGCTAATAAAGTAGCTAAAATTATTACTGAGAATAATATAAATACAAAATGATATTTAATATCAATTATTTATTAAATTTTTTAAAGTAAATAGTTACTTATTTTAATATCTATTAATTACAGTGTAATAAAAAGTTATCTAATAAATTAATTTTATAAAAATTTTTAATCAATCAAATATTTTATTGTTGATATATTAATATATACAGGTATTCTGTGTTAACTTATATAAATATAAAACCATTGTTTACTTACAACGTTATTTTTCTTTAACTAAATATTTTTAGTGTATAAAATTAGTTAATTTATAATTAATAAAAAAAATTACTCTATTAGTTTTACAGTTATTATTAATAATTAGTATGCTAATATAAAAATATTCTATTATATTTTTATATTTGTTATAAATATAACCCCTGAAAACTCTTAAAATTATACAGAAAATATATAATCAACCCTTTAAACAGTGTTATACATTTTCATTAAAAATTATTTTTTTAATTGCATTTTTACTTTTAGGTGAGATATTACAACAAGTAAAGTACTTTAAATATTAAGTTATTTTTTATTTACTTTTTTTATGTGATATACACTAAAATTTTTTCTATATGAAATTATATTTCATATCAAATATAGATCTAAAGACATAATATGAGTATATATTATAATTTTTATATATTCATTATAGTTATATTTCTAATATATTTAGTAATAGTATTAAACTGTAGATAGTAATTAATATGCATATTAGTCAATTTATAAATATCAATAAATATTCTGATATATTTCATATATATTGACTTCACCTTAACTATGAATTTAATCTTTATTAAATTTAATAAAGATTAATATTTCCTGTGTAATACCAATAATATATTGTTATAGTGACAATATATTTAAATAGTATTTTACAAATAAAAACATAAGATATTTCTATCAATTTAAGGTTAAAATAAATAGTATTTATTGAGTTTTAACAAAAATATTTCTATTTATGTTTAAAATATAACAAATTATAAGTAATAATATAAATAAAATGACAATATAGAGACTATGTGTATGTGTTAGCTTAATACTCTAAAGTACTTATATACTAGTTTATTGATATACTTTAATTCCTTATAATACTATAATTAATTCTATAATATTTCCTAAATTTTAATATCTACGATTAAGATCATAAATCTTTATTATCTTTATTAATCTAATAAGTTATCTTGCGATATTAATATTAGTTAAATAATATAAGCACTTAGTTTTTACCTCTAATTATTATGAATAAAACATTACATACACTTTTATACATAAAAAACTATTTAATATAATTCTATAAACTATAAAAATACATTTTATCACAGCTTGATTACTTTATATTATTACTAATACTAAACTTGAAATATATAATTAAATATCCTAAGATACTAACTCCTTAATATATTATAATTTATAGATTAAAATGTTCTATTTTAATCTATAAATTATATTTTAAAGATATACTTAATACTTAGTGATTACTTTAATAAGTAATTACTATTAAAATATATTATTGATATATAAAATATTATCCAAGTTTTAGTTATTTATACGAATAATAATTCTATTACTTTCTACTAGATGAGACAATACTAGGATTTTATCTTTAAATATCTATTCAAAGATTTAAATATAAATTTTTACCTAATAAAATGTATTACATCAAAATTAAATTACTAATTATAATGAAGATGTCTATTTAAGGTATAAGTAAGAAAAAAAATTAATATAGGTATATTAAGATATCATATGTTAGGTTTGAATAAGTATTTTATAAATTTTAAAAATGTCATTTCAAAATATTCTCTAATTGATATAAGATATTAGTATATAACATAACTAACGTTTCTATAAGCTTTGTTGTTTTATATATTACAATAAATATATAAAAGATACTTATTAAGTAATAAACAAATATATCTACAATTTAGTATTAAAATAATAAGTTTAACTATACTTACCAGATTAATGATGTTTTATAATATTTATACATATAAAGGATACATTTTAAATAAAATATCCTGAGAATTATATTCTCATTTACTTTAATATTATTAAATAAAATATTATTATATATAAAGGAAATACTTTATATGTTTTTACTTTTTATTCCTTGTCTTGTGCTCTATTGAGGATTAAGATACAATCTTAAACAGAAGTAATATTTATTTAATATAAATATATATTTTATATATTAATCAAATATCTCTGCATAAAATTTTTCCCTAAAATATACTTTTTTATTTATGCTAATATAAGTTTTTTATATTTATTATAAAATCCATTATTATACCAAAGTATCTTAATTAATTAACTAATTCTTATGCTACTTGCTTGTAGTATTGTAATAACTATAATAATCCTAAATAAAAAATAGCGTATTTATATTCTGAGTTGATCACGCTAATTATTAATTTCAGTTTGTTAGCATGAGTATGCTGGATTATACATGATTTAATGCAATAGTTGTATTTAATAATATGATTTGATTTAAAAACATATTTCATTTAAAATGTATAATTTAATATTAAATGGTATTAACTTAGAAAATAAATAGTTTATTAAAAAGCATTATTAATAGCAAAAAATAAACAATTGATGGATTATTTATAATGGATTATCAAGTAAACTAACTAATTTTAGTATATTCAAATTATACAAGATACATACTGTGGATCAAAATAAAATACTCCTTACTTATATATTTTGAATATGCAGTTTTGCTGTTTAATATATTAAATGAATCTAATTGATAAATATTTAGTAATAATACTAGAGAAGTAAGATGTAATTTTAAATGAGTTGTATTTAAATATAAAATTACCATATTATACTGTAGATAATATAAATGAAATACCAACAAATTGAGTATATGGAAAGTCAATGGAAGTGGAAATACTTGGTAAAGAAGCACTATGAAGGCGAGTCTATTACTCGTTATCTGGAAACAAATATGATCCAGGAGTCTATTAATATATTACTAAAATATAAGGATACACCTGAATATACTCAAGAATGGATCAGAAACCATATGAACTTTGATCTGAAAAAAAAAATACAACAAACCATTCGCGCGCGTCGTAAACGTTACTTTAATGCTGAGCATATACATCAACGTAAAAAATCAATTGATTTAGAATATACAGTTTGGTACCAACTATCTCTACTATCTAATAAATTTAGTACTACGCTTTCAGGTGCTATTGTAAAATTAATAGAAGACTCTAAAAGAAAAGATCAATATGCTGACGAGATATCATTATTGAAAAAAGATTTACAATCATTTCTGAATAGTACAAATGATTAAAATAATATACAAAAGATGAAATTTTATTTAATCCAGGTTTTTATTTATAAATATTCTCTGGTATCTTTTTACTGATTCTTTGAAATACGAAATAATTTTGCTATGATATTATGTATAAACTTACTAAGTAAATTACTTTTACTAAAAGTATACCAAAAAGATTAATAAAATGATCAATTTAACAATAATACAATACCTAATATTCACTACCTCTTTTAAATTATAAAAAATAATATTTATAATACTCTAAAAAATAATATTAAGTAAGACAATAAGTATCTTAATATACCTGAAAGGTGATTTTTATATAAATATTTATTTATAAAAATAGATATAATCATAGTATATATACTATAATACTTGTTATTAACAAGTATTAATTTTATTATATTAATAAAGTATTATTATAGAATATATATTAATATTGCTATATTAATTTGAGTAATTAATAATATAATTTTATATAATGTATTATTATAACTCTAATAATTAATAATCTATCGATATTATAGATTAATAATTCTCATAATGAGTATGGAAATTATTAATCTAAATAAAGATTTTTATATTCTACGTAAATAGAAGTATATATTCTTTATAATTAAGCTATTTATATTTTTGTTATCTTAGATTTAAAAAATTAATATTAATAATAAATAATATTATATTATTCGGTGTATTAAGTTTGGTCTAAAATTAAAAAACAATATAACTATATATACATTTAAAATATTTTATTATAATCAATAAGAGCTAGATACTATATAATTAAAGATAAAATATAAGAAATTAATAAAATATCTAATATTACAACAAAATCTATATATTAGAATATAACTACATTTAAAATAATTATATCTACTAATGATAGTAATAACTCATTAATATTAATCTTTTCTGTTATTATTTTAAATAAAATAAAATATTTATAATAATCTATTAAACTATTTAAGTTTAGAGATTATTTTATATTACTCTAAGATTAGAATGGTTTTATTGGTAAAAATTTGCCATCAAAGATAATAACAGCACGAGCACCACCATCCTGATCTTCTATTTTTTTAATATCTATTTTAAAGTTAATTGCACTCATAATACCATCACCAAACTGCTCATGTATTAACGCTTTTAGCGCAGTACCGTAAACTTGTAATATTTCGTAAAATCGATAGATAGTAGGGTCAGTTGGAATACCTTGTGGTATAGAACCACGAATAGGAACAGCCTGAAGTAAAGATGCCGCTGCTAATGGTAAATCTAATTTTTGTATAATATTTTTTGAAGTTAATTCTGGTAAAGAATGCTGTCCTAGCAAAGCTGCAGTGACAAACATCACATGCATATTAGTACCATCAGCAATATCTTGCCATGATAGTTTTTTAATTATTTTTGCTTTAATAATACTTTCAGTTAATGCTATGCGAGAATCTTGAGTAACTAGTGCATGTATCATAATTTTCTGATAAAAAATAATTTTAAGTTGTTATAATAATTTTAAAAAAATACATAAATACATTAACTTATCTCATTTTTTATTCTAATTCTGATTTAATTTAAATCCATCAATAATAAGCATTAATTAAATAAGAAACATTAGATAATAAATGATATTTACTTAATCAAATATAATTAAATATCTTATCTGTAATATTTTTAGATCTAAAATTATTTGTAGCAAAAAAGTTAATGTATACTTATATAATTATAAAGATTATGTTTTATCTTACACTATATCGTAAAATATTTCATTAATAATTTATAATTTTTATAACATGATTTTAACATTTCCTAAATAACATATAAATACTGATTAAAAAAAATAATAAACTTGGTAACAATGCACCAATCACTGGTGAAATACCATACACTAAACATAATGATCCTAAAATATTATCTAATATATAAAACAAAAAACCAAAACTAGTACCGGTTAATACTATTACACTTATCAAAGCATTATGCAAAGGACCAAAAATACAGGAGAGAACTATAAGCATCATAATGGCAACAGATAACGGAGTAAATATTTTATTCCACATCTTTAACTGATAACGTGCAAATTCTTGTCTACTTTTTTTAAGATACTTGACATAGTTATAAAGACCGCTAATAGAGAGAGAATCGGGATTCATTGCAACTACACACAGTTTATCAGGAATTAAATTAGTTTGCCAGATACCACTGATATTTTTTAAATTAGTGATTTTTGTAATATTAGTAAAATTAAACTCATTAACTTGTGATAGCTTCCAATAATGTCCTTCAAACATTGCTGAGTTGGCATGTACTATTTTTTTTAAATAATGTTGATCATTAAAACTATAAATACTAATACCCTGAATACAGTTCTCACCTGTAATATGCTGTATAAAAATAAAGTCATTACCGTCTTTAACCCATAGCCCGTTTTGAGTAGAAAGTAAGGAACCCCCGTATATACACTGAGCGCGATAGTTACGTGCAGCCTGTTCACCCGCAGGAGCAACCCATTCTCCAATAATCATAGTTAATATCACTAAAGGTATTGTAGTTTTCATAACTGAAAAAGAAATTTGTAAGCGGGTATAACCTGAAGATTGCATAACTACTAACTCACTATATCGCGCTAAAATACCTAAACTTAATAAGGTCCCAAGTAAAGCAGACATTGGAAAAAAAACTTCAATATCTTTTGGTACACTTAATAAAGTATAAAAACCAGCATCCAATGCAGAATAGTGACCTTGTCCAACCTTACGCAGTTGATCAATAAACTTTATAATGCTTGATAATGAAACGATCATAAAAAGAGTTATCATTATGGTATTAAAAATGTTACGACCAATATAACGATCCAATACTCTTAGCATCAGATTACTCTTTTCCCAGTAATTCTTGCACGTAACTTACGTATAAGCAAAGTATCCCAAATATTTAGTATAATTGCTAGTAATAGGTATAACATATTTATAACCCATACCCCAATAAATGGATCAATCTTACCTTTAGAAGCGTTAGAACGCTGCGAGCTTTGTAATAGAAAGAAAATAAGATAAAGTAAAATTGCAGGTAGTGGAGTAATACCAAGTCCTTCTCGGGGGTTTACTCCACTTAATGTAATTATGATTAATGCCATAACAAAAACAGAGAACACTAAAGTAATACGCCAGTGTAGTTCGGCACGAAAGTTATTTTCTTTAGAGTGCCATAGTGCTCTCATTGTAGCTTGTTCAGCGTTATTTAAGTTTAATGATACATCTTGATGTCCAATAATTGCCTTATAGTTCATAAAATGAGTAATACGAAAATCTTGTAATAACATCGTTACTTCATATCTAGTACCGGTATCTAGTAATACTTGTTGAAAACCATCCAAGCTTCTTTCTATATGTCCAGTATCCGCCACTATAATAGATGAACATTGTATGTTTTTAGAATGAAACTGAACTAAAAATATATTTTTAAATTTTTTACCCTTAACATCTCCTATAAAAAGTACATAGTTACCATTTTTTGATGATTGGAATTGTCCCTCAACCATAGATGCTAAACCAGGATTAGCTTTGGCTTCAGCCATAACAATATATAAATAAGATGATGACAATGGGCTAATCCAAAATGCATTAATTGATGCAAATATTCCAGTTATTAAGGCAAGCAACATTGCGGTTTTAATTATAACACCTTTTCCTAAACCGCAAGCATACATTACTACAATTTCACTTTCATGATATAGTTTACCTAATGTCATTAGTAACCCAAGAAAAAGGCTTAAAGGTAAAATAAGCTGAGCTAATTCAGGTACCCCCAATATGAGCATGGATAATACTAAATTTATAGGAATTTCTCCATCAACTACCGCCCCGAGTATTCTTATTATCTTTTGACAAAAAAATATCAGTAATAGAATTAATAAAATAGAAACCTGACTCTTCAATATTTCACGTACTAGATATCTAGTAATAATCACATTTTATGCCTATCAAACTTGTTTTATAATAGAAATTTAGATAATATCTATTATAATAGATAATGGTTATATAATTAATGAAAGCAATATAACTAAAATGATATAAAATTTTTTATATGCATTACTATATTCATATATAAAACACGCATCTAAAGCAAATAATGTTTATAAGATTAATATAATTAAAGACAATGACTATTTTTCCTAAAGTTATTATTTATAAGAAAGAAAAATATTCTATACCATATTAATTATTATCTATATTTTTTAATTTTTTATTTTTTGATTAAAGATAGAAAAAACTAAGAATAGAAATGTAAAATAATACGCAGATATTGTACTGTAAAATCCTAAATAATAATCAATTACATTATTCATCTTTATTTAATATTATGTATTTTATTTATATATACCCAATCTTAAACGCTAGATAGTACTTTAAATTATTAACCTTATTTTATAAATACTTTAAAAGAAAAATTCTACTAATACTTTATAACAAGCTATTATAACAGCATAGTTTACATCATTGTATATCACAATTTAATCAGTAGTGCATTCTTATAGTCCTAATATCAAAAACATGCTATATTAAATAGTTTAAGAAAAACCTAATAAAACAATATGTATATGAATTGTTTAAATAAGTTTGAATACCGCTTTAATATGACATGCATTTAAAAAATACAAGTAATACTAGTAAGTATATAACATATTGTATTATGTAAATTTATATATATTACTTTAGCTAGAAATAATAGTTATCAGTATAGTTGATATATTGTAAGGTATTATATTGGCTTTGTCCTAAAGACACTATTTTACAATAGGAGAGCACATGAAGTTTAGTGCAGAAATAAATAGTCTGGAATATCAGTCAAGAGATTGCATGATAATAGGTATATTCGCATCAAGAAAACTATCTCCCATAGCAAAAAAGTTAGATAAAATTAGTAATGGATATATTAGCTCTATATTACTACGTGGCGCACTAGAAGGGAATGTAGGTCAAACCTTATTACTATATAAGATACCTAACGTTATACCAGAACAGGTATTGCTAATTGGCTGTGGAAAAGAAGCAGAATTAGACGAGCGTCTATATAAACAAATAATTAAAAAAACTATTAATACACTAAAATATATAGGTTCAACGAAAACATTTTACTTTCTTACTGAACTACATTTAAAAAAACGCAATACTTACTGGAAAGTGAGAATTGCAGTAGAAACAATAAAAGAGACGCTTTATGCTTTTGAGCAATTAAAGAGTAAAAAATCTAAATTAATATGTGTACTACATGAAATAGTATTCAATGTTTTAACTAATCACGAATTAAATGATGCTGCATTAGCTATTAAACATGGTTTAGCTATTTCTTCTGGTATAACAGCTACTAAAGATCTTAGTAATATGCCACCAAATATTTGTAATGCAAAATATCTATCATTACACGCTAAACAATTAGCCGATAGCTTCAAACCTAAGATTAGCACTTTTTTAATCGGCGAAAAAGAAATGAAAGAACTTGGCATGAGTGCTTATCTGGCTGTAGGAAATGGTTCACAAAATGAATCACTGATGTCAGTTATTCATTATAAAGGGGAAGGGGGCACCGCTAAACCAATAGTATTAATAGGAAAGGGGTTAACCTTTGATTCCGGAGGTATTTCGATTAAAACTCCTGAAAATATGGATGAAATGAAATATGACATGTGTGGTGCTGCTTCAGTTTACGGTGTTATGCTTATTGCCGCTAAATTAAAACTTCCACTAAATATTATTGGTATATTAGCTGGCTGTGAAAATATGATTAATGAAAACTCTTATCGTCCGGGGGATATATTAACTACAATGAATGGCCAAACTGTTGAAGTGCTTAATACTGATGCTGAAGGTAGATTAGTTATTTGTGATGTTTTAACCTACGTTGAACGCTTCGAACCAGAATTAGTGATTGATATTGCAACATTAACTGGAGCTTGTGTAGTCGCTCTCGGTCATCATTTTACTGGATTGATGTCAAATAACAATTTACTAGCTTCAGAACTGATTTATGCATCAGAACAATCAAATGACCGTGCCTGGATATTACCAATGACAGTTGAATTTCAGGATCAGTTAGATTCTAACTTTGCTGATATAGCAAATATTAGTAAGAAACCCGGAGGAGCTATTACTGCTGCATGCTTTCTCTCTAAATTTACTCAAAAATATGTCTGGGCACATCTGGATATAGCAGGGACTGCCTGGAGTACTGGTGAATCTAAAGGAGCAACAGGCCGTCCAGTTGCTATGTTATCTCAGTTTTTACTTAACCGTGCAGGTATAAAGAGCGATCATTAAAAAATATTTAATTTAGTATACTTTACAATACTTTTTTGTACGAAAGATCCCCATGTTGCATTCATTTTAATAAATTACAAGTGCAGTATGAGAGTTGATGGATAAATCATATCATGAAACAGGCAACCTTTCATATTCTAGAATCTAATCAAATTAATGGTGCTCTCGATATTATGGAAGAGTTATCTTGTGATCTTGCGGCTGAACAATGGCGTTTAGGAAAAAGCATTTTTATTGCCTGTAAAAACAAAGATCAAGCAGTAAAACTAGATAACGCACTATGGGATCGTAAGCCATATCAATTTTTACCACATAATCTTATTGGTGAGGGTCCATATTACGGAGCTCCAATAGTATTATCGTGGCCAGGAAACAATAATAATATACCAAAAGAACTAATGATCTGCTTACAGCATGAGTGTGTAGATTTTATTACTAATTTCAATGAAGTAATAGACTTTGTTCCTTATGAAAATAATTTAAAACAGTTAGCAAGAGAACGCTATAAAATCTATCGCAAAATAGGTTTTCAAGTTATTACGCTTGAATTATCCAATAAATATGTTGTTTAAAATCAAAAGACAGATTAACTATGGAAAAAATATACAACCCGCAAAATATTGAGCAAACTTTATACCAAAGGTGGGAGAAAAAAGGATATTTTAAACCACATGGAGATACTAGTAAAGAAAGCTTTTGTATTATAATCCCCCCACCAAATGTTACCGGAAGTTTACATATGGGGCATGCTTTTCAGCAGACTATAATGGATATACTAATTCGCTATCAACGTATGCAAGGTAAAAATACTCTGTGGCAGGTAGGTACTGACCACGCTGGTATTGCTACCCAAATGATTGTTGAACGCAAAATAGCTGCTGAAGAAGGAAAAACACGACATGACTATGGACGTAATTCTTTTATAGATAAAATTTGGCAATGGAAAAAAATATCTGGAAGCAATATTACATGTCAAATGCGTCGTCTAGGAAATTCCGTAGATTGGGATAGAGAACGTTTTACTATGGATGATGGTTTTTCTAACTCAGTAACAGAGGTCTTCATGCGTCTTTATGAAGAAAATTTAATTTACCGAGGTAAACGTTTAGTTAATTGGGATCCAAAATTATGTACTGCAATTTCAGATTTGGAAGTTCAGCATCGCGAGATAAAAGGTTATATGTGGTATATCCGTTATCTTTTAGCTGACGGAGAGAAAACCACAGATGGAAAAGATTATATAGTTATTGCCACTACTCGCCCTGAAACTATGTTCGGTGATACTGGAGTAGCTGTGAATCCAACAGATATACGTTATAAAAACTTACGTGGTAAATTTGTATTAATACCATTAATTGGGCGACGAATTCCTATTATAATTGATGAATATGCCGAAATAAATAAAGGTACAGGATGCGTTAAGATTACACCAGCACACGATTTTAACGACTACAAAGTAGCTCGCCGTCATTTATTACCAATGATTAATATACTAACTTTAAATGGTAATATTCGCAATGAAGCAGAAATATTGGATACTTATGGTAAAGAAACTAATATTTATAATAAAGATATTCCTGAACAGTTTCATGGTATGGAGCGGTTTGTATTTCGCCGTGCTGTAATAAAATCTTGTAAAGATTGTGGTCTACTTATAAAAATAAAAACTCACTATTTTACCGTACCTTACGGAGACCGTAGCGGGGTAGTGATTGAACCAATGTTAACTTATCAGTGGTTCGTTCGGGCTGCACCACTAGCACAAAGAGCGATAGAAGCAGTTAAACAGCGTAAAATAAAGTTTGTACCTCAACAATATGAAAATATGTACTACTCTTGGATGGGTGATATTCAAGATTGGTGTATTTCTCGTCAACTATGGTGGGGGCATCGAATTCCAGTTTGGTATAATAAAGAAGGCAATATATTCTTAGGACGTAATGAAGAAGAAGCACGTTATAAGAATAATCTGGGTACTAATATAGAGTTAAAACAAGACGATAATGTTTTAGATACGTGGTTTTCCTCTAGTTTATGGAGTTTTTCCACATTAGGATGGCCTGCAAAAACAGAAGATCTAAAAATCTTTCACCCAACCAATGTATTGATAAGTGGATTTGATATAATATTCTTCTGGATTGCACGTATGATAATGTTAACAATGTACTTAGTAAAAGATAAATATGGAAAACCGCAAATTCCGTTTAAAACTGTGTATTTAACTGGTCTAATACGTGACGATGAAGGTAGGAAAATGTCAAAGTCCAAAGGAAATATATTAGACCCGTTAGATATGATCGATGGTATATCTTTACAAAAGTTAATAGAGAAGCGTACGAATAATATGATGCAGCCCCAAATAGCAGACAAAATTATTCAATGTACTAAAAAACAATTTCCTGAAGGAATTAAGGCACACGGTACTGACGCTCTGCGCTTTACTTTAGCAGCACTATCCTCTACTAGTCGTGACATCAACTGGGATATGAAGCGCTTAAAAGGTTATCGTAATTTCTGTAATAAATTATGGAACGCTAGTCGCTTTATAATTATGAATACAAAAGATAAAGACTGTGGTTTAAACAATAGATCAATGGTAATGTCTTTAGCTGATCGCTGGATTTTATCTAAACTTAATCAGACAATACAGGTATACCGAACAGCGCTAGATAATTACCGTTTTGATTTAGCTGCTAATATTTTATATGAGTTTACTTGGAATCAGTTCTGTAATTGGTATTTAGAATTTACTAAGCCAATTATGAAAAATAGTTCTGAAGCTGAAATGCGTGGTACTCGTTATACATTAATAACTACACTAGAAGTTTTACTTCGTATTGCTCATCCTATCATTCCATATATTACAGAAACTATATGGCAGATCATTAAAAACCTAAAAGGTATTAATGCTGATACAATTATGTTGCAAAAATTCCCCGAATATAATTCTGCTCAAATTGACGAAAAATCCTTAATTGATCTAGAGTGGATAAAACAAATAGCTATAGCTGTACGTAATACTCGTTCTGAACTTAATATTACTCCAAATAAGTTACTAGACCTTTTGCTACGTGTATGTAGAGATACAGTTCAAAAACAGGTACAAGAAAATATTGATTTTATTAAAACATTAGCTAACTTAAAAAGCATTACTATACTTTCTAATAAAGAAAAAGGACCATTATCAATAACTAAATTAGTTGAAGGTGCGGAATTACTTTTTCCAATGTCTGACTTATTTGATAAATATGCTGAGTTGAATCGTCTAAGAAAAGAAATAGCTAAAGTAGAAAACGAGATTAACCGGGTAAAAACAAGGTTATATCAAAAAGCTCTGATTAATCGTATGCCTCAGAATATTATTACCAAAGAACTAGAGAAGTTGAATTATTATACTGAAACAAGGATAAAACTGATAGAACAGAAAGATATTATTACTGCAATATAAAAAAATATTGAATATATAACTAAGATACTTCATATTATAGCTATTTTCTTATATAACTCTAATATTATTTAGAAAAAATATTCTATTACTGCTATTATAGTATTAATTATATATTATAATAGCAGTAATAAAATATTTATCTAAATTATAGAAATTAAACTAAAAATATTTACTTTAAAAAGATCATATGAAATAATAACTTTGCTAGATATTAATTAACGTAGAAGTTGTTGTGATATTCTTTTATCCTAAAAGAAGCATATTGGATTATCATTATATCCGGCGGCTATATCCAACTTGTGAAGAGGGATGGCCATGTTCGATGTATTAATGTACCTGTTTGAAACCTACATACACACTGCATTGGGCATACAGGTCGACCAAGATAAATTAACCGATGATTTAACACGTGCAGGCTTTGAACGCGAAGATATATACAGTGCTTTTGGTTGGTTAGAAAAACTTGCTATCATGCAAGAAACTAACGCAATGTCATACACATCATTTGCAAATCCATATCTAATGCGTATTTATACCACTGATGAAATGATACGTCTTGATAGTACATGCCGAGGTTTTATACTTTTTCTTGAGCAAATACAGGTATTAACTCCTGAAACTAGAGAAATGGTAATTGATCGTGTGATGGCATTAGATACAGATCATTTAGATATTGATTATTTAGAGTGGGTGGTACTTATGGTGCTTTTTAATGTACCTGGACATGAGTATGCTTATAAACAAATGGAAGAGTTATTATTCAAATTTCATGATGGTTATTTACATTAAGATATAATTTAAGTAATCTAAGAGATATAAGTAAAAGTGCGGGAATAAATCATTTATAATAGTGAGTACTAAATAGTATAAATTTAACATATAGTGTATATTAGATATTCATTGAGAATAATATACGGATTAATATGTTATTAAATTATATTTAAATCTTTATATATTTCTTTATAGAAATAATTAATCTAATGTATATAACAGATATTAACATTTGAGATATATTATTAATAATAATATAAGATATAAAAAATTTTGATAAAGAATATATTTTGTGTACTAAAAACTTTGATTAGCTTAAAAACAACCTAAAAATCATTAATAAATTTTATTTTACCATTTATATAGTAGATACAATAAGAGAATAAAACGATAAAAAATAAAAAACAACGCTCATCTCTTTTAAAACTGCTTTACGAGCTACATAATGAACAAGTTGTGGCTTATCCTACTGAAGCTATTTTTGGTTTAGGTTGCAATCCTGACAGTGAAATAGCCGTAAATAAACTCTTAGATCTCAAGAAAAGATCATGGAAAAAAGGATTAATCCTGATTGCTGCAAACTATAAACAACTTCTACCATATATTGATGATGAAAAATTATTAGGTAAAACAGCTAAAGATATACTCTCTTCCCGGCATAACCCAGTAACTTGGATTATGCCGGCTAAAATAATTACCCCTCAATGGCTTACAGGGCAATTTTCTACTATTGCAGTGCGAGTTAGCCAGCACCCATTAGTTCATACGCTATGTTCACATTTTGGTAAACCAATAGTGTCTACAAGCGCTAATATTAGCGGTTTAAAACCTTGCCGTACATCGTATGAAGTTTATTTACAGTTTGGTAAAAATGTTCCTATAATTCATGAGTTAGTTGGCACCAGTTTGAATCCATCTGAAATACGTGATGCACTTACTGGTAAATTATTTAGGCAGGGATAATATAAAATGAAATATTTTGCAGTGTTTGGTAATCCTATTAAACATAGTAAATCTCCGCGCATACATCAGTTATTTAGTCAACAGACAGGAATTCCTCTTCATTATGAAGCTAATCTGACACCCGTTAATTACTTCCAAAAAAATATTAAATCTTTTTTTATTAATGGGGCAATGGGGGCAAATATTACTACTCCTTTTAAAGAACAGGCTTATAACATTGCAGATCAATTAACTGAAAGAGCTTTATTAGCTAAAGCTGTTAATACGCTAAAATTATTAGATAATGGTAAATTACTCGGTGATAATACTGATGGTATTGGTTTAATAAATGATATTAAGCGTATTGGTATAGCTATAGTTCCTGAATCAAAGATACTTTTACTAGGAGCTGGTGGTGCTGCTCGTGGTATTATTCAACCTATATTATCATTAGGGTGTAGTTTAACTATAGCTAATAGGACTTATAATCGTGCACAAGAATTAGTCAGCATGTTCAGTTATTTAGGAAAAATTTCTTCTACTCATTTCAGTCTGCTATCAGACAAAAAATTTGATATAATTATTAATGCTACATCTTCTGGTATTAATGGAGAGATCCCTAATATTTCTCCTAAAATTATTGATAATAATACCGCTTGCTATGATCTTTTTTATCAGAAAACACTTACACCCTTCTTATCTTGGGCTCAAGCTCAAGGAGCAAGACATATTGCTGATGGTTTTGGTATGTTAGTAGCGCAAGCAGCTTATTCTTTTTTGTTATGGCATGGGGTAATGCCTAATATATCATCAATAATTAAGATAATGCATGACGAATAATAAAAATATAGAACCTACTAATGTATTAAGTAAATAAGACTTTTAAAACAAACTTATCTTTAATATAAGAATATTATTATTAAAATAATAATATTTTTATAATTGTATCTTAAACTGATTCTTTCAAAGAAAATATGTAATAATAACTTCCTTATAATAATTAAAATTATTTAATTAATAACTAACATACGATACTATATGAATAGTAATCTCTATATAAAAGAGAGAGCACTATAATTTTATTTAA
The DNA here is from genome assembly GCF_020342455.1 of Candidatus Profftia sp. (ex Adelges kitamiensis). Taxonomy (NCBI): domain Bacteria; kingdom Pseudomonadati; phylum Pseudomonadota; class Gammaproteobacteria; order Enterobacterales; family Enterobacteriaceae; genus Candidatus Profftia; species Candidatus Profftia sp. (ex Adelges kitamiensis). The sequence continues at coordinate 890,646 of NZ_CP080506.1, forward strand.
AATACATATTATATTAATATTCATAATAATTTTTATTCTTACTGAAGTTCTTATTTTTATATATTATTTAATCATATAATAAATTAACCAGTAATAATTTATTTAAAATTATATATTTTTATATATTAATCAATATAAAGATTTTGAATAAATTTATTTTAAAAATTATTAAACTATAATAAAGAAAGTAAGAAAATAAAAACTAATTAACCTTAAAATATTGTACAGAAAAATTCTACTATTCAAATTAGCTAATATTTTTTTATTAAAGCATTTTTGCTAAAATTAACTTTATTAATATGAAAATATGTTAAAACATATATTATTATATTGATTATTATAATAGTTAATGAATATAATTTACATATGTAATAATTCTATTTAAGAAAAAATAATTATAATTATTAAAGTTATTAATAAACTAAATAATATTTTTACCACATGAATTAATAAAATTCAGTTATTATCATTCATTTTTAGGGTTAATAATTAGTGTATGATTAACTACTCTAATTTTTAGCATACAGCTATGTAATATACTATTATAACCTATACCTTGATAAGGTATATTTTTATTTTTACTTATTTTTAAAATTTTTTTTAATTATAGAGGTGATTCTTAGTATTAAATAGAGAATAAGAATATTATTCTATGTAATTTTGTATAAATTATAAATACAATTTACTGAGATACTTAACTATTTTTAGAAACTACAACTTCTATATACTTCTAGTGAAAGGGTAATCAAAGAAACAATAATAGTACCCCAATCAAATAAATTTATAATTCTCTGTTAACCCGAATAATTTTATTTTTTAAATTTATTAAAATTTAGATATAGTTGAATTACATATGGAAGAATTATTATAATTTTTTTATCTATCAGCCTGTTTATATTTTTTTATTTTAAATATCATATTTTTATTAAATAATATTCATAAATATACTAGTTGTATTATGATGATCCTATCATTATATATAAAATATATCTTTGTATATAATACTGATTAACTTTATAGATTATAATCTAATACCGTAGATATTTTGCATATCCTTCAATATACTAGATATTTTTTATTACTTGTGACTTACTAAAAGTCATACATCATCTAGTATTTGTACTATAAAGTATTCTACAAATGAGCACACTATTTTAAGTATTAATACTTTGTATGTGTATTCTTTTATCTTTATAAGTAAATATTAATCAACTTAGCTTAATAGTTATATTAGATAACAAAATCCATATATTTTAGAAAAACTCTGGGAAACATTATATAATATAATCTATCAATCTTAATCCTATCTCAATCTTAATATTTACACTAAAATTTAATCTCATTCTTTATTTTTAATTATTTACTATATAGAAGAAATATTTCTACTGAATTATAATAACTTATATACATTTAGGTAAAAAATTATAATAAATAAAATTATTCAAGGTAATAATAAGTATAATTAAAGTAGATTAAAACACTTATAAGGGTTTATTTAAAATATTTAAATAAAAATTACATATAAATGAGTAATTTTATTAATTAATATTAATTATTTTTACATAAAAATATAGTAATAAATTAAATATTCTCTATCATTATTGATGATATCAGTATATCTAATAAACTTACAATAGATACTAGTAATAAAAGCAATAATATTAAATTATCTTATATTTACTATATTGTATTAATGTGATAATAATTAGTATAAATTACTTTTAATAACCTAAATATTTGATATGGCTAAATATAAAATTAATGTAATTTTAAAATTCTTACTTAAAATATCTTAAATTTTTATAAATTATTTTTGCGATTAATATTATTATCTGTTTTTCTATTAAGAAGGATAGGTAATAATCGACTAATACTTTATAGTATTATAAATATTTATATTTAGTAGATAAATAAATATCATTTAGAATACAATTACAGTAACTATAATAAATATAGTTTATTTATTGTAGTTACTGTAATAAAACGAGTATTTTTTTGATATCTAAAAATATTTTAGATTTTTTATGTTTGTACTTAATAAGTACCATAATTATTCTTAATATTTTATAACTTTTTTATTAAATTATTTTTAATTATGATGATCTTTAAAGGGTCATTATAGTTATTTACGAAAATTTAATCTTACAGTATAGTCATACTGTCTGTAAGTTACAGTAGTATACTATAAATAGTTATAATTTATTTATTATATAAATTCTTACTGATAATATAAAAATATAAATATATCTTTAAGTAGACATTTAGGTTGGATCGTTATATTTTTATTTAATTCATTATCCAGTTAATATGAATAATAATATAAGCTAAAGATAAATATATAAAAGTTAGATATTTTATAATACAACTTCATAAAATTAATTTTTATTAGTTATTTAAGATAATTAAATTAAAATATAAATTAATTTATAGTTATTTAAATATAAAAGAGAAAAATAAGAATAAATTACCTATATAATGATTTTAGTTAACTATATAAAAGCATAATTACTAATATCTCTGATATTTACTTATAAACTATCTAATTTACATTACATAAAATTTAGGGTATTATCTAAATAATACTAATAGTATTTAATATAAAAAAATATTTTCTAGTTAATTAACATCAATCTCTAACATCTTTATTGAGTAATTTAAGCTTTATATATATTAGAAAATTTTATTTAACTTTTAATTATAATAGAAAATATTAATTATTTATAGTTATTTTATGGCAACTAAAATCTTCTATATGATATTTAAAATAGGAAATAATATTATTAATATAATTTATATCTAATAGATATAATCTCTAGTAATCATCACATATATAGTAAATTTACTTTATACTTAAAAAGTATTAAATTATTATTTTTTTTGAAATACAAACAATAATTAATATTAAATATATACCATTAATTTTATATCATTATTCATATGAATATATATAAATAATTATAAGTGAATACCTTGTATAACACTTAAATCTTATAGTAATAAAATAATAGTACTGTTTTATTTAAATCAAAATATAACACTGAATTCTATAAATATAGTTTTACTGCATCTAGTAGGGATCTTACATACTATTATCTTACATTATTTATATTTACACTATCCTATTTTTATAGGAATTACTTATAGTAATACATTATATTATTTTAACTATTTTCTATAAAATAAGCTACAACTACTTTTCTCAAGATAGAGAAAAACATAAAATATCTTAACGATAATATTTTTTTCTTTACCATATTTACATTAAAATATTAAAGAATTATAAGTCATATTGTAATCACTATCAATAAACCTGTAATAATTTATTAAATAGAATAAATTAGATTCTTTTATCTCTTGTTAAGAGATACTAATATGTATTCTTGTATGTATTTAATAACATTAAAATAATAGCTTTATATTAAGCTTAAAAATAAACCTAATATCTTAGACATTATTTAAAAAACTATAGACAATCTTTGTAATCACCTTTGACTGTAGGTAGTTAATTTATGATTGAAGAAATATCACTTTTACCAACTATAATACTATTTTTATTTACAGCAGTAGCTATAGTACCAATAGCTCGAAGAATTGGTATTGGTACGGTATTAAGTTTTTTAATTTCAGGGATTGCTATAGGACCTTGGGGATTAGGATTAATTCGAGATGTAGAAGAGATTTTACATTTTTCAGAACTAGGAGTGGTATTTTTATTATTTCTTATTGGTTTAGAACTTAATCCACACAGACTATGGGAACTAAGGAGCTCTATTTTTGGCATTGGTGCGGGACAAGTCTTACTGACTGCTATCATTATTGGTGGATTATTATTATTGATGAATTTTTCGTGGCAAGTAGCTATGATAGTAGGTATTGGATTAGCAATGTCATCAACATCTATGGCTTTACAAATAATGAGAGAAAAAGGAATGGATCGCAGTGAAAGCGGTAAGCTGGGTTTTTCAGTACTATTATTCCAAGATATATCTGTTATTCCTGCACTAGCATTAATTCCTTTACTAGCACGTTCTAATATTAAAGATATTGACTGGCATGTAATTACTATCAAAGTAGGAGTACTTTTAGGTATGCTAATTGGCGGACGTTATTTACTACGTCCTATTTTTCATTATATTACTGCAACTGGTGTACGCGAAATATTTACAGCTGCAGCGTTATTAGTTGTGTTAGGATCTGCTATATTTATGGATATGCTAGGTATTTCAATGGCTATGGGAACTTTTATAGCCGGTGTTTTATTAGCTGAAAGTGAATTTCAGAAAGAATTAGAAATTGCTATTGAACCTTTTAAGGGTTTACTACTTGGGCTATTTTTTATATCTGTAGGTATGGCATTAAATGTTAGTGTTTTATATATTCACTTACCGGAAGTATTAATAGGATTGGTTATTTTAGTGACAGTAAAAGGCGGTGTATTATTAATACTAGCATATATTGTTGGTATTCATAGCTCTGTACGTATGCATTTTGCAACAGTACTAAGCCAAGGCGGTGAATTTGCATTTATACTTTTCTCTGCTGCTAATATCCAAAAAATACTTCAAGAAGATTTAATGGCATTATTACTAGTAATTGTTACTTTATCTATGATAACAACACCTATAATAATGCAGATTATCGATCACATATTAGAAAAACTTTACAACCAATCCAAGAAAAATAAAAATACTCATCATATAGAGCAAAAATACGCTAACGTCATTATAGTAGGATTTGGGCGTTTTGGTCAAGTTATAGGACGATTATTAGTAATTAATAAAATACGTATTGCAATTTTAGAACGTGATGTAAGCACAGTTAGTATGATTCGTCATTACGGTTATAAAGTTTATTATGGGGATGCTACAGAATTAGAATTACTACGTACTGCTAATGCCCAAAAAGCTACAGTTATAGTTATTACTTGCAATAAACCTGAAGATACTTTGGCGATAGTATATCTATGTCAACAGCATTTTCCGCACTTAAAAATATTAGCACGAGCACGAAGTAGAGTTGAAGCCCACGAATTACTTATAGCCGGTGTGAATCAATTCAGTCGCGAAACATTCTCTAGTGCGCTAGAGTTAGGTCGCAAAGCGTTAATAACGCTAGGTATGCATTCACATCAAGCATATAAGGCTGAACAACAATTTCGATGTATGGATATACGTATGCTACGAGAAATAATGCCTAGTCATAATGGTGATATTACACAGATTTCGCGCATGAAAGAAGCACGAAAAGCACTAGAAGATATTTTTCAACAAGAAATACATTATAAAAAATGGTAGGTATATACAAATAGTACGAAGAAAGACTTTAATGTCACTCTTATAGTTAAGATATAAAACAAAAATAAAAATCAAGATTAAAATTAATTATATAATTTTTATTATAAAAAGATATAGTACATTCTATTTATTATAGAACTCTATAAGAGAAGCTTTAAGATCTAAAAAATTAAATAAAAATAAAAACATTTAACAAATTAATGTTTTATATATAAATTATTAATATAATAATATTTATTTAAAAATAATAGCAATATATTTTTTATATTAGACTAGTGAAATTCTTAATTTAAAAAAATATTATTTAATAATGTCATATTAGTGACTTTAGAATATCTTGTTATGTTCATTTATTACAAGAAACTTAGTTAACTACAAATCAATTTGATTAAGTAATCATATATATTATATAAAAATTTGTCTATTTAAATATAATAAATTATTATATAATTATACTACAAATATTACATAATAAAAATATCTCCATAATATTTCTTTCTTTATAAGAATATTCTTTTATATTTTAAATAGAATATAATATTAATAACTACAAACATTATAGTAACAATAAAATCTGTAGTAATCCTTAACATATAGCGAGTAAAATTACTTAGAAATAGATAATAAAACATATAAAATTATATTAAACTCTTATAATTAATTGGAGATAACTATTATTATAGTTAGTGACATTTATGTTAAAAACAAAACTATTGCTAGTATAACATGCAATAAATTACTAATTGAGATCAATTAAAATATAAAAATATAAAGATATAAAATGATGAACTATCATAATATAATTACTTATGTAAGATTGCATTAATTATATGATAATTAAAAAATCATTTTATAATATAGTAGTAATAAAACCTTACATTAAATATTAATTTAATAGCAAGTATAATTCTGTTGTATGTAAAATAAAGGTGGTTTTATTAAAATATAATTTAGTATTTAATAAAAAACTAATATAACTAATGTCTTAACATATGTAATGATTTATACTTATTGCTTGTATGCAATATCGGAATATATTAATCTTAATACAAGAGAAATATAAAAAATAATATACTTATCATAAATAAATAAATAAATAAATAAAATAATGTTTTAATTATAGTGTTAAAAAATAAAGTATATTTAAATTATAAGGTTTTTTATGTAATATTTTACATTAAAAAAGCATTAACTATTTATATATTTATATGATGATTATGTCATCAACAACTTCTTTTATTGCATTACTTACATGATATAATACATCTAATGTACTAAAACAAATTTAATATATAAAAACTGTAAAAAATTATATAAGTTTAATTATATAACTTAATAATACAATAAGCATTTTATATAAACCTCTTATTCCTTACTCAGTAAGCTTAATAAATTTTATGTACTATCTATTTAATTCATTTATTAAATAATAAAAGATTGGCTAATTATATTTAATAATAAAATTTAAAAGTAAATTTTTCTTATATAAATATATTATTCGTTTGTATATATCTATATAAAAAACTTAAACTAATATTTCTTAATAAGTTATTAGTATCTACTTAAAACGTCCACTAGATTATTTAATATATAAGCTGCATAACGCTGAATTTGTAACTGCTCATTTATAGGGGTAGTACCCATCTTTAAACTTAAAGATTTCACAATAATTATTTTTTGATTATTTTTTTCTGATTGTACAGAAATCTGATATCTACCTTGATATTGTAAATTTTCATCATCACGATAAAAATTAATCCAATCAGTTGTTAGTTTACATAATGTATAATTATAACTAGAAATTGAATAGTCTAACTTTTTAATTATTTGTATAACCTGATACCATAAAGTATTTACACTTAAGTTACTCTGAAAAAATATCATAGCTGTATTATTAATAAATTGACCATGTGAATTTTTTAATAAAGCAAAAATCTGTGTTGGTGGTCTAATATCTAATTTCTTACCTACTTTACCATTAATTAAAGGTAAGTAAATATCATAAGTATCATTTCGTAACGGCATAATTATTCCAGATGGAGCTTTTAATTGTGGATGCATTACTGCATGAAGATACTTATCTGATCCGTTTACTTGATACTTATAATTCTGATTTATCGAACATGCAGATAATAGTGTTATTACAAAAAATTCTAATATACTTGACGATATTAAATTTTGTGCTAAATAAGACATGTAATATCTCTAAATAAAAGCAAGAAAAAAATACTTATTATTAATAAATAATATGAAGATGTCATCCATATCGACATTAATGTAGTAAATAAATATTTAGTTATGTAAATTGTTTCATATAAAACTAATTTTTATAGTATATAAAAACTTATATACAAGGTTATATAATTTACTTATAAATAATTACATAATTCATATAACAACTCTTAAATATTTATTAAAATTATAATTTTGTAAAATATCTTTTTAACCAACTTAATAAATTATTGATATTTAGTCTTGTAATATCTGCTTAATATTAATACAATAGTTATATTTAACCATAAAAAAACAAAATATAAAATTATTAATACAATATCTTACTTATTATAATAAAGTATTAATATAGCTAATATTTAGAATTATATAACAAAAATTATATCTTAATCAGATATTTATGAACAATTATATTTATAAGTCTAATAGACTGGTAATACATTTAGTAAAATATCTAAAAGATATATTTAAATATAATTTCTCTGAAATTAGTCTTTAAATATACGTATAGAATTATTGATTTACATAATATTTTATTATAATAAATATATTTTAAATTATCTATAATTTAGCTAACGTAATATTTTTGTATTAATATCAACTTATATACATAAAGAATAGTCATGTTAAAATTAGGAGCTTTATTGTACCCTTAATTTTATAAAATATTATTAATATTTTTATCTTCATGTCATGTAACAAATTGTATATCTACATTATAAAGTTAAAAAATATTTCATATTTATTGTATATGTTAAAATTATAACTAATAAGTTACTTACAGTTAATATAATGCGTTTAGAGTAGTATTTATGAAATAACTTTTATAGTTTAGATACAGTATCTTACATAGATTATATATAAATAAATACTTACTAAAGTATTACTTTAATAATAATATTAAAAGAAATTTTTATAAAAATAAAATCTTTTATAATAGATAACTTATAAAATAAAAATAAATTATCTATCGATATGATATATTTCTAATACTAATTCAATAAATCTAAAATAATTATTTAGAATTAATATAAAAATATAATTTTTATTTTAAAGTATTAAAAATCTTATTTAATTAAGAATTAATACTTTATTATTAAAAATAATTTAAATTTTTATAATAAATATTACACATCTTTATAGCTATAAAATGAATATTTATATTAAAATATAAAGTATAGTCATACTAGTTTTTAACAACTTGATCCAGTAAGTAATAGTATTTAAATTACATAAAGATAATTATGTATAATAAAAATATCTAATAACCTCCTACTGATAGTAGTTACATCTTATGTATTTGTGTGTGTTTAAAATATAAAAATTCTTTCTATGTAATATCCCATTAAAATTAATACTATACCATAGCACAGCAAATAGTTGCTTACTAAGCATATAAAAATATAAAAATATAAAAGCAATCTAAATGCCAACATAAATATATCATAAAATAATATCATTAAAAATACTAGTTAATCTATTAGTATTAGTATTAGTATTAGTATTTAATGTAAATCAATTATTATATTGTAAATATTAATTAAATCTAACTAATTTCTTATCCTTCATTAATCTACTACAAATAAATCTTATATAAAAACAAAAAAATTATTTTCCTAATCTATTAAGATAGCATCTTAGATTAAGATAGTGTAATATACTAAATTTATAATTTTAATAACTGCTAACAATTATATTTAAATTATAAAATTATCTAATTAATAACCTGAATGTATCTATTCTTATAAAAATATATATTTCTTCATTATAACATAATAAACATTGTATTTTCTTATCCTTAGAAATACATGTACTCATTATGAAATATCTTTAAATATAACTTAACTACTTATCTTTAATATAATAAAATTTATTTTTATATAAAAATAATATATTAGGAAGTATAAAAGTGTATTACTGCTAATATGCAATATTACATATATTTGATATTATCAATAAAAATTATCAACAACATAATAATGCTTTTACAAAAGTATAGTTATAATATATATATTATTTTATTAATTATATAAAAATTAATAAAATTACTTATATATGATATCCTACATAAAGAATATTATTATATTTATATAATTACATAGAACTATAAGTTGGACCTAAAGAAGTCTATACAAAATTCATAAATGTTCTAGCTAATAATATTAACATTATTACTGTAATATTACTACAAAGTGGTTATAGAAAATCTAGTATAAATAATAAGCATATAACAAAATATATTATTGATTGAGTAAGTTATTTTATAAACTAGAAAAATTAATAATATTATAAATATAACAATTAATATTCATGCTTATATATATTATATAAATATTATTTAGGAATATTTTAAGGGCTATTTATTTATTAATTTTAAAAAATTAACAAACTATTTTTCATTATATAACCACTTATATTTAAATTAAACGATAATAATGAATATTATTTTAAGAAAATTTAATTAAATGTAATGAAAATGATTTCTTATAAAAAATAAAATATAGCTTAATATTTAAGATTGGTAAAGTATTAAATTGATACACTCTATCTCACATAATAAAACATTTAATACTACCTACCCACTACAATAAAAGAATAGTACTTAATATCAGTATATAGGATAGTGATTCCATGTAAATAGCCATTATGAGTTATTCAACATATAACCTATTTGCTATAATATAGCAGTATATATCTACAAAAGCATATAAAATCATTACACACACAAATATAAGAACTTTTATATAGTAGCGTGATAGTACTAATTAAAAAAATATTTTTTAATTCCTAATCATTAACAATTCTTATATTCCATAGTATTATTAATTATTAAAATAATTAAAATTTTATTAAGTCAATCAACTTAAATAATATAAAGAATATTTTGATATGTATCTAAATACATACATGTAATACTTATTACATGTCTACAATAATAACACTATATAAGAATATAAATATTATTTAATGATATATTTAATATTTTTATAATACTACAGAATATAATCACTATTTTGTGATTTATTTAAAAAAAATAACTACAATAAAAGTTATTTTTTTTAAATAAATAATATAAATATTGAAATATTTTCTCTTTAATAAAGTTTACATTATTTTATGTTATCTATCATAATCTATATTACAGGATTTTAAGCCTATCATCTGAATAATTAGGCATATTCACTTATTAGTGAATACTAACTTTTTCTAAGTTTATGTATAATATATATTAGTATTACTTAAAATATTTAAGTAAATTATAAATAATTCATTTAATTAATTAATTTAATATTTACTAAATAAAACTTATATCTACTAAAATTAGTGATAAGATCTTAATCTATTATAGTGATATTTTTGATGTTATATATTTAAATATTAACTAAATAATAAGTGAAATAAACTATGTTAATTTATACATCTTTAGGTGTTAAGATATAGTAAACATTTAATATTTGTTATAATATATAGTCTATAAATATCAAAAGCATTAAATAGCAATATTAGTTAGTAACATAACCGTTAATAATATTTAATTTACTTAAATTCTTCTTAAATTATTCAGTAAATTAAACTAGTATACATATCATATTCTTATAAAATAAATAACAATTTAACCAAAGATAGTTTTATTCAAACATAATCTTTTATACATGCTTCAATTGTAAAAATATACTATCATTATCATCTTTTTATTTTTTTATAAATTATTTATTAGTTATGATAAGAAAACTTTATTAAAAGTATATTTCCAATATATTCAATGTATCATAATAAATTATTAGTGTTATATATTAATAATACGAACCATAAGAGTATTTTATTCTTAAATTACTTTTATTAGGATTACAAAAATATATATTTAATAATCTTAAATATAATTAAAAATTAATACAGTAAAAATCTTGTAATTTATATAGTAGTATACTATACCACAGTTATCTTTCTGCAAAAAATAGAAATAAAATAAGTTTTAATCTTTTAGTTTTAAAATAAACATAATTTTTTTATTAAAAACCTCTATAAGAGTAAAAATTTAAAATATTTTATATTATACTATATTTATATCAATATTATTATATAATAGTAGTTAACTTAGTTTTTAAAATATTTCTTTAAAAAAATATAGTATGATAAACTACTATAATTAGTATGTTATTAATTTAATCCACTTCTATCATGGTGGCAAATTTTATGAAAATAATTACTCAAATTGCAGAACAACGGAATATTCTAGAAAACTCTGTTGCACAAGCATTAGAGCTAGCTAAAACAGGCACAGATGAAGTAGAAGTAAGTATTACTAAAACAATTGGTACTAGTATTAGTACTCGTTTTGGTAAAGTTGAAAATATTGAATTTAACAATGATGGTGCTTTAGTTATTACTGTATTTTATCAAAAAAGAAAAGGTACTGCTTCGTCAACAGATCTTAGCCTAAAAGCAATATCTAATACTGTAAATGCTGCTATAGATATTGCACGTTATACTTCGCCAGATCCATACTCAGGAGTAGCTGATAAAGAACTTTTAGCACTAGATACAATAGATCTAGATCTTTTTCATCCATCCGAATTGGACATAGAAAATGGCATTGAATTAGCTGCACGTGCTGAGCAAAATGCATTTAATTTTGACAAGCGCATTACTAAGTCCGAAGGAGGAAACTTTAATAGTCACTATGATATTAAAGTTTTTGGTAATAGCTATGGTATGCTGCAAAGTTATAACTCTAGCCGCTACTCACTATCTAGTTGTGTGATTGCTGAGCATGAGGGTAATATGGAGCGTGACTATGCTTATACCGTATCACGTGAAATAAAGGAACTCAAAAGCCCAGAATGGGTAGGTGAAGAGAGCGCACGTCGTGTTATATCACGTTTATCACCAAATCGATTGTCTACTATGGAATCACCAGTAATATTTGCAGCAGAAGTTGCAATAAGCCTTATAGGGCATTTAATAATGGCTATCAGCGGTAGCTCTGTATATCGTAAGTCTACTTTTTTATTGAATAAATTAGGTAAAAAAATATTTCCTGAATGGTTAACAATTGAAGAACAACCACATATACTTAAAGGTATAGCCTCAGCTCCTTTTGATAGTGAAGGAGTACAAACAGTAACACGCAATATCGTAAAAAATGGCATACTACAAACTTGGCTCATGAATAGCTATTCAGCGCGCAAGCTAGGCATGAAAAATACTGGTCATGCTGGTGGTATTTATAATTGGCATATAGTAGGGCAAAGTTTATCTTTTAAAGATATTTTAACAAAAATGGATACTGGTTTTTTAGTTACTGAACTAATGGGACAAGGTGTAAATAACGTAACTGGTGACTATTCACATGGAGCTACAGGTTTTTGGGTTAGTAATGGTAAAATTCAATATCCAGTAAGCCAGGTAACTATTGCAGGTAACTTACAAGATATGTGGTTAAATCAAGTCGCTATTAGCGATGACACTGAACTACGTAGTAATATCCAATGTGGATCTATTCTAATAGAAAAAATGAAGATTGCTGGGAAATAGATAATAAACATAGAAAATACAATTTGATTGGACGTGGGGTATTTATAGTGAAATAATTTTTATATGAAAAATTTACACTTAATTAAATAATTATTAACATCAATTATATGTTTTAAAAAAATATCTTATAATTTTAAATGCTTTAAAATAAAAACTCAATGTATATAATAAAATTTTTAAGAAACTAGTAATACTAACGATATATAAATTCGATAAAAAATCTTCTTCTTTTTTAGAAGAAGATTTTTTAAATATATTTCATTTATATATTCGCTAAAAAATGAATTTTATAGATGTTTACAATAAAAAATAGAATAATCTTTGAAAGTAATTGTGCCACTAGAAGTAGCATATCCGGATATATACCTTAATTAAATTAAAAATTAAGATAATGAGCTTATTCAATATAAATCAACTTAATAAAATACAATAACTTGAGTCTTTTATAATATTAAAATTTAAAATTTTTAAAAAATATTTTATATTAAAACATATAGTATAAAATATACTATTAGTACTAGAACGTACTAGAATTTTTATACAATAATAAAAAAATTACTTGATAACATTATTTTAAAATATATTTTTATATAGTAACATATTAGATATATATTACTTACTTAATACAGATAATAATATGTAAAAATTGTTTTTTATACAATCAAATTATAATACTATTTTTAACTTTATAATATAATAGTAAATTAATATATATTATTATTAATTATTAATACTAAAATAAACTAGTAAATTACTAATTTTTTAGAAATATAATAACTATCTAAGATAAGTGAAGGCTATTAAGCATCTTTGGTATCTTTTACTAAATTAAACCATGTTAAAACGCTATATATAATAATTATTATAAATTATAGAAACATAGAGTAATAATATTTTTATTATAAAATATATTAATTGCTAAATAATCTAATAAGTATAACTAGATATATCTCTTCTAAGTTCTTAGAAATTACCTAGTACTTCTATACTAGAAGTAAATATTTTAATATTTAAACTACATTGTAATTTTAATAAAATATAAATATATATTCTAATATTAGAAAATTTTTTTGATAATAAAACTTATATAAGTATAGTGCTTTTTATAAACTATAGATAAAGATTATAAGATGTTATCTAAAATTCAATTTAATATCTACATAGATAGTTGTGACTATATAGATTATTAATTATCTAAACTTCTTATTTTTATAAATAAAAAATATTGTAGTTTTTATTTTTATTAAAAAATATAATTTTATAAAACTTAATATAAAACTAATAAACATAATAAATTTTATCATCCTAATAAAATATTTAATAATTCTTATATTATTAAGGGAAGAAAATGAATGCTAAAATAATTTTAAAAATTAATTAATAATGGAGTGAGTTTGAAAGTTTTTCTAGTAGGCGGAGCTATACGTGATAAAAAATTAAATTTACCTATTTATGATCGCGACTGGGTTATTGAAGGTGCAACTCCAGAGGAACTCATTACTAAAGGATTTCAGCAAGTTGGTAAAGATTTTCCAGTTTTTTTACATAATGAATCTCACGAAGAATATGCATTAGCTCGTACTGAACATAAATTAGGCCATGGATACACCGGTTTTATTACTTACTTCTCACCTGATGTGACTATAGAACAAGATTTAATACGTCGTGATCTTACTATTAACGCTATGGCAGAAAGCCCTAATGGAACCCTTATTGATCCTTATGGAGGTCTACAAGACCTCAATAATAAAGTTTTACGTCATGTATCAGAAGCCTTCCGTGAAGACCCTTTACGTGTTTTACGTGCTGCTCGTTTTGCTGCAAGATTTGCTCATTTAGGATTCCATATTGCACCAGAAACTATGGAATTAATGAAGCAAATGATAACTGATAATGAGATTAATCATCTTACACCAGAGCGTATATGGTGTGAGACAAAAAAAGCATTAAAAACACAAAATCCTCAGATTTATTTTCAATTACTACGTGACTGTGGCGCACTTGCTATTTTACTCCCAGAAATAGATAATTTATTTGGTATATCTATGTGTAAAAAGTTGTATCCAACAATTGACATGGGTATTCATGCATTAATTTCATTAGAAATAGTAGCTAAAATAACCGAAGAAATTGATGTTCGTTTTGCAACATTAACATGTAATTTAAGTAACAGTTTGCCTCACTATCAATACTGTTTACCACACCATAAAAATAAATATAGTGAGGTAAGCTTAATTGAAATGCTTTGCCATCGCATACGAATACCTAACTCTATTCGAGAATTAGCAAAAATAGTATCTAAATATAATAATCTGCTCAATAATATAGAGATATTAGAACCTGAGATGCTCCTTATATTATTTAATTCTATTGATGTTTGGCGTAAACCAAAACGCTTAGAACAAATAATTATGATTCACAAAGCTTGTATTTTCGGATATACCAATACTAAAGATAAAATATATTCACAAGGGTCTTATCTAAGATCAGCTTATAAAATTATTCAAAATATATCAGTACGCGCAGTCATCGATGAGGGATTTAAAGGACAACAAATAAGCAAAGAACTAAGAAGACGCCATTTAAGTGCACTAAGTCAATGGAAACACGACATTTCTAGTAAAAATATATATTAATAATATCTATTGAAGAATATTAAATTTAATTTAATACTACTATTTAATAAATACTAAGTAAGGATGAAATAAATAATAAAATAGATATATGTTATATTAACATATAGTGTATATTGCTAAAGCAATACTTCTATTATAACTCATAAAGATTATATTAACGTATCCTTGGTAATATACCTTTATAACTTGAAATAATTACATCTACTTATAATTTCTATAACTTACTAGTCATCTAAAATGTATTTTTATTAATTTAATTGATTAATTAAATTAATTTAGTTTAGAGCCTAGAATTATTTTAAAAATTTTCTATTTATTAAAATAGTTTTCTTGATTGATGTATATTCAAGATTATATGCTTTAGTTAACTATCAAAAGGAATATTGTTTTATAAAAATTAAATAAATAAAATTAGTATTATTCACCATAAAAGCATAACTTAAAACTTTTTAATTCTTAATCTTTAATCATTCCTAATATTAAGTATAATATGTAAATATATTTTTATATATAAAATCTTTTTGTTATAGTATATTATATACTTAAACTATTATTATATTTTTGTATATAACATATACTTATTGTTTTACTTTCAATAAATTTAGCGGGAAAAAAACTTCATTGTAATAATTTTTACATAAATTTCTATATAATAAACCTTGTATTAATTTGTATACTTTATTAACACATAGTATATACTACTGCTGCAACAATAAAACGATAAATTACAAATGGTATAAAACAAATCTTTCTAATAATTCTAAGAAAAGTATTAATAGAAATGAGTGCTACTATGAATGCTGTTATAAAACCAACCATAAATATCGGTAAATCAACCATAGATAAGAAAGGTAATCTATTGTATAACTCTAATACTGCTGCACCTATAATTATAGGTACAGATAAAATAAAAGAGAACTCTACAGCTGAAAAACGGCTAATACCAATTAATATACATCCAGATATAGTAGCACCTGAGCGAGAAAATCCTGGACAAAGTGCTAGACATTGAAAGCAACCAACTATAAAGGCCTGTTTATAGGTAATATCATCTATACCTACTGAGCAAGGATGTTTTAGACTAAACCATTCTGTTACAAGTAACATTAATCCCCCTAAAATTAACGTAAACACTACAGTATATGGCACAAAAAGCGTCTTTATCTTATCTTGAAATACTAATCCTATTAATACAGTAGGCATGATTGCTAAAATGATATGTATCAATGTTAAATAACCCTGAGAGTTTCTATCATGAAATGAAGTGTAACCAAAATGAATACCAATTAAGCTACATAAACGACGCCAGAAAAGAACTACAACAGCTAAAATTGATCCTAACTGAATGATAATATCAAAGGTCCGAACATTATCGCCTTCAAAACCCAACAAATGTCCAACAATAATCATATGTCCTGTTGAAGACACTGGAAGAAATTCGGTCATACCTTCTACAAGACCAAGAATAAATGCATTTATTAATAAACACGAATCCATAAGGTAATACCTTGATAACAATATTAAACAAAATATATAAAGAGGTATTGTCTTTTATTAAGTATAACTATAACAAGGACTAGTTAGGGGAATTAACGATACTAAAATATATAAATTATTAAAAATAAATAAATAAAATTTGTCTTAGAAATGATACAATAACCTATATATTATTAAATTTTAATACCTACAATAACTAAAAACTTATTGAATATATAGGATTTCACCAAATTTATAATTAAAAATATAATTAACTATTAAATTTTTTATATATTTAATTTTGAAATGATAATTTCAGTTAATTATTTAATCTTTATTTTTATAAAATATTTTAATCTTATATAGTATTATGAAATAAATTTCATTAAAATATACAAGAATACATATTTTATACTGCAGTATCTTTTTTTAAAAAAATACTTGAAAAAATAATTTTTAATAATTTTATAAAATTTTAAATAACCAATACTTTAAAATATGTATGAAAATTTATTAGAAATTTTATATAACTATAATAAATAATCTATATAAATACTTAAATAAGTTTTTAAAAAGTTTATACTCTTTATATCATAATACACTATAAAATAATTACAAAACAACCATTGATAATTGATCTACTAAATGACATAGCACTTATATACTACTATAATTAATATAATAATTTATAATAAAATATTTTTTAAATTATATCATCTATATTACAAAATTATAGTAAAAAATAATAAAGTTCTTAAATACACTAAGTTAGTGTATAAAGAAATTTAAAAACATGAATAGTTTGAAGATATATATATAACATTAACTCTAATATTTTACTTATAATATAATACTTTCAATCTTTATTAATAAAATTATTAATTAATTTTTGATAATTAATTTAAAAAATTAAATTATTTCTTTTGAAGAAATAAGTAAATATTGATTATTTACTCTGACATGTTTAAAACACATTATAACTCTTTTTAAATTGCATATTTTTGTAACTAGAATTTCTTAATAAGCAGTTTATAAACGAATATATATTTATATAGTTTAAAATACTATATATATTTTATATATAAAAAAATATATATAAATTTTTTCAAAAAGCATAAATCTTAGAAAGATATATTTAATTAAAAATTGTTTTTAAATAAAAGCACTAAAAATTTAGTGTACTATAAAGAGATATTATAATAATTTAGGTTATAATAAATAAATTGAGATTATAACTAAATTTATTTATTATGCATGATTTTTAAATTAATCAATATATTTATAAAATATAAGAATATATAATACAAACTTATTCTAATAATTTTTATAATTACTTATAGTAATATATAATAAAATGTTATAATATGCTTTTTGATTATGTTTTATAGCATAATATTATATTAATAATATTTCTATATTTTTAAATACAATCAGTACAAATGCACATATATTTTAGATTATAGATAACTTACTAAAATAAAATATAATAAATTTTAAAATAATATATATTACTTAGATTGTTTGTGTATCTAAATAGATCTTCGTTAAGAACAAGAAAGATTCAATGCATTATATATTGCATATAAAGTAAAAATACTTACTTTTATTGTAAAATATTAGTTTATATATTTATTTATATTAATTAGTAAATATCAATACTAAGGTTATAGATCTATTAAATATTATTAATGATTAAAGTCAAAAAATATAATATTCTACAATAATGATTACTACTGCATACTAATTGCACATATATCAGTAGGCATAGTAAAATGATATTTTGCATACAATTTAATTAAATTTAATTAAAGATACTATATAATATAGTATCTATAATTATGATTATATATTAATTATCTGTACGTAAGGCTAATTACTTTATTATATCTCCATATTAATTTTTAATATGTCTATCCTATAATTTACTAAAAATATATAAGTACTATCATTACTCTACTATTTTTACTATTATTTAGTAGAATACTTAACTTTTGAAAATACAGTATGAATTTATTTAAAGCACTTGCGACAATAAGTATAATGACTATATTCTCTCGTATATTAGGATTTATAAGAGATATGCTTATAGCACGCTATTTTGGTGCTGGAATGACAACTGATGCCTTTTTTGTAGCCTTTAAACTACCTAATTTACTTAGACGTATTTTTGCTGAAGGAGCATTTTCTCAAGCTTTTGTGCCTATTTTAGCAGAATATAAAAAACAACATAGTAAAAAAGATATACATAATTTTATTTCTTATGTAAGCGGTATGTTAATACTAATATTAACAATTATTATTATATTAGGAATATTAACCTCTCCATGGGTGGTTTATATAACAGCTCCTGGTTTTTTAAATTACACAGATAAATTTAAGCTTACTTGTTCTATGTTACGAATAACATTTCCTTATATTTTACTAATTTCTTTATCTGCTTTAGTTAGTGCTATTCTTACTACTTGGAATTACTTCTCAGTACCATCCTTAACACCTGCTTTTTTGAATATTAGTATAATTTTTTTTACATTATTTTTTACATCTTATTTCAATCCACCCATTATTGCTCTTGCCTGGGCAGTTACCTTAGGAGGGGTACTACAATTAGTGTATCAGCTACCATCTTTAAAAAAGATAGATATGCTCGTTTTACCTCGTTTTAACATAAGCAATGCTGGAGTATGTCGGGTAATAAGGGTAATGGGACCAGCAATTATTGGAGTATCTATCAGTCAAATATCTTTAATGATTAATACTATTTTTGCTTCATTTTTAGTGTCTGGATCAGTTTCATGGATATATTACGCAGATCGTTTAATGGAGTTTCCATCTGGTGTATTAGGGGTATCTTTGGGGACTATTTTATTATCATCATTATCAAAAACTATCTCTGTAGGTTATTTTAAAGAATCTTCTTATTTAATAGATTGGGGACTACGTTTATGTTTTATACTAGCATTACCCAGCTCTATTGCGCTGGGGTTATTATCAAAACCTTTAATTACGGTATTATTTCAATATAGACAATTTACATCTTTTGATACCAAAATGACTCAGAACGCATTAATTGCTTATGCTATTGGTTTGATGGGATTAATTTTAGTAAAAGTATTAGCACCAGCTTTTTATTCTTATCAGAATATTAAAACTCCTGTTAAAATTGCAATATTAACACTAATCCTTACTCAGTTCATGAATCTAGTATTTATATGTCCTTTTAAACATGCTGGTCTTGCACTTTCTATAGGATTAGCAGCATACTTTAACGCAATTTTGTTATACTGGCAACTACGTAAACAAAAAATGTACATTCCGCAACCAGGTTGGTCGATATTTATAATTAAAATAGTAGTTGCTGTCATGATTATGACAGTAGCTATTACTGGATTAATGTGGTTGATGCCTGAATGGGATTCAGGAGTGATACTAATACGCGTACTACGCTTAATAGGTATAATACTAGCAGGAGCCAGTTCTTATTTAGGAACTTTAGCTTTTTTAGGATTCCGAATAAATAGTTTTACACATAAATTTTTCGATATATAACTATGATTAATAGTTTTAATCAAGTAAATAAATTCTAGTAATAATTATATCAATAAAAGCATTATATATTATATAACCTTAAAATAAAAATAAATTGACAAAATATAAAATAGTATTTTAGCTTACAGGGTAATTTTAATCATCTAGTGATCTATATAATTATATATATTAATTTGATCTTTTATTTTTAATTATCTAAAACTTAAAGGTAATGCTAAACATAAAATAAATAACTAATATGACATAATTAATTTTTATATTTGATGTTAAACATGTTTAACTAATTTACTTAAATTGGTAATACCTTATTAATAATTTATTTATAATAAATAATAAAAATAATAAAACTAAATTATACATAATAAATAACTGTGTATTAAATATAATATTTTATTATTATCTAATTTACTTAATATCTGGTAATAATAATATCTTTTTATTTATTATATTGAATTTAATAGATAACTAATATGATATAATGTATTTTTACTTTATTGCTTAACTGCTAAATATATAAGAAAATATTAGTATAAAATACTATAAAGTTATAAATAATATCTCTTTATTATAAAAAACTATCAGTAAATAAATATTAATTATGTTATATTATATAACAATATAAGTAACTTACAACACTAATATAGAATGATTAACCTAAGTCAAAATACTACTTATGCCCTAGTTATAAAAAGATCGGGTAACTTTAGCAATATAACCTTCAGGAAGAGATAGCACTTAATATACTATAATTTTAATATAATTAGTCAAAATCACTAATGTGATTATATATTTTTAATAAATCTTTATTAAAATATTGATTAATAAAATGACGATAAACAAATCACTGAGACATCTTAGATAAAAATATCTATATTTATCGCAAACAGAATATTACAAGTAAAATATAGTATCTATAATACTATGAATTAGTTTTAATAATTAAAAATATTTTTTGTAATTAGAGTAAATGATATCTAAGCAAGATAAAATTTTAAATATGTTTAAAATAATCACTAGATTTAGCTAGGAAAGAAAAAAATTTTACAGTGCCAATATTCTAAATATAGATAAGACTAAAAATATAAATCAACGTTAATGATAATAAAGAGAAAAATAAGTTTTTATTTAATTTACAGAAATATAATTAATTAAATACGATATTTAAATAATTTTTTTTTATATATTTTAAAAATACTTATTAAGTATTTCATGATATAGTAATTTTAACAAAAAATTTATTACTAGTAATTATTATAAAATATAGCAATATAAAAACATCAAGATTTTATCCGATTATATCGATTTTTATCTTTAACTCCTCTTATATCAACAGACATATTATAAACGAAGATAAATATTTTATTATATAGTTTAATATTTATCTTAAACAAGTTATTGTAGTTAAATTACTGATACTTTTGAGTAAATGATCAGTAGCAATCATTATCTTATCTTATTCATAGTAATATATTAGAAATTCTTTCGATTGTTATTATGTATTGATATATTTTAAATATTTAATTGGTGATATCCTATAGAATCTGTATTACTATTTTAATTTTTAATTATAAAGAAGAGCTTAAATATATTGTAAAAACTTTGACATTTCATAATCCTTTTATTAAAAAACAGAAATATTTATTTACTTATAAAAAATACGCTCATGTTATTACATAATTAAGACTTAGATCCTGTGGAATTAAATCATATATTAAGTTTTTTTTGTTGATAAATATCATATTTATCTTTTATGTAGATATACTTAATATATATAACATAAATAAAGTGAGTTTATTCACTAATAATCTAAGAAAAATTAAAAATTTCACTAAAAGTGAATATCAATAATATATATATATTTTAATATAATTTAGATATTAAAATACTCAGATACAATAAAAATAAAATAAGAATATTAGTACAATTTAATATGTTGATTCTTATATAAATATAATTATATAAAGTAAATTTTTTTAGAAAATTATTTCTATCATTAGAACTATAATGACTTTTTATTAACATTAAAGAAAATATTGTTTATACATGATAAAATATATTATATAGTCTGTTTTAGACATTTAGCAAATTGTATTTTTTGATAAGCATATAATAACGACTGATGTTTAGGTAACGATTTAAAATTATCATCTATTAATGTGAGACCATAAAAACGTTCTTTACCAAAAAAAATAGCTAAATTTTTTTAATATATCAGCACCATATATGCGACGGAATACAGGATAGTAATCTTCTGGATCTCGATCTTCTTCTCTACTAAGAAGTAATAAAGTTTTTAAACAACTATAAAAGTTCTTTCGCTCTAGGCTAAATACAGAAGAATTAAATTCCTGTGTCTATTCAGTCCAAATTAACGCTTGATTAAGATCTCCACCGGCTAAAGCTAGCATCGCCTTTAATTCACCGATGCGAAGAGTATACCAAATATTATTTTGACCTGTTGTAATATTTAATAGTTCTATAATGTGAGTACAGTCGTCTAAACATTCATAATCAAGCTGTCTAATGATTTTTAAGTACTCTTTTTGACTTAAATTTGATGCTAGTAGCTGAAATATCTGTGTACGTAGATGTGCACCCATATTATTATTGCTAATAATAAATCTTCTACAGGATAAATCTCAGACATTTTTGGCGCAATTATACGACGAATATAAATATTGAGTGCATTATAATCTGCTCTATAAACTTCTTTATTTTGCTTTGTAAGTATGTTTAGTAACATACTACATTCTTCTTTAGTAGTACCTTTAAAGGACCACTCAACAAATTTATAGTCTAAATTTTTCTTCAACATATTCCAAGAAATTAAGACACTTGAATCAATAAAATGTGTTTCTAAGTTATCATGATTACTAACTTCTTCTTTATTAAATGTTGGTTCAAAAAATACATCCATGGATTGCAAACTACGACCCTGAAACATCTCAGTAATAGTACGTTCTAATGCTACGCCAAAATTAGGGTGTGCTCTAAAAGCAGCATAGCAATGACTATTTACTGGATTAAATAAGATAGTACAAGTTACGGGATACTTTCCCTCTAGTGAAGCATCGTAAACTGATACTGAAAGACCTCCATGTTTTAATGCTAATATAGATTTAACTATTGTTGGATAGCGTTGTACAACTTTATTCGGTATTTCTAGTAAATAAATATATTTTGATAATATAATATTTTTAACATAACGTTCAAAAATTTCTTATATATCCTGAACAAGTGCTTCATTGCGTGTATTACCTGCAGACATACCATTAGATGCATATATATTATCAATAATGTTTATAGGAGTATAAATAACTTGTTTATCAGACTGACGTGTAAATAGTAATGTACAAATACCGCGTTTAATATTACCAAATTGAAGATCTATTAAAGACTGTGACCTTAAATATCCTTGAGGATTATAAACATTATGAAGATATGTGTCTAGCATGCCTTCCGGCAGAATATTATTATTAGTAATATTAAACCATTTTTCATAAGGAGAATGGACGAATTTACTTTTAGATATTTTACAACCAGGATCAAAATCCGCAAAAAATAATTAGTAGATAATCTTTCAAAAACTCACCCAAAGCAGAAGATAATGCAGATTTTTGACTAAGATCCTTTGCCATTGGCAGAACAAAGTTACACAATCTCTATCACGGATATTAACAGACCATACATAAGGAACAGGATGTAACCAAGAAATTTCTTCAATATTATAACCTAGGCCGAGTTAATTGGTATTGATAATATGCTATAGAGTATTCTAAAGAAGCGTCTTTACTAAAAGTATAAGTATGTGTCATTAAAATCATTTATTTAGTTACAAAAATAATAAAAAATTTTATGCTATTCTTAGGTCATTGACATATTGATGTGTAATAATTTATATATTAAAAATGTCAATTTTTATCCAATTTTTTGTATATAAATAATAAAAACACTATTATATTTTTATAATATAAATTTTCTAATAACACAAAAATAAAATTATTAAGTAATTTATTTTATAAAATAATTTCTCTCAACTATTAATTTATACTTACTACTATAATATTATAATTAAAATTATTAATATATACACACTTAAAAATAATATATATGATTGAGTAAGTTTATTTATATAAATATACTATATATAACTAAGAAGATCTAAAAAATAACTTTTTTAAATTGATAAAGATAGATTTTATAATCTATATATTATTAACTATTATTAATTAATATAGTAATGAAAATGAGGAGACAATATTAACATCAATATTTATAAATTAACATAAAGATAAAGAATTAATAATAGTTCGTATTATTAGATATAATATAAAATATATCTAATAACTGAGTTACTAAAAAAGCAAAATAACTAATACATTATTATGTAATATCTATTATTAAATAAGTATGATATCATAAAATTTTATATTAAGCTTTTTAATATACTTTAAAATACAATAGTTAGTAAATACTTCTATATTATGCCAAAAAACATAACGATTAAAGTAATCCAATATTAATAATAGTATTTTTATTTTAAAAATATGATTAAGAATTTTATTACCTAATTTAATCTTACTATCTTTCTATTTATAAATAAATAAATATAGAGGCAAAATATATCTTAAATTAATAATAATAAAATAGAATATTTTATATATCTATAGATAGAATCTAATAATATTTTCTTAATAGTAACATTTAATTACTATACTAAGTATAGTAATTAAATGTTACTATTAAACTAATCTTTTATATACGGTAAATTAACTGCTTCTTTAAGAGCCTTTCCAGCACGAAATCCAGGAAAATTAGCAGCAGGAATGATAATTTTCTTACCGGTTTGAGGATTACGACCAGTACGTGCAGAACGTTTACGCACTTCAAAAGTACCAAAACCTACTAAAGAAACAGAATCCCCACTCTGTAAAGAATTACTAACAGACTTAATTATAGTATCCAATACACGACCAGCAGCCGCTTTAGAAATACCCGCTCCTTCGGAAATCTTATTTACTAATTGTGATTTATTCACTCTTTTAACCTCTTTTAAAGTTATAACGTAATCAAATACTCCTTCACATGAGTATAGCTGAGCATTAGCTATGCTAATAACATTAATTAATGATTAACACTATTATACTATTATTGAAAAATTAACAATAATTCTCTAAATTAGTTGGAGAAAAGTTCTAAAAAACTGTATAGAATATCCAGTCTAATTATGTTAATAATTTTTATAAAATATGACTATTTAGTAGTTAATACCGCCATACCAAAAGGTGAATTCTGTAAAGATAAAGATAACACTTCATCAATTCTTTTTACTGGATAAATATCCAGATCAGCTAATACGTTTACTTGAATTTCTTCTAAATCACGCCTGTTTTCATCTGGAATTAGCACTATTTTAATACCACCGCGATGCGCGGCTAATAGTTTTTCCTTTAAACCACCAATTGGTAGCACTAAACCACGCAATGTAATCTCACCAGTCATAGCAACATCAGCGCGAACTGGGTTACCAGTCAAACAAGAAACTAAGGCAGTACACATAGCAATACCAGCACTTGGACCATCTTTAGGGGTAGCACCTTCAGGTACATGAACATGTATATCACATTTCTCGTAAAAATCAGGATTAATACCCAATCTTTCTGCACGAGCACGTACTACGGTAAGTGCTGCTTGAATAGACTCTTGCATAACTTCCCCTAGAGAACCAGTATAGGTCAGTTTACCTTTTCCAGGCACACAAGCCGTTTCAATAGTAAGTAAATCTCCTCCTACTTCAGTCCAAGCCAGTCCGGTTACTTGACCTACTCTATTTTCACTATCGGCATGTCCATAATCATAACGCTGTACTCCTAAGAAATTTTTTAAATTATTACCATTAATTTTTATATATTTAATAGATTTATCCATGAGTAAATTTTTTACTGCTTTACGGCATAGTTTAGAAATTTCACGCTCAAGACTACGTACTCCTGCTTCACGAGTATAATAACGAATTATACCATTAATGGCGCTGTCATCAATTGTTAACTCACCAGCTTTTAGAGCGTTACGTTCTAACTGTTTAGGTAATAAATGCTGCTTAGCAATATTAAGTTTCTCATCTTCTGTATAACCGGATAGACGAATGACTTCCATACGATTAAGCAATGGCGCTGGAATATTCATAGAATTAGAAGTTGCAACAAACATTACATCAGATAAGTCATAATCAACTTCTAAATAATGATCATTAAATGCAATATTTTGTTCAGGATCTAAAACTTCAAGTAACGCTGCAGCAGGATCTCCACGCATATCAGATGATATCTTTTCAATCTCATCCAGCAAAAACAGTGGGTTTTTTACCCCTACTTTTGCCATTTTCTGAATAAGTTTACCCGGCATTGAACCAATATAAGTCCTACGATGACCACGTATCTCTGCTTCATCACGTACACCTCCTAAAGCCATTCGGACATATTGACGACCAGTTGCACGAGCTATTGACTGACCCAGAGAAGTTTTACCTACACCAGGAGGTCCTACAAGACATAATATTGGACCTTTTATTTTACTGACACGACTTTGTACAGCTAGATATTCAAGAATACGATCCTTAACGCGTTCTAAACCATAATGATCTATATCTAAAATTTCCTGAGCCTTGTTTAAATCTTTTTTAACTTTATTGCGCGCATTCCAAGGAACCTGAATCATCCAGTCGATATAACTACGTACTACGGTTGCCTCAGCAGACATAGGAGACATCATTTTTAATTTTTTTAGCTCTGCTTCAGTTTTTTCACGAGCATCTTTTGGCATTCTAGCTACTTTTATTTTACGCTTAAGAGCTTCAAATTCATCTGGAGTATCATCCATTTCCTCCAGCTCTTTCTGTATAGCCTTCATTTGTTCATTAAGATAATATTCTCGTTGACTTTTTTCCATCTGTTTTTTAACACGATTACGAATACGTCTTTCAATTTGCAATAAATCTATTTCAGATTCCATTAATGTCATTAGGTAGTCTAAACGCTTGGTAATATCTGATATTTCAAGAACAACTTGTTTATCTTTTAATTTTAAAGGCATATGAGCTGCAATAGTATCTGCCAACTTAGCTGCATCTACAATACTATTAAGCGATGTTAATACTTCTGGTGGTATTTTTTTATTTAGTTTAATATAACTTTCAAACTGATTAATAACGGTACGCACCAATGCTTCTTGCTCATGTTCATCTATTTCTGTAATTGTGAAATATTTAGCTTGTGCAGAAAAATACTCCCCCCTATCTAATAGAGTAATGATCTGAGCGCGTTGAAGTCCTTCCACAAGAACTTTTACGGTACCATCAGGTAATTTTAACATCTGTAAGATAGAAGCAACGGTACCTACAGAGAAAAGATCATTTATCCCTATTTGATCCATTGAAGCTTCCTTTTGTGCAATCAGCAAGATCTTCTTATCATGATCCATTGCTGCTTCAAGACACTTGATAGATTTTTCCCGTCCTACAAATAATGGAATTACCATATGCGGATAAACTACTACATCTCGCAAGGGTAATACAGGAATTTCTATTTGTTCGGAATGCTCAAGATTCATAGAGCTCTCTCTTATTTTAGCTTCCGCTAAGTTATGATAGTTTATAACCGTTTTATATTTTAAACTGCATTTTATATCTGATAACATGGGGGGTGTTTATAATATATTCAACGCAAAATATAGATATAGCATAGAAAATATTTTAATATTAAAATATACTTTTAAGTATCTTTAGAAATTTAAAAAAAATATTTAATACCTCAGTTTAATATAGGTACATCTAATTTTATGGAATAGTTAATTACTATATTAGTAACATTAATAACTCAAATAGTTTTAACTTTATAACCAATATAGTATTATATTCATAAATATTTGCAACAAATGATATCATCTTAGTTAGAATTTTATATAATACTATTAAAGATAGTAAGGTATCCTATATATTATGATAAAAAATTTACGCACGGTATCTAATCAAGTTATGATTAGAATACTCCTTGTCCTCATCATTATCTCATTTATTTTTACAGGGATAGGAAGTTATTTTATTAGATACTCAAAGGAGTATGTAGCTATAATTAATGGTCAAGAAATTAGCCCTATACAACTTGAACAAGCCGTTAAAAATGTCTCTGATAATTTAAAAAAACAACTAGGAGATAAGTTTGTCATGTTAGTAAGGGATGAAGATTATATTAAAAATTTACGTAATCAAATTCTTAATCAATTAATTGATAATGTATTACTTGATCAATATGCCAAAAAAATAGGTTTTATAATTAACGATAAACAAGTACAAAAATTTATATGGGCTATACCTATGTTTCAGAAAAATAATAACTTTAATAATACAAAATATTTAAGAATAATTGATAGTATGGGATTAACTCCAGATAAATATGCACATCTTATTCGCCAACAATTAGTTCGACAAACATTAATTAAATCCTATACTGACACAGATTTTACATTACCAACAGAAATTAAAGATATCGCTGCTATAATCATGCAAAAACGCGATATACATGTAGCAAAAATTAATAGTAATTTATTCGAAAAAGAACAAAAAGTTACTAATGAAGATGTTCAAAATTATTACGAACAAAATAAATATAACTTTATTACACCTGAAGCAGTGAAAGTTAGCTATATAAAAATTGATATTACAATGGTTCAAGATAAAGTCACAGTTTCTGACGATGAAATTAAATCTTACTATCGACATCATCAATCTAACTACATCCAACCAGAGCGTAAAAAATATAGCCTTATTGAGGTAAAAACTGTAGAAGATGCAAGAAATATAATAAATGAATTAAATAATGGCGCAAATTTTGCTAAAATAGCAGCAGAAAAATCAATTGAAATTATTTCGAGAAAGAATAACGGTAATCTAGGTTGGCTAGAAATAAGCGAAACACCAGATGAAATTATAACAGCAAAATTAATGAAAAAAGGTCAAATATCTAAAATTATAAAATCAAAAAACCACTATTTTATTTTTCTTTTAAATAATATCAAACCAGCACAGACAAAACCTTTAACTAAAGTATATACTGAAATTAAGATTAAAATTAAAAAACAAAAAATAAGAGATGCTTTTTCTGCTTTGCAGCAAAAAGTACAAGAATCGGCTAGAATGCATGGTAATTCTCTTGCAGTAGCTGCGTCATCAATTGGCGTAAAAGCTGTAGAGACTAATTGGTTTATACACAATCACATTCCGGATGCTCTTAACTTCACACCAGTTAAAAAAGCGATATTCAAGGATACTATATTGTTTAAAAATAACTCACATATTAGCAATTTTGATATTATAAACGTTGAAGATGATCGTGCATTTATTATTTGTATTTCTGGTTATAAACCAAAAACTATAAAAGAAATAACTAAAGTAAAAGATCAAATTATTAAAATAATAAAACATCAAAAAGCTATACAAAAAGCATATAACGAGGGTAATAAAATACTCACTATCTTACAAACCGGTAAAGACTATAAAGTAATAGAAAAAGAAAAAGGTATTAAGTTTAGTGAAATGCAGACTGTTACTCGAAATTCTAAAGATCATCAGTTAACTGATGCTATATTTTCTTTACCTCATCCACAAAAAAATAAACCTGTTTATGGATTAATGAAAGATATAAAAGATAACATAGTACTGATGCAGCTAGATAAAGTTCAGGATCAACATTTAGTAGATAAACAAATAAAAGACCTTTCTTATCAGATACTAAAAAATAAAAGTAGTATTATATTTGACTCTTTAATAAATAATCTACGTGCTAATGCTGTAATTAAGTTAAATCCCGCTATATGTTAATAAAAGAAAAATACATATTAGCTATATATGGACTATTAATACAGTAAATTTTACTATATATACAAAATATATTATTTTTAAGCAAAAGGATTACATCTAATATTTTTTGAATTCATTGTAGTTTATGCATTTGATAATAAAATCCCTTTTTAGTTAATAGTTCTTTATGTGAACCTTGCTCTACCACTTGACCATGATTTAATACTAAAATAGAATCTGCATCTATAATAGTTGAAAGTCGGTGCGCAATAATAATTAATGTTGTTTGGTTACCAATCATATATAGTGCTTTTTGAATTGCCTGTTCGGTACCAGAATCTATATAAGCCGTCGCTTCATCTAAGATTAAAATCTTTGGCACTTTTACTAATACCCGTGCCATTGCTAGTAATTGCTTTTGACCCACAGACAGCTTAACACCCCTCTCTCCTAGATGCGTTTTTATACCTTGTGGCCAACTTCTAATTAGAGCTGCTAACTGAGTATCTTCTAGGGCTTTCCAAATTTGACCTGTATTAATATTTCTACCTAAAGTAATATTATACATTACTGATTCAGTTAGTATATTAGGTTCCTGTTGTACTATAGCTATACCCTCACATAATACTTTATGACTTAGAGTTGAAATAAGGCGTTTATCAATATATACCTCACCACTATTGACAGGATAGTATCCCATAAGTAAATTAGCTAATGTAGTTTTACCACTACCAGTATGACCTACTAGAGCAACAAATCCACACGAAGCAATATGCAAGTTAATATCCTGTAATACAGGTACTCCGTCTTGGTATGCAAAAGTCATATTTTTTATATCTATACAACCGCTTTGTAATGGTGTTATATCATCCCCATAGTGCTGTTGCACATTATCCATAAATTCAAAAATACGCTCTCCAGCTACAACTGCTTGCTGTATAATGGACTGCTGACTAGTAAGTTCAATTAAAGGCTCATTTAAGCGACTTAAATAATTAATAAACGCGTACAGGACACCTACGCTAACATAATCTATAGGATTAAAACTAAACATAATTAATAAACCACACAAAATCATGGCAGAAAAAAGATTTAATAATGGTCTCAATAAAAATCCTTCTAAACGCAGAATTTGCATACGGGCGTGATAATGTAAAAGGTTGACATACTTAATTTTTTGACTAAAACGATTCTGCTGGCAAAATTGTTGAATCACTTCCATACCATTAATAATTTCATGAAAACCATTATTAATATCTGCAATATAACTTCGTGTACGGCGCACAAAAGGTAGACTATAATGTCTGTAAACTATAATCACTATAATTACTGCCGGAAATATACAAATAGACATTAAAGTTATATGCCAATTTAACATAAACATAGCCACAAGAATTATTAAAATTAGCGTTGTACTTTTTAGTGTAGTGGCTATTACAGTAACATATAGATCTTTAATAACTTCAGTATCATTAGTTATTCGAGAAATAAGTTGCCCAACTGATTGATTATTAAATATTGAAATAGGTTGACATAAAGCAGCATCTATTAAATCTATTCTTAACTTTTGTACCATTCCAATGGCGGCTTTATTAAATAACAGTGATTGATTATACTGTAAACTAGCTGCAATAAAACCAAGAAATAAATATAAAAAAGCTAATAAAACTATTAATGTTAATTTTTGTTCATCCTGAAAAATAACATAATCAATAAAATAACTAATAATAATAGGACAGAATACTTCTGCGGATATTGCTATCCAAAGCATTAAGACAGCTATAGATAATGTTTTTTTATAAGGGATACTATATTTAAATAAACGTTTTAAAGTAGGATGTAAATATTTTTTTGTGTACATTATCTAACTTCTTGTATTAAGAACACGGTTCATTAAGCCTAGCTTCTATTTGCTGGAAATGATACATATCTTTATACCATCCATCTTGTTTACTAAGTTTACTATGTTGATTACGTTGAATTACTACTCCCTCTTTTAAAACAATAATTTCATTTGCTTTTGTAAGAGCAGAAAGACGGTGTGCGCTTATAATAAGCGTTTTGTCATAACCCCATTCACGCAAATTATGCAAAATATTATACTCTGTCTGATAATCTACTGCAGATAATGAATCATCTAAAAGTAGAATTTCAGAGTTCAATAACAACGCGCGGGCGATAGCAATACGTTGCTTTTGCCCGCCAGAAAGCATTATACCACGCTCACCTACTTCAGTTTGATATCCTTTTGGTAGGGATAATATATCTTCATGTATATTAGCTATCTTAGCTACACGTATAATATCACCCTGAGTTGCTTCTGGTTTACCTAGCGCAATGTTCATCGAAATAGAATCAGAAAAAAGAAATGGCATTTGGCTGACTACCGCTAGTCTAGAGCGCCATTCTTCTAAACGTAATTTACGTAAAGAAATTCCATGAAAATAAATTTCTCCTTTACTGGGATCAAACTGACGCTGAATTAGGGAGAGAAGGGTGCTTTTACCTGATCCTGTAGGACCGCATATTCCTAGTATTTGTCCTGGAGACAAGTTAAAATCAACATTATAAAGAACTGGGCAACTATCTTTCCTATAAGAAAAAAGCTTTACATGCATACTTAGTTTACCTCGTCCTTCTGGTAATGTTTTTACTCCGTCTATAATAGCTGACTGTTCTGAAAGAATACTACTAATACGACTGTAAGAGGCACTACCACGCTCAAGAATATTAAACATCCAGGCTAGTGCTAACATTGGCCAAATCATTAATCCTAAATACATTATAAAACTAGTTAATTGACCTAAAGTTAATTGATCATGCATTAGCATTATACTGCCCCCGCCAATTGCTAATAAATGTGAACAACTAATAGTTATATAAATAATTGGATTAAAACATGCATCAATTTTTGCTACATGCATATTACGCATACTTGCTTTTACCGCAAATTTTTTAAATCTGTTAGATTGATGGTTTTCAAGACCAAAAGATTTAATCATGCAAATACTAGTTAAGATTTCTTGAGTTTGAGAATATAATATAGAGAAAGCATCCTGAGAGGACTTAAATCTTGTATATAATTGGTTTCCCTGATGCTTAATGAGAATTTCCATAATTGGCATTGGTAGCAGAGATAAAATAGTAAGACCCCAACTAATCTGTGTGCTCATAATTAAGAATACTGACAATCCAATCACTAGCGAATCTATAAGAGTTAATATCCCCTCTCCTGCTGCAAATACTACATAA
Source organism: Candidatus Profftia sp. (ex Adelges kitamiensis) (assembly GCF_020342455.1). NCBI lineage: Bacteria > Pseudomonadati > Pseudomonadota > Gammaproteobacteria > Enterobacterales > Enterobacteriaceae > Candidatus Profftia > Candidatus Profftia sp. (ex Adelges kitamiensis). The sequence continues at coordinate 924,470 of NZ_CP080506.1, forward strand.
TCAACGTCATTAGTAGCTCTAGCAATCAAATCTCCTGTATGATGACGCTGATAAAAATCCTGAGACTGATAACTCAGCTGAGTATAGTATTTTTTACGTAAATCAACAGCAAGTAGATAAGAAGCACTAAATAAAAGAATACGCCCAACATAACGAAGTAAATATACTATAACCGCAATTGCTAATAAAATAGAAATCCAGAATATAATAACCTTCTTAGGCATACATTGATTCAATACCCCATCAATTACAATACCTACAATATGAGGCGGTATAACTTGAAGAATGGAAATTATTATTAATAAAATTACAGACCCTAAATATCTCTGCCATTCACGAAGAAAATACCATCTTAATTGATTCAATAATCTCAAGTTTTTTATTCCATAACCTTATACATATTATTATTTATACAATAGTTCTTGAAGAACTATAACAGTCATACTAATAAAATATGTAATATCACAAATAAATCAGGTGTTTTACTACCACCTGATTAGATAAGTAGTTGTCTTGATAAATATACTGAATAATCTTATTACCAAGATAGACTAGTAATATAATCTATATGTCGTAATTTATTTATTTTATAAATAAGGTCAAACAATAATAGTTATTGATATAATATGGTGATATGATAAGTATCATAATACTTTAGGGTATTTCTAGCAAAATATTAACCATTTTAATTTCTACTACAATTTTTATATATTTGTGTATTAGTTAACTTAAACTCATAAAATATAAAAAATAAATACCTACATTAGATAATGTAGTAAGATTATTTATCTAAAATCATTAATCTATGATTATAATACTAATTAAATAAATTTTATAATTACTATAAAATTGTATTTACTTACTAAGTTGTGGTGAGTAATCTAAGAATTTACCTAAATTATTATGAATCACTCATCATTGTTAGGTAATTATAAGGATATACAATACAAAAAATAAAATGAAGCAACAAAGATATCAAATTACTAGTAAAATTACTACTTAAATTTTCTATTGCTTTAATACAACTCAATATTTCAATATCAGAGATATTTTTAATAGTCAATATAGCGAACTTTAATTCTAATATATTTTATTATAAAACTACGTAATGCAGTATTAAATAATTCTTTATGTTTTTTCTATTTTATATAATGTAATTTAACTATATATCTTAAAACTTTAAAATAGTATTACTAATAATTAAATTAATTAATACTCTAAATATAAATTTTTATCCTCATATGTATTGTTAACTACTGATCTAATGTATAATTTTAATTTAAGTAAATTGTATACTATATTTTATATCATAAAATAATTCTTATATCTTTCAAGAAGAAAGATAATAACAATTATCTATATTACAAGTATTAAAAGAAATAGTAAGAAATATATTTTATATAAACTTAAAAACTATAATATTGAGATATACTACCAATTTATATATTAATATAAAATTAGTTCTCTATAAGCTCAGCAACTAAAATATTGTATATATTATATATGATCTTTAATAATACTTCTCTTTAAAAATATATTTTTATTATTCATAAATAATAATATTTAAATATATCTCTAAGAATTTTAGATATTAATTCCTCTAAAATTTAATTTATTTAATAAATATTTAAGTTGTAGATATAATACAAAATAAATTAAAATAATTAGCATGATAATTGTAATTAAAAGTTTTTAATAATAAATCAAAACTTCTTAAGTTATAGCAATAATAATTTATTGTTTAACCTTATAAATAATTAATTAAAAAATAAACTAAACTTATATAAAATATTTAAAAATTATATATTTGCTATATAATTATACTAATTATTACAATTACGAAAGGAATTATAATTATTAAAAGTAGTACAATAAAGAATAGTAACATCCTGGATAATTTAACATAAAACTCTATGCTAATAGAGGTGTATACCCTATATTATAACACTAACTAATCCATCCTTAATTAAATATTAAAATATTTAATATATAACTATAATATGTACCCATTATTTATCTTTCCCTAAATATATATAAAAAATATAAAGTATATTTATTACTTTTCTTAGAAAGTAGCTAATAACTCTAGATTAAAACAAGCATATAAGTAGATTTTTATAAAAGATGCATAATAAATTTATTTTAAGTTAAAATTATTACAATATTGCTTAGATCTTTATACAAAATTAAATGGGACAATTATTGTTTTATTCATAAATATTACAATAATATATTTATTAGAGCGATAATATTTTTTATCAAAAAAGTAATATATAAATAAATTAAAAAAATTTAATATTTAACTTAAAATATTATCTGATAATTTTAATTGTATAAAGATACTGATCCGTTGTTTTTAATTAAAAGGTAGCATAATATACAAAGAAAATATAATAAATATTTGTAATATACAATTTACTATATTAATATTAAATATAATAATATTAATAGCATATTTAATTACTAATAGCTTATAATGCAAAAGAATATAAAATATATCTAAATTGGTATAATATTTTTCTGTATTTATTATGTCCTTACTTGCTTACTCTTTGATTAATATAATATTAAAACATAAATATAATATAAGAAAACACTTTTATAGTAATAAAACTGAAAATATACTCTAAAAGTATCAGGAAAAATTAAGTAATATAATTTTATTTTATATTTGATTATATCAATCACATCTAATTATATATTACCTCAAAATAAATTTTACATCTAACTTTTAATCATTTAATAATACCACAATTAAATAGTGAATTGTTAGTAAAATTCTTAATAAGCTTCATAGCTTAATAGCTTAATAGCTTAATAGCTTAATGAAAAATTTTAAGCGATTACTACAGAAAAATATTCTATTATATAAATTTTTTTATAAAAAATTATACAAAATAAAATTAGAAACTTATCTATAGTATAATACTACAATACTAATAAAAATAATAAAAAAGCAAATAAATATCTAAAAGGTAGAGATAAAATATAAAAAATTATTTATTGTTTTTGCATATATTATATAAAGTCAGAATATTTAATATAGAAAAATATATTAAAATAATGATTAGAAATAATATATCTATTAAACTATATAATTATATAAAAAATTATAAATATATAATTATATTTATAATCAGTTAATTAGTCTCTATTCCATTTTATATCTATTTATTAGATTTGCACAAGATTATCACTGGCAAATTCAGAGAATATCATGAAGATTATTATTCTTGGCGCTGGACAAGTAGGTAGCAATCTAGCAGAAACCCTAGTTAGCGAAAATAACGATATAACAATTGTTGATACTAATAGTAATCGTCTACGCCAACTACAAGATAAATTTGATCTAAGGGTAGTGCAGGGCTATAGTTCTTATCCTAGAATTTTAAGTGAGGCTGGTGCTGATAATGCAGATATGCTTATAGCAGTAACTAGTTCAGATGAAACTAATATGGTAGCTTGTCAGGTATCTTATTCGTTATTTAATACACCAAATAGGATAGCACGCATCCGTTCAATTGAGTATATACGTGAAAATAAATTTCTTTTTAATGCAGCTGCCTTACCTATAGATCATATAATTTCTCCAGAACAGCTAGTTACAAACTATATATATCAACTAATAGAATATCCTGGTACACTGCAAGTTGTAAGTTTTGCAAAAGGAAAAGTAAGTCTTGCGGTAGTAAAAGCATATTATGGTGGCCCACTAGTTGGTAACGCGTTAACTGCTCTTAAAAATCATATACCCCATATTAATACACGTATAGCCGCTGTTTTTCGTCATGATCGCCCAATCAGTCCACGCTCTTCTACAATTATTGAGGCTGGTGACGAGGTATTTTTTGTAGCTGAATCACGACATATTCGCGAGATCATTAGTGAGTTACAGCACTTAGAAAAAATATATAAACGCATTATGATTGTTGGAGGAGGTAACGTGGGTGCTGGTCTAGCATGCCGCTTAGAACAAGAATATAGTATTAAACTTATTGAAAAAAATCAACAACGTGCTAATGAACTAGCTGAAATGTTACACAATACTGTTGTATTTTATGGTGATGCTTCTGATCAAGAATTACTTACTGAAGAGCATATTGATCAAGTAGACTTATTTATTGCTTTAACTAATAATGACGAAACCAACATTATGTCAGCAATGTTAGCCAAACGCTTGGGTGCAAAGAAGGCTATGGTGCTCATTCAAAGAAACGCGTATGTAGATTTAGTACAGGATGGTAGCGTTATAGATATTGCTATTTCACCTCAACAAGTAACGATATCTGCACTACTTGGGCATATAAGAAAAGCACATGTTATTAAAGTATCATCTTTACGCCGCGGTATGACTGAAGCTATTGAGACTATAGCTGATGGCAATATACAAAATTCAAAAGTAATTGGTCGTAGAATAAAAGAAATAAAATTACCACCCGGTACAACTATTAGCGCTATTGTTCGTGGTGATCAAGTTATTATTACCAATAGCCAGTCTAAAATTAAACAAGGGGATCATGTTATTTTATTCCTTATAGATAAGAAATTTATTACGGAAGTGGAGCGTCTATTTCAATCCACTACTTGTTTAATATAAATTATAAAATTAAGTTATTATATAATAAGAAAATATGAATAAATTTTTAAAGAAAAATAATTTCCTTATCATGTATATATGTTGATTAACAATTCTTCATAAAGAAGATATCTAATTATAAAGATTACCCTATATTTAATAAATATCATTATAAAAATATCATACTCAAAAAATATAGTTAAATAATTACTTTATCTCTATTATCAAAATTAATATGATTTATTATTTTATAATATTTATTCATTAGATAGGATAAGTATTACCTGATTTTATTAATAATTAAATTAATCTTTTTATTGAAATATAATATTCTGTAAAAGAATAATTGTATATTTATTCTTCTGCAGTATCTTGTTTTAATAGGGCCTGTTCTATTATTTTATATAAAATACAAATTTTTTGCTCAATACTAAAATGATAATCTTTAATTCTTAAACGTTCTTGAGCTAATTCATGACATACATTTAATGCTGCAATAAAAGCTAATTGTTCTGTATTTGTTACTTTAGTACGGACTTTTAGATCTTGCAATCTATTATTAAGATCTTCTGCAGCTCGATAAAGTTCCTCTTGTTGTTCTAGCGGACAATTGACTTTTAACGAACGGCCAAAAATTTGAATATCTACTGGTTTTGCAGACATATTGTTCCTGTCTAGGATGACTTTAATTTTAAAATAACATAATAACTAATATAGCACTAACTATATAAACTTTTATCTAAACATTTACAATAAATTACAACTCATAATTATTCAATTATAGTAAAATATCTTTTATCAGTATAAAATGTTAATTGAATAATTACAACATTATTATAACATTAATAATGAATACATTATTAAATAAATTTAATTAACCAGTAAGTTTATAGCTAAGACTTATGAAGTAAAAGTATTATTTAAAGATATTATATCTTTTATCTTAAAAAATATTACAATAAATATAAGACATTAAATTATTGATAAAGTAATACATGCTTTTTTAAGGTAAAATCATTAATACCTATATAATAGTAGTAAAATTAATATGCAAGATATACCTAATTATCTAATTACTGTCTGCGCTAAAAATACAATATATTAAATATAATAATATCTATTCAAGTAATAACAGCATTTATTTTTTCTTATAAGAAAAAATAATTATAGTATTGTAAGTAACTTACTGAAAATTATGGTAAATATTTAAAATTTTAATACATATAAAAATTAATAGTTCACTTAATTAAAAATTTACTCTAATACTAATAAAATTATAATATGCAGTAAATAAATTTTAATAAAAACCCTATAAAATAAATAGCAATAGTAAAATATCTTAAAATATTTAATGTAATTATACTTATCATGAATCAGTAATTAAAAAAACAAATATAATCTTATTAAATAATTTAAAACAACTAGTGAGATACTTTTGATATAATTCAATAATATAATAAGATTAATTTTATTAGTATAATTAAATATTTCCCATTATAATTTAATCGATCATATACTGTACCTTACTAACCTAAAATATATTATTTTAAACTTTACTTTCTATTTTATTATATTTATAAATAACCTTAATTTATCCTTAATGATTTAAGATATTAATTAAATACTTATTTTAATTTCATTTCATAAATGTATTCAATAGTATTAATTACTATATATTACTATTTCATAGTATGTATAAGAATATAGTAATTCCTATTGCTAACTTACATCAGTTATAGATAATACATTTAAAACAATCTCATATTTAGAAAAGTTTATAAAAAACAGGTAGTACTATACAAACTAAGTAAAGAAACATTTTTATTACTTAATATACCAATAATTCATTATTTTAGTTATATGAAATAAGACTATTTTCATCAATTTATATATAAAGATTTTAGTCTATAAATTAAAATTTAATACATAAAAATATACCAGTCAAAATTCTAATATTTAAAGAAATAAATTATAACAGAACTATTTTTTTGATTTTATTTTAACTAGATATTATTAGATAATTGTCATAATCTAAAAGATTAGATAATCTAAAAGATACATATTACTAAATATATAATTTATAATTATCCCTGTCATACATTAATACCAAAGAGAAATAATTTATATATAATTAATATTATTTAAACTTTATTTCTAAAACAAAATTTCTATCCTACTGGAAGTATTCTAATAACATTGATATAGAGTATTATATTTAGGATAGAAGATAATGTAAACCATAGTTATTTTTATAATTTTTCTATTAATATGTATATAATAAAAGTTGTAATAGATCTATTTACTGTTAAAAGTTATTTATTATACCTAATGATTTTTAATCATATGATTATTTTATAATATCAATAAAATATATAAATTATATTTTACTAAAAGTATAACGTGTTATTTCATTTTATCTATTATGATTAAATCATATGTCAATAAGACAATCAAAATATATAAAATATTATTTAATAATATAATTATTAGAATCAATAAAGTGCGTAAATTTATTATAAATATTAGTTTTAATATACCCTATATGAGACTATAGGTTCATTGTTACTACAGTATTTATTTTTCTAACTAAATATTATTGATTATTTTAAAATAACGCAATAATTTTTAATATCCCAACAAATATTAGTAATATTTGTTAACAATATCTATATATTAATATAATTATATAAGATTATGTAAAAATAAAATTTAAACAACTTTAACCACTCGATAAGATAAATTATTTATATTTATTATTATTTGATTAATATATATATTATAAGATATTCATATAATACATACCATAACTATTACATCACTCATGATTTGATAACTTTTAGTTTATCTTAAGTATTCTACGTTAGGTATATAATATTACATAAAATTATATCAAAACTTTAATAAATACAGTACTAATTACATTCTATATTTGTATAACCTATAATATTTCTAGAAAATACATAATAGAGTGGTAGTAAATAAAAACAATTTCATATGTAATAATAAACATTATTTACATAATACAATCCAATCAAAACATAGACTATAATATCTTGAAGTTATAGTAAATTATATCAATAGCAGTGATACTAAATAAATAAATTAGTAATAAAAATAAAACAGCAAAGTAATAAACTCTAATCACTAATTATTTCAGTAAAAGTACTTATTAATACAACTAATAGAATGATTACATATCATATACTATTTTAAATAGATATTTTACATTATATAAATGAGATATCTAAACTTTACCTATTATTTGTTTTACATTTTAGGATAAAATTTTTTTAATTTAGATCTTTAAAATAAAAAATTCTTTATATTATAAGATATCAATCATTAATTGAATGATATTCCTTGATATTTATATACCACTATAAAATAGTATACCGCTGATAAGCGTTATACTAAATAGAAATATTAAAGATATAATATTCTTATATATACAACTCAAAAAAGATAAAAAATTAATTTAGATTTTAAATGTTCTTAAAATATATGTAGTTTTACTAATCTTATAAGACAGAATAATGTATCACTACAAAATTCATTTCATGTAACTACTAAAGCAGTAAGTTATTCTTTCTATATTTTAACTAAAATAACATAAGAAAAATAATCCAAATAGTAAAAAGATAAAAAATTTAAAAATTATCATATATGATAATATCAAGGCAAGAGTAATATTTATAGTTTATACTTCAATCTTTAAATAATTATCACAGAAATACTAGAGATTATCTTTTTAGATTAAAGAATAACTATACATTCTATCTAAGTATTACTAAAATAGCAAGTATATATAACAACAATTAAGAAATGTTGTCTTATAACAAGAATCAAATATTTTTTAATACAGATCAAAAAATAATTTAAACAAATAAATAAAAAATATCAATTTTATTATACTGAAGATACAAAATATCAAATACTTTTTAATATAATTAATTAGGTGAAGATATATTTTAATATATTTAAACTTATTTAATATGCTAGTATAATCACATATAATGTAGTATAGCACTCTACTAAATAAAATTATAAAATTTATATATAGATAAGATATTATTGGTATTTTACCAAAATAATAATACTAACATTTTACGCGAGAGATCATCTTTCACTACGCAAATTGCAACGTTGATTTTTGTCATATAAAATATTATAAAAATCTCTGCGATTACAAAATTCATAAAAGCATTATATAAAACAATACATAAAAATATGCTTATTATGTTTGTTATATATTAATAGCTAAATTAATAATTAATAATATATCATTCATACAGAAACTATAAAATATATAAGTTATTAGTTAGTAACTATCATAAAACTAGTACACATTATTCCCCATATACATTATGCTTTATATAAATACAATTATATATAGGATATCATGCTGTGAGTAAAGAACTAGAGTTATATTCTAAACTAGTTTAATATATCAAAGTGTATTACAATAGAAAGAAAATAATCCATATTTTTATATTATTATTTCTGGTGTTATAATTAGTTCATAATAATAACAAATTCTCTTAAAATAATAATTTTAATATTATTATAGTTGAATGATAGTTATTTATAATAAATTCCAATAATTTAGGAAAAAACTTTATATTTTTTTATAAAATACTACCTATAAACTACTATCTCTCTATATTAGAGATCAGAATGATGTTATTTGCTATACGCGTGATTACCTCTTTTATTAACTAAGAGTATTAAATATGATAAGACAATATTATTAGCTCTGACCATATGTTGTTAAATCCTAAAATATGAGTATTATCACCTATGATTAATCATTAAAAAAACTGCGTAATTAAATAATAATTTATATAATCAAGGGTATAAACAATTAAATATCATTATCAAAACCTATAATCCCAATAATTTTTTATAAGATAAATTAAGTATATATTTTTAAAATCATAAATAAAATATTAAAGGGATATAATTAGTATAGATGATATATGATCACGATCATGGTTAAGTAAATATACTTATTTTTACTAACATTATAAAAATAATATTTATCATGCGATTATGATTACCATTAAAAAATATTTGCAGGATAGTTATTAATATTAACTATTATTACTCTAATAACATTCAAGATATTCTCTTGATCAAGTATAAAAAAACTTAATTAGATTATGTAGTTTTTTAAATTATAAAAATTTAATATCTGTCATGCTTTTTTAGAAAATTACTTTTAATAAAGTTTAATATGTATTTATTTATGATCTGATAGCTACATAAATTATTAAATAACAATTATTGTAACCCAATAATTATAAGATGCACCTAGTATTTTCAATTAATTCTTTAATTATATTAATAGACTATATAACATACAATAATATTTATTCTTTTAAGTAATAATAGGTTATTTGATAATGAATCTAGTTACTTAGTAAGTAAGTATAAAAATACTTAAAATATCAAGGAAATGATTCCTGCTGTTATGTTTTATTATAAATATTAACTTAAAAATCAAGATAACTAGATACTTATAATAATAAGTATTGCTTAATCACTTTTAAAACAATAAATCTACTGGAATAAGCAAAATACAGATATGTAATTAAAAGATACATTTCAAAACTTTAAATTTTACTTTACTATAATTCAGTGAAGTTGCTATAAAAAATAAAATCTTATACTGAATATTATATTAGTCTTATTTACTATAAAGCTAAATTATATTAAAATGCTAGTAAAATTATCTATAAGACTTTGATATCACTTAAAAAAAAATAACTAATATATTATATTCAATATAACTATATTTGTTTTATTTATACTTCTTTATAGATCATTTATTTTTATATAAATATTTTACTAATATTTAAAACATATAATTATTCATATTTAATGAAGTCAATCTCCAATAAAATAGAGTGAATAATACCCCCAGTAATTTCTGTAGGAGAGGTTAATGTTATACAGTAATGAGCATTATTTGGTACCGCATATGACTTTAGTACCGATGGTTATTGATCAGACTCCTCGTGGCGAACGTTCATATGACATTTTTTCTCGTTTGTTAAAAGAGAGAATTATTTTTCTTACTGGTAATATTGAAGATCATATGGCTAATCTTATAGTAGCTCAGTTGTTATTTCTTGAAGCTGAAAACCCAGAAAAAGATATTCATCTATATATTAACTCACCTGGTGGTGTAATCACTGCAGGTATGTCTATCTATGATACCATGCAGTTTATTAAACTTGATGTAAATACTGTTTGTGTAGGACATGCATGTTCCATGGGCGCATTTTTATTGAGCGCAGGGGCTAAAGGTAAACGTTTCTGCTTACCGAATTCACGAGTAATGATTCATCAACCTCTAGGTGGTTTCCATGGTCAGGCAACGGATATAGAAATTCACGCCAAAGAAATACTAAAAGTTAAGCAGCGTATGAACGAACTGATGGCGCAACACACAGGTAAAACACTAGAGGAAATAGAGTGCGATACTGAGCGTGATCGCTTCTTATCGGCTAATGAAGCTGTAGAATATGGTTTAATTGATTCGGTAATGTCTCACCGTAATTAACATGATTAAATTCAAATATAGTATAAACTCTATTTAGTCCTAGTTCTACCTATGTATGATTTATTGTATATCGTGTATAATATAATAATTAAAATCAGATCACAATTGACTATAACTTACTATTATATTCAATATAAAGCATTGTATGATTGCTTTATATTTTATTAATAAATCCTATAAGATTATGTTGATTTACCCCCCTTTGCGCAAATTAGTTTATTGCCATTGATATGTATTCTTCATAAATAATTAATATTTACAGAGTAAATGAATTAATGAAAGAGGTTGACTGATGATAGATAAACACAAAGACGGTCCAGATACATTAATGTGCTGTTCTTTTTGCGGCAAAAGCCAACATGAGGTTCATAAGTTAATATCCGGGCCATCAGTATATATCTGCAGCGAATGTGTTGATCTGTGTAATAAGATTATTCACGAAGAAATTAAAGAAGTCATGCAACATAATAAACCTAATATTCTACCAACACCACACCAAATTTGTAAACATTTAGATGATTATGTTATAGGACAAGAACAGACAAAAAAAGTTTTAGCTGTAGCCGTATATAACCATTACAAACGTTTACGCAATGAAGATATAAATAATGATGTCGAGTTAGGAAAAAGTAATATTTTACTAATTGGGCCAACTGGTAGCGGTAAAACCTTATTAGCTGAAACATTAGCTCGTTTTCTTGATGTACCATTTACTATGGCGGATGCAACTACGCTTACTGAAGCAGGTTATGTGGGTGAAGATGTTGAAAATATTATCCAAAAACTACTACAAAAATGTGATTACGAAGTACAAGAAGCACAACGTGGTATAGTATATATTGATGAAATTGATAAGATTTCTCGTAAGTCTGATAATCCTTCAATCACCCGTGATGTATCAGGAGAAGGGGTACAGCAAGCTTTATTAAAGTTAATTGAGGGTACTATTGCTGCAGTTCCACCACAAGGAGGTCGTAAGCATCCACAACAAGAATTTTTACAGGTAGATACCTCTAAAATTCTTTTTATATGTGGAGGTGCTTTTGCTGGTTTAGATAAAGTTATTAGTAAACGTGTCTATACTGGCACTAGTATAGGTTTTGGTGCAACAGTTAAGAAAGAAGTATACGAACAAACTACTGAAAGTAATCTGTTAACTCAAACAGAGCCAGAAGATTTAATTAAATTTGGTTTAATTCCTGAATTTATTGGTCGATTACCAGTTGTAGCTACACTTAATGAGCTTAATGAAAATACTTTAATTAAAATTCTTAAACAACCAAAAAATGCATTAACTAAGCAGTATCAAGTATTATTTAAAATGGAAGGTGTAAATTTAGAATTCCTCGATGAAGCCCTTATTGCAATAGCTAAAAAAGCCATGGCACGAAAAACAGGTGCTCGTGGCTTACGTTCTATTATTGAAGCAGCATTACTAGAAACAATGTATAACTTACCTTCAATAACAAACGCTAAAAAAGTTGTTATTGATAAAAATGTTATTGAAGGTCAAGAAGAACCTATATTACTATCGAATAACCCGTAAACATAAGTTATTAATAAATAAATAAAAACAAATAAGATATTTAAGATAACTTAATAAGATCATATAAATAATAGAAATAATTTGATTAATTATTTAATCAATATAGATACAAGACATTTTATCTTATTCAACATTCTACTAAATAACTATTTTAGTTTATTACTAATAATATTATAATATAACAACTTGAATTAAATTATTCTAAATAATTAAAATTTAATACATTGCTAATCTAATAAAAATTATGGTAGATTTCTTATATTTAGTAAGACTTTATTAAAACAAATGGAAATAATTATTTTTATAACAATAAAATTAAGCAAGAATTTTTTATATCAATTAAATGACTATAATAGTATGATGATATAAACATTCAGTATACGTACTTAATACAAAATATAATACTTTGACGCTGTCAAAGTTGCTAAAAATAATAAACAGTAAAACAATTTTTTATTGTTAATTTCACAAGGACTGTAATAAATATTTTAATTAAAAATTAATACACATGTTACTATATTGCTTATATCAAAATTTTATAAATTAATAAAGTTATTGACTACTTTATCTTTGATATATGAACTATCTATAACTACAAATAAGTATGTATTAAATATATAAAAACAGTAGTCTCTATACTAAAATAATACAACTAAGAAAGAAGATTTTTACTTCACTTGATTTACTTAAATAATCACTTCTCCATTAAAAAAATTACTAGGTAATTACTTTAAGTCTACCACTTAAAGTAAGTGTAATGCTTTTTGTATTAATAAATTAAAATTCTAATAAAAATAGGATTATTAAAATAATTATACATTATGTTATGACCACAATCACAAATAAGAATATGCTAATAAATATATTATTGATTCAATAAAATACTAACCATAATAACATTAGCAATTTTATATAAGTTATTATAAGATAATCAATCTACTATATAATAAAATAATCCTACTGTGCTCAATTATAATAACAAATTTTATATTGTTTTATAATTTTAATAAAATCGATTAAAGATCTGCCTATATATAATATATCGGTAGTTATTAGATCAAATATTTTAATATTTTAAATTTACAGTATAGTTTTTATATATAAAACTGATAAGTATCAAAAATTGATTACATCAACTGCTATTCTAATATAGAAATAAGTTAAGTGAAATATCCGCAAGATATATGCTATAAGATAAATTATCTGTAGGTATAATCTCCTATTATAAGAGGTTTAAATGTCTAAACAACAAATTGGTGTTATCGGTATGGCAGTTATGGGACGTAACCTAGCACTTAATCTCGAAAGCCATGGTTATAGCGTATCAATCTTTAACCGTTCTAAGAATAGAACCGACACAGTAATTTATGATCATCCGAGTAAAAAATTAGTACCTTTTTATACTTTACAGGACTTTGTTAAGTCACTTGAAAAACCTCGTTGCATCCTCCTTATGGTTCAAGCTGGTATAGTTACCGACCAAATTATACAATCTCTAAAACCTTATCTTACAAAAGGAGACATCCTTATAGATGGTGGTAATACTTTTTTTAAAGATACTATACGTCGTCATCATGAATTATCATATGAAGGTTTTCATTTAATTGGTACAGGCATATCTGGAGGTGAAGAGGGTGCCTTAAGGGGACCATCTATTATGCCTGGAGGAAAAAAATATGTATATGATCTAATATCTCCAATTTTTAAAAAGATTGCTGCTGTAACTGAAGATGGTGAAGTCTGCGTAAACTATATTGGTCCTGATGGCTCTGGTCATTATGTAAAAATGGTTCATAACGGTATAGAATATAGTGATATGCAGCTAATTGCTGAAGCTTATTCCTTACTAAAGTATGGTCTTAATTTATCTAACAAAGATCTATCAACTATTTTTACTGAATGGAATAAAGGTGAGTTAAATAGCTATTTAATAGATATTACTAAAGATATTTTTATAAAAAAAGATGAAGAAGGAAAGTATTTAATTGATGTAATTCTAGATGAAGCTGCCAATAAAGGTACTGGTCAATGGACTAGCCAAAGCGCTTTAGAACTAGGAGAACCCTTATCTATGATAACATCATCTGTCTTCGCTCGTTATATCTCTTCATTAAAAGAACAACGCATGAAATTTTCTCAAATACTCTTTGGTCCGAAAGTTCAGGTTTTTAATGGTAATAAAACTATATTTATTGAAAAAGTCAGGCGAGCACTGTATCTAGGAAAAATAATTGCTTATGCTCAAGGATTCTCTCAATTAAGAGCTGCATCGAAGCGGTATAATTGGAATCTACACTACAATGAAATAGCACAGATTTTTCGTGCAGGTTGCATTATACGCGCTCAATTACTACAGAAAATTATTGTTACGTATACATACGATGCTATAATTACTAATATATTACTAGCTCCGTATTGTAAACAAATATCTAATAAATACCAGCAAGATTTGCGTGATGTAGTATCTTATGCAGTACAAAACGGTATTCCAATTCCAACCCTTTCTGCGGCACTTTCTTATTATGATAGCTATCGCTCAGCCTTACTACCTTCTAATTTAATTCAGGCACAACGAGACTATTTTGGTGCACATACTTATAAGCGTATTGATAGAAAAGGTGTATTCCATACTAAATGGTTTTAAGTATTATTATATAAAAGTGTAGTTTAAGTGAACCTAAGAAGTCCGGACTTTCCTGGACTTCTACTTAAATTTTGTATAAAATATAGATATCAGTTATATTTAAAATATTACATCGTTAGTAGGATACTACTAACTGTTGTTTTTATTAAAAATATCAAATTGTTAAGAATCTTTTGCTATATTTATTTTAATTAATACACTTAATATTAAGATTTTATACTTTTATCATATACTATGATAAAAGTATATTTTTAGCTATATCTTAGATTTCTAAAATAGAATATTACATACTGAAATATATAAGTATAACTGTAATACTTAAATATATTATAAATGTAAGTAGAAGTAGTGAATTAACTGAGGTTATTAATTAAATTATTTATACTTAAATTTAAGTATTATATAAATATGAAAATAAAAAAAATTAGTAAAACACAATATAAATTTAATAATTATTATATATTGTTTAATATTATAGATAAATAAAATAAACTATAACTAATAAAAATATAATACGTATACAATCACTTATCCTTGTATATCGTTTAAATATATTATTTATAAATATTCTAGATTAGAATATATCCAAAATTATCTAAAAAATTTTAGTATAATCTAATATTTATAATATTATCTATATTTATACTTATACAGATCATACGTTAAAGAATTAGTCAATCTGATAATATGAAAAATAGATTTTATAGATAAAAACTTTAAATAATTAAAGTAAAATAATTTCGGTAATAAATAATGATTTAAACAAGATTTGCAAGTTAAAATATAAGATAAATTACATTAACATAAAGACTAATTTGCTCTTATAATACCTTTTAAATTAAAATTTAATATTTTATAAAAAACAATATACCTAAGTCGTTAGCATAATTATTTTATTTACTAAGATTTATAATAATGCGTTTTACCTAAACACATTAGGTAAAATATACATATTTTCTTTAATTTTAGTGAATTATTAATTTATTTATGATTTTTATCATTTAGATATTTTCTATATTATAATATTAATCTAAATGATTAATTTTAGTTTTTATAATATATAGTATATGTTATATACAATTTATATTTTTAGGTTAATTCAATATAATTATAAAAGATATGTAAAATCTATATTATTCTGTAAAATTATAAAAATATTATAATGTATTTATATTAAGATGTTTTTTTATTTGTATTCTTTTATTTATTATTAATAACTTATAATAACAATTATTAAATATATTACTAAAAATATGAAAGGAATTAAAAGTTATTTATATAACATATAAAATTAGCAATATTCATAAAATAATGTGTCGATATTTTAATCTTGCAATTCTTATATTTAAAATTATACATAAAACTCTATAAAAGATTTTTCATAACATTGTAGGTCTATCATTTTTAATTATAGTTATCATATATTATAAAAACAATGACGATAAAAAAAATATAAAAAGGATATAATATATTTGAAATTAAAAATGTCATCACAATGTATAAATATTAAAAATTATAATATTTTATATTTAAATTTATTAATTATATTATTTTATAAGTTAAATTTAATATTTACTTAATGAGTATAGTATTCAAAGTAACTATCACAAAATTTTAAGAGATATATCTATTAGTAAAATTATTTTTTATATATCAAATTATACAGGGAATAATATTTATAGACTTATTTATTAAAATCATACTAAGAAATAATAGTTAGACTTATATAAAAGCAAACTAAATATTATACATGACATTATATGAATAAAAATTATTAATTAACGATTTATAATCGTATTATTTAATAGAGATATATTAAAGTAATTAAAAATTTTCAACATATAGGATTTTAAAAAAAACAATAACTAATGATTCTAATTATATATTACATATATAATTCAAATGGTGCAATGATTTATATTGATAAAGTTAAAGATCTTAAAAACTTCTATCTAGTTATTTTAGTCACAATATAGACAACTATAATATATAAGTAATAATAAAATATTGCTAAGCTGTAATCTTTATTACGTGATGATAAAATATATCTTTTATTTATATCAGTATATATTATTATAGTTTATTTATTTATCACAGTGCTCAATATAAGACATTGGGAGTATTTTAGATTATTTACTGACTTGTATACTACGCGATAAACAATAGAAAATATAACAACTTTTTATTTGACAATTTAACAATAGTATTTGTCACAATTGATCAAGTCCTTATATACAATACCAAGATTGTTACTGCTAATGAAAATATACACAACAAGTAAATTATATTTGTTTATTTCTTACTAGCAAGTATAAACAAATATTAAATTTACTAAATATATGAATGAAAGAAGTAAGTAAAACACTAAATTTTGAATTGGTAGCACATATTAAAAATTAGATATAAGAAGTACATATAGTTACCACAAAAACAGGTCATTACTAGAAATAATAAAAATATAGATATTCTTAATATTGTATTTTATTCTAAATTCATCTGTATACATGTGTACTATTATTTCGACAGGGAAATATTATTGAGAGTAATAGTAATTTTCCTTAAGCACATAGAGGTACTATACTTAATAAAGTATTATATATTCTTATTAAGAAATGATATTTAGAAAATATTCATAGTTTCCAACTACATGATAAAATATTGCTTGATTTTAAGTTAAAAGAGAAAGATATAATATTTAATTCTATTTTTAAATTAGCTAGTCATAGGATTAGTATTTAAATATATCTACGTAGAATTACATCTTTTACTTAAAATTATATAACAATAATATACAAAAACATCTCCATTAAATAATGTATCTCACACATCAATGATGAATAAATGGTAGCAAAAATTAAAGATATTATTAGATATGTTATTCATATATTCCATATAAAATATGGAGATACAGGTTGTATAATGAGTAAATAAATAATAATATTATTTATAGTTGTTAATTAAAATGGATAAATTAGTAGATAACTTACTTAATAATATTAACGACATTAAATACAGATATAACTATATAGTTATATATCAAATATTCTTCTTCGTCGATAGTAAAAAAAATATAAAAATAAAATACCTGTTATAATTTGAGCAATCGTAATAAGGGACTATTAGCAGAAGAAAAAAATTTCTACAACAGATATGTTATAGAACAAATATCAACTAATTTTTTAGATATTACAACAAATACAATTCGTAAAGCAGGGTTAGGGAAATTTTATTAAATCCTAAAAAGATAAGTTTTCCTACTTCCTTTGTTCTCCTATATTGTATCTTACATAATATATTAAATAATATTTATAACTACGCTATTTACCAAGTAACGTAAAAAACTTACAAAAATTATCACAATAATAATAAACTAAAATTCACATAGGAAGTAGATCTACAAGACATTACGCAGTAATCATTAAATAGTATAAAGGGATATATAATTGTTAATAAATATTAGTGTAACAAAAATTATAAAATATCCAGTATTGTATAATTTTTAGTAGAAAATATTTGTAATATATTTAAAACTAATGGTATTATATTAATATATAAAATATATAGTTATTTATGGAAATATTATTCCATTTTAAATATATACTACTTAATATACCTACTGTATTTATTTTATTTCACATAACTTAAATCTTATTATTTATAATAACCTTTTATCTTCTATTCATTGAATTTATATTTTGCAGATAAAAATGACTTATTTTAGTGCTTTTCTTGATCCTATTACAAATAAAAGTATCGTTTTATAAACCTGGTGCTTATTTATATATATTACTATAGTTAGAATTAAAATAGATAATAAAATTAATAAATACAGTAATATATCTGTCTCATGGCTAAGGAAAAATTAAAAGTTAGTATAAATGTTATTGTTGATAGCTGTTCTGTCGTATTCTAATAGTTATATTATAAAAACAAGAGTCATGGCTTTTTTGTATCTTAACAATTTTAATATTCTAATTAATGTTTAAACATTTTAATTTTGAACGTAATGTTTTACTAAAAATTTAATAAAGTCATATCTTAATATAAAGATATTATCTTTTTATATAAAAATCATCTTGACGCATTTTCTAAAAAATGTAAATATACTACTATATTACACTTACAAATAAAGTATTTAAAGATAAACATTAGGTATAATAAAAATATCAATTAACTTTTGTATTTAGCTCAGCGGGAATAGCTCAGTTGGTAGAGTACGACCTTGCCAAGGTCGGGGTCGCGAGTTCGAGTCTCGTTTCCCGCTCCATATTAGAAACTCTAATTAAACTTTATATATATTTTAGATAAAAATATTTTGGCGCGTTAACAAAGCGGTTATGTAGCGGATTGCAAATCCGTTTAGTCCGGTTCGACTCCGGAACGCGCCTATAAATATATTTAACCTGGGTGGTGGAATAGGTAGACACAAGGGACTTAAAATCCCTTAGCTTTATTGCTGTGCGGGTTCAAGTCCCGCCCCGGGTACCATATAGATAATCAAAAAACCTAAATTAGGTATATACTATTAAACTTTATAAAAGATACTTTATATGTTATAAATTAAAAGTTATATTTAATACATAAATTTTATACTAATGACTTTTATGTATTAAATATATCAGATTAAAAATTTAATATATATTCCTGTTATCATTTAATGGTATAGTGATTAACTAGACCTTATAATAATAAAAATTATAGAATAAAATTCTAGCAATACAGTATCAAAAATTATTTTTTAATGTATAAATTATTGCTTATATTTTTTAGCTAGGTATAGAATAAGTATTATTTTATTAATTATTACTAACATACTACGAGTAATACTGATTGTATTAAATAATATTACTGATTATAAGTCATAAATATTTATTTTAAAATATAAACCTCTATATAGTCTAAATTAACTATACTAGTTTAGTTAATTTATTAGAAAGAAATCAATTAATTTTATTTGTACAAATAAAATGTACATAAATTTATAGTAAATTACCTATTTATTATAAATAACAACTGCTATATTACTACCCTTGAAATATTAATTATTAGTCGTAAATATCTTAGTAAGATTTTACTAAATAACAATATATACTAAACATATAATAATATTTATCGTATTTTATTAAAAAAATATATACCATGTCTCTACTAAATATTAATACTTTTATTAGAGCAATTCAGAAGGTATAAAAGTAAAAACTATTAATAAAATTAAGGTGACTCTAAAAGAGAAAGAAATATATTCTATAATTTATTATTATTTAATAAATTAATATAGAAGTAATCCATTTAACTATCTATTAAATTATACAATTATAGTTATAAAAATATATATATGTTTTATTATATCTCTCTTTTAGAGATGTAGACCATCTAAAAGAAAGCGTCAATCTATTTTGAACTCATGATAAATAAGAATAAAAATTCTCTAATGATACTCTTGAGTATATACATAATAGAATTATTAGTATTCTATTTATTTAGATATACAATCTAAGTTTAGATATAGATCTTATCTATAATTGCTTAGTATGTATTAAAAATACATACTATAATAACTATTTATTTATATAAGTGTTCTACAAATCAAATAATTATTTGAGTATCTATATTTTATTATAATTGAAATTATAGTAATTATTAATTCTACTCATTTTTTACATATAACATATAAAATATTAAATGGGGGTAATATGGATATTCTTCTTATTTTATTTTTTATAACTAAGAATTTTAATAAAAATTAAATAATTTATATTTAATTTAGTATATTTATTTAAAATAATTATCTATTAAGATCTTATCTTAATAAGACTATTAATAATATTTTTATCTAATCTTATATTAAAGATTGATCATTATAGCGACTAATATTACTTAAGATATATATTAAGTAATATTAGTAAGGATTGTAGTAAGAAAATATTTTATACATCCAAATAAAGATAAAATATTAGCTATATATAAAATTTAATTATTACAATGAATGATAATAAAAATAAAATAATATATAAAAATTAAAATTTTATATAGAAATTAATCTCTCAAGTACTATATTTAATAAAATACCTCTATAACTTGTTATATATTTAAACTGAATTGATTTAAAAGTTTTTTATGTAATAAAAATCAATAATTAATATATAAACATCTATCATAAATTCTTGCATTTTTTTACTATTAATATTATTAATTACTTATCTATCTTTATGTTTTTAAAAAAACTAACAAATCGGCAATAAATTTTATACGTACCTTATACTCACTCAGATCAATAACAAAAGCTAACTGGTTGTTATTTTTTATACTAAATATATGGGATTTGTTTTGCAATAACTTAACTAATATAATTGGTTCAATATTATTTTTATCACTAAATTTTAAAAAACCACCTTTCTGGTCGCTATTAATACGATTAATACCTATAACCATACAGTCTAAACGCAATTGAGCTATTTGTATTAAATTACAAGCAGAATGCGGTAAAATACCAAATCGATCAATCAGTTCAACCTTTAAATTTTCTAAATCATCATTGCTTTGAGCACTAGCTATACGCTTATAGAATGACAAACGGGTATTTACATTAGGAATATAATCATCCGGTAATAAAGTAGGTATACGAAGCTCTATATCTACTTGATTCCTAGTAATATCCTCCAATGCAGGCTCTCGTCCTACTTTTAGTGCATCAACTGCTCTTTCTAATAATTCCATATATAAAGACAATCCTACACTAGTTATCTGACCACTTTGACTACTACCTAATATTTCACCTGCGCCTCTAATTTCTAAATCATGTGTAGCTAAAGTTAATCCTGCTCCTAAATCTTCTAAAGAACTTATAGCTTCTAAACGTTTTTGTGCATCTTTAGAAATAACTTTTAAAGGTGGTATTAATAAATAGGCATATGCCTGATGAAATGAACGACCAACTCTACCACGTAACTGATGTAACTGTGCTACACCAAAAAGATCTGCACGCTCAATAACCACAGTATTAGCACTTGGAATATCAATTCCAGTTTCAATAATAGTTGTACATACTAAAACGTTAAAACGCTGATGATAAAAATCATTCATAACAAGCTCTAATGCACGTTCTTGCATTTGTCCATGGCCAATTTTTATACGTGCTTCAGGTACAAGTGTAGATAAATGTTGGGCAACTTTTTCTATATTCTTAATATTATTACATAAATAATAGACTTGACCACCACGCATAATTTCGCGGAGGATGGCTTCGCGTATAACAATATGATTGTAATCTCTAACAAAAGTTTTTACTGGAAGGCGACGTTCTGGTGGAGTAGCAATAATGGACAAATCACGTATACCCCCCATTGCCATATTTAGTGTTCGTGGTATAGGAGTAGCAGTTAACGTTAAAAGATCAACAACAGAACGAATAGCTTTAATTTTTTCTTTTTGACGTACTCCAAAGCGATGTTCTTCATCAATTATAAGAAGAGCTAAATCCCTCCAATGTATATCATTTTGAAGTATCTTATGTGTACCGATCAGAATATCTATTTTACCATTAGCAGTATCTTGTAATATATAATTCTGTTCTTTAGCACTGCGAAAACGTGAAATCATCTCAATACGTACAGGCCAGTTAGCAAAACGGTTCCGGAAATTATCGTAATGTTGCTGAGCTAGTAAAGTAGTAGGAACTAATACTGCTACTTGCTTATTGTTATTTACAGCTAGAAATGCGGCTCTCATAGCAACCTCAGTTTTACCAAAACCTACATCACCACATACTAAACGATCCATTGGTAATGGTTTACACATATCGTTAAGGACATCATTAATAGCTATATTTTGGTCTATTGTAGTTTTAAAAGGAAAGCTCTGACAAAACAGTTTATAAGATTCATCATTTTGTTTAAAAGCAAAACCGATCTTTGCTAAGCGCATAGAATGAATATCTAATAGCTGAGCAGCTACATCACTAGCTTTTTCAGCTGCTTTTTGCCTCAATCTAGCCCACGCATCACTTCCTAGTTTGTGTAAAGGAATACTCTCATTAGCACCGCCTAAATAACGATTAAGTAAATTCAGGGAGGACACTGGTACATAAAGTCTTGCATCATCTGCATAGTTTAAAATAAAATACTCGTTTTTTATTCCACCGATTTCTAAAATAATAACTCCTCCGTAACGACCTATCCCGTGTTCTAAATGTACTACAGGGTCGCCAATGCTGAGTTCAGCAAAATGCTGGATTAAATGATTAATCTTAGCTTGATTATAATTATTTTGTTGGATACGACTTATTTTTGTACCAAGTAAATCATTTTCACAAATTAATATCAATTTAAGTGTTGTATTAATAAATCCATGTTCACAAGAACCCTGCATTATATGTATTTTACCTATTTCGGCATCTTCAATACGAATTATAAGTTCAGGGGATATATTAATACAAGATAATAAATCTAACATAATTTCACGACGTCCTTCGCTTTCCACTAAAAAAATAATGGTATCTTGAGTTATTTTAAGAAATCGTGATAAGTTATCTAACGGTATTTTATTTTGCGCCTGAATCTTTAACTCAGGTAGGTCATAATAGTTGAGATTAGTATTAGCATATTTTTTATTTAGTATATTAGTATGTAGTTGAATACGAGGCCATTTTTTTAGTCCAATAAATAATTCGTCAACGCGTAACCATAATTTATCTGGAGTTAATAACGGGCGCATTGGATTAGTACGTCTATTCTCATAACGCTGATTTACATCTGACCAAAAATTATCAGCTGCATTCTTAAGATCACTAGTATTTATTAGTAAAGTATTTAATGGGAAATAACTTAATAGTGGTGGAAGTTCTTGATGAAAAAATAAAGGTTGCCAATACTCAATACCTGATGGCCATATACCTTTACTAACCTGCTGATATATATGTTCTGGATCACGGCATACTTCAAGATGTTCTCGCCATTGAATACGGAATAACTTAATTGCATTTTTATCAGTTGGAAATTCATGGGATGGTAGTAAATGAATATATTCAATTTCATTAAGTATACGCTGTGAATTAATATCAAATATATGGATGCTATCAATTTTATCATCAAAAAAATTGATACGATAAGGTGTATCATTGCCCATTAAATATATTTCCAGTAATTCTCCGCGTAATGAAAACTCGCCGTGCTCAAGAACCTGGTCTACAATACGATAACCAGCTTGTTCAAGATAGCTTAATAATGTCTTACGACATAATCTTTCACCTTTTTGTATCATTAATGTATATCCATGCAAAAATTCACGAGGACATACTCTTTGCATTAAACTGCTTACTGGTAAGATCAATACACCATGCTGTATGGTAGGAAGTTTATAAAGTACAGAGATACGTGCAGAAATAATATTCTTATTTGGTGAAAAATTATCATATGGAAGGGTTTCCCAATCATATAAAGTTATTACCATTTGCAATGTAAAATGTTGGATTTCGTGTCGCATACGTAATGCTGACTGTATATTAGAAGTGATAATAATTACTAGACCAGAATGTTTTTCTGCAATATGCGCACATTCTAAAGCATAAGCAGATTCTGTCATCTGACCTAAAAAACGTACATCACCAAATCTTTTTGGTACAATATAACGCTGAGGTAAACTGAATTTATATTGTTTAGGCATAAACATTAGTTAGTATCTTTCGTACTTTAGTAGATATCCTTATTCTCAGGGATATAAAGCACGTAATACTTAGTATCCTTATTATTTTTTAATAATAGCAAAAATATTATTATAGTAAGAAAATTCTTATAATGATTAATGATTAATGATACATTATATTTATAATTACTAAATTTTATATATTTAAAAACAAATAATAAATTAATTATTGATACTATGATAAAATCATCTAAATATGGTAGTTATATTCTCATGATATATTAACTATCCTTGTTTATTTAATTGATTATAGAAAGAAAAATAATGCATGCATGATTACTAGATTTTAATCTATATAAAAACTTTTTTCTTTATTATTGATTATAATTAAATATATGAATATTTAAATAGTACACTTAAGATATAAGTATGTAACTGTATCAAAAAACTTACTATATATATTATGTTAGATTAATTTATTAATTATCTATAATTAATCATATCTTAAAATCTAGATGAAATAACTTTTATAAAAAACAGCATAAATTGATATTTTATGACTATTAATTGGTGTAATCATATTATAATAGATATCATTATGGGGAATGATTATATACGAGATATGATCTCTATATTAGTATCATTTATACTGAGAAAATTTTTTAATATATTTCATTCAACATATTATATAACTAAAGCAAGTCTGTTATAATGCTTATTAAGCATGTATATCCTTTCTCTAAAATAAGAAGCATTTTAATATAAAAATAATGTGTTATAAGACTATAAAATTATATACTTTTAGTAAAGTACTAATCTTGTTTTTATTATATTAGTATGATTATTAATGTATTAGGTATGCTAATAAACAAAAATATATAATGAAAAGCAACCTTAAGTGATTAATAATAATTAGCAAATTAATTTTACTAATATAATCCTTATATAAAATACTATTTTTAGTATTTTACTATTTTTAATAAATATTATTTTTTATTAAGACTAAATATTTTGATTAGTATAATATACCATTACTATATTTTATAGGTAATTATATAAGAAAGTTTAATTTCTTTTAAATAAGTCTTTGTGGTTTAATCTAATACATGATATAAAGTATGATTTCTTTAAGAGAGAGTATATTTAATGGGTATAATGTACACACTGAATAAGCCAAGAAAAATAAAATAATTACTCTTATCTAGAATATAGATTAATAAAAATTAATAGCATTCTATATAAAAATTTAAATACACTATAGATATTATGATAGTACTAATGATATTTAGTATGAGTAGAAAATACATACAAATTATAATTGTAGGTGATTTTCTATTCTAAATCACTTACACTACCATCATGACATATAAATATTATTATTGCATTGAATTCACTAAAAGTTTCTGTTATATTAAACAATAAATTACTAAATTTTAGTAGAAATAAAACCATAATACTTTATTCTAAAAATATTAATAATTAATATTAAACTTTTTGACATTCACTGCAAACTTATTAAGTGTATTATTTTAAGAAATTTTATTTCTTATTACATTATATAAAGGTATTATTTTTTACTTTAAAGTATATAATAAATTAAGTTAGTATAAATATATATTATTTATAAACGTTCCTCTGTAGTTCAGTTGGTAGAACGGCGGACTGTTAATCCGTATGTCACTGGTTCGAATCCAGTCGGAGGAGCCATTTTAAAAACCCAATATAAAATATTAATAATACATCATATTTGTAATAGAATTAACATATAATATTAAATTAATAATAATTTATATTAACTCACATATAAAAAATAATTAAATATCTTTTCTAAAAATTTTTATTTAAAATAAATAGTAAAATATATCTGGAATATTTAGAAAAATAATTTTATAAACTATAACACTACTAATACTCCTTATATTAAATATAGAGTAAAAATCGTTGTATACTTTTAAAATATTTATAAGAAGTTATTATATATAATATGTCCTAAATTTTAGATAAGATAATATCTTTAAGTTATTTTATTATCTTTTACAATCTTTTTAAGATATTGTACATACTTATTTTTTAATCTTAACTAAAGATTAAAAATGATCAAAGATACTATAATTTATTCTAATTGAAAAGAGATAAATAATATTCTTTATGCTGAATAAAAACTTATAATATCTATCTAATAGATAGAGTCTGTTTTATTAAAATAATTTTAAAACATAAAATTATTTTAAGTGATAAACTTTTAAAAAATTTACTTAACGTCTCTTTTGCCTAATAAAAGTAGCTTCTTAGAAAGATCACGACGTTCTTTATATAGATCAGCATTCTTAATGATATAGTCATCAACGCGATCTTCATAGTTTACTCGCATATCAGAGATTATTGCTTTAATCTCTTCAAAATGCATATCTGGCTTAATATATTCGCTTATATTATCTAGAAGAAGTACTCTTTTTTTGTTATCACGAATTTTATTCTCATTATCTAATATTTCACGTTGCAATTTATTTTTACGGCGAAATAAACGCACAAATTCAAGAACATTTTGAAATGTCATCTTATTAATATTTTCCATTTTAATACCTTTGTGTAAATAAAACTGTTATATAAAAATATAGTTACTTCACTTTTAATATATCAAATATATTTAAAAAATAATATTTTATTTAAAGTTCTATTTATAAAAATTATTTAATTATATTATTAAATATTTTATATTTTTTTTAAAAAAAAAGAATATAAAGGAGATAAACTTTTATACCTTACCTGAAAATATTCTTTAAAATATATGCAAAATAATTATAACAAATAAATTAATTTTATATACTTTATTTATTATGAAATTATAAGAATTATTAATTCACTTTATGATAATATCATTTGTATATCAAATATTCTAAATGAAACTAATGTTTCATATAAAATTTTAATTATACCTATTACTACTTATTATAAATATAATATAATTTATTACTCAAACTTATCTATAAAAAGTGTTTATAGTTTAAAAGACAGTATATAATGAGTGGCATTATGACTTATATAGTAGCATTAACGGGAGGAATTTGCAGTGGTAAGAGTACTATTGCAAAAGAATTTATTCCTTTAGGAGTACCTTTAATAGATGCGGATATTATTGCTAGAGAAATTGTAGCTATAAATACCCCGGCTCTAAAAAAAATTAAAGAACACTTTGGCCCTAAAATTTTAAATAACAATGGAGTGTTAAATCGGACTGAACTAAGAAGAATTATCTTTGGTAATCATCATGAAAAGTTATGGCTAAATAACCTTCTACATCCTTTAATCTATAAGGAAACTCAATATAGATTGGCGACGGTTGTTGCTCCCTATGTTCTTTGGATATCTCCCTTATTAATTGAAAATAGATTATTTAAGCAAGCACAACGTATATTGGTTGTTGATGTTAATCCTGAAGTACAATTACAGCGTATAATAATGCGAGACGGTATTTCTAGAGCTGAAGCAGAAAGTATACTAGCAGCACAGGCTACACGCGTGCAGCGACTATCTTATGCTGATGATATAATTGAAAATAATGGTCAGACTGAAATTATCTCATCGCATGTTATCTCATTGCATACTTGTTATTTGAATATATCAGCTAATCTTATTAGTAAATAAGCAGTATTTGTTAGTAACAATAATACGATATAATTTTATATGTGTTTTAAACTAATTATATTATAATTAATTCAAAAGAGAAGAGTTACGCTTCAGCATAATATAGAAATATAGAAATATAGAAATACTATATACTTAAATATTATTTATAAATTAAATTGTTGTATTAATAAAAATTTTACAACTATTTTAAATAAAGAAAAAATAATACAGAATTACAGTTCTAGTAGAACTGTAATTTATAATAGAAATAAGTGTGTAAATTTTTTATTAAAATAATAAACCTGTTATATCAGGTACTAGTTTAATTAGATAATCATATATTACAATTTATATCAATAATTTATGTAGTCGAGAATATTTATAAAAAATACATAATAATATATAATATTATAGTGATGTATGATAAATTTTTTTATTTTATTTACAAGGTAATATTCTTGATTTATATCAATACTATTGAATTATATATCTTTCTTTGAATATTATTAATAGTATTTTTTATTTTTTAAAAATTTCTTATATTAGATATTATTTTATACCAAAGATAATGAGTATTTTATATTATGTTTAAATGCATACTTGATTTTCATCAAATACACAATAATTATTATCAATGATATTTTCACTAAAATTATGTTTAATACATTTTATATGTTATATATAAAAATAACCAAGAATTTTTAGTTTATTTATAATATATATAAAAATAATAACATAGATGCTACTAATAAAATAATAACTAAAAAGTTACTTTAAATAACAATATAAATTTTTTGTACATTAAAATTATATAAGAGTATAAATATAGGTAATAAATATATATTCATAAGTATTAATATAATTAAATATTCTAGTATTTAAAAATAAAATTTAAATTATTATAATCACAGGTAAAATTATTAATACAACTTAAAAATGATGATGATTATTAAATATGATATATTATAATATAATATATAGTAGTATCAATTATGATCCTGTACTCATAAGAAATAATGTTTATCACTTAACTAAATAAAAGTTATGATTTATATATAGTATAAATTTACTAAATATGCATTTATTTAATAAATTAATTTATAATATAACACTTAAACTACACTCTTTTATATAGAAATAGATATATAAACTAAAAACTAAAAACTAAAAACTACTCTATAATTTCACTATACTATGCCTACAGTAAAGTTTCTATTATTATTTTAAATATTTTAATAAATAAGTATTTAGTATCTTTCAAAAAGTAATGTTCTATTTCTTGTATCTTATACAAAAAAAACCTAAAATAAATTATCAATTAATTTATATTTAAATTATGATATCAATATATTTGACTGCCTTTTAATAGAAATATTCTATTAATTAACTAGCATCTAAATTCTATTAGATAAGAGGTAAATTAAAAATTAAAAGCACGAAATTTTATTTTTAGCAAATTAAGAAATAAATCTAGATCTAAAAAACTTTAATACTAATACAACATACTATTAAATATATTTAGTAAAAAATATATTAACGCATCTATATTTTTGTACTCATCTATCTCTAGTTAGAGTATATAATTAAATCTTTATTATATATCATATATTAAAAAAACTAACTATAGAATATTATTCTATAAACACTATTTGTTAGATTAATTACTTATATAAGTACTTGTGATTACTTAACAATTAAAGATATTTTGTATAGACTAATAATTCTTATTAATATAGAATTACTTTAAAAGTAGAAAATTAAAAAAAATTAAACAATATTAAAGTTTATAATGAAATATTATTTATTATCATTAAAGTCCATTTAATTTATAATAATTACATATCTAACAGAACAATATTTTTATACGTTATCTCCATAATATAATAAGGATTAGATTGTATAAAAATATAAATAAATAGTTAAGATTAATTTAACTTAATTATTAAAAATTTAAAAATTATAGAAATCTTACTGAATAGTAATGCTGATATTAAATCAATCGATAATTAAGAATATAATTTTTATTAATATATATTTTATGATTGTTTTAGAAAAACATCCCTTTAAATATCATTCTTGAAGACGGCCATGGCATTGTTTATATTTTTGCATAGAACCACATGGACATAAATCATTGCGACTTACTTTGTATTCGTTAGTGTTTAGTGATAGGGTATTAACTGCGGATTTTTTATAAGTAGATGGTTTAATTTTCTGTTGTATAGGAACCAAAACCTCTGTTTGTTTATTAAGTGTATGACTTGTATTTCTAACTGTTTCTGGCATATAAACCTGCAATTTACTAAGAACACTAACTACTTCATATTTTAGTGATGCAAGCATATTTTCAAACATAATAAAAGCTTCACGTCTATATTCTTGTTTAGGATCTTTCTGTGCATAACCACGCAAATGAATACCCTGACGTAGGTAATCCATTGCAGTTAAATGTTCTTTCCAAAGTAAATCTAAAGTTTTTAGCATTATACCTTTTTCAAATTTCCGCATCATTTCTAAACCCAAAACCTTTTCTTTGCTATGATATACCATAACTGAATACTGTAATATACGCGCGCGTAATATCTTTTCATGTAAGCTACATTCTTTTTCTAACCAATATTTAATTGGGACATCTAAATCAAAATCTTTTTTTAGGTGTTCTTGGAGGTTGATAATTTTCCAGGTCTCTTTTAATGACTGCGGTACAATATAATTACTTATGACATTTTTTAACACATCATCACGAATACTAGTAATAATATTACCTAAATCATCAGCATCTAATAATTCATTACGCTGAGCATAAATAGCAAGCCTCTGTTCATTCGCTATATCATCGTATTCTAACAGCTGTTTACGTATGTCAAAGTTACGACTTTCTACCTTACGTTGTGCATTAGCAATAGCTTTAGTTACCCAAGGATGCTCAATAGATTCACCAGGATTTATACTAAGTGTACGTATAATACTAATAACACGATCAGAAGAAAAAATACGTATTAAAGAATCTTCCATAGATAGATAGAAACGAGAAGAACCAGCATCACCTTGACGGCCAGCACGTCCACGAAGTTGATTATCGATACGACGTGACTCATGACGCTCAGTACCAATAATATGCAATCCACCTAAAGAAAGCACTATATTATGACGAACTTTCCATGCATTTTTAATTTCTTTAATACTTTTCTCTGTTGGTATAAGTAAATTAGAAATTTCATTTTTCCAGCTACCTCCTAACATAATATCAGTACCTCTCCCAGCCATATTAGTTGCAATAGTAACCGCACCAGGTAAACCAGCATTAGCAATGATTTCAGCTTCTTTAGCATGAAATTTAGCATTTAAAACATTATGTTTTATATCTGATTTTATTAATTCTTGAGACAGATCTTCTGATTTTTCAATAGAAATAGTACCAACTAAAACTGGTTGTCCGCGCTTATTATATTTATGAATGTCTTTAATAATTGCTTTAATTTTTTCTGCTTCGGTTATATACACTACATCTGACATATCATTACGTATCATTGGACGATTAGTAGGAATAACAATTGTATCTAAATTATAAATAGAGCTAAATTCAAAAGCTTCGGTATCTGCAGTACCAGTCATACCAGCAAGTTTTTCATAAAGACGGAAATAATTCTGAAAAGTAATAGAAGCTAAAGTTTGATTTTCATTTTTAATTTTAACACCTTCTTTAGCTTCTATAGCCTGATGTAAGCCATCAGACCAACGACGGCTATGCATAATACGACCAGTGTGTTCATCTACGATAATCACCCTTCCATCTTTAATAATATAATCAACGTCACGGGTAAATAATACATGTGCACGTAATCCAGCAGTTATATAATGCATAAGCATAATATTAGCAGGAGAATATAAAGATTCTCCATCTTTAATCATACTATTTTGAATTAACATTTCTTCAATTAAGATTAAACCACGTTCTGTTAAATTAACTTGTCGGCTTTTTTCATCTACAGAAAAGTGTCCTTTACCTTTAAATATTTCAGAATCTTCTTTTTCCTGGCGTATTAATTTAGGAATTAATTGGTTAATACGAATATATATATCTGCACTGTCTTCTGCAGGCCCAGAGATTATTAATGGTGTACGCGCTTCATCTATTAGGATTGAATCAACCTCATCTATTAACGCATAGTGTAATGTTCTTTGGACACGTTCTTCTGAACTAAATATCATATTATCACGTAGATAGTCAAAACCGTATTCATTATTAGTGCCATAAGTTATATCCGCAGCGTACGCCGCACGTTTTTCTGATATAGTCATACCCGGTAGATTTATTACGACAGAAAGACCTAGAAATTCAAAAAGTGGGCGATTATTTTCAGCATCACGATGTGCTAAATAATCATTTACAGTAACAATATGTACACCTTTTCCGCTAAGAGCGTTTAAATAAGCTGGTAAGGTTGCAGTAAGAGTTTTTCCTTCACCTGTACGCATTTCTGCAATACAACGATTATTTAAAACTATACCACCTAACAGTTGTACATCAAAATGACGCATACCAAATACACGTTTACTAGCTTCACGTATAGTAGCGAATGCTTCTGGTAATAAACTGTCTAATGTTATGCCTTTTTGTAATCTTTCACGAAATTCATGAGTTTTTAATTGTAACTCTTTATTAGAAAGATTTTTTATCTTTGACTCTAATTTATTAATTAAAGCTACTACTTTACGTATTTCTCTTAACTTACGCTCGTTACGACTACCAAAAAATTTATTCAATAATTTTATTAACATAATTTTTTATATCTCTTAAGGGATAATAATTTAAAATCACCCCAAATTTATAATAATAAGGAAGTATTTATTGTAAATAGTGCTCAGATATACGGGATTTTTATCCTGTATGACTATTTATATATATCTATTTATTAACTGAATAAATTACTACACTATATATAAAAAGTTACATGTAGCTCAAAAGTTATTAAAACTTATACATAATCAGTGTGTAGCTAATATTTAAAAGTAATAGTAATATTTTTAAATATTGCATAACAATATCTTTTTGTTATACACTTATCAAAGTAGATATTATTTACAAATTTTATATATCTATTTAGAAACACTGTTCTTATACAATATCTTCAGAATAAATATTAATCTCATATAATGCGTACTAATAATAAAAACAACCTAAAGGATATAAGATATACCTATTATTTAAATCATACTTAACTAAGATTAACCTTAAATATAAACAGAGTATATAAAATATAAATATAATATATAGGGCGTAATAACTTTAGTTTAGTATAATTAATAATACATCAATTAGTACATCCTGGCTTAATAAAATTACTACTATTTGGGGTCATATGTATACCACGATAAATAAAAACATCTAATAAATTATTATTAATTATTTAAAATAAAAAATTATATTATAATGCCATATTTTTTATATATAAAGGGATACATATCTTAGTATGCTTACCTATCTTATCTACATAAGATATAAATTATTTTCATTAGAAACTATACTTAGTTTTATTGAAATCTTGTTTAGTTTAAAATAAAAATAGAAACGCAGGAGATAAAGGGAGGTAAATAAAAAAATTAAAATTAAAAACTTAGCTATTATTTTAATGAGCTAAATAGAATTTCTTTTCTATAAATTGTAATTAGAAGTAATGATCTTTAAGATAAATACTATTGGTACACGTAAATACTATTGGTATTGCAGTATTATTTGTATACGTTACATATTCCCAGGCATCCTTCTTAGCTAATACTGCTTGTAATAATTTATTATTTAATGTATGACCAGATTTGTATGCAGTAAAAGCACCAATAATATTATGTCCACACATAAACAAGTCACCAATAGCATCTAACATTTTATGGCGAACAAATTCATCTGAGAAACGCAAACCATCTGTGTTTAATACACGATAATCATCAACTACTATAGCACAATCCAAGCTACCACCTAAACATAACCCACAAGATTTCAAATATTCTATATCACGCATAAATCCAAAAGTTCGCGCACGGCTAATTTGGCGTACAAAAGATTCAGCCGAGCAATCTATGCGATAACGTTGTGCACTAATATCAATAACTGGATGATTAAAATCTATAGTAAAGTCTAAGCTAAAACCATTATATGGGGATAATTCAGCCCATTTATCACCATCTGCAAAACGTACAGTCTGCTTAAGACGAAGAAATTTTTTTGCACAGTTTAATTCTTTAATTCCAGCCTCTAATATAAGATATACAAAAGGACTAGCACTACCATCCATGATAGGTATTTCTGGGGCATCAACTTCAATAATTAAATTATCTATACCTAAACCAGCTAATGCGGCATTTAAGTGTTCTACTGTAGAAATACATATACCCTGCTCATTAACTAAACAAGTACATAACATAGTATTTCTAACTGATTTAGCATTAGCTAAAAAATCTATTGGTAGAGGACTTAAATCAGTACGACGATAAATAACCCCAGTATTAGCCGCAGCTGGGCGCATAGTTAAGTTAACTTTTTTACCGTTATGAAGACCAACGCCAGTTGCCTGAATAATACGCTTTAATGTCCTTTGCTTGATCATCGTTTTATCCTGGAGAGTGTATCTATCTAAAGAATCCTAGCATAAAATTACTATGCTAGGAGAACTATGCGGTGTAGAATAACAAACGAGTATGATAAATATCTCAGTAAATTAATCAGCTTGTTTGCGCAAAAAGGCAGGAATATCTAGATAATCAGGTTCTTTATTACCTTGTGCAATATGCTCATTAATAACTTTAGTAACTATAGGTTTTTTACCATCTTGAGGTAATGGAGATAATCCATGCTGCTTATAACGCTGCTCTATTACAGATTGTGTAGTTTGTTTACTAGTAACTAGAGTCATATCAGGACGTTTATCCATACCAATACCAGTAGCAACTACTGTAACACGCAGTTCATCTTTCATATCTGGATCAAGAGAGGTACCAATCACTACGGTTGCATTGTCAGAAGCAAATGCACGAATTGTATTACCTACAGTTTCAAATTCATCTAAACGTAAATCAAAGCCAGCAGTAATATTAACTAAAACACCACGTGTACCAGATAAATCAATATCTTCCAAAAGTGGGGATGAAATCGCCATTTCTGCTGCTTCTTCAGCACGATCTTCACCACAAGCTATGCCTGACCCCATCATAGCATATCCCATTTCAGACATGACAGTACGTACATCAGCAAAATCTACATTCATAAGACCAGGGCGCGTAATTAATTCTGCAATACCTTGTACTGCGTTTTTCAAAACATCATTAGCCGCACCAAATGCATCTAAAAGAGAAATACCACGACCTAGAACTTTTAATAACTTATCATTAGGAATAGTAATAAGTGAATCTACGTGTTTAGAGAGTTCAGCTATACCTTGTTCTGCAAAAACCATGCGTTTTTTACCTTCAAAATTAAAAGGTTTAGTAACAACTGCAACAGTTAAAATACCTAAATCTTTAGCAATTTCTGCAACAACTGGCGCAGCACCAGTACCAGTACCACCCCCCATACCAGCTGCGATAAATACCATATCAGCCCCCTCTAGTGTAGCATGAAGAACTTCGCGATCTTCTTCTGCAGAGTAACGACCTACTTCTGGATTTGCACCTGCCCCAAGACCCTTAGTAATTCCACTACCAATCTGAATAGTTTGACCAACAGCAGTTTTACACAAAGCTTGTGCATCAGTATTTACAGCGAAAAATTCAACACCTTCAATACGCTCGCGCACCATATGTTCTACGGCATTTCCCCCACCTCCGCCAACACCCATAACTTTAATCACGGCATCATTGGTTAATTCTATTGGTTCAAACATAGCTTTTCTCCGTTTGTGCCTATTACTACGAGATTATTAGTATATTTAAATAATATTTTAAAATTAAAACTCTTTTCTCAGCCAAACATTAATTTTTTTTAATAAATTACCTACTGAAGATTTTTTTTCTATTACATCTCCACCTCTAAGGTGTGATTCTTTTCCATAATGAAGTAAACCCACAGCGGTTGAATAATAAGGTTCTTGTGCGTAATCTATTAATCCAGTTATATTGATGGGTCTTCCAATCCTAACTTGATTTTGAAATACTTTTTCCGCACATACTGCTAAACCATCAATTTGTGCAGCCCCCCCCGTTAAAACAATCCCCGCTGCTAAATGATGTTTTATACTCTGTTGGCGCAATTGTTCTTGTAACTGCAATATTTCATCATTAATTAAATTTAATAATTCAGTATAACGAGGCTCAATCACTTCAGCTAAAGTTTGTCGCTGTAAACTACGAGGTGGGCGACCACCTACACTTGGTACCTCAACGCTTTCGTCTTTATCTACTAATATACCCATAGCGCATCCATAACGAACCTTGATTGATTCTGCATCAGTTGGAGGGGTACCAAATGCATAAGCAATATCACTAGTAACAACGTTACCAGCATAAGGAATAACCTTGGTATGGCGTAATGCTCCACCAGTATAAACAGCTATATCCATTGTTCCACCACCGATATCTACGACACATACACCAAGTTCACGCTCATCTTCAGTTAATACAGCGTAACTAGCTGCTAAACCGGTGAAAATAAGTTGATCAACTTTAAGGTTACAGCGCTCAACTGCTTTGACAATATTCTTAGCCATATCATTATGGCAAGTAATAAGATGAACCTTGGCATGAATGCGCACACCAGATAAACCAACTGGATTTTTAATACCTTCTTGGTAATCAATTGCATATTCTTGCGGAATTACATGTAAAACACGATGCTCATCACGTACGCGCACAGATTTGGCAGTATGGACAACATTTTCCACATCTTCTAAGGTTACTTCTTCTTCAGAAATGGGAACCATACCAATTTCATTTTGGCAGCTAATATGTTTACCGGATAGCGCTAAATAAACTGAAGAAATTTGACAATCCGCCATTAATTCAGCTTGATCAATAGCACATTGGACACACCTTACAACGGATTCTAAATCGTTAACACCGCCTTTATCCATTCCTCGTGATAAACAACTACCCACACCTATAATATTCACTACACCTTCTGGTAAAACTTGCCCTACCATAGCTACTACTTTTGCGGTTCCAATCTCCAGTCCTACTACCAGTTTTCTATCCGTCGACTTGATCATTATTATTGTAACCTATGTCTACTTCTATTGCTGAGTAGTGTTTGAGATGTATGCTGGGTAATCAACGCTGGGACCATTGCCACAGCGGCGCCAGCATTGTATCGTAAATCGATATACATGATACGCTGATCCGTCTCTTTTGCCTTCTGTTGTAAAATAGGGTAAATTTTTTCAAAACTAGCTAGACGATCAACTGGATTAGTACGCCCTAGTTTTAGAAAAATATCATTCTCTAGACATACTTGCCATGCATTACGAGTATTCATTGATACTATTTTTAACTTTAAATGATGCTTATCTAGTTCTTTACTTATTAAAAAATACTGTGCTATTACCTGATTCTCGGTACCTTTAGGACCATATAAAAGGGGTATTTTCTGTTGTATCATACGTCCTACCGGTATATGAAATTTCTTACTTTTAGCATCAATCAAGAATAGATCATTCCAATAAGCAATAGGAACATACTCAACCAGTTGAATTTTAAGTATATTAGGCCATTGTTTGCGTACATTAACCTGCTTAATCCAGGGTAAACGCTTAATTTCTTGCTGTATCATATGAATATCTTGTGTTATAAAATTACTTGTAGAATCTAATAGTAGAATTGCATGTCTTATATCATCATAATGAGTAAAATTACATATTCCAGTTATCATTACAGTAGAAATCAGCATACGACTAGATTCTTTTATCCAACTAACTAACATCCAACTACTTATTGTTATTACAATAAGTACAATAAATAAAAAAACAATACTAAACAAACAGATATGATGATTACGACGTAAATCTACTATACTATGAAATTCATTGCTGCTACTATTAAAAAATGTTTGTGACATATCAGTTAGCCATCTTTAATATATACATAACTAACTCAAAGAGCTTTATCCAATCATAATAAGAGCTGGTATTGGTAATAAGCTTATGAATAGTAATAGGAGGTATTATATTTACCTCTAATAGATAAAATATACTATACGTATTCATCATTACATAAACTTAATCTCAGCCATTATAGTTTAATGAGTTATAAGATTTACTAGTTAATTCAGTTAGTTTATATTCATGTTCTTTGTTTATTAAACCGCTAGGACAAAAATATTTTGTATGATTAGATAAATATTTTCACTTTGTAATTATTAAATACAATAAATAATTTTATATGAATAGACGGTACAATGTCTTCACCCAAAAATACAATAGTATACTTTATAATAATTAACTACTTTTCCACTAAGATAGTGTTATCATAACGGAAATCTTCTATCAACGCATCATTAAAAATTTTCGAATAGGTAATTTTACTAATATTAACACCATAACTTTGACCATTTAGCATAATAACTAGTGGCAAAATTAGCTTATATATTAATTTATTTATCTTACTTTAATACTATATCAAATTATGCACGGCTAATCGTTATAAAAGGATATACAGTTAAATATAATGACTGCCAAATAAGCTTGGTATATAATTTATCCATAGCTCATGTTGAGAATATAATATCACTACCGGTGTAAGGTAATTTTAAAAAACAAGATTTTTTGTAGAATATCGTCTTTGTTGTATCTTTCATGAAGGATAATAAAAATCTTATCATAATCTATATCCTTTAATTATGTCATAGAGTAGTATTTAGTATTAACCAGATATGTATTAATATTGGCTTCTATCAAACTATTTAATATCGATTAACCTGAATATAAAGACTCCCTCATATTCTGTTGAATTATTACTAATAATATAGCAACTTTTTCGCTATACATTGTTTTATCCATACTTATTATTTTAACGTTAATAAAACTAAAATACCTGTTAAAAAAAATAGAAGTTAATTTACCAACATAATTCTATATTTTGAATAAAAATATATTTTATTTTTTTAAAAAACTAATTTAGTATAATTATTAAAATGTAATATTAAGTATTAATATTTAATTTAATTGAACTTAATAACTGATAGTACATAAATAAATAAATTACTCTCTGCTCTAATGATTACTATTTAGATAACAGAGTAAATCTATAAAATAGACAATATATATAATAAAAAATAAATAATATAATTATTATTATATAATATGAGTAATAATTTATTTATTTTGGCAAAACAGCATATATAATCTTAATTAATCGTATATAATTTTAGTTATACTTATGAATACAGTTATTAATAATCCATCTCTTTACCTTATTTGCAATATAAAATATTTAAGGTACACATTACTAAATGTATCAAGGAGATATCTAGTTCCAAAAACATCAAAAAACGTACATTATTCTTATCCTATAATAATCATATTATATATCTTAAAATCATAAATTATCTCTGTGTTAAGAGTATTATTCTTTATAAGAATATATTTTAATATCATACATGATCTATATTTATTATGACGTAAAATAAATAACCATATATTAATTATTATATTAATAATACGCATTAACAATCAATCATCTATATATTTTATTAAAAAATAAGTGATAATATGACTTTTTATAAATAATTGTAACTGACGTACAATAAGATGATCTAAATAAATCACCATACAAATGGTATAAATAATATTATATAAAAATTAATACATACTTATTTTTAATGTTTTATAGTTATCGTTATAATAATGTATATAATACAATTAAATATTTATTATAAAAAATAACATAAACTAAAATTGTAATAAAGATACATTATATTTTATCTGTTTATTAAACAGATAATGGATTAAAATTTAAATACAAGAAGGTACCTAATTCATACATCATACCTAATATTAATCAATATATAATTTAAAATTACTTAATTATAAATACTAGAATTATAAAAATATCCGTACTGTTTTAATCTGTAAATTTTTAGATTTAAATCTAATAGTAAAATATATTAACTATATAAATATTTAATCGCATCTTTTTACGAAAATAAGTCACTCCAAAGCCCTATAATATTTCTACATTATAAGAAAAATTGCTATTTAATTTTACTACGAATAATATATTTATTAGTATTTATAATACTGTAATACCCATTAATCCTGATACATACCTAGGTTATATACTGTATAAAAGCAAGTTAAAAACTAAAATTATAACTTAGTATTTTATACTATCTAGTCAATAATTAATTAGTATATCATTGCACTATTTCCAATCTAATAAAATAAATTTTTTAATACTAAAATAATTACAATAGTATACGATTTACGTAACTATTAAATAATTATATTCCCAACACTACTTTTGTTCTATTATTTTTATTTATATAATCCAATACACTTCTACAATATGTATTGTATTATTTAACTACTTCACAAATTACGGAAGCTATACATTCAGTAGCATTTATTATAGCGAAAGAACGAGCTTTCTTTGCCATTTCTAATAGAGTTTGACGATCCCATAATACTAATGTATCTGTTATTAACTCTACCGTAAGTCGTGGTTGTTCAATAATTTTTGCAGCACCTGCCTTCTCTAGAGGCAGTGCATTCCAATACTGCTGTCGATCTTTATGCATGAAAGGTATAAATAACGCCGGAAGACCAGCAGCAGATATTTCGCTCACTGTAAGTGCTCCTGAACGACATACTACAACATCAGCCCAATAATAAGCAGAAGATATATCATCAATAAACTCAATTAATCTATGCTGTGTTTGACCTACTTTATTGTAATCAGCTAATACTGCTGGTAAAGAGCCTTTTCCTACTTGATGCCATAAGGAAACTTTATTACCTAAATTTCTAGCTACTTTAGGCATAATATAATTAAGAA
The DNA here is from genome assembly GCF_020342455.1 of Candidatus Profftia sp. (ex Adelges kitamiensis). Taxonomy (NCBI): domain Bacteria; kingdom Pseudomonadati; phylum Pseudomonadota; class Gammaproteobacteria; order Enterobacterales; family Enterobacteriaceae; genus Candidatus Profftia; species Candidatus Profftia sp. (ex Adelges kitamiensis). The sequence continues at coordinate 966,045 of NZ_CP080506.1, forward strand.
TATCTGCACCCTGACTACCACCTAGAACTAGAATACGTATAGGACCGATACGACCTGCTAAACGTTGCTGAGGATGAGGGAGAGATATTACATCTGCACGCACTGGATTACCGATACCAGGATCATTAGATAATGCACCTGAAAAAGCCTGTAATGTACGTGTAGCAATCTTTGCTAATAAACGGTTAGTTAAACCGGCAGTGCTATTTTGTTCATGCAATACAACTGGTATTCCACATATCCAAGCTGCTAAAATACCAGGACCAGAAACATATCCTCCCATTCCTAAAACAACATCAGGCTGATATATCTGTATAATTGTTTTAGCTTGTAACACTGCTCTTAAAATAAACATTAAAGCTGCTAACTTATATTTTACACTTTTACCACAAAAACCTAAAATTCGAATAAAATCTATTGCTATATTATATTTTGGAACTAAATAAGATTCCATACGATCGTCGGCACCTAACCAGCGGACATGCCATCCTTGAACTTGTAAATAACGAGCTACAGTTAAGCCAGGAAAAATATGTCCACCTGTGCCACCGGCTACAATCATTAATCGCTTACTTTTTTGAAAATTAGTATCACCACTACTCATCGGGAAGCCTTCACTACTGCTTGAGTAGTTTTCCAAATAATTTCATAATCAATACGCAATAATAATACTAAAGAGGTTGATATAATTAATAAACTAGATCCACCGTAACTAATAAGCGGTAGAGTTAACCCTTTTGTAGGTAACATACCTACAGTAGCACCAACGTTAATCACTGTTTGTAAACTAAACCAAATACCTATAGCACACGATAAAAACCCAGAAAACCATTGACCTATTTCTAATGCACGGTATCCTATTGACATAGCACGAAAAGCTATGAAAAATATGATCAACAAAACTATTACAACACCTATATAACCAAGTTCTTCGGCTAAAATAGAGAAAATAAAATCGGTATGCGCTTCAGGAAGATATTCTAATTTCTGAATAGAATTACCTAAACCTTGACCCCAAAAGTGACCACGACCAAAAGCCATCAGCGATTGTGTTAACTGATACCCGCTACCAAATGGATCATCCCATGGATTCCAAAAAGATACGATTCGGCGCATACGATAAGGTGCAGTAATAATAAGCATAATTACAGAAAAAACACCAGAACTAATAATTGCTATAAACTGCCATATTTGTGCACCAGCTAAAAATAGTAATCCTAGAGTGGTTATAAAAAGAACAACTACAGTTCCCAAGTCAGGTTGAGCTAATAATAGTAAAGATAATATAATCATAACACACATAGGTTTACAGAAACCCCAAAAATTAGAACGCACTTCTTTAACCTTACGTGCTAGGTAACTAGATATATAACAAAATAAAGATAATTTGGATATTTCAGCAGGTTGAATACATATTAAACCGCAATCAATCCAACGTAAAGCACCATTTACCGAACTTCCTAATACTAAAACCATAAAAAGCATTGCAATAGATATTAGTAGCAATATATTGCTATATCTATGCCAAAAATCCATGGGTATACGTAAAGTTACTGTAGCTAAAATTAAAGATAAGAATAGATGGAATGCATGACGTTTTGCAAATAGGAGTGGATCCTCTGCTAAACTCTGCCCAATCGGTATTGATGCTGATGTTACCATTATAAAACCAATAGCAGATAATACAAATATTAGCCAGAGTAACGTGCGATCATAAAGTATTATAATGCCTGTATAATTTTGATTTACTTTTATGAACCATTTACTATATAAAAATTTCATAAATATTAGTACAACTCTTTAGTTAAATAACTCTAACTTGTTAACACCTTAACTAGAATAATCTCAAAAAATTTTTATTATTTTATATTCTATAGAGATCATATATGTAGTTAATTTTTATAACTTAAACTTATTTGATTACTTCTAAAAATAATACTATAAAAATGTTTATCTTTCTTTCAAAAGAGTATAAAAAATTATCTACGTAAGTATCTTAGCTAAAAATATATATATTAACTAATTTACCATAACTTCTTAGTAATTAAGATAAAATTAGAAATAATAAACTAAATATAAAATAGTTTATACTTGTAAGCTATAAGTATATGTAATATCGATATAATATCCTATTAACAATACATCTAATACGCTATAAAAACTATGTTTTATAGTGAGTTTGTCTTAATATTAAAATCTATGCATAAAAATATCTTTTATCCTATTAACTATCGATTTTCAACTACAATACTAATACAATTTAAATAGATAATAATTTATATAAAATTTAGTATTTTTAACAATGTAAGTTAAAGTAATATAAAATTTAACTATTATTTTTAAATAAAATTTAATAATTTTATTGTATAAATTAATAATTTTACTATAGTAACATTAAAATAGAAAAACCTGTATTATAAACGATACAAACATAATAAAATTGTATATTTACCATTATAATAAAACAATATTATTGTATTGCTTTACGCTAATTACTTAATAATAAGTAATTATTAGTATATATACTTTAAATTAAGATATTTTTATATTATTTACTATTTATATATTTATAAGAAACTAAGGTGATAGAAAAATTATCTAAAGTAATACTGAAAAATTTAAAGTTATAAGTCCTTAATTAAATCACTAATAATTGTTTATACTCTTAATATATCATGGATTAATAGATTATCGAGTGATACCTAACGCTATAAAATTAATAAAAATACTAGTAAGATTAAGTAAATTATCATAATTTTTTTGACTAGAATATTGTATTATTTAACTGATATTTAATATCACTAAACTTATTAATAATAGTATAAAAGAGATAATCCAGAAGCGCACAGTTACACGGGGTTCTGGCCATCCTTTTAATTCATAATGGTGATGTATTGGTGCCATAAGAAAAATACGTTGCCCGCACAATCTAAAACTTATTACCTGTAAAATAACAGATAATGTTTCTATCACTAATACCCCCCCCATAATTACAAGCAAGCATTCCTGACGTAATAATACTGCAATAGTACCCAAAGCTCCACCAAGAGCAAGAGAACCTACATCTCCCATAAATAACTGTGCTGGATAAGTATTGAACCACAAAAAACCAAGTCCCGATCCAATTATTGAAGTACAAACAATCATTAATTCACTAGCATAACGTAAATAAGGAATATGAAGGTATGTAGCAAATGTTATATTACCAGTAGCTAGGGCTAATAACCCCATACCAATAGCAATACATACCGTAGGAATTACAGCTAATCCGTCTAGACCATCCGTTAGATTAACTGCGTTGCTAGTACCTACTATAACAAAATAACTCAGTATGATATATAATAAACCCAATTTAGGTATACATTCTTTAAAAAATAAAATCACAAGTCCAGTCGCTGAAGTATCTTTACCTATAACATACATGATAATAGAAATAATCAACGCAATTACTGACTGCCAAAAATACTTCCAGCGTGCGCTTAAACCATTATTCTTTTTAAGTATAACCTTCCTATAATCATCTATAAAACCTACAATACCATAACTAAGAAATACAAAAATTACACACCAGATATACGGGTTATATAAATAAGCCCACAACAACACTGAAATTATGATAGATATAAGCATCATCAACCCCCCCATAGTTGGCGTACCTTGTTTTATATTATGAGATTCAGGACCATTATGATTCACTACTTGAACAAATGATATTTTTTTTAAAAAAGTAATCATATAAGGACCAATTGACAAAGAGAGAAATAACGCAGTTAGTAAACTCGCAACTGAACGGAATGTTATATAAAAAATAATATTAAAGCTAGGATAATATTTAACTAGGTATTCAGTAATAATGTTAACTAACATGGATATATTTCCCTGTATTTTTATGTAGATAAATCTCTTACCACTTGCTCCATAGCAGTATTGCGTGAACCTTTTACTAAAATAGTAATTTCTATATACTCACGTAAAAGTTTTTTTAATCGTTCAATAAGAGATGCTTTATTCTGAAAGTGTTCACCACAGCCACTCTCCTTACTAATAAGATAGCTTAACCCCCCAACACTGAACACTTTATCAATTCCTGCTTTACGTGCAAACATTCCTACCTGACAATGATATGCTGCTCCTGCAATACCCAGCTCCTCCATTTCGCCAACGACCATTATTCGGTAACCACGCTTAGTACTGAGAACCTGTATAGCGGCAATCATAGAACCTACATTTGCATTATATGTATCATCTATGATAAGCTGATGTTTATTTAAAAGAATTGGAAATAAACGACCCGGAATTGCTTTTAATAAGCATAATCCTTGATATACGTTCTCTAATTTAGCACCCACAGACATAGTAAGAGCTGCTGCCGCTAATACATTAGCTATATTATGGTAACCTGGTAATGACAGTACTATTGTTATATTGCCAAATGGGGTATGTAATTTAAATTGAGTACCCTGTTGCGTTATATGTATATCATCAGCAAAGAAATCAGCAGATGTATTTTCCTGCAAGGAAAATCGCCATACTCGTTGATAAGTAACTTTTTTACACCAATGTAACCAGTCATTACTATCAGCATTAATAATTATAGTACTATCTGATGATAAGTTATTAAATATTTCACCCTTAGCTCTAGAAACTCCTAATAAAGAACCCAATCCATCAAGATGAGCGGCTGCTAAATTATTAATTAAAACACTATCTGGTTTTACTAAATTAGATGTATAAGCAATATCTCCTATATGGCTAGCTCCTAGCTCTATAACAGCAAATTCATGCTTGTGTTGGAGTAATGATAAAGTTAACGGTACGCCAATATCGTTATTATAATTACCTTCAGTATAAAGAACATTGCCACAATTCTTCAGAATTGTGGCGCTAATCTCTTTAACAGAAGTTTTACCTGAAGATCCTGTTAAAGCAATAATGCGTGCTGAAATTTGCTGACGTACCCATGCACCTAATAAACCTAGAGCAATACGCGTATCAGACACTACAACCTGTGGTATATTAATTGGTAAATATTGACTTACAAGTAATGCTACTGCACCACTTTCTAAGGCATCTATAGCAAAGTTATGGGCATCAATTTTTTTACCTTTTAAAGCTATAAACATGCATTGATTAGTGATCTTTCTTGTATCTATAGCAATGTTACAAACTTGAATATCCATACCTATTAATCGGCCATTTACAACCTGTGATATAACTTGTAAGAAAACAGAAATCATATACTATACTCCAAATAAACTGCAATCTTTATAAGATATAAATAGTATAGAACATTAATTATTAATTAAATTCATAATATCTCCTATCCTTTTATTAATTACGGTGACTATATAAATACTATTATTTTTATAAAAGAATTAATCATAACTCCAATACGATTAAAAAGATCTTAAATATAATTAAAATATTTATAATAAATAACTAATAATATACAGCTATAATGGCATTCTTAACTATTTTACGAGGATTTTAAATTGTTACTATACAATACACTTAGAATATTACTCGACAATACTCTTATCAATAAAAATCTATATTTAGTATAATATGAACAACAAAAAACAAAATAATTTTCTTTATAGTGCAAACATAAAACTTATAAAGACTTTCTTGAATACATTTAATATACGAATTTTATTTACTAAAACATTACTTTTTGTAATTTATAAAATTTCTATAATAAAGAATAACAATTATAATTAAATTAATATATTGCAAAGTATATTAATAAGTAACTGAATATTAATATATTCATCATATGAATTAGTGAATGTATTTTACGTCAAATATCCTAGTGAACTACCTTATAGATCAGTATTACTAATAAATAAAATTCGATATCCTTTACTTGAAGAACTAGTTATACTGAATTTTATTCACCAAATATATAAACTCTTTCCTAATGATTAGGAAGAGATATTAAATAGTTAAAACTATTTGATTTTTTAACTAAGATAATTTACACTATCTGCCTACATAAGTAGGATAAATATTTTTTTTCTTTAATGTTATAAATATAAAAATAGTAAACACATTATTGATCTGAAATAATAGAGATGAGTTTAATATTAAAAAAATAACTACTTAGATTAATAAGCACAGTATACTGAGAGAGTAATATTTTTATGTGAATAGACTTTTACAGTACATTACCTTTACCTCTCCTAAAATGTACTGTTTTATTCTAATAAATTAAGATTACTAGATTAATAATTATGCAATGAATATTTTTAATATTCGTTATTTATAACACTTATTCAAGTGCGAATTATTTATTATTAGAGAATAATTATAATCTCTATTTTTGCCTTAGGCATATATTTTATTTATTAAACTAATATACTATAAAATGATATTTTAACCACTAATAACATTATTTACTTTTCCTTTATATATCTTCAGATATATACTGTGACTAAATATTATTACTATCTCTTTACATGTAGGTAGTTATAATTATAAAGCTTATCACTTAGTATCGTTAAAAAAATCTATCTAGCTAGCTGCTACAATATAACTCTCTTATATTATTTTTTATAAAACAGTTTTAAATATTTACATGATAAGGGAATTAGATATATTCAAAATTAATTTTTATAAATAAAATTATGTTTTATTATTTATTTATTTACTTTATCACTTGTAAGTAATGCATCAGGCTGAACATTCATAATACGTAGTGTACTGGTCATGATATCACTAAATATTGGAGCAGATACAGTACCACCGTAATATTTTCCTGCTTGCGGATTATTAATTACTATCACTAGAGCAAATCTAGGATTACTTGCAGGTGCGATACCAGCAGTATAAGCAATATATTTATCAATATACTTACCATGTGGCCCTACTTTCTTAACAGTACCAGTTTTAATGGCAACACGGTAACTTTTGATTGCAGCTTTAGTACCACCACCACCAGGCAATGCAACACTTTCCATCATATGCACTACTGTTCTTGTAATTTCTTCAGGAAATACACGTTCTCCCTTAATAGGGGAATTAACCATAGTAATAGATAATGGACGATATATTCCAAAACTACCAAGAGTTGCATAGACACGTGCTAATTGTAAAGGCGTGACCATAAGCCCATATCCAAAAGAAAAAGTGGCTCTATCTATATCAGACCATTGTTTTTTTTGGGGATATATACCACTATTTTCCCCAACTAATCCTAAATTTGTTGCCTTACCTAACCCAAAATGAGAGTAGGTCTCTGTGAGTGCAGCAGGGGTCATAGCTAATGCTAGTTTTGATACACCAACGTTACTAGATTTTTGTAGAATACCTTCTATAGAAAGTTTTTTATAACAGGTAACATCTTTAATTTGATGACCATTAATATAGTAAGGAAGCGTATTTATAATGCTATTTTCTTTAATTATTTTGTGCTGAAGAGCAGTCATAACTACCATTGGTTTCACTGTAGATCCAGGCTCAAATATATCTGTAATAGCGCGATTACGCATAGTATTTTTAGGTGTATTTGCTATATTATTAGGATTGTACGAAGGGCTATTAGCCATTGCTAAAACTTCTCCACTATTAACATCAATAAGAACTGCAGTACCTGATTCTGCTTTGTTAAAAGTAACAGCATTATTTAACTTATAATAAACTAGTGCCTGTAAGCGTTTATCGATACTAAGAAAAAGATTATGAGATGTATGATTATTTTTAGATGAAATATCCTCAATAACATGTCCTAAAAGATCTTTACGTACTATACGTGTACCAGGATGTCCTGTCAGCCATTGATTAAAGCTTTTCTCAACCCCCTCAATTCCTTCACTATCAATATTAGTAATACCTATAATATGAGCAGTAACTTGACCAGCAGGATAGTAACGACGGGATTCTTGAGTTTGGTAAACACCAGGTAGTTTTAATTTATTTATATATCCAGCTATTACTGGATTAACCTGGCGAGATAAATATACGAAACGTCCTTTTGTATTACATCTAATACGTGCTGATATTTCATCTAAGGATATATCTAAAGCATTAGCTAATGCCATCCAACGAATATCTCTAGTAATACCTCCATGTTCATTTACTAATTTAGGATCGGCCCAAATAGCATTTACAGGGACACTAACTGCTAGTGGTCTTCCTGCTCGATCACTAATAATTCCACGTGCATTATCAATATGCTGAATTCGTAATGAACGTGCATCACCTTCACGCACTAAAAGATCGGGATTAACTAACTGTAAATAAGAAATACGTCCTAGTAATACTATTAGCGCAATTAACATACATCCGGATAATAATAAAAAACGCCAGTTTATAAAACTTGCTTGATTTTTATGAAGCTTTAAATTTAATGGTTGTATTGCTTGCATGAATCATACATGTTATTAACATTGAAGATGTTATAATGAAAATATAATTGTATCAAATAATTTAATTATTTAATTAAAATATTCTCTTTACATGGATCTATATACTGCATATGTAATTTCTTTATTGCAATTTGTTCTATTCTAATATGATCCCCTAATACATTTTCTTCCAGAAGGAGATTACGCCACTCAACATCTAATGCAATACGTGCAATAAATAATTGCTCACGTTGTATTATTAATAAACGAGTATTGTGCGTTATTATCACAACGAATACAGCTGAAATTAATACACTGATAAATAAAAAATATACTATCTTTCCTTGACGGATTATATCTCTACTGATAATAGTAATTAAAGTATAACGATAATTACTAATCATTCGGCTATTCTTTTGGCAAAACGAAGCAATGAGCTTCTTGCCTGTGGATTTAAACTTATCTCTAGACTACTAGCTTTTATTTTTCCAAGCGCTTTTAATTTATAACTACTGTAGTTATGTAACTGCAATGCAGTTAGAGGAATACCAACTGGTAATTGATGGCCAACGCTATGATGACGAATAAAATCTTTTACGATACGATCTTCTAGGGAATGAAAACTGATTACTACAAGACGCCCTTCAGGGGCTAGTATTTGCAAGGAACTATGTAAAACCTTTTTTATCTCTTCTAGTTCTCTATTAATATAAATTCGTATAGCCTGAAAACTACGTGTTGCAGGATGTTTATGTTTTTCACGAAATGGCATTGCATTAGTTACCACTGTTGCTAGTTGATGCGTGCTAGTTATAGGTTTAATACGGTTGCGTTCAACTATCGCACGAGAAATACGTTTAGCAAATCTTTCTTCACCGAAAGTCTTCAGCACCCAGGAAATCTTTTCTTCAGATGTCATAAGCCATTTGGCAGCAAATAATCCTCTAGTCTGGTCCATACGCATATCTAGTGGACCATCATGCATAAAAGAAAAACCACGATTAGCATTATTAAGTTGTAGTGAAGAAACACCAAGGTCAAGTAAAATACCATTTATTTGACCTTCTAAACCTAGTCTTTGTATATAACTAGCAATACTAGAGAATCTACTATAAATAATAGAAAAACGTGGATCTGTAATATCTGCTGCTGCTATTACAGCCTGTGGATCACGATCAAAAGCTAATAAACGCCCTTTTATCCCTAAAAGGGATAAAATTAGACGTGAGTGACCTCCACTACCAAAAGTGCCATCAATATAAATACCGTTACTGCGTATATTAAGGCAGCTTACAGCCTCCTCCAGCAACACTGTCTTGTGTTGATATTTTTTATTTAATATTATTATGGATAATTATCCTTTAACAGCTAAGAATACAAATATATCAAATTGCGATATTATAAACAATTTAATATACTAATTACAATTGGTTTATATAAGTTTCTATCTATAATCTAAACTTATTGCATTTACTAGCCAACAGTATCAAATTATAAGTGAAAATATTATTAACCTAATATATAGCACTTATTATTAGGCATCAAATGTCAGTACTACTATTTGCATAGTATACTAATCTAAAGAACTTAAAAACATTTTCTGAATATAATTACAGAGATTTTTTTGTTATTAACTATATTATTAATCTTGTATGTAATTACTTTCTAAAAGTAAGGCATTAATAAATTAATACCATAAACTATTAAATTAAATTATATAGAATATTAAGAAATTAATAATTTAATAAGTAATTTATAACAAACAACCTATATTGTAACCTACAAAATATACTAATTAAGTTATCTAATAAATTAAAAGATTTATACTTTAAGTATCTAGGTTTTTATTAAAAATAAAATTTATAAATATAGCATTAAAAATTCCATTGCTTAATGTATTAATAATTAAGTATTATTAGACTAATAATATAGGTGTACTGATTATACTATTAATGTATACTGATCAAGTATATAACTTAATATTACTATATTGCACTTTTACTAGTATAGATATTTTTTAAAAAAAATAGTTCTAGTTATAATAGAATTATATTTACATTATTTTATTTATAGAATTTATATAAAATAATAAATTATATCTTTGTTATTAGAGGGGTTATTTTGAAAAAATAATTTGCTTTTAAACTATTTTTAAAAAAATATTGGCAAACGTAGATCCTTAAAGATTTTATTATTTTATAAGACTATAATAGAAATTATAGTTTCTATAAAAATATATTTTATTAATACCTAATCTTTTATATAAAAATAGCAATTTTTTTATATAACATATTGATGTGTGATAATTGTATATATTTAATAAAATAAAATATATAAGATAACCTATATTTCAATAATATATTTATTCTTATCAAAGAAACAAAATGTATTGATATTACCTAATATATAAAAGTTATACATATAATTTTTTTATGTTTGTCAATTTTATTTAATAAAAATATTAAATAATAAGTATATCTAGTTAAAGATACCAATTTTAATGATTAAATCTATATGATTTTATTTGGAATAAAGTTAAATTAAATAAGTATTTCAACATTTTTTTTATTAATATACTTTATATAATAACTTTATCATCTATTCCTAAAATATACTTCTGTTTTAGATATTACTTAGTAAAGTACACATGTATCATGTATGATAATTTACCAAATTTTTATAAAATAAAATATTTATAATAGTAATTATAATAAAGATACAAATATTTTACAATATTAAATATATAGGTATTAAATAATATAAGTAGAATACTTTGCATAAAAGTTATGTTTATAAATAATATAAAACTTATATCTACTAATGCTTGAGTGATTATATAAATAATAAATTTTATTTTTAAAATAAAATCTTATAATAAGTTACTTATATTATATATAAAAAAGCTTATTATTTAATTATATACTAAATATTAATATTTGGTTATTAATATATGTATAAATCTAAAGATAAAATATAAGTATTTGATATAACAATAATATTTATAACAAGTCATCCATGTAAAAATATAATTTTTAAAAAATTATTATAATAAAATATTCTAAATTTATAGAGTAGATAATTAGCAACAACTTTAGTTTAGTGGTAAAAAATTATTTTATTAATATAACTATACTTAATCAGTTTTTTTCATATAAGCAATTTACTGGCTGTTTTACATGCTAATCCTATAATGCTAATAATCTATACTATAATTTCCAGATCTAATGTTGTAGTAGTTTAGTTAAATAGGTAAAATATTTAGATCCATCATTAAAGTACACGCTATAGCTATACACTATATCTTACCAATAAAAACATATGCTGTGGAAAATAAATAGAGAATATAATTAATTAAATAAAGACAGAAGCTACAATAATTTTTTAGTGCACCTTACATCCGGTACTTTACTTAAGCTTAAAATTTTGCATAGTGTTTTAATTATATTTTTAATTATAATTAGATGTGATTATATCATAGTATTGAAAATACTATTCCAACATTAAGTTATACTTTCTGAACGTCTTTATTACTAAGTTTATCTAAAATTTATTATCAAAAATTAATATTTTAACAGAACATAAGTATCTAATAGGTTTAAAACCAAGTAATAATAAGGTTTAATCCGTAACACTGGTATTTAATAAAAATAACGTTTCTTTTGTAGGATATTTTAACTTAATATCGTACAATGCTTGATATGTACCATGAAATACATTGATGTTATTGATTTGAATATTTATTAAATATCTCTTCGTACATTATATTCAAGATAAAATTTCAATATAAATATTTAATAAATAATATAATAAAATTTATTAATATAATTATTTAGTATAATACCTTACTTACATAATTATTATTTTTTAAATATAACGTAAACTTATCAATCAACTGAATTATTAACTCATATTTATTAAATATAAAAATTTAAAATAACTATAAGTAAAAATATTTTTTAAAATACACTATTTCAATAGGTTATAATATATACTATGACTTTTATTAATTCTATTAAACTATTATACTCTTATTTAAAACAATTTATTTTTAATAAATATTAATAATTATATTAATAATATAATATTTATTTTAATTATATAAAAGAATAATTAATTAAGCCATTAAAAATGGTAAAAAATATATGTAAATATACAAATAATATTTTTCTTTAGATAAGTTCTTATATTAAAGATCAATTAATATTTTAAAACTCATTACTTTAATAAAATATACAACATAATCCAACTATATTAATACCGTGTAATTAATCCACTATTTTATTTAAAAGTATTACTGAAAAATTCTATATACTATTCTATAGTAGTTCATTAATTATCTATAATGAATATATATATTCTAAAATTATATTACCATATATAAATTTAATAAGTAGATTCTCTCCATAAACGATTAAATTCTTGTAAATATTTTTTAGCAATATCTGGTCTATTGCGTAAATAAATAACATTTTCTGCATTACGGGATACTGCATTTTGCGTATAGTTAAAAGATCCAGTTTCAACGGAATTATTATCAATAATAATAAATTTATTGTGCATAATAGCATATTTATCATTGAGTTTTACTGGTACGTGATGATGAGCTAAGTAAGTTATAGCAGTATACTTTCCTCCATTTAATTTTTTATCAGCAACTACTCTTACATTAACGCCTCGTTCTTTAGCGTCTACCAAAGCTAATGCAATAGGCTTACTAGTAAAAGAGTAAGCTGAAATATCAATTGAATTTTTCGCTTCTTCAATTGCCATAATAACTATCTGTTTTGCTGTTTTCCCTGGTGAAAAACCTACTTCCACATCTTGTCTACTAGTAATTGCATAAGGTATTTTAAAAGTAATTAAAAGTAAAAAAAATGCAATTGTTAATTTTAATAATTTAATCATTGTTATTACCTCCTTAATATAAAACTATTGTATTCTCTTTATTACGAAAACCGCAAGATATTCCTAATATCTATCGTAGTTAGAAGCTACTAACCTTTAATCTTATTAAAGATAATAAATTAATAGAATATATTAAAATATAATCTCTATTAATAAATTAGACTAAAATACTTATCGAATATATTATATTTATTAAATATAATATATTTAACAGCATCTTTATCAGAGTATATATTTTAAAAAATTACAATAATTTTAATTCGTAATATAATAACTAAAGAAGATACACACTTAAAATAATAACAAAGTTAACTTTGCTAAAGTTTAATTTTTTCTCAAAAAATAATTTACAGTTACATAATTATAATATAATTTTGTATTTTTAATATTATGTCAAATATTACGTGTAATATAAAATATAATAATATTATAACTGATCAAAGCACATATACATAAACATAAGTAAAATAATTCAATCCTTTAATAACCAAGAATATATAAATATAAAATTTAGTAAAGCGCTGTAATTATACTTTAAATTTACCAAATTAAATACAAGCAAAATTATATCAAATATAAAATTAAAACACTTTTACTGTCTACCTTATTTTATGGATATGCTAAATATATTTAAGTAATACTAACTTATTTATAATTAATATAAACGTAAAAATAAATAGTTGGGTCAATAATTAACTAATATTAAATAATACTAAATAGATGTTACAATAAAATTAACCAATGCTTTTATAGAACATAAAATAAAATAGTTTATAATGATTTATATCATTCAAGAATAACTTATCTAATATTAAGTAGTATTTTATATTTTATTTGTACTTTAAGTGATACATTTTAAGATAAAGTATTTATGTGTTATTAACTATTATAATTTATTAAATATATTAAAGTATAATTAATATTAGGAGATTTTTACTATCTTACTAAAGAAATTCACTAATAAAATTAACCTAAGATAATCTTAAAAGATTAAAATAATAGTGATTATTGTAAAACTTGTATACTATGTTGATAAATTTATTATTATACTATTTTTATGTATATTAAACTACTGATTATAACTATAAGTTAAGTAATAATATTTTTCTATTGATTTCTATTTTAGTAGTATACCAACTATTAAGTTTTATGATACTTAGTACATTATCAGATAATAAAAATAATATTGTAAATATCTTATATAATATTATATTTAAGATGATTATATAAATATATATACTGAATAACTAACATTATACTAATAAAGACATCCGAAATATATGTATTAGTATTAAAATTATAAAAATATTTAAATAACATCCTTAATAAAAACAATAAATTCTATAAAATATTACTAATATAAAATAAAAACTACTTAAAATTAGGATTTAGTTTCACGAGCAATAACTTCCATATTTAATTCATTAATTTTATGTTGCATAAGATTATGACAATAGATAGAAAGTTCACGTACCTGATTTTTTCTATATTTAGTTACATTAATAGGCGGTAACATTTCAATAATTACCAAACCGTTATGATAACGGTTAAGTTTAATTTTATTGTGAGTATTAGATGTACAGACCGGAATAAGAGGTACCTTAGCCGCAATAGCCGCATGGAAAGCACCACTTTTAAAAGGCATTAATCCTCGACCACGACTACGAGTACCTTCAGGAAATATTAAAAATGATATTTTTTTAGTACGGCACTGATTAATTACTCCTAAAAGAGTTTTATGCGCTTTAGACCGATTAGTTCGGTCAATAATAACATTACCGGTAAGCCAGTATAGCTGTCCAAAGAATGGAAGCCAGATAATACTTTTCTTACCCATAGTAACCATATTGTTTTGCATAGCGTTAGATATTGTTATCATATCATAATTATTCTGATGATTAGCAATATAAATAGAGTTACCGTAATCTTGTACTGAAATAGGAATACGGATCTCTATTTTTAATCCAAATAAAAAGGATAAGCGTCCAAATATATGGCTAAAAGTAGTAGCATGACGTGGATTGCGTGGACTAAATATACAATAAATACAACCAAACACACAGACCACAATACAGTATAAAACAGTTATTATAATACGTATTGTAAATAACATAAAATAAACTCCATATGTATGTTAATGAACACATAGCATATACACTAATCATGTAACTACAAATACATTAAATATTTATAAAAATTATAATAAAAAATTTATTATAAAAAATATAAGTAAGTATATATTATAATTAAAAATATTTTAAAATATTAAACAAAATATAGACTCTTATAGTAATTTTATATAAACACTAATGATATTAAGAATATATAAAATATATTTTTATATTTATCTTTCATTAAGATATAAAAGTATTTTATATTAGATAATCTTTAAAAAATTTTGCATCTTATTTTATATTTATAAAAATCATAGATATATTAAATATCATTTAGGTAATTAATATTAAAAGTATAATAAAGATATTACTTATTTATATAAGTATTATGTATAATACAAATTATTTATATGATGATATATCATATATTTTATTAAAATAAAAACATATAAATGTTATTTTAAAAATATTTAATATCAAATATTGTTTTTAACAAAAGTATTCAGCTCTCACTCTCTTAGAGGAATGACATATTAATATGTAAATATTAAAATTTTATTTTATAAAATATTTTAATATTTTTTATATCAACATAAATCAATACTTAATACCTATAGTCTTCATTATTTAGTATATTGTATTTTAAATTAGCTTTAGTTATATTTATTAAATAATCTATAAATTATATTTATAAATAAAATACTATTGAAACCATTATATATTATTTTGCTAAAAATAGAACTAATTTTTAATCTTTTTAAAAATTTTTAATACTAATACATTTTGTTAATAGATTTTTAATCTATTACTAGAATAGTATTCTATCTATCATATGCAAAATATAAATAAAGTATTTAATATAAAACTTAGTAGAATATAAACAGAGAATTGAAATATATATAAACTAAAAAAATTTAGTAGATATTTATAAAATTCATCTTAGATAATAAAAATCTAAAGATTATATTATAATAGAATGTTAAAAACCTTAGTAAAAGTATTTTATTCTAATTTGAATACCTGAATTATAGTAGTAAAAACTTTTAATAAAGAGATATTAAAATATTAAAATAAGAAAAATACACTTAATTAACTTAATAGAATAATGCAATATAATAACTGTTTTTATATCTTTAGAGAAAATTTAATACAGTTAAGTTATAACCTTGATATTATATATTAAGTTATTTGCAATTATATTTATGCTTAAAATATACAATATAATTGTAACTTACAAAATCAATCTTTAAACTAAAAAATTACTACATATCTACATTAATTTATTCAATTCTAACATTTAGAATGCAAAACATTATAGTATTTAATAAAAATACTATATTTAGCTTATTATTAAAATAATTATTGATAACAATATAATTATTGTTAATATAAATTTTTTAAATAATTCTTAATAGAATCCTTAAACTATTTATTTTGCTAAAATAGAAGTCTTAACTTTAACTCTGTCGCAAACCTAAATCAATAAGAGTTTTGCTTGGTTCTCCTCCTATTTCTCGCGTAAGCTTAGGTACCATATAACCAGAAATCTTTGTAATTAAATTACGCATAATACCTTGAGCCTCATAATCTGAAACCATAAAATGTGCAGTGCCTTGTACTTTATCAAGTAAATGTAAATAATATGGTATAATTCCTGCACTAAAAAGAGCATTACTCAGATCAGCAAGCGTATTAGCATTATCATTTATACCGCGCAATAACACACTTTGATTTAGTAAGGTAACGCCAACTCTTTTTAGTTGTGTCATAGCATCATAGAGTTCTACACCGATCTCATAAGCATGATTAATATGTGTTACTAAAATAATATTAAGACGCGACTTAGAGAAAATATTAATAAGTTTTTTAGTGATACGATCAGGAATCACTACCGGTAAACGAGTATGTATACGAAGACGTTTTATATGTGGAATAGCTTCAGTTGCATTAAGTAACCAGGATAACTCATGATCTTTTGCCATCAATGGATCACCGCCAGAGAAAATAATTTCATCCAATTCCTGGTGTTGATAAATATAATTTAATGCTTGACGCCAGTTAGTTTTATTACCTTTATTATTATTATAAGGGAAGTAACGACGAAAGCAATAACGACAATGTACTGCACAATTATTTTTAACTAATAGTAATACTCTATTAATATATTTATGCAGTAGCCCGGGTACTACAATTATATCATTTTGCTCGTCAACTGGATTATTCGAATACCCAGGAGTTATAGTAAATTCCTTAGTAGAAGTCATAACCTGCAGCAAAAGAGGATCATAAGGATCTCCCTTTTTTATACGACGCGCAAAAGTATGAGGAACTCGTAAAGAGAAAGGATAACGCGCATCATGGCTTTTTTCCAACTGAGGGCTATTAGAAAGTTCTACGTATTCAAGTAACTCTGATGGTTTATTAATAGCATTAGTAAGTTGTTGCAACCACCCTTCTTGATAAGATTGATAATTTTTAGTAAAACTATATACCATGTAAACTATACCCCAATTATAAATAATATCATAGGTATTTTATGACTAACTATTCTAGCAATAATTTTCGTCCTGGTCTAAAAATAATCTTAGAGGGAGAACCTTATGCTATCGAAAGTAGTGAGTTTGTTAAACCAGGTAAAGGACAAGCTTTTACTCGTGTTAAAATGCGCCGTCTTCTAACCGGTACTAGAGTTGAAAAAACCTTTAAAGCTACTGATTATGTAAAAGGTGCAGATATTATTACTTTAAATTTTACTTACCTTTATAATGATAGTGGGTTATATTTTTTTATAAATAAAGAAAATTTTGAACAGCTATCTGCAGATAAAAAAGCTATTGGAGATAATTATAAATGGATGATACATCAGGAGGAGTACCTTATAATTCTATGGAATAATTACCCAATTCAGGTAATTCCTCCAAATTTTGTAGAGTTGAAAGTCATCAATACCGATCCAGGAATAAAAGGAGATACTACTAATACTAGTAGTAAGCCTGCTACTCTAAGTACTAGAGTAGTGGTAAAAGTCCCATTATTCGTACAAATTGGTGAAGTAATAAAAGTGGATACTCGGTCTGGTGAATATGTTTCGCGTATAAAGTAGTTACAAAATAATTAAGGATATCAATATATATTGAATTTATTTTTCCTTAAAATATTTTATGATAAAGAAAAAAATAACTATAAATATATAATACGATCTTTATTCAACAGTTACTGATTTTGCTAAATTACGTGGATGATCAATATCTGTTCCTTTAATTAAAGCAACATAGTAAGAAAGGAGCTGTAATGGCACGGTATAAAATATTGGTGCAATTATTTCTTCTACATGGGGTAGGGAGATCACACGCATACCTACACTATTATTAAAACCAGCATTAATATCGGCAAAAATATAAAGCAAACCACTACGAGCACGCACCTCTTCAATATTAGATTTTAATTTTTCTAAAAGTGTATTATTAGGTGCAATAACTACTACTGGCATATTAGCATCAATAAGGGCTAATGGTCCATGCTTTAACTCACCTGCAGCATAAGCTTCTGCATGAATATAAGATATTTCTTTTAACTTTAAAGCTCCTTCCATTGCAATAGGATACTGATCTCCTCTTCCTATAAATAAAACATGTTGTTTATCCATAAAATCTTCTGCTAGATCTGCAATACCTAGATCCATAGATAGTATTTGTTCAATACGTTGGGGTAACACTTGTAGCGCTTGAATAATATCTTGTACTATCTGATTGGAAATATTATGCAAACGGCCAATATTTACTACCAATAATAATAGTACTGTTAGCTGAGTAGTGAAAGCTTTGGTTGAAGCAACTCCAATTTCGATACCAGCTTTAGTTAAGAGCGCTAAATCAGATTCGCGTAATAATGATGAGCTTGCTACATTACATATAGCTAAAGATCCTAGATAACCATTTTTTTTAGATAAACGTAGTGCCGCTAAAGTATCTGCAGTTTCACCAGATTGCGAAAGTGTAATAATTAAACTATTTTTACGTACTACAGATCTACGATAACGAAATTCAGAAGCAATTTCAACATCACAAGGTAACCCAATAAGAGATTCAAACCAATAACGAGCTACTATACCTGAGTGATATGAAGTACCACAAGAAATAATCTGTATATGTTCTACTTCAGCTAATATTAAATCTGCTTTTTCACCTAGTTCACTTAGATCTACTGATCCATATCTTAATCTATTTTTAAGTGTATTTTTAATTGCTAAGGGCTGTTCGTATATCTCTTTTTGCATATAATGATAGTATACACCTTTATCACTAACATCGTATTTTGTATTCAGTTTTATTTCTGTACGTTTAACATCATTCCCGTATTTATCAAATACTTTGATTATATTACAAGTAACTGAAGCAATGTCACCTTCTTCTAAAAAAATACAATTATTAGTTACTGGTAGCAGAGCTAGTTGATCTGAGGCAATAAAATTTTCATCTATACCACAACCGATAACCAACGGACTACCAGAACGTGCAGTAATAAGTAACTCAGGACTATAACTATCCATTACTACGGTACCATATGTACCGCGTAATTGTGAAATGACGCGCTGAACTACTTCTAACAACGAACCGCCACAATAAAGTTGCTCCCAATGCGTTAGATGAGCAATAACCTCAGTATCTGTTTTAGATATAAAATGATAGCCACGTTTTATAAGCATAATACGAAGTGATTCATGATTTTCAATAATACCATTATGTACAACAGCAATATGCTCAGAAACATGCGGGTGTGCATTTTGTTCAGTAGGTTCTCCGTGAGTTGCCCAGCGAGTATGCGCAATACCGATTCTACCAGTAATTGGATTTTCAATCATCGCATCTTGTAATGCTTGTACTTTACCAACACGACGTATACGTTGTATACTACCCTGGTTATCTGTAACTGCCAACCCCGCAGAATCGTAACCACGGTATTCTAAACGATGAAGACTTTCTAATAAAAAGTTTGTAACGTCATGCCGCGCTACTGCGCCAACAATTCCACACATAGTGTTTGATTCCTATAATAACAACATAATTTTATTTACTATTATATCAAGCTCTATACGCTTTTATTTTTATGTATACTAATTTTTAGAATATAAAATAATTATTTTATAATTTTTTATTTATTATAAATGATTAATTACCTTATAAATAGGTATAAATATTATTTTATTTGCAATGCAATACAGCTAATCAAGCTATTTAAATTAAAAATATAAACACAGGCAAAATAAAGTGTTTCCTTTTAAAAAATATTATTTTATTTATTAACTAGTATTATTTTTTTATTGGGCGCTTCCATGCGGGGACATGCGTTTGTTTAACTCGGCTAATTACTAATTCATTTTTAGCTACATTATTAGTTACCGTAGTACCAGCAGCAATAGTAACTCCATTACTAATGGTAACCGGAGCCACTAGCTGTGTATCAGAACCAATAAATACATGATCACCTATAATAGTCTTTAATTTATTTGCACCATCATAATTACAAGTAATAGTACCGGCGCCAATATTAACATAATCACCAACTTCAGCATCTCCTAAATAGGAGAGATGACCTACTTTAGAGTGATTACCTAAGCGCACTTGTTTCATTTCTACAAAATTACCTACATGTGCCTTTTTAGCAAGATTAGATCCAGGACGCAGATGAGCAAATGGCCCGATAGTACACTTAGCTGCTAAAGTTGAGTTTTCAATTATAGTGTAAGAACTAATTACACAGTCATCACCAATAATACAGTCCTTTAAAATACAACCAGCCTCAATGTGTACACGATTTCCTAGTCTCACTAAACCTTTAATAATGACATTCACATCAATAAAAATATCACGACCGTGAATTAATGATCCACGTAAATCAAAACGAGATGGATCGATAAGCATTACCCCCGCTAACATGAGTTTCTGAGCTTGTTCATATTGATACTCACGCTCCAATGCTGATAACTGTAAACGGTTATTTACATTCTCAATTTCGCTTAGTCGATAAGGATAAACAGTTTCAATAAGACTACCTTCTTCATGGGCTAAAGAAATAATATCTGTTATGTAATATTCTCCTTGTACATTATTCTTATTTAACTTGCTTAACCAACGTTTAAGTTCCCTACTATTAGCAACTAGAATACCAGTATTAACTTCATTAATTTTATGTTGTTCTGCTGTAGCATCTTTATGTTCAATAATTTTAATTACACGATTATTCTTTCTCAATATACGACCGTATCCTGTGGGATCCATTACCCTAGCTGTAAGTAGACCAATACCCCTATAGGGCTTTACTGCTAATAAACGCTGTAGAGTTTCTTTGGAAATAAGAGGCACATCACCATACAACATTAAAATATCTTCATTACAGGAAAAATTTAGCGCAGCTTGCTGCATAGCATGCCCAGTACCTAGCTGCTCAGCCTGTAATACCCATTTAAGAGGCTGCTTGGATAACTTTTCTCTAAGTAAACTTCCATAATAACCATAAACTAAATATATACTCTGTGGTTTTAACTGTATAGCAGTATCAATTACGTGCTGAACCATTGGTTTTCCGGCTAAATTATGAAGTACTTTAGGCATATCAGAATATATTCTAGTACCCTTACCAGCAGCAAGAATAACAATACTTAAAGCGCTATTAGACATAAATAACCTGATTTATTCAAATTTAAAAAGTAAGTAATTTTAATCAAAAATATAGTAATTGCATATTCTTATGCATAAAATTTTTTTAAATTACACCAGTTATAATTAATGTTAATTAAATAATTAAAATAAATAATCAGCAGAATAAAATATATATACTGATATATAAACCATAAATTTATTGTAAAACGTTTATGGAATGTCTTCAAAATATATATTTTATATATCATATTTTTATTATTGATACTATAATTCAAATATAGTTATAATCTCTAATGAGATAAATATACTAAATCAGATATAAGTATTACTATTAAAAATAACTGTATTAGCAATGTTTATGAAAAATATTATTTTAATAAATATTTGATTATCTTTTAATAACTTCTAATGAATATTATTCTAATATATTATTAATTCACTCTATTATTGATTATATTGTTCTTGAACAAATGATTTTTACTATATCTAGGTTAATAATTATTGTATAAAATTTAGAGATAAAATAGTTAATATAGTCTAAAATATATAAATAATCTAATATTTGCTTATGCATTACAAAATACTTACATATATGTAAAATTTTTATCTATAACAATAAATCATTCTTAACACAATAGAATTGATATTACTAAATTATAGTAAAATTAAACCTTACAATCTTTGAATATATATAAATAAAAATACATATCTTCATCTACAGATAATACCATAAGTTATAATATTTTATTAGAACCGGCATACTATATAGCCATCTATTTTATGATTAATATTATTGATTATGTGTGTTTGCTATTTAAATGATTAAAATACCTTAATAAAAATCAATAAACTGTTTTTTCTACTAAAAAGTATCAAAAAATGATCCATATAATATTTTATTATATCCTTATATATTAAAAAATAATATTTAATTAAAGATAATTGTAAAGTCTAAAGAAAACTATGATATTATCAATATATCCTAACTAAAAATCTTATGTTACAAATCTAAAGGTTTTAAGTAGTAAATTCATTATATTATAAGTACTATAATATTTAAGTAATTTAAATTATACTAATTACTAAATCCATATTTAGAAAAATAAGTATACAAAATTTAAGTATTACTTATTTGTCTAATAAAGAGACACGAGAAATATCATCTAATGATAATTGATTCTATCAATATAGTAACAAAATAAATAAAACCCAAAATTCTATACTACAGTAAATATTCTAAATAATGTATTGTAGTATTATATACAAATAGACTATTAAGTCTTTTCTAGGAAAAAGTAATATATTACGATATAACCTTTCTAACTAATACTATTATTTAATACATATATTTTTTATAGGTATAATGAAATATTATTATAAATATTTTAACTATTTAGAAAGATTGATTTTAAATTAATATTTATTATGGTATAGAGCACTCTTTTTATCTAAAGTAAAATTTACTATAATAGTAATATTATATTCTATATATCGTTCTATTAAACGTAATTCTAATTTATATCTATATAAATAATTTATACTAATTAATATAAAGTTTTATATTAATTAGTATTTTTAATCATCATCTTAAATACTTTTATTTACGTAATGGCGTATATGTTTTATTTTTCATAAATAGATCAATTAAATGTTAAAAAAAATAATTATAATATTGATTAGATTATGTTTGACATTAAATATAGTTTTTCTATTTAGGAAATAAAACTGGTCAGTTGGTAAATTACCTTAATAAAAAATTAGTTATACGCCCAACTAAACAAGTATAAATTCATCATATATTACGTAATAATCTATCAATTATTTTTTTAAAATTATTAATATATCTTTGCCTCTAACTTTATTTATATAGATAAAATCTATAATTTTACATTGTAGCATCTACACTAGGTAATAATTAATAATATTATTAACTAATAGAATAAAATACTTATTTTGATTAACTACTAAATTTTAGAAAAATGTATATAATATAAAATATTAATCTGTTGAATCAAATTGTTATTTGTTACGTATTTAATACGTACTATGATATAAAAAAGATTTTATTATATATAAAAATTTATTAAATCTAATATAATGATTAATCTGTAACAAAAATATCAGCAGTTAACGGGATAAGTATATCCTAACAAAAATTATAGATTAAACCTAATTGATTATTATGCAAACAAATATATAAATAATTGTAATTTTGAATATATTTAACGTATAAGTAAGTAATATAAAATAAAAAACCTTTATACTATTTAAATCTTCATATCTTTAAAGATTTTATTTTGTTAACACAGGATAACACATCTTCTTAATAGAAGATAAAAATTTTTATATAAAAATATCTTATCTAGATACTATTTAAAATAGTACTAGATTCATAGCTCTAATAACACCACAATTAAATGTTTACTTATTGCAATAATTAAATTTTACTTCATTAATAAGTATTGAATAAAATTCAATTATATATAGATTATAAAAATCTATAACATAAATATAAATTAATAAATTATTAATTATATTTTAGTAAATATTTGCATGATATCTTCCATATAATATATACCATATATACTCTTATAGAGTAAATACCTATATAAAACTATAATTAAGTATAGTAGTTAATGAAAGATTTTATTGCATTAAGTAAGTTTAGTAAAAACAAGATATACTCACATAATAAAATTATGTATAATTTAATAAATTACAATGTATTTTTATATGACCTGCAATTAAAATGTAGACTGTTATAAAAAATATTAATAATGACTAATTACTAATTATTAAATGTTTTCATATTAGAAAATGAATTTTTCTTATTATTTAATAATAATACATTTAATTATATAAAATGTAATAATTGATATTTTGCTATTGCAAAATACTTTTTATCTAAATAATAATTCAGTGTTTAAAAACTAAAAATAATTATAGATAATCATAATCTAATGATCTATTTATTACGTTTTTAACGTAAGATTAATATCTTATATTATATTAATCAAAGTATTCACTAAATAATTATTTTAACATTTATCTGATATCCTATATACAGAATATATAAATATTTTAGATTTTATGGCGAGTTCTACCTATAGTAAATACTTTAATCTCAGATTAAATACGTACCTAATAATATTAATAAACTAATTTGGAGTATAATGTATATATTACTTGATTTTAGGTATAAAATAGTATAAAAATTAATAAAATATATATTACATATTGTAGTGTAATTTTGTTTTTAATATTATGTACACTGTACATCATGAATATTTATATTTTAGACCAAGACTAACACGTTATACTAATTTCTTTTATTTCTTCTAGTTACTAACTACAATTTCTAGTAAATATCTCACACTAAACTCCGAATATAATTTTATTATTTTAGTATATGATTGTACTTTGTATTAGTGTTATCCAAATAACATATGAATAGTTTTTTCACTCTATATATATTATTTTTTAATTTTTGTAAAAACTGACTACTACCATATGAGACTATGTAAATTACTTTTTATATAAAAATGCTCTAAGAAACTAATAAGATACACCTATATATTCAAAATTTTTTTAGTAGTATATAATATTAACTACTCAACTTAGTTTAATTTAAGGATTAAATATTGGCAATTTTCCACGTCCTATGTTTAATTTTATTGAAAATTAAACATAGTCTATGACTATATATAAAATATAACTTAAGATCTATATAGCATTAGGAATAATAAAAATATCTTGATAAATAATAACTGCATGTCATGTATAAATACACCAATATTATATAATAAAATTAAAGGCCATTTAAAAGGTTTGTTATATAACAAGATAAAATAACCATATCTATTTCTAGTAGCTTATGCATTTTGATAAAATAAAAATCATTTTAATACATACTAGACAAAGGTATGATATATACACTTACTGGTACAAGCAGTGTTAACAGGTAATAACTGTAATTATTTAAATAATTTATCTTATACTATTTATTGAATTTAATAAATAACAGTATAACTTATACAAAATAAGTTTGTTAGTAACATTATTTAATGTAATACGGTATAAAGATATAGTAAAAATAAAAATAAAAATAAAATTAAAAATAAAAATATAATTCTTTAATAATATATAATAATGCAAACATATCTCAACCTATTCATGTAAGTATTTTAACTACATTTAGATATTAATACTTACACTTAAATAAAAATTTTTATTCAACATATTTTATATAAGCTAATTTTGGATGATAATTAAATTGTTATACAAGAGATACAAATAAATATAAATAATAATCATTGTAGCTAATAAATAGTTGATTATTAATCATAATAATGAAGGTATACAATAAAAAAAGAATACTTTCTTAAATTTAAAAGAAATCAATTAAAGTTTTTATAGACTATATTAGATAATTTTTAAAAATATTAAGCTAAATGATGACGTGAAATAATAATATAAAAATAATAAATCATGATTTAATAATGTATTGGATAATAATAATCAATAAACTATATAATAGTAGGTATATCTAATAAAAAATAACTACACTAATTAGTGTCGAAAAATAGAAGAATAATGAATATATATAAAATATTATAGAATAAATATTTTATAAAAATTATGAATTTTAAAACTAACCAAGATTTATACATACAAATATATCATGGTGTGTATTGTATAATATTATCTCAAGAAGATTTTTAATCTTATGTATTTATAAATAATAATTTATAATATCCTTAATGAATGATACAGTAAAGGTATCAAAGAATTCCTTAATTCATATAAAGTTAAAACAAATTGAAGAATATTTATATAAAAATAATATAAATATATAATTAGAAATATTTATTTATTTAATTTATAAAATAGTTTTATATGCAGTATAAAAACATATGTATTACTTAATCAATCAGTACTATTTAATTCAAAAATGTAGAGATTCATTTAAAATGTAATCAAATTAATAGGTTTTCTATACAACTTTTAATAAAATTATAAAATTAACAATATACTAATTAGTATTATTCGTATTTATTTTAATAATTTTGATAAATTTAATAATAAAAAATAAAAAATAAAAATACAATAAAATAATTAATAATAAAAAAGATCTGATATCGATTATATCATTTAATTAAGAAAATAATTTTAAGATATTAAAAAATTAATTTTTCAGTTATATTACCTTCATATATTTCTGCTGCTAACCCAACCGATTCATAAAAAGTTGGATGAGCATGAATAGTTAATGCGATATCTTCAGCGTCACAACCCATTTCTATAGCTAAACCTATTTCACCTAATAGCTCGCCACCATTTGTACCGACAATCGCACCACCTATAATACGATTAGACTTTTTTTCAAAAATTAGCTTTGTTATACCATCGGCACAATCCGAAGAGATAGCACGTCCGGAAGATGACCAGGGGAAAATAGAAATTTTATAGTTAATACCTTTTGATTTTGCTTCTCTCTCCGTAATACCAACCCACGCAATCTCTGGATCGGTATAGGCTATTGCAGGAATCACTCTAGGATCAAAATAATGATCCATACCAGCAATTACTTCAGCAACAATATGTCCTGAATAAATACCTTTATGCGCTAACATTGGCTGACCAACAATATCTCCTATAGCAAATATATGTGGTACATTGGTACGTAGTTGTTGATCAACAGGAATAAATCCATGTGCGTCAACTTCAACACATGCTTTATTTATATTAAGTAATTTACTATTAGGTATACGACCAATAGTTACTAGAACCGCATTATAACACTGTGGTTTATTAGGTGCTATATCCCCTTCCATAGTAACATATATACCATCTTCTTTAGCTTCTACTGCAGTTACTCTTGTTTTTAACATCACGTTTATTTTTTTACTTATACTTCTATTGAGTACCGTTACTATGTCTTGATCAGCATCAGGTATAATTTGATTTTG
Source organism: Candidatus Profftia sp. (ex Adelges kitamiensis) (assembly GCF_020342455.1). Classification (NCBI taxonomy): domain Bacteria; kingdom Pseudomonadati; phylum Pseudomonadota; class Gammaproteobacteria; order Enterobacterales; family Enterobacteriaceae; genus Candidatus Profftia; species Candidatus Profftia sp. (ex Adelges kitamiensis). The sequence goes on from NZ_CP080506.1 coordinate 994,037, forward strand.
CATTTCTACTAGATCAATATCAGAACCCAACGCATGGTAAATAGTACTCATTTCTAAACCAATAATACCGCCCCCTATAACCAAAAGTCTTTTAGGGATATATTGTAACTTTAAGGCATCGGTAGAATTCCAAATGCGTGGATCTTCATGTGAAATAAGTGGTAGCTCTACTGGATGAGAACCAGAAGCTATAATAGCGTTGTCGAAATTAATTATAATTTTGTTATTGTTACTTTCAACTTCTATCGTATGTTTACTAGTAAACTTACCTATACCATGAATAACTTTCACGCTTCGTGTTTTAGCCATATTAGCTAAACCATTATTTATATTACTAATAATATTATTTTTCCAGGTACGTATTTTATTAATATCAATCTTAGGATCACCAAAAAATACACCTAGTTTCTTTAATTCTTTTGATTTCTTAATTACTTTAGCTACATGCAATAAAGATTTTGAGGGAATACAACCAACATTCAAACATACACCACCTAAAGTAAAATATCGTTCAATGATAATAGTGTTTAAACCTAAATCAGCACAACGAAAAGCCGCGGAATAACCTGCTGGTCCTGCACCAAATACCACAACTTGAGTTTTTATTTGAGTACTCATTACTACCCTCTTTATTATTTAATAAATAAGTATTTTATAATCAATATTGATACTGATATTATCAAAGCTATTTATTTATTTTATAAATTTATACTTTAATAATAACTTTCTCTATAAATAATAAGATATAATTAATTACAGAGTAGAATTATCAGGCAATCTTATTTACTAAATATAGTTTAGAAAATATTTACTATCCTATATTTATTAATTGAAAGATAAAGCTCGTAAGATTCTATATTTCATAATTTTATCTATTATATTCAAGATATTTTTTAAAAATAATTTTTAATTATGTAATTCTAATTACATAATTAAATAGCGAATATCAGACATAATAGTTGCAATATACGCAACAAAACGAGCACCGGTAGCACCGTCTATCACGCGGTGATCAAAGGAAAAAGATAGAGGTAATATTAAACGCGGAATAAAATCTTTACCATTCCAAATTGGTTGCATAGATGATTTCGATATACCTAAAATAGCTACTTCTGGAGCATTAATAATGGGTGTAAACGCGATACCACCTATACCTCCTAAATTAGAGATAGTAAAACAACCTCCCTGTATATCAGATATAGTAAGTTTACCATCACGTGCTTTCTTGGTAATTAAGATTAACTCTCTAGATAGATCAACTAAACCCTTTTTATCTACTTCATATAAAACGGGAACTACTAAACCACCTGGTGTATCAACTGCTATACCGATATTAATATATTTCTTAATAATTAATTTTTGGTTATTATCAGATAGACAGCTATTGATATATGGAAACTCTTTCAAAGCTTTAGCAACAGCTTTTATTAGAAATACTAAAATAGTTATTTTAATATCCTGTTTTTTTAGCTCAGTTTTATTATTCTCTTGTACACGAAAAGTTTCTACATCAGTAATATCCGCTATTTCAAACTGAGTAATATGGGGTATCATCATCCAGTTACGACTTAAATTAGAACCAGATATTTTTTGAATACGACTTAATGTGACTTCTTCTGTTGCTCCAAATTTACTATAATCAACTTTTGGCCAGGACCATATACTGGATAAATCACTACTATCAGATACTCTCGGAATAGATGTCATATTTTTAATAATATATTGAATATAACGCTGAATATCTTCACGTAGGATACGACCTTTACGTCCAGAACCCCTTACCTGCATTAAATTGATACCAAATTTACGAGCCATACGACGAATCATAGGTGTTGCATGAACATATGTATTATAATTAGTACATTCTTTTTGAAATGTAATATTTTTATCTAAAATAAGAGCATCTTGCTGTTTTTCTTTGATATTGAACTCATTAGCTGATGTCACTTTTTCTTTTTTAGAGTTCTGAATAAACGAACTAGTTTTTAATTTTTCTATTTTTGTATTCATTACTGATTGTTGATCTTTAAGATTATCACTCATTTTAACCATAATATCATTCATTATTTCTGTGCTATTTATATCGAAATATTCAATATTTTGCATTGTTTTCCTTGCTAGAGGAGTGTTAGATGTAGTAACATGTACAGGCTTAACATAAGTAGTTTCAACAGTCATTATTAAAGAACCTGTTCGAACTTGATCACCTACATTAATCTTAATTTCTTTAACTAAACCAGCAAAAGGAGCTGGAACTTCCATTGAAACTTTATTACCTTCTATAGTAATGAGAGATTGTTCTACTTGAATATTATCACCTACTTTTACCATAACTTCTGTAACTTCTAATTCATCAGAACCTATATCTGGTATACTAATATCTTTTATAATAGTAGATGTCAAACTCTTAGATTGAATAGTCATGATTAATTGACCGGTTTTTACTTGTTCACCAACAGAAACTTTAATGTCTTTTATAATACCATCTAATGGGGATGGAATCTCTATATAGACATTATCTCTTTTTATATTTATCAAAGATTGCTCTACTTTTACTGTGTCTCCTATTTTAACCATAATTGCGTTAATTTCAGATTCTTGAATACCAACATCCGGTACATAAATTTTAATAATCATTTTTGTACCTCTTATGATAAACGTGGATTAATTTTATCTGGATTAATATTAAATTTTTTTATTGCATCAATTACGATAGAGGGTTTTATTTCACCACATTTAACTAACACACCTAATACAGTAACCACAACATAAGACGCATCAACTTCAAAGTAATTACGAAGATTTTCTCGGCTGTCTGAACGACCAAAACCATCAGTACCAAGAACCAGATAATATTTAGCTGGAATATAATTACATACTTGTTCTGCAAATAATTTTATATAGTCAGTAGAAGCAACTGCTGGAGCATTATTCATTATCTGAGTGATATATGGTATACGTGGAGTTTTAGTTGGATGTAGTATGTTCCAGCGCTCACAATCTTGACCATCACGAGCTAACTCAGTAAAAGAAGTAACACTATATATATCAGAACCTATATGGTATTCTTCATTCAGAATTTTAGCTGCTTTACGAACTTGACGTAAGATAGCTCCTGATCCTAATAACTGTACCTTACCCTTAATACCTGGAAGTGTTTCTAATTTATAAATACCCTTGCAAATACCCTCTTCTACACCATAAGGCATAGCTGGCATGTAATAATTTTCATTCATTGTCGTTATATAATAGTAAATATTTTCCTGATCTTTACCATACATGCGTACTAAACCATTATGTATAATAACCGCAAGTTCATAAGTATATGCTGGATCATAAGATACACAGTTAGGAATAGTTAGAGCCTGAATATGACTATGACCATCTGCATGTTGTAAACCTTCACCATTTAATGTGGTACGACCTGAAGTACCACCTATAAGAAATCCCCGAGCCTGTTGATCACTGGCAGCCCAACATAGGTCCCCTATGCGTTGAAAACCAAACATAGAATAATAAATATAGAACGGAATCATTGGAAAATTATGATTACTATAAGAAGTTGCAACCGCTAACCAAGAAGATGCTGCTCCTAATTCACTTATTCCTTCCTGTAAAATCTGACCTTTTTTATCTTCTTTATAATAAGATATTTGCTCTTTATCTTGAGGTATATACTGTTGTCCATGGGGGTTATATATACCTATCTGACGAAATAAACCTTCCATACCAAAAGTACGTGCTTCATCTGCTATAATTGGAACCAGACGATCTTTAAGAAAAACATTATTTAACATTATTTTTAATATACGAACAAATGCAGTAGTGGTAGATATTTTTTTAGTTTGCTCTTGTAATAAAGAACTAAAATCTAATAGTGCAGGTATTGTGAGATTTTTAGTTAAATTATTTAAACGAGTTGGTAAATATCCTTGAAGAGACTGACGACAATTATGCAGATACCTATATTCTTCTGAATATTTACTAAATGTAATATATGGTAGTGTTTCTATTTTAGAATCAGCTATTGGTATATTAAAGTTATCACGGAACTGCCGTAAGTTATCCATATTCATTGTTTTAATTTGGTGAGCAATATTCTTACCTTCTGCAAGGCATCCCATACCATAACCTTTTATAGTATGGGCTAGAATAACAGTTGCTTGTTCTTTATTGTCTCGTGCTTGTTTTAATGCTGCATATATTTTTTGAGGATCATGACCACCACGATTTAATGACCATATTTCTTCATCGCTCATGTCCTTTACTAGATTTAAAGTTTCAGGATAACGACCGAAGAAATTTGCACGAATATAAGCACCATTTTTAGACTTAAAAGTCTGATAATCTCCATCAGTAGTTTCATTCATAAGCTGAATTAGTTTACCATTAATATCTTTGCGTAGTAACTCATCCCAACCTCCTCCCCATATAACTTTGATAACATTCCAACCAGCTCCTGTAAAAATACCTTCTAATTCATTAATTATTTTACCATTACCGTTTACCGGTCCATCTAAACGCTGCAAATTACAATTAATAATAAAGCAAAGGTTATTTAGTTTTTCTCGAGTAGCTATAGTAATAGCACCTTTAGATTCTGGTTCATCCATTTCACCATCTCCTAAGAAAGCGTAAACATTTTGTTTAGAAGTATTTTTTAAACCACGATGCTCTAAATACTTAAGAAACTTAGCTTGATAGATTGCATTAATTGGCCCTAATCCCATAGATACAGTTGGAAATTGCCAGAAATTAGGCATTAATTTAGGGTGAGGATAAGAAGATAACCCCTTACCATGTACTTCTTGACGAAAATTATTCATTTGTTCCTCAGTTAATCGACCTTCAAGAAAAGCACGCGCATAAATACCAGGAGAAATATGGCCTTGGAAGTATACTAGATCACCACTATCTTTATGATTACGCGCTCTAAAAAAATGATTAAAACAGACTTCATATAAAGTAGCGGAAGATTGGAAAGAAGCTATATGACCACCTAGTTCTAAATTCTTTTTAGATGCACGTAAAACGGTAATTACTGCGTTCCAACGAATAGCTGAACAGATACGATCTTCTATATATAAATTACCTGGGTATATAGGTTCATCTTCTACTGGAATGGTATTTATATAATTGCTGTTTACCATTTTAGGAAGACAATGGATACCTTTTGTATGAGTTATATTTAATACTTTTTTAATCAAAAAATAAGCTCGCTCTATACCTTCTTGACGTATAACAGATTTAATAGCCTGTTCCCAGTCACTGGTTTCGATTGGGTCCACATCGTTATCTAAAAGTTCTAACATAGTTTATTCCTTATTTATTTAATATTTTTTTTAAATCATATCTTAGTGTATCCAAGCTTTATTAGAAATTCAGGTATATTTTAAATATTTAATTAAATTAGTTTGGTTATTTATTTTTCTTAAGAGGAGTTATATTTACATCTTATTTCAAATTAAATATATGTAGTATATTATTTGTATATTTTAAAATATTTAAAAACTTAAATAATATCTAGTAACTTAGTATTATGACGCTAAAGTATATTTCTAGAAGAAATTGATATAGAAATAGTTTTCATTCTTATATACTTTTAAGTAATTTTATTAATAACTATTTAACTAATAATTTTAATATTTTAGTTGTAATAGGATATTATCCTAAATAAACCATTAAGGTCACTAATGACTAAGTCATTATTTCCTAGATGATGAATAATCCATCCTAAAATACTAGTATTTAGCAAAAAGATACCATCCTATTTTGCTTATATTTTATATGTACGATTTAAGTAAAGTGATAAAAAGTATTCTTGAATTTTTTTTAGTATAATACTAGCACCAATAGTGCTAGGAATATTTTAGAAGGGAGGCAATATTATAAGTGTAATCAAATAACAGTCACTTAAGCATATAGTATTATATGATATTCTTAAGTATATTAATAACCTATTAAAACTCAGTTATCCAATAACCCTTATAATGTAAACATATAAAAAATTGCTTCTATATCATTCATACTTACATAGTAAGTTAATATATCTTTAAGATTTATAATATGTTTTAAGTAAAAAAATTATTATTTAAAACTTTATTACTTGATTAAAGTAAAGAAAAATTAATAAAAATTATTTTAAATAAAAACAACTATTCTATATTATTATATAGAGATACCTTTTTAAACCTTATGTGATCTACAAATAATTGATATCGAGAGATATCTAACGTTATAACTAAAATTTCAATTCTTGTAAAACATCTCTGAACTACACACACTTTTTTAAAAAAATATTTTTATATTGTACTATATGTAATGTTTTAATAAATAATTTTATAACTTATGATTTTATGATGCCTTTATTTAATGAAAAAAAATACTTCTTATGAGTATTTACTTTGATTATTTCAAATATTTAAAAATATTTTAAACAAAAATAATATAAAATATATACATAATGTTTATTTAAAAGAAAATATTAAAAATATAGGATTCACTAACTATCTTCTATAAAGTTTTAATAAAAAAAATATTGATTACATCATTTAATATATTTAGGTATCCTATATAAGGATATAATTATGATTAATTCTTAAGTCTTATTATAAAAAAATATTTATAATAATTTACTTATTTCTCTTAAAGAGAGTTGCTTAATATTAAGAATATTGTATACTAATACGTATTATTAATATAATAAATGTATACATTAGGTTAAGAAAATTTTTTTAAATATTATTTAACTATAGTTATATACATATGCAGCAACGATAGAACTGCAATAATAATAAAATATTTTTAATTCCTTTAATAGAATAAAAGACATTAGTTTATTAATACTATAAAATAGTAACCATACATTTTATGTTATTTATGTTGCATAATATTCTTAATATATAACTAAGGTAATCAATAGAAGTACTGAATACCAATATAATAAAATTATATAATTACTTATCTTTCATTTAAAAATTTACTAAAAGTAATAAACTAGTAGTATTTGTAATAGCTATAAGATATGTGAATGATAATACTATAACAACTAAACTTTAAGGTCATTGTATTACAATGACTCTAATGTTATTTAATTATTCTACATCTTATCTAAGAAGTTAGATATAATTTTTTTCTGAAAATTAATACAACAAACTAACTGTAAAATCCAAAACTACTTTTAAAGATCTTATTATCTGTTTTTATTTGTGTTGTGCACCGATAAAAATTAGATAAGTCTAATTATCACGTATACAATGAACTATTTATATTATTTATATAAACAAAAAAATTACAAATGTTATAATAATTTCGTTTTAATTTAATAAAATCAAATAAATTAATATATAAAATATTAGCATAGATTTGTGTATTAAATGTATCAAATATAACATAGATATAAAATAATAATTATGTCTTTCATTAAGACTACGTTGCTAAATATACTTGTAGTTATCTCTATAAATTAATAATTATGATTGGCCTGAATACTTTAATATAAGTATTGAATCAATTATTTAAAGGTAGTAATATTAATACACATTATTCCTAAAATATATTTATCTTATTAAAATAAATTTTTATATAGTTATTAAAATATATAATCGGTTAATATAAAATATACTATTTATAATTTTCGTTTCATACATATAAGCACTGCTCATCTTTTATAAATAATGATTAGATAATTATATTTTAAAAGCAATATTAATAATAAAAAATACAAGTAAATAAATATACCTATACAAGTTATACTATAATAAAAGATCACTAACAGATATCAAAGTTAATGTTATATAGTACACCATACTGTAATAAAATATTCTTAGATATGCAAAATTATAGTATCTTATTAAAATTATTTATTACCTCTTGATTATATATAAATATAAAGACTAAAAATAATATTTAATAAACTAAAAATATAAAATATCAGGTAATTTAGATAAAATATTATTTTTATAATATTTTATCTATTTTCTATACTAGAATCTATAATGTATGCACTAGTAATTTACATTATAGTATAAGTAATAATTCTTAAAAGAAGATTGTAATCTTTTTTATAAATATCTTTATAACAATGAAATAAAATATTGATTTTTGTATCAGCGATATAATAACGCAAGTATTTTTACTATAAATTAATCTTTATTGATAATTTATAAAATATATAATATTACACAATATATAATGGTTTCTTCAATCCTCTGATTATTATTAATCTTAATAACTATATAAGTAATGAATTAATTATTGCTATAATCAAAATTACCTATAAAATTTAAAAATTACATTTAAGGTAAATATATATTTTTATATATATTTAATAAAAATAAACCAATATATTTTATATTCTATATTACATATAAATCAATACTAGTAATATACTATTTTTTGGTCAAAATTCTGATAAGTACTAATAATGTAAAACTATATTTACATCTCAATGTATATAATATAGAAATTAAAAAAATAACATTTCAATAAATTTAAATAAACAGAAATACACGTTAAAAATTTGTTATTCTTCTTACATAAGAATAACACTGATTAAATTATAGTATAATACCAAAATATGATATAATATCTCATAGATAAATTATCTATGATAGAAATACAACTAATACAATATAAAATATAAATTTTACTAATTATTTTGCAGATAATCAATAGAGTAATATCCTATATTAATAGGATGTATATACGATTAATGAATACTATAATTGATCATCATTAACTGATGGATATATTCTAGATTAACCAATAAAGTATTTTTAAGTTTCTTTTTCTATTATATAATTAATACTACTTTAAAGTGTACTGATAAATACTCATAAATTATATTATAAAAATATATTTCTTTAATATAATTTAGTATTATACTCTTATATATAAAGATAATAATATACAAACATTAATAATTAAGTATATTATTATTAACTAATAAATATAATATTATTTAAAATTACAAGATTAATAAATACTTTATATCAGGATTCTTAATATAAGATATATTATATTTTTAAAGTATTAAATTAATAATTTACCATAATATAATATTATTACTTATATATTAAGTAAGTAGCTATAAATAATTATATTAAAAAACTTTTAAATTCTTATTTGCAAGAAGAAAAGTTATTCTCAACTTAAAAAAAATAAATATATAATCAAGTATCAATTAATTAACTTCAATTAATTTATACAAAATATTTCTAATGGTTAGAAAACTAACAATAGTAACAAAGTAATTTTCTAGTTGATCTTTATATTGTGCTAATACAGGAACCACACAACTTGCATACATAGGTAATAAACATAACAAAAAAGTTATAATAGGTGGGGCACTTATAGCTTAAATTAAGTTCATAATATTTGGATTTAGATGAATTTCTACCTCTGTAGAACTTATAATAATAAACATACTTATTTGGGTGTAACTTATTAGTTCAACATCTCTTATCTTTTTTATAAATAAATTTAATAATTAGATAATTGATACATTCTAATATCCTAAAATAGTGGATAAAAAATATTTAAAAATAGCAATTAGAGCAATAAATGAAACTCCATATTCTAATATAGTTTTGATAAAGTAACTTGCTACCGATTATATAATAAAATAATTAGATATATAAGAAATATCTAGAAATATTTTGCTTCTTTATATCATCTACCATATCTGGAGATAAAGTAAATAAGCAACTATAAGCAAAAAATATTACAACAGTAACAATTAACATAATAGTTCAATAAATAATCTTTAAGCTAATATTCTTAAATAAATTGTATAATAAATGCAGGTTCGTAGTCTTCTCTTTTTGATTTTATAAAAGAAGAAATGATAGGATAAAAAAATTAAAGAAAAATACCATTATAATCATACCTAATCATATATTCACTAAAATAATATCATTCTAAAATATAAAACTACTACTTATACTATTTTATTCAAAAATATTAACATTTCAATAAGGTATCAATAATAAAGAAATCATCACTAAATTTGCAATAAAAGTCAATACTAAAAAGCTCGACTACCTTAATGATTAAGTTTTTACTAAAAAATAATATAAGCTATAAATATGAATAGAAAAATTAATAACACTTACTATAATAATGGTATTATTTACATTTGATTTTCTTAAAATGTCATAAAATTATTTGTTATATTAATAACATCAATCAATAATAGTAGGTAAGTTACTAAGAAGTACAACAAGGTAATAATACCCCTATTTTATTAAAATGTTATTTAACCGTATTAGTGATATTTCCTGAAATGTCACTACCTAATAAGCGTAATCGAGATAGTACTCGATAGCATAAAAAAGAAATAGAATATACTAGAATAAATATAATTATAAAGGGAATAAACCACTAAAATTAGCAAGGATAGGGAAAAAGCACCAATACCATTTAACTAACTTAATAATATTTAAGATATTGGTACCTATAAATAAGATTTTTTAATTTTGATAGTAATTATCTTAAACTAAACTATCTTAATTAAGATATGTTATTTAAAATATAAATTAAGAAACATAAATATTATTTTATCTAAGCATGAAAATATTACTATTAATTTGTAAAAATAAGTTTTGTATTTATTTTACAAATTAAAAATTTTTTATGATTTTTATCATATTTCATAATAATAATTTTTTATACAACTATAAAAATTATACTAGCTAAATACAATAAATTAGCCTTAAATGAAGATCTTTATTCCTTCATATATCAATATATAATTACTTTTTCTTGTTTTTTCTATACAACTTACAATATAAAAATTTTTATTTAGTAAATATACATAATAAAATAGGAAGATCTAAATATCGTTTGATTTATCTTTAATATATAAATTATTATTAACTCAAATAATAATTAAAAACTTTTACACTAAATATTAAGATATTAATAAATATAAATATAATAAACTTGTATTAAACTATATTTTTATTAATTTATATTTTTATATAAACAATTCTTAACTACGTTATATTTCCTAGAATTTTATTAAATAATAATACTAATAAATGAGTATATAAAATTTAATAATGAGTCTTATATAATATAATATTTGTTAAATAACTAATATTGTATTATATGGTCATATAATAAATAGACAATAAAAAAATATAAAATATTTAAATAAGAAAATACACTAATAAAATAAAATAAACAATACTTATAACTTACACATAAATATAAGAGCTATAAGAGAAAAGATATTTTAAATATACGTACACCCTCTTTTAAGACTTTTTAACCTGAATACGCTGATAAGTTTCTTCACGATGAACAGAAAGATCTTTTGGTGCATTAATACCTATACGTACTTGACTCCCTTTAACTTCCAATACAGTCACTGTTATAGCATTACCTAAAATGATAGACTCACCCACTCTACGAGTCAAAATTAGCATTTTGTACTCCTTAAAAATACTTAATTATAGTTAATATTTTTATTTACTTATATTTATATAATATTATTATATAAATATAATCTCCTATTATTTCATAATATAAAAGAAAATTAAAAGTTAACTATAATATATCATCATTAGTCAATTCTACTTAATAATATGCCATATTTATAATTTAAGATTATTTTGGTAAACCCTATGATAAAAGGTCTATTATTATTTAGATATATCTTAGTCATTATAAGATATACTCCTGAATACGCTTATAGAATATTAAATTAAAGGTAGTACTAAAACCATGGAATATACATAAAAAATGTAATTGGTATTATGATATTTATTTTGTACTTAAATAGATAAAGTATTTATGATGTTGAAATAAATAATATTTGGTATAAATATAAAATTTACTTACTTATAAACATAAGTAGATTTAATAATCTAATAGTCAGGAAAATAATATTAGATTAATTTATTTTACATTGAAAGTATTAAATATTCTTGAAATTTAATTAAATAATTATTTTATTTACATTTATACCAAACATTGTAATATATACAAAAACATACTAAGTTTTTGCTAACTTAGCATTCAATTCATTTTTTAATTTAATTATTTTATATAAAAAATAAATATATATAAAATATATTATTATATATATAATCATAGTTTATTAATAATCCAATTTTTGATACTATCCATAGCCTGTGATAATTTATGAATATCACTACCACCACCCATAGCTAGTTCGGAGTGTCCACCACCCCTACCACTTATCTGATAAGCAACCATATTTACTAGATCATCAGCTCTAACTTTATTTACTAAGTCTTTAGTGACACCTGCTATTAAACTAATTTTACCTTCAGAAGTAGTTGCTAAAAATACAACGCTAGAACCAAGTTGGTATTTTAATTCATTGATTATAGTACGCATGGTTTTTATTTCAGAATGATTTAAATATTTAACTAATAATTTAATACCCTTAATATCAATAGCTCTATTAAGCATTGAAATACTTTCATACATCGCTTGTTGATTTTTATAATATTGTAATTCTTTTGTCATCTTATTATTTTTATTAATTACTGTATTAATTTTATCAACTACTCCATATATATCGCTCTTTACTAAAGAAGCTATCTTATGTAGATCTTGAATATTTTTATGCATCATTGAAATAGCATATTCTCCGGTCACAGCTTCAATACGACGTACACCAGCTGCAATACCAGTTTCAGACACTATGCGAAATAAACCAATATCACCTGTCTGCCGTGCATGAGTACCACAACAAAGCTCAGTAGAGAATTCCCCTATACTCAATACACGCACATTCTGATTATATCGTTGATTAGACAACGAAATTAATCCTTTAGTTTTTGCTGTTTTAACATCCATGACATTTGTTTTAATAGGTAAATTAAGACGAATCTTTGCGTTCACCATACTTTCAATTTGATAAATATGCTGAGACTGAATGGGCGTAAAATGAGAAATATCAAAACGCAAGTTTTGATCACTAACTAAGGAACCCTTCTGGGAAATATGATTACCTATTACTTGAAGTAGTGCTGCATGTAACAAGTGTGTAGCCGAATGATTTAAGCAGATACATAGACGACGGGCTGCATTAATAGTTGCTAAAACATTATCACCAACTTTTAGTTTACCATGCTTAACTATACCATGATGGCTAATTGCTAAACCATATTTCTGAGTATCATGCACTAAAAAACTTACCCCTAATGCAGTCAACTCACCTTGATCACCCACCTGACCACCAGATTCTGCATAGAATGGAGTCTCGTTTAAAATAACTATTCCGTTTTCACCAGCATTTAACACTGAAACTGCTCGTCCATTAATGATAAGCGCAATAATACTGGAATATTGTTGTTGTTGATCGTAACCAGAAAACTTCGATATATCATTAACGCAGATATTAGTACTGGAATCGGTTCTAAAACTACTAAATTCACGCGCACGACAACGCTGTTTTTCCATTAATATCTCAAACCCTATGTTATCTAGTTTGATATTATAGTCAAGGCAAACTTCAGTAATTAAGTCAATAGGAAAACCATAGGTATCATGCAAACGGAAAGCTATTTCACTATGTAATGTATTGCCAACAAGTTTTGGTAGTTCCTTATCTAACAATGCTAGACCATGCTTTAGAGTACGTGAAAATTGTTCTTCCTCAGTTTTTAAAATCTTTTCAATCATTAATTGTTTAGGCTTTAACACGTTCGCAGTAGCACCCATAATTTCTATAAGTGGCATAACTAGCTTGTAAAAAAAAGTCTCCTTTACTCCTATCATGTTACCGTGACGCACTGCACGACGAATAATACGACGTAAAACATAACCACGACCTTCATTAGAAGGTAATACACCTTCAGAAATTAAAAATGTACAAGAACGAATATGATCAGCTATAACCCTTAAAGATTGACTGGCAAGAATAGATGCATTATTATAATTTATAATTCTTGCCGTTTCAGCAATTAACATGCGAAATATATCAATTTCATAGTTTGAATTAACATACTGCAATACAGATGCGATACGCTCTAATCCCATACCAGTATCAACTGATGGTTTAAATAATGGAAGCATTGTGCCATTTGATTGGCGGTTAAACTGCATAAAAACAATATTCCAAATCTCAATATAACGATTGCCATTTTCTTCTAAACTTCCTGGGGGTCCACCCTTAATATGATCACCGTAATCGTAAAAAATTTCCGTGCATGGACCGCAAGGTCCGGTATCACCCATCTGCCAGAAATTATCTGAAGCAAAAGGCTCACCTTTATTATCGCCAATACGAATAATTCGTTCTTGTGGGATACCTATCTTATGAGACCAGATATTAAAGGTCTCTTCATCAGTGTTGTAAACAGTTACCCATAAGTTTTCTTTGGTTATATTAAACCATTTTTTATCGGTTAATAATTCCCATGCAAATTGAATTGCATCATATTTAAAGTATTCTCCAAAACTAAAATTACCCAGCATTTCAAAAAAAGTATGATGACGCTCAGTATAACCAACATTTTCCAAGTCATTATGTTTACCGCCTGCACGTACACAATGTTGACATGTTGCTATACGGCTGTGACTTGATGTATCTATACCTAAAAAAACATTCTTGAATTGATTCATGCCTGCGTTAGTAAATAATAACGTTGAGTCATCATGAGGAACCAGAGCACTACCTTCTAATATCAGATGCCCTTTACTGTAAAAAAAATCAAGAAATGTTTGACGTATATCCGCGGTATTATTACTCATAATTATCCTGGAAGTAAAAAAAAATTTAACTATTATGTAATTAATATTATTAGTAGTCTTTATACAACAGTCAATATAAATAAGATAATACCTCTAATGTATTAATATTAGACTATATTTATCTATAATAAATATTATATATTCAAAATATAATATAATTTTTTTTCTTATAATTAAACCTATTAATAGTAAAAGGATCCTCATAATTAAGTAGTGATATATTATATAAATATATTATATACCAAAAGGATTCTTATTGTATTATTTAGATTGGAACTTATTGATACTATACAGTTTAAATAATTAACAATTATATAATTTAATTATATTAAAGGTTAGTAGGGTGTCATTGAATATATGAATACTATGACACATTCATATAGTAGTTATGAGAATAAATCTATTATTTTAAATAAGTTCTTAATTAATAAATAATTTAATATAATTAATTTGTTGTAATATTATTTTATATAATCACTGTTTCTTTTATTTTAATACGTAAAATTATATCTTATTTTAATATATTAATGTAATGCAGAGATAATATTCTATATTATAGCACTAATGTTAAAATCAATATTGTCAAATTTATATATTATTTATTAAATATTTTAATTTTTATACTTTATAAATAAATAGAGAAATACTTTTTATACAAACAATATCTTTTATGCTTCTATTTTTTATTTATAAATTTTGAATATTTATGATTCAGTTAACTAACCATATATAAAAAAACTTTATTACTAAAGTAATTTATAATGATATTATTTAGTCATATAGTAAATAATGAATAAACTTTTATTCTGAAACTATATTAATACTTAACTTTGCAAATATATTATTATATATCTTAAAATGCACTTCATAATTACCAATATAACGCAGAACACCATTTAATAGGCGAACTTCATTTTTAGATACCTGAACACCTGCTGCAATAACTGCATTAACAATATCACGAGCACCTATTGAACCAAATAATTTACCCCCATCTCCAGCTTTGGAGTGGATTGTTATAGTATTCAATTTATTAATCATATCAGCACGAGTTTGTGCAGATACTAAAAGATCTGCTATTTTTTGTTCAAATTTAGAACGTCGTTCTTCGAATAACTCAATATTTTTTTTAGTTGCAGGAACAGCCTTACCTTGTGGTAATAAGAAATTGCGTGCATAACCAGATTTTACCTGAACTGTGTCGCCTAAATTACCTAAATTTGATATTTTATCAAGCAGAATAACTTGCATCCCTTAATCCTCTTAAGGTCATTCATAAATATGAAACACTTATTGATGATTATCAATATATGGTAATAAAGCAAGATAACGTGCTTTCTTGATAGCATGAGAGAGCTGACGCTGATATTTTGCTCGGGTACCAGTAATACGTTTTGGTACAATTTTGCCACTTTCTGTAATATAATTTTTTAACATAGCAATATCTTTATAATCTATCTCTTGAATACCTTCCGTAGTAAAACGACAGAACTTGCGACGACGAAAATAACGTGCCATATAGATAACCTCATAATCTATTCAATACAATCTAAATTAATAAAACAAACAAAGTTTAGCATACTGTTGATTATTAATTTTATAAGCAGTGTTATAAATAATTTTAATTTATTAACAATAATAAAATATCATGTAGTATATATACTATATTTGCCTTTACTATGTTTATTTACAAATAAACATAGTAAAAGTATTTTAGGCTCCTAAAAATAATTATTTTAAATACAACCTTACGAAATGTATAAGTAAAACTAGAATATTAGAAATTTATATTAATTCCTAAGGATACTCTGCCTCTGCTGTTTCATTTACGAAATCTTCACGGCGTCGATCACTACGGCGTTCATCTTTAAGTGTTAACATAGGTGAGACTTCATTTATTGCGCATTTCACACGCATAACGATACTACGGAGTATAGCATCGTTAAAACGTAAATTAATTACTAGCTTATTTATTGCTTCTTGTGGAGCTTCAATATTCAGTAAAATATAATGAGCTTTATGTAATTTTTTAATAGGGTAAGCTAACTGACGACGACCCCAATCTTCTAGACGATGAATATGGCCGGCAGCATTAGTAATGATTGCACTATAATGTTCAATCATACTTAAAATTTGTGTGCTGCTATGATCAGGATTAACCATAAAAACCACTTCGTAATGACGCATAGCGTTTTGCTCCTTATGGATTATAAAGCCTCTAAAATATAATTAGTAGCAAATTATGAGGCAAGGAACTAATTTTGTTATAAGACTAGATAATTTATTATCTTACTTATTATAAAAAATAAATTCAATAGATAATTTAAATTATTACTTAGAATAAATTATGTTAGTATTATATATAGAAATTATAGTGATTGATATGTAAAATTTATTAAAAAAGATCTTTGGTTTTTTTAAAAACTCTACATAATTATCTATATAATTACATTAATTCTTAGTCACTATGTTTATAAAATAAATTACATACTATATAATCTTATAAATTAGCAAAAAAGATTCAAATCTTTCATACGATTTTAAATGAGTATATTAATTTTATATATTTTAAAATAATAAAATAAGGAGATATTGAGAATCTCAGTAAATCTTACATCAATTAAACTTATCATACATCTAATAATTATAATTTCTATATTAGATTGAATAATAATTATAGATTTGTAATTAAAAATATTATTTATATATACATTAAATAATTAAATTGTAAAAGAATAAACAAAAATTTTTAAATACTAATTTATTACACTCAATATAAAATAAGTAGTAATTATATTAATTCTTGGATTATTAAAATATAACAGGTTATATAATTCAAAACATAAATATATGTGAGAAAAATCATATATTATTTTATTGAAAACACTAACTCTAAAATTTTTAGTAAATAGAAAATTGCAAGTGTATAGTTATTGTTAATAACTATAATTTGTAGTAACGATACTACTTTTATTTAAAAAATAATTAAACTCAATAAAATATTATAAGGTAGTATAGTTTTTACCTCCTTAACTTCTAACTATAGTATATTCATACTTAATTAGTGCAGTATTATCTTTAGTATTATGTATTACATAATACTATATAATGATATATACTATACTATACTATACTATACTATACTATATAGTATAGTACTATTACTTTTATTAAATGATAAGGTTTATCAAACCATAGCTGTATTTTATTAGTCTAATAATAGTATTATATGTATTCTAATTAATAATTATTACTATCTTGTAAGTAAAAATCTACTCACTAAAATACACCTGTCTATTAATACATGTATATTAATTTGTTAAAAATATAAAGAAACGTACTTAATCAGTTTTTTATAATAAGAGAGGATCTATCAATTAGATCTCTCATTATGATTTTACAAAAAAAATTTTTAAATAAAATTTAACTATACTTATTAAAACTAACTTTTACATTTTTTGAGAAAATTTATAATATATATAAAATATTTTAGATTATTAATTAAGTATTTATTTGTACTGATCTAGTAAATATTATTAGTAATGCATAAAATAACTACATCAGCAGTTGCTAATATGTCTCTTAAATTTTAGGATCTACATCCTAATACTAAATAATATTTTTTTATTCTTTTGAAGAATATACAACTCAGTATAATTTAAACTAAAATTTCCTAATTATTATAAAATATAATGTATATTAACAAATATTTTTAACAGAAGATATAAGATATTAATAACAATATAAAACAACGGTACATATCACACAAGTTATTAAATCATGATTAGATAGGTAATTATAGTTGAAACCATAGATATGTTTTTAAATATAAAAATTATTTTTTCTTGCTACAAAATAAATTATATTTCTCTCAGTTTCTTGCACTAGATAACCTGAATTAATTAAAAACATTTAGTAAGTATTTTATATTACAATTTTTCTTATAAAATCTAGAAAATATTTTGTATTAAACTATTTTAGCGTGATTACTGTTTACGCATAAAAAATTAAATAAATATAACTTGATATTAAGTATCCAATATAAATAACATTGATTATAACATCAAGTTAAATAAAAATAAAATATATCAAAACATCATTAATACTATTTTATATAAAATAAAATATCATTTTTAAAATTAGCTATATGGATCTCTTATATGCTATACTAAAAATAGTAAATACTTATAGTATTAATATACTACTAAATATCTATAAAAATAATTTCTAGCTTTTATATAAGATTTTTACTCAAATAGTATATTTTAAAATAAATAACTATTCACATAAAATATTTATTAAAATATTTTAATGATATATGTTTTATATTTTAACTCCCATATGTAAATGTAGGTATTCTTCAAAATCTATAGCTCCTAACGTCTTATCATCAATCTCTATCTGAAACTGGCGTTTAATTGACTCCTCTACTTTTTTATTCATTTGTATTATACGTGTGATCGATAATGAATGTGAATATAATTCTTTAAAATAACGTTCTGATAGTTCTAAACTATATTCTAAGATGCCTTTTTTCATAATTTCTTTTAATATTTGAGCAGAATAAGTTAACGAAACATCATCAAAAACTTCAATAAGTATATTACAAACTTGTTTATATTGATCATTATCATTAATACAATCCAATATTGTAGCAATAACTTTCAGATCAGTAAATAACTCCTTACCTACTTTTGCTAACGGTTGACTCTTATTATATCGGGTGATACTAATTTTTTGATTGGGCTTACGCCCTTCGAGAATTATACGATTCCAGGTATTATTAGTAAATAACAGCTCATCACTACTCATCTTAGGGGAATCGGCCAATAGGCACCATATAAGAAAAAGATCTAAAAAACGAGACTGATTTGAATTAATACCGATAGCAGCAAAAGGATTAATATCTAATGAACGTACTTCAATATACTCTACCCCGCCACGTAGCAAAGCTGTACACTGAGATTCATTATTCTTGGTAATACATTTAGGTCTAATGAATGTATAAAGTTCATTTTCTATTTGTAGTATATTATTATTAATTTGACGATAATGGCCTCCTACTTTTACTCCAATCCTAGTAAACTCAGTAGATGGTGTATTCATTGCATGTGTTAAGTAATTAACATAATCTGTTAAATTATTCCAAGTAATATCTAAATAATTTTTTGATTTATTGGTGTAACCTAGGTCACTAAGTCTTAATGAAGTTGCATATGGTAAATATGCCGTATGACGGTTAACTTTAAATGGAATACGAGTTTTATGACAATTGAAGAAAGAAGAGCATACTGCAGGTGAAGAACCAAATAGATATGGTATAATCCAGCCAAGACGATAATAGTTGCGAATTAAACCAAAATATCCTGCCGTTATCTGTTCTTTACCACTTTTAATATCTTCTACACCGGCCCACTCTTGCCAGAATTCTAGTGATAGAGAAAAATTATAATGAACACCAGATATCATCTGCATTAGTGCACCGTAACGATTTTTTAAGCCTTTACGATATAAGGTTTTAAATTGGCCAATATTAGAACTACCATACTGTGCTAAGATAATATTATCTTCTTCTTTGATTGAGCAAGGCATACTCATTGGCCACATACGTTCTGATTCTAATCTATGAGCAACATAACAATGAATATCAGTTAAAAAGGATAACATACAATCAATATTGTTATATACAGGAGTGATAAATTCCATTAAAGACTCAGCAAAATCAGTAGTAATCCAAGGATGAGTAAGAGATTTACCTAAAGATTCTGGATGCTTAGAGGAAGATAATTGACCTTGGAGAGTTACACGAAGAGTTTCACGCTCAATACCACGTCTAATTATCTTGATAACATCCGGATGTAATTCCAACCAAAAAAGACCTTGAGATGCGTCAGGTATCAATTCTACCTCCTACTAATGAAATAATTGATGTACTATTTATAATATTCTGCTGAATATTTTAGCTATTTTATAACTATTTTAATATATATATCAAAATGTTAATCCATACCCATCCTATAACATACTTTACTTAGATATAGATTATATTTCTTCTAAATAACAAGAATAGTATTTAGTTGCTAACTTATTTTAAAGTTAGAATTAATATCTATCTAAATAAACTATCTAAATACTTAATAAGTATTATTACTAAATATATATTATAATGATATTTATAAGCTGATAATATTACTATCAGTATAATTTTCTTGTTAATTAATTAACAAATATTTTAATAAAATACTTTAAATAATATTTTATGATAATTTCTCTTATGTAAGAAAACAATAACTAAAAATATTTTTTATTTTAGTACAATTAAATTTATGAGCTAATAAATATACTTTAAAATGCTATACCCTAAGTAAAAATATAATTGATAATGATTTTAATCATTACATAAGTACTAGTATTCGCATCCTAAAGTAAGCAATAACTCATCTATCATTCGTATAGAATTATACACATTATTAATAGTAATCTGCTTAGATTTATATTTAAGTAATATTTTATTATTATTCAATAATAATCAAGATAATAGTACCTTCAATCTATATTAGTACTGAATATTAATAAAATATTTATTACTAGTATATATTGAATTTTTTTGATTTTTTATTAAAAATAAATTAATTAATTTTTATATTTATTATAATAAATATATTATGAGTTATACAGTTACTGTAGTACTGAAAGATTATTATTATAAATAGTTATCTAATAATAATTTATAATAATAATTTTAAAATTAAGAAAATTTGGTACATCATTACATAATGTACTGATGAAATATATATAGTAAGTACTTAATTTATGATGTTATCACCAAATATATAGTAATTACAGAGTAATATTTCATAAAATAATTCTAAAAGAAACAGGATATATTTCATATATAGTATTAGATACCAAATCTTAATAAAGAATGAAATTTTATTTAAAAAATCCTATAAATTTATAAACAATATAGTAGTAATTAGATAAAATATATAAAAATATATCTGTGTGCATCCTGACTATATATATTACTAATATATTTAAGTTATAGTAAAATAGAGATAATATAATTATCACAATATAAAATATTATAATGATTATTTCTATTTATTAAATACATGTCACTAATAGTGATACCTGTCAAATACAGTTATTAATACTACTAATATAAAGGTATTACTTATGATAAGACGTCAATAACAATTCTCATACTCAACAATACCTAGAAAAATTAATATATGTATTAATTACTAAGTTAGTAGTTATTAATTAAATGATTAAATATTTTTTATTTTTAATAAAAATTTAATAATATTAATATAAAGAAAATATTTTAGGTATTTAGATGTTTTCTTTATATTACTTAGATATAATTAAATAATAAGTAATATTTAATAAATGTTTATAACATATTACTTTTTTATGTAAATAATACATTTAATTTAATTAAAATATACATTTTATATTCTTTATTCATATATTAAAATTAATAATAAATATTATTTTATATACATATCATAGATTTTATCTAAATAAATAGTACTCTATTTTAGAGTTATTATCTAATCTTACTTATATTATATAAAATACTTTATTAGATTTACTATTATATAATAGATAAAAAATATACAATAAATTAATAATGGTGCACCCAGGAAGATTCGAACTTCCGACCGTTCGGTTCGTAGCCGAATACTCTATCCAACTGAGCTATGGGTGCAAATGACGGTGAAGCGGGGATTCGAACCCCGGATGCAGATTTTTACTACATACTCCCTTAGCAGGGGAGCGCCTTCAGCCTCTCGGCCACCTCACCTTACTTGATATTTATAGATAAGTACTATTTTATCTAAAAAATATCACTTTAAATAATTACATAAAATATTTAGATAACATTTATCTAGATATTAAATTTCTCATACTACTTTTTATTTTGATAATCACTAATCTTACTATAATAATTATTATATATTATTAATAATCCATAACACATTATACCACTTTATTAGGTTTATAAGTCAAATATTTTTATTAACTTATATATTTACTAAATAAATAGAAAAATAAAATTCAGCATTTCAATTAAAACCTAATGTAAATAGTATTATGTTTTTATTTATTAAATAATACAGTATAGTTGATATGATAAATTACTAGACAAATATATCTTTTAGTAAAAGTATATCCTTTGCTATATCTTTGACAGTTTTATTTTATAAAATTTTCCCTTTTAGACTCTTATTTACTTAAAATATTTCTATAACTTAAATAAGTTAACTTACTTTATCAATACGACCTAACAAAGAGCGTAATCTTTCTTGACGTGCATTTTGTTCTTCTTTTAATTGTTCGTTTTCGCGCATAAGAGCTTCACGATAGCCAGCAGCTTGATTAACTTCTTCAAGAAGTTGGGTATTCTGTTCTTTTAATTCTTTAATTTTTATCTGTAGAAGTGATATAATATCAATTGCCTGATGAATTTTTACTTCTAATTTTTCAAATGACATTATTTTATTCCTTTTATCAAACTATCATTTCTTGTACTACTAATAATAATAATATTTTTTATTAATTGTTATATATTCTAAAACTTAATACTAATTATACCAAAATTAAGACATTAACAGTAAAAAAATAAGTACGTAATCTACTTCACTCACTAATAATAATATCTAAGATACCAGAATATCTCTCAATAATACATTATAAAATTACTAGTAGATCTAATGCAATACCATTTTCTGTGCCAATTTCACTATAATACCGAACAAATATCTTTAATAAATTTTTTAGTTGATTAGGTAAAATATTCATATCATTATCCTCTATTTAGAACTGAATTTTTTTATTATTTTAACTACTTAATTTAATCTAGCAATAACTATAAGATGTGATATTTACTAACATATTTTATATAGCAGATTTAATGGAAAGAAATCATATATCTACCAATAGTTTACTATTAATACACTTGTATTAATAGATGTGTTATAACTATTGTCTCTAAATACCCACCTCAGTTATAAAAATATTTTAATTACAAATTTCAACTTATATCTTATGTCTAGTACGTAAATAATAAATACACTGTTCAATTATGCTACATTATACTTTGTATTATACTTATTAATACATTAACTAAATAATTATTACTAGAGGTAATTACATCCTTATTGGGTAAACCTATACATGTAAGAAATGCACGTAGATCGTTCTTTATACCGGACGTAAATAGAGTGCGTTTATTAATAATTTTTAACTTATCCTATTATCTAATTAAAGGAGCAAAATCAATATAAAGTAAATTATATATATTATATTATAGCCATAAAGTTAGGATATATCCTTTTTATATACAATAGCTTTATCTTTTAATTACATTAAAATGATGTTACTAAAATAGATGAATATCTATACATCCATTTAGTATTAATAATATTAATAATTAAAATTATATATTATATATGAATAGATAATTTTAAATAATTTTATTATTATTAAAGAAATCTTAATATATTTTTAGAAAATAACTAAGTTTTTGAGACATAAATAATAAGTTATTTTTATTTATCTATATTCGTATATAAAATTAATCAATAAATTTTTAGCTACCTAATAAATTAAACAAAAATATATATTTCACTATTGCAGACCACTTTATTTTGCCGTAATTTTATTGTAAAAATAACACACCTAACTGACGGTAAATTTCATATTAAAAATTAGAGGAACTTTAAAGTTATTATTATGCTCCCAGTACAACGTATTGATAATAATGATTATAACTTTATAGATTAGAAATCTATCACACTTCTCTCAACTTAGTTTTATAATTCATTAAACAAAAAATATTAAATACCATACCAACTCATATTAAGTAAACTAATATTAATAACGTATAGGTTAACTTAATACATAAAACATGAAGCAATAGTAAGTTTATATTGAACTACCATCAGAAATAAAGATATGACTAAGATTATAAAAATCTAAGTACAACTAGTATAAGAGTTATCTTACTATACTATACGGTGTAAAATTATATATTTACATATTAATAGATAATTCTATCTAACTATACTTATTAAATCTATACTCAATTTACTAGTTTATTACTAAATATTAGTTATATAGATAATTTTCAAAAATTTAAACATAATAGAATAACTTCCAGTTAACAGCATAATTTAATCTGTATTAAATATTTTTTTATATACCTAAATTTAACTTTAATCTACCGAAAGAAATAATTGCACCTTCCTTTATAAAGGAACCCAACAGTTCATTAATATTATGATACGTTATAGTAAGAATATAAACTAAAAATTCTCTAGGGTTAAAAGGTTTTAGAGTATTATCTGTTTCTTCTATTAGTTATTATCATACCAATAGGAATAAAATTTATTTTACTGAGCAAATAGCGGCAAATAAAAAATATTTACTAAGGATTATTAAATTTAACATTATAAAATTAAAAAAATCATAATTTATATACATGATATATTTCACTTGGCATTATCAATGTTACTTATCTAAAATTATTACTTAAGTAAATAATATTTTAATAAAAAATATAAGAATATTCATATTTAATTAACAATTAAAATATTATATTTTTTTCATATTTTATTACAATATTGTAATTTTAATATACTAAAAATGATTGATATCTTATGTATATAAAAATATCTTCCCTAAAATTTTAATATCTAAATATTATGTAATTATCCATATAATATTCTAAATAAGTAATTATCAGTTAATTAATAAACATACGATTATGTAACTAAAATATTGTGATGGATTTTTTCTCTAAAATATACAAGATTAATACACCATTGAAGATAATAGTTACTTTGTTCAAAATAGTAATAATTCTATATTTAATTATGTATTTTATTGTAAAATATTTGATTTTTTATAATAATAATACTGTCAATACTAATCTTTTTATGTATCATTAATATGATATATATCATATAATAAGTTTAAATATGATAGTAATAACTCTATTAATATTACCTATATAAAACTTATATTTAGGGAGTACTTCTTAGATATTATACACATTGTAATTGGGTATATTATAATTAATAGAACAGACATATAGTAAAAGTTCAATAATTTTAGTAATTAATACAAGTAATATTAATTCATATACAACCTTATAGGTTAGTAATTAAAATAATATATTTAAAAAATAATTTTATATAATTAAAAGATATTCTGAAACATAATATATTATAATATTTAAATTATTACTCTTGATAAGATCTATAAATTAACTAATTTAACTTGTGATTAAATATATAATTATATTTATCATTTAGAATATTAACACAACAAATACTAATTAATATATAATATATATTTGAGTGAGGTTAAATTTTTGATCAAAATATTATCCGGTATATAATTGTTTTTATCTAAAAATACAATTTAAATAATTATTTAAGAGTATAATTCATTATAAAATACTCATAGTTTTATATATATATCTTATATTAAATGATATTATATTTAAAAATATTACTAATTAAATTAATTTATTTAATGTTGCATCAATAAAAAAATTGATTAGTTTAAATTGATATATATTTATTTATATATCAAGTTTAAAAATATAATTCAAGTAAGTATTCTTAATAACATTAATTACATATTACTAATTTTTTTATA
This sequence comes from Candidatus Profftia sp. (ex Adelges kitamiensis), assembly GCF_020342455.1. Taxonomy (NCBI): domain Bacteria; kingdom Pseudomonadati; phylum Pseudomonadota; class Gammaproteobacteria; order Enterobacterales; family Enterobacteriaceae; genus Candidatus Profftia; species Candidatus Profftia sp. (ex Adelges kitamiensis). The sequence continues at coordinate 1,020,446 of NZ_CP080506.1, forward strand.
AATTAATACTATCCTGTGAGTTAAATATATTTAAGAAAACTTATTAATTATAAACCAAAATGAGACTGATATCTACAAGTTATTAAGTGTGGGAATTTTCTAAATAAAATTGAATAAATAACACAGATAAAAAAACATTTATCGCTTTAAATAATAATTTATATTAATACAGTAATAAATATCTAAATGGTAACTTTTAGTTGATAATATCCCTACTGATTTCTTAATATAAATATATTAAAATAATTCACTTACATATTACCTAAAGTGACATGTTCTATTATTAAAATAGTTAGATTATAATATTAAATTTATAAAATATGATCATAAAAAATACCATCAAATACAAAGTAACATTACTAGTACATATAATTATTTTAATGAAATATATTATTAAAATTGTTTTATATAAAAAAATATTAATACTACTATTAGCTCATTAACAGCAGTATTATAAAGAGGTAATTATTATACTGTAATTAAAGAAATTACTAAATACCTGCCAATTGAAATCATCATTTAATGATCTTACCTATAATATAAAATAGCTATAGCATACTAATTATTTATACTGAACTTAATTAATATCTATATAGTTATATTAACTGGTGAGTACGATAGTATTTACAAATACCATACTAATTTGAATAAACATGTTATTTTATGAGTATCGAAATTGACCAAAGATACTTTCATTTATTTATTGCTTAATAAAATAAATCAGGCTAAGTTTCCATTTTTTTATGCATTTATAATGACATAATTTACATTTTAAATAGTAATATGATATTTAACAGTTATCTTAATAAGATTATTTTAATTTAAAAAGATTTTAATATATAAAAATTTAATCAATTATTACTAATATTTATAAAATATTGTAATAATTCTAAATAGTTATTACCTAAAATAAAAAGTATTTTAGGATACAGAATTAAAATAAATTAGGTTATTTAATATTTTTAAAACCTTATAAAGTACTTTTACTTTTAAAAACAGCATAAAATAATAAATAAAGTATGTTTTTATATAAAATTAATATAAATTATATTCAAATAATATACCACACAGATTTAATCTATAAATATTTATTTTTAAATTAACACTCTGTTTAAAATTTTTTAATAATCATAATTAAATAACTAAAATATCTTGTAATATTTACTACAACAACACTTATTTTTTGATAAAAATAAGTGAAATACTTTACTTTTAGTAAAATACATAATTTATAAAATTTTATATAAAATTGTAAATAGTTATTTCTTAGTAAAATTATATATATTTTAATATATTATCTAAATACATAAAAATATTATTTACTTTTTACTTTATTTGAATATTGACATATTAGAGATAAAATTAAAGATTTTATTATAATAATAGTCATAAATTATTTATTTTTAATAAAAATGTAATAAATAATTATCAGTGTTATAAATAATTAAATATAATAATTTATAACACAAATATCTTAAAATATTAGTGCCATACTATATTTAAACAACATATACTCTATATATGAAAATATTCATTCAATATTATTTGCATAAAATATATCAGTGCATATCAACTTAAGATAAGATATTAAAATGATTTTTTAAATTTACTTTTGAGCAATAAAACCAATCGTATTATAAACTTTTTTTAAAGTATTTCCTGCAATAATACGTGCTTTTTTTGCTCCAGAATATATAATTTGTTCCAATAAAGTTTCATTTTTTCTAAAACTACTATAATTCCTCTGTAATCTTATTAACATAACAGACATAGCATCCGCAACTGCATATTTTAAATATTTATATGTTTCTCCTTTGAATTCTTGTTCTATTTTTTGAATACTTTTACCGGTAACTCCAGACAAGAGATTAAGCAGGTTAGATATACCCGCTTTATTTATTACATCATAACGAATAGCAGCTGGATAGTCGGAATCTGTAACGGCACATTTAATCTTCTTAATAACTAATTGTGGGTCCTCTAAAAGACCAATTACATTATTACGGTTCTTATCGGATTTAGACATCTTTTGGGTTGGATCTAGTAAAGACATAATACGAGAACCATATTTAAGAATAACAGGCTCTGGAATCTTAAATATATCATTACCATATAAAGCATTAAAACGTACAGCAATATCACGTATTAATTCAAGATGTTGTTTCTGATCCTCACCAACCGGTACTTTAGTAGTTTGATATAGTAAAACATCAGAAGCCATAAGCACGGGATACCCAAATAAACCTACATTAATATTTTGTACACAACTTGTAGATTTATCTTTAAACTGAGTCATACGTCTTAACTCACCAAAATAAGTATAACAATTCAACACCCAGGCCAGCTGGGCATGCTCAGGAACATGAGATTGCACAAATATAATACTTTTTTCTGGATCTATACCACAGGCCAAATACAAAGCCAGTGTATCTAATGTTAATTTACGTAGTTGTTGTGCATCATGACGCATAGTGATAGCATGTTGGTTAGCAATACAATAAATACATATATATGAATCTTGCATGTGTACCCAATGACGCAAAGCTCCTATATAATTACCAATGGTCAACTCCCCGGAAGGCTGTGTACCACTAAAAACGATCGGCTTATTCATGTAATTATAATTCCTATATACTATCTTAGATATTTTAATACAGTTGGGAACTCAAATAAGAAAATTCATATAAAACCTAACTGTATTATCTATTTTTATTAGATAAATTTAAAAGCTAAATTATATAAATATTTTAATCTTTAATTATTTATATACTAAACTAGTATTACCAGTTTAGTATATAAATACTCATGAATAAATAAAATTTTTACAGTACTAAAAATTATTAATTAAATATAATCTTAATTTAAAATAGTATATTTTAATAAAACAAGATATATGATGTATATATAGTTACCATAAAATATCATTAAATTACTTAAGAATAATTTAATTATTTATGCTATATAATATTTTATGTATACTATAATTTTACAAAATATAAAAAACATCTTATATATAAATAAGGAATTATTAAAAAGGTAACTACAGTAAACAATTAGAATGGGGGGAGAACTTAATTACTTTAAAGTACTATATAATTTACTTAATATATAATTATATATAGTACTATTTCAAATAGTAAAATAATTATTTAATTATACATTCTAATTAATAATGATGTTTTGAAAAAAATATCATATAATATTTATATTATTTAATACAATTATAATTACAGTAAATATAAGAAACTAACATAGTTATTTTGTTTAGATATTATAACTACTGTTGATATATAAAATATCATTTTATTTGTTTATATTATGAATATTTTATTAGTAAAATTATATTTTTATTTTATTACTAATAAAAATATTAAGTATTTTAACTAATCTAGTTTAATTTATTTAAAATACTCATGCACAATAAAATGCAAATATTCTTATTAAACTCTTATGATTATGTTTTATTTTATTAATCTTAATACATATAAAATACATACATATATTTTATAATATAAATTTATAGTTTTTTACTATAATTAACTTAACGAGTTTAAATAGAGTTTAAATAAAAACTATTATTTTTAGATAAAAATACATTACATAAATATTTTATACTTATATTTGTATAGTTTTACTATATTCTAATAAAGAAATATTTTTTAGAAAAACTAATAATATTTTATAGATTATAATCTTAGAAATTTACGTATCTTAATGAAATTATGCATTAAAGTAAGCTAACTATATGTTAAAATAAAGCATACATAATTAATAAAGAACGTAATCTACGTTACAATAAAATTGTAAATACCCAATAAAATAGTAGTAACTTTTTAATATTCATATAAGCACAATAAGACTAATTTTTAATAAAAAAACTAGATATTATCTAGTCCTAGAAGTGTAATGTAATGATTTTTTTATTAAGTATTTATTATAACATAAGATATATTTAATAAATAAATTCTATACTGATACTTATCAAAAAAGTACAAATTAAAAGAATAATATTTATATTAATTTGCAGTTAATTTTAACTTATATTGATATACTATAAATCTAGTATAATAAGCTCTAGAAATACATAATCTATAATTTAAAATATTTTAATACACTAACAATAAAAGAAGAAAATACCTTGAAATTTTAAAATAAAATAGATAAAATTAGTGTTACATACACTTATTAAAGTATACTGATAGCTTTGAAGATTTCATTACGCATATAAGTAATGATTTTTTTGTAATTTGGCTGACCAAAAATAGCAGATCCTGCTACAAATATATCAGCACCTGCTGCTGCAATATCTCTAATATTATTTATTTTTACACCACCATCAACTTCTAATCTGATATCGTGCCCACTACGATCGATAAGATTACGAACTTCACGAATTTTATTAAAAGTATTAGGAATAAAAGTCTGACCACTAAAACCTGGATTTACCGACATTAATAGAATTACGTCTACCTTATCCATTACATACTCAAGATAACTTAGTGATGTAGCCGGATTAAATGCTAAACCTGCCTTACATCCCAAGGAGCTGATTAACTGCAATAATCGATAAACATGTTCTGAGGCTTCTGGATGAAAAGAAATAATATTTGCACCAGCTTCTACAAAAGCGGAAATAGTAAAAAAATCTACCGGTTTAATCATTAAATGTACATCAATCATAGCGGTAATACCATAATCACGTAGTGCTTTGCATACCATAGGACCAATAGTTAAATTAGGGACATAATGGTTATCCATTACATCAAAATGAATTATATCTGCATCTGATGCTAATACTTTAGTAACGTCTTGACCCAATCTAGCAAAATCTGCTGATAAAATTGATGGAGCAATCCAATAAGGTTTCATTTATTTCTTTATCTAGTAAGTTAATATGTTATTGTAAAATGATTAATATTATACTAATAATTTATTCATTTGATTTTTTATATCTATTTTACTACTAATTTTGCAATATATTTTTAATACAAATAGTTCTGCTTATTCATACCGCTGACGTGTCAGATCAATATTATGATTTAATATTAAAACTTGAATATTCTGTTGTAATGATAATTTTAAAGTAACCTCTGCTAATTTTATGTAATCTTCTATACTAAATTTTTTAGTATGATAAGCTGTAAAATTAAAAGCAATGGACATAGGTGGTATGTAGGGTGTATCACCACATCCTACTCTACCTTTTTAGCTTGACTCGTAGGTTGAATTTAGTCTTTACAAATAAATGTTGCTTTCTGAATTTTCTGTGCAAACTATTATCATCTTTATTTAGGAGTATAAAGTTTTTATATAAATTAAAAGGTATATTAAATTTACTAATCAATTATAACGATATAAACAATTATAACAATGACGATGAAGATATAAAAACAAGTATATCTTTACGATATGGTGTATACTTTTATTAAATTCATCGCGTAACGCATAAAAAATTATATTTATAAAACTTACCAATGAACATGATTTTGGTATCACGAACAAAATTATCATATTGAGTTTTGATAATATTATATAAATTGATTAAATCAGCATTGTTATAAGATAACAAATATTTCTTATATTTGGTATTTAACAATACAGAACTATCTATAATAAATGGTTTAATTAGCTGTGTATCTAGAAGTAAATATAGACAAAATATCATCTATTGGCGTGTAGTTACTTTACAAATTAATTTTAAAAAAACTCTGTTTTTATATTATTTTATTAAAATACTTTAACTATTTAATAATATTAATCAAAAATATTTTTAGAAAAATTTAAAATCATATTAACAATATATAAATTAATACTCCAATGAATCTAATAATTTGGCTATTTATTATTTGTTATGAAGATATTTATAATAAAAATATTGTCTTTATTTAGAGTTTTATTACCTCGTACTAATCAATAAAAACTATATATACAATAAAATTAATATTATAAAAATTAAATACATTATTCAGTGTAACTATGAATCTAATTTATGATAATAAAAATATTATACTTATTATCATTAATATATCGTGAATTTTCATAAAAAATACTGCAATTCAATAAAATTGAGTGAGATAAACATTTAATAATGCAAAGTTTTTGTTATTCCTAAGTACTTAATATAAATAATATTATTATACCTATTTAAAGTATTTCTTAAAATTATACAAATGTGTATATATAATCAAAATACTATCTAATATAGCAAATCGCATTATAATCAATATTATTATAAATAAATATTTAAACTTTTTTTTAAAACCATACTTTTTAGAGAAAATAGTATTGATTATCTGATTTTATCAGAGATAAATAGTAAAAAATAAAATAAATATTTAAGATATTAATATCTTAAATATTATTACTACTAATACAAATTAATTTTTTAAAATTAACTGCACTATAAATTTCACTATTAATTACAGTAACAAAAAGATAAGAAATTATTTTTTAATCATCCTATAATTGATAAGAATTTTAATAATGAATGTATAAAACATTATATGAAATTAATAAAATAACTAATTTGCTCGTTTTAAATATTTTTTATATTAAATTTTTTATTATATTTATCATTTTAGTATTGTATTATTTAAATAATATTAATTATAGCAATCAGTAATTGCAGTTAGAATAACTTCTTTAGATAATCCAATACATAGTTCTGATTTACCAATAGCAGTTGGCAGTACTAGGCGTAACTCACCAGCTATAACTTTCTTATCACGAATAATATGCGGTAAATAAGATTTTGGAGACATACTACTTGGTCCATTTACAGGTAATCCTGCTCTCATAATTAGCTTTTTTATCCTAACAATATCCACTACACTAAATTGATTAAGACGATAAGCAGTTTGAGCCGCCATAACCATTCCTACTGCAACAGCCTCACCATGCAACCAATTACCATATCCCATCTCGACTTCAATAGCATGGCCATAGGTATGACCTAAATTTAATAATGCACGTATACCCTGTTCTGTCTCATCTAAAGAAACTAATCTAGCTTTAAGCTCGCAACAATGACGAATACAATATGTTAAAGCAGCAGTTTCAAGAGCTAATATTTCATCTAGATGATTTTCTAACCAAATAAAAAAATTGCTATCTATAATAATACCGTATTTAATAATCTCAGCTAATCCTGAAGAAAATTCTCTTGATGGTAAGGTTTTTAAACAATCAATGTCTATTATTACAGAGATTGGTTGGTGAAAAGCACCAATCATATTTTTTCCTAATGAATGATTAACTGCTGTTTTTCCACCAACAGAAGAATCTACCATTGCAAGTAATGTTGTAGGTATTTGAATAAAACGTACACCGCGCTGATAACATGCTGCTGCAAAACCAGTAAGATCACCAATAACACCTCCACCTAAAGCAATAAGAGTAGTATCACGACCGTGCATCTTATGTAATAACTCAGTTAAGACTTGTTCCATTACTGATAATGTTTTATATTGTTCTCCATCTGGTAAGATTATCTGATCTATTTTAATACCGGCCTTTGTAATAGAGTCTTTAATACGGTTAAGGTATATTCCAGCTAATGTTTTATTAGTAACTAACATTGCTTGATTGCCAGCTTTTAAAGGCAGAAATGCAGTGGGATCCTTAAATAAACCAGAGGATATCTTTATTGGGTAGCTACGTTCTCCAAGAGTTACAGTAATATTTTCCATATATACTAAAATTCCTAAGATTATAATTAATTTAATTTAGTTACTTATCTAATATACGAGTAATATGAGTTATAATAACTTTAGCACTTTTATTATCTGTGCAAATGGTTATATTAGCAATTTTTTCGTAAAGAGGATTGCGTAATTTTGCAAGTTCTTCTAAAACTAAACGAGGAATACCTACCTGTAATAATGGTCTTTTTTTATCATGCTGTGTGCGAATAAGCTGCTTATTAATAGTAGTTTTAAGGTATACAATAACTCCACGAGATGATAATCTATTACGGGTATTAAGAGACTGTATACAACCACCTCCAGTTGCTAGAACAATACTTTTTTTTCTAGTAATATCATCAATAATTTTCTCTTCACGATCTCGAAACCCTTCTTCACCTTCTACATCAAATACCCAGCTAATATTAGCTCCGGTACGTAACTCAATTTCTTGATCAGAATCGAAAAAATCCATATTAAGTTGTTGAGCTAATTGACGACCAACAGTACTTTTACCAGCACCCATAGGTCCAACCAGAAAGATATTACATTTTTCTATCATATTTTTAGTATTACTAATAATTAAACTAATTTGTGAATAATAACAAATCCCAGTACTCAAATTAGTAACTGGACCTAGATTTAAATCTTATAAAAAATATTCTGGTATTGGAATAATATATTTCTTTAACTTTTTAAATATTACATTAATCCAAATACATGGAATAATGCATATTACATAAGATTTTAATTATGTCTTATATCGAGAAATATACAAGATAATTTTTGATTCCTTTAAACCATACTAAGAAGAACATTAAACGTAAAAATATTTTATATAAATTTAGTTTTTTTTAATAAAAATATTAAAAATATATTTTATAGGTTTGTATTTTACAATACTTTATAATACTTCACTAATACTATAATAAGTATTAACTATAAATTATATTTATTTTAATATATTTTAATATTAACAATATTATTAAGTGTTTGATTGCATCAACTTTGAGTATAGATAATATATATTATATTAAGAACCAATACATATTGTAAAGATAATTTTATATATTACTAAAATATGTCTTATTATTATACTATATATGTAGTAAAATTATAGTATAATAATTTACCTTTTTAGTAAAATATACAAAATAATATATTGATAACTGCAATAAGTAACTACTTAATACTTTAATATTAAATTTTTTAGTATATATTTGAATTCTTTTTATTTAATAAAAAATTAACCTGGATTATATTTTATTAATTTTAAAGTATTATATTTTACTTTTATTTTTTCTAGAAAAGAGTAAAAAGATATTTTTCATCTATGATGTATGGTATATATAATATATTTTCCTGAAAATAAAGAGATTAAAATATTATAAAAGAAATAATCTATATTTAAATATCTTAATAACTAATATTTTTTAGTTATTAATTTTACATAATAATATTTCTATATAAATAATTCAATTAAGTTTGTTATTGTAGAACACTTGTATAAATAATTGGTAATTTACTATAATTTTTATACATAAACTATTAATATAATTCCTAATCTCTTGAAGGGATAGTTACTTAAATAATGCACTAATTTAGCATATAAAATATTAAATTTTTAATAAAATTAATACAACTTTATTTTAATATTACAAATATATTATCAATAAAATATTTTTAAAATAAATATAGTATTAGGTATAATTAGTTAATAAAATTTATTATAAAAGAACTTACCAATTTTAATATATCTAATATTAAAATATAATCTAAAACAAGACTACAAAATAATATGATAAATCTACTTTGATATTGCTAATATTATAATCAATTTTATATAAAATATATTTAACTTTAAAATTAATGATAGACATATAAATATCTTTTAAAAAATATAATATTTCCTATATGAAAAATATTTATATCAAATATAATATATCTATTATGTTTTTATGAGTTATTATTAAATTTATATATAGTTTATTGATATATAATAACATTAATTTTATGCCAATAAAATTTATTGTTTATAGTACTATACTTATACATTATAAAATTTAAGTTAATTTAAGTTAATTTTAATTTAATTTAATTTAATTTTAATTTAATTTCATTTGTACTAAAATTTATATATGCATTTAGGTTTTGTATGTTAATATAGAATATATTAGATCATGTGCATACATTCACTAAGTGAAAACCAAACTTATATAAAATAATATAAGATAGTAAATAGTTACTATTTGTATACAGTATTATTTAGACCAAAATAGTTATACTATTTAATAGTATTATATTAATTAAAAAAACCTAGATATTACTATTAATGTAAACTTTAATAAATATTAATTCTTACCTAAGACATATAATTTTTATTATCACTAACTAATAATATCTTAGTATTTATTTTTTAATAATTTCATTAATTCATCTTACTTACTAATTTATATATTTTACGATTATATTTTACTATTCTAATTAATATTGGCATTTTACTTTTAGGGTTATAAGAATAATTTATTTCTATACAATAAACGTATAATATATGCGCCTTATAATATAAGATTCATATATTTTATTTTCTTAGGTATAAAAATTACCATAAATAATTTATATATACCTTAATTATATCACTAACATACATTACTATAATAATAATACTATACAAATTAATTTTAGTATTATTAACTAAGAATTAATAGACATAAAGTATAATATAAGATAAAAATAGATAATATATTTATTAATTTTATATTTATGTATACTTATTTGTTAACTTGATATTAATTAATAAAAATATAGTAATCTTAATAACAAGATTTTTACAATTATCCACAGGTGTCATTAAACTATTGAAATATTTTATACAAAATACGTTAAAAATTAATTTTAGCAATATAGTCGTTATTTTACATTATTTAATAATAAACATAAAATTAAGATATTTAAGCAAAAAAATAGTTAAAATAAAATTATATCGTTTTTATATTTAAGATATAAAATATTAAGTATTTCCTTGTTACATAAAAATATTTTTGAAAAAACAATTAGTTAAAATTTTTATTTTTGGCATATTCATAATCATGGTTTTAAGTTATTTATATGATAAAAATCATACCTGGAATTTAATAAGCTTAATCTATATTATTATCATAATATATTTAAAATAAATCTACATAAAAATATTATTTTTTTAAATATGAGTAATTACAATAATATTATTATAATCTATAATTATATTATATATAAATAATAAACAACCCTGTTGAATAATAAATAGTTAGATAATGTCTTCTTATTAGAGATTCTTACATATTTCGTATATACTAGAAAAGTTTTTATTTTATCAAAAATGATAAAACTAATTTTATACAATAGATAATTTTAGATAAATATACAAAAGAATATCTTATTTTTATGCATAACTACAATAGTCTTCCTTCTATAGATGAGAAATAATTAAGTGAATTTTATTACTATAATACCTGCACGTAATAATTCAAAACGTTTACCTAGTAAACCACTTGCTGAAATTAATGGAAAACCAATGGTTATTCACGTAATTGAAAGGGCATTACAATCTGGTGCTACACGCGTTATTGTGGCAACTGATCACCTTAAAATTAAACAAGTAGTAGAGAAAGCTGGTAAAGAAGTCTGTATGACACAAATGAATCATAATTCAGGTACAGAGCGTATAGCGGAAGTGATAGAAAAATACAGATTTGCTGATCATGAGATCATCTTGAATATTCAAGGGGATGAACTATTATTTTTTCCAGAAATGATACACAAAGTTGTTGATAATATAGCTGATTATAAATCAGATATGGCTACTTTAGCAGTTCCTATAACCTCTAGCAAAGAAGCTTTTAATCCAAATACTGTAAAAGTAGTATGTGATAAAAATAACTATGCACTATATTTTTCACGTGCAACTATACCGTGGGATCGTGATCGTTTTCTAGTCTCTCGTAATAAAATTGGTAATAATTTGTTACGACATATTGGTATTTACGCATATCGTGCTGGTTTTATTCGTCGCTATATAACTTGGAATAAAACTATAATTGAGCAAATTGAGATGTTAGAACAACTTCGAGTATTATGGTATGGAGGAAGAATTCATATTGATATAACTAAAAATATACCTAATTGTAGTATCAATACTATAGAAGATTTAGAACAAGTGCGCCATATATTTGCTGCTAATAAAATAAAATAACACTATATAAATTGACATTATTTAACATAAAAAGCATAATATTATTTAATATAATTAAATATTATCACAAAATAATTCATTAACTATTTATATTAAGTGTATCAAGAAATCTGCGATTTTATCACTAGTACTGAGACAGTCTTGTTTTATAGAAACAAAAGTACTAAAATATTACTAATAACATTATATATATTTAGAGATCTTAATAAGTACCCTTTTAAAACAACATTAATTAATATTAATGTATTTTTAATAAAATAACAACAGCAATATTTTTATTGCTGTTGTTTAAGTTGCTACTAGTTTTTAGGTATATTATTATATCTAATATTAAACTATTGTATTTACTACTTACTAAGTAATACGTAATTATTGTATTTTATTTTTTTTATTAAACAATCAATAGTTTTTATTAAATAAATTTTATAAGACATATTTATTTGATTTTTAGGTAAAATACAGATTAATTGATTTATGTCTAATACACTAAAGTAAGTATAGATATTATATATATAAAAATAGCATATAAATTTACTTCTTATGACAATGTAGTTCAAATAAAATACTAAAATTTATTTTTATCTTACTATAAAAAATAGTACTGTAGTTACCTTAATAAAAAAATTTATATTGATATCTATGTTTATAGATTTATACGTTTATGCTAATATATTTTTAATTGTCACTGGTTTTATTAAAAATTTAAATATATACAACTACATACATAGAAAAAGTAAAGTTCTTGAATAGTTTTATAAGAAAATAATTTATCAGCATTATAAATTATTAATATTTGATAATATTTATATTCTTCATTATAAAAAATCTCAATATCAAAATAGTAAAAAATACTTTGATTGTTTTATAATATTCCATTAGTTGATTGATTTATCTTTAGTCTTAATTAACTATATTTAGTTGATTGGTTTATTTCTTATAGACTAGTTATTCACATATTTTTATTGTGTTAAATATGTCTTATTGTAAAAAATATTATTAATATTAAAAAATATTTTTATATTGAATACTATAACAACATTAATATCAGTAATATATTTTAATTAAGTAATAAATATTGGGGTTTTATAAAAAATACACAGATAGCGAATTACAAGAATATTGATTTCAATTATAATTATAATTATATAACTTAAACACGATAATATAGATAATGTTAATAATGGTTACTACAGATACAGTAGGATATTTATAGATATTTTTTTTAAAACTATTTTATCTATACTTCTTGTATTATTATCATAATCTCTACATTCATCTCATACTATTTATAATAGTATAATATATACAATATTACATACATACACGTTTATAAAATTTAAAATATTTTTATATAAATATTATTATTTAAATAATTCAATAACCTCATTATTTTAATAAACTAAGTTTACTGATTATTTTTAAATATTAAGTTATAATTATAAAAAACTAATACATAAAAATTAATTTAATAAATTAAATAACCATGAAAAAAAAATATTTACCCTTAATAACTTTTACTATATTTACCTTGACTAGTTGTGGTCTAAAAGGACCTTTATATATTTATCATGATAATATATTATCAAGTAAATTTAACCAAACAGATAAATTTAGTAACACAACTAATACTCATAAGAGTATAAAGTAAGTAGCACAATCTTACTAATATAAAACCAGACTAATAATAACTAACAGTAATATAATTAATAAGGTTATTCTTAGCAAGAATAAAAATAATACCAGAGTCTATGGGGGTAGTAGGTTTTTAATTATCTAAAATGTATCTTTTAGATTATTACTTTACTCTAATATATACTACAAAATATTTACTACTTACTAAAGATCAACTACTACTTATATTATCAAAAATAACTATAATAGTTTTAATGAGGTAATAATCATTAATTCTCCCTACCTCTCTTTGTTGTCTTACTTTATATTTTAATATAGAATATTTAAACACAAAGGAATTAATGTATATAAGTTAATTAATACCCATTTACCATTATTTTATAAAAAATAATTAGATTCTTTTTGAAAAAATATTAGTTTTATATAGATTATTGAATGTAATATCAAATTAAAATATTAAGATATGAATAAGGAGTTGATGTAACCAAAACTTAATATAATATAGTTTGCAGTACATTATTTTTAACAAAAATATATATTTATTTATTAAAATATCTATTTAATATACCTAATAGGATTATAAATCTCTTGATTTATAAATAGATCGAAAAAAATATGTTATTATCATATATAAAATTATCATTTATATATGATTATCTAGTAATAAATAATAACAGTAATTAAAACTAAATAATAACTAGTTATTAAAAATAATACATACTAAACTATGACTTCAATTTATTTATAAAATATAAAAGATAAAAAATACAATATATTTTTTATATATTGTATAGTACTTTCTTATAAGCCAAATAAATTAAACTCATATCATTTCAGTAAATCTTAAATCTAAGGTAGAGGATATTATTAATAATAATATATAAGCGGTAATATTATAACTAATAAAACTTTGTTTTTATTAAAAAAGTTTTATTACTAGATAGTAGGACATAGATAAACTAATGATTTAAATTAAGTAGAAAAATATTTTTGCTTAAATAATTAAAATAAGTATTGACCATAAATGTTATTAATTTAAATTTCATAATTATTCTTTCATACAATACATCCTTAATACTGCATATGTCCTCTTATATTTTTATAATCATAGTAATATATTTTATATATTACATAAATCAATGCTTTTGTATGAGTATCACTAATTATAATAGTATTTTAGGGGGCACTCTATATTTAATGTAAAAATATTTTACTTAGTTTTGATTACTGTACTATATATAATAGGGGGTTATATATCACAATAGGATATGAATATATAATAACTCAATTTATTAGCACTATTTACTTATAGTATAGCTTAAACAGTTAATATATTAAACGTATATTAATTTATAAATTAAAATATGATAAGTCTAAGATAAAATATGAATAGATTTTTATTTATTTTAGTTTTAAATAAAGATATTAATATTAAATATACCAAAAATATTATTTGGTAGCAGTCTATCCTTTAAACTCTCTTTATTTAAAAAATAATTCAAACCAAAAAATCTACGGAGATAAGTATTTATTATTCAGGAATAAGATGTAATAACATGTATTAAAATATATTAATGGATAGTATTGATTGTATTAATTATATTTTTTATTATATACCTTATTATTAATAAATGCATTAAAAATGCATTTATTAATATAATATAGTAACACTACTAATATTATTATTATAAATATAATATTTTCCTGTTTTCTTAGATAATATTTAACTAAAATTACTAAATATAAATTTTTACAATTATCCTAGTATATATACTATATATTATACTTTACTTAAAAGTAACGATAAACTATTATTGATTTTAAACTGGTTATAATATAGGTTTATAATATATAATTTATATGAGATAAATTTAATAATAAGCAAAGAAAATTAATAATAAACCATCCCTGATCTAATACTTTACATCGTAAAAATTTATTGATTTAAAATATAATATACAATGACATAATTTAACTTAATTTATATTATTATCTATATATAAAGTTTATGTTTCAAAATTAGAATATATAATTGGTTATATAGATCACAAAGAATCATTGTGATAAATTACACATCAAAAATATTACTAAAAATACATTCACATAAATTTTAGTACGGATGTATATAATAGAAATGTAATTAGTAAAAAAAAATACAACAACTTTATGTGAAAAAAATTTTCATGGATAATTACTTATATATATTACATTTTAACCTTAATCTGTTAATTATTCTTAAGATATCTATATATATTAAATATAATAACAAATATAATATGTTAAATGTTTACCCTCTATTTTAGTATATTGTTATTGTAATATTCTTATATAGAATAATACTAATCTGTTAATAGGCAAGTATTATTCTATCGTTTAGAATTATAAAATAATTATAAATTATAGTATATAAAATTTATTGCTTTTTAAGTAAAATAAAAAAACAAATAAAGATATAGTTAATTTACTGCAGTATTATATAACATCAAAAGTATATACTTGCAAATATACAATCATTTAAAATTTCTCTAAACTATTATAAAATAGGATCTAGATATAAGATCTTATATATACATCTATTTATATAGAAATAAATAATTTAAATTATATCTTTTGCTGATAAAGATATATATCAATATAAACTGTAATCTATTAACTAATAAGATATTTCTAATACTCTTAAAATATACAAACATATGTAATATCAGAGTATTATCGGAAATCTATTATCATACATAATTGCAAAAACAACATATATTACATAAAAATTATTTTTGCTAATTACTTTAATACGCTGATGCTTATCAAATAAGATTACTTTTTAAATTATATATTGTATTTTACTTATATTTTTAACCCTTGTATCTTTACAATAATAATTGTATAATCTTAAATGATAATTAATAATTATTAATTATATATAATATAAAGTAATTGTAAAGCTATACAGTAATTTTATGCTATTTAGCAAAAACTAAAGTAGTCTAAATCGCATATTTATGAGTTACATAACAATATTGAATCTTAGTAGAAAAATATTTTTTATATTCTATTATTAAGGTAGTTTTTAATAAAAGTAACTACTAAAATTTACTACCGTCTTTTATTTTTAACGGGTGTTAATTAAACATTAATACATTTTAAGTATTATTATGGTAGTACTTAATATTACTATTATGATAGTACTTAAATGTACACTATATTATATAAGATTTTTAAATTATTTATATTAATATTAACTATTTTGATAAAATGTATTTTATAATACATTATAAAGATAAAAAAATAGTTTTCTTTGCATTATAATATTTATTATATAAAATAATATACCACTTATACACCCATATTTACGTATCTATAAAGATTATTCAATGCTTGTTGAATATGTTTTTTATTACACATCACTTAATTACTGCTATGTATTTACGTACCATACTTTAGTAATCTATAAATTATTATTACAAATACTTTATAAACTACTTTAGTTGATCAATCTCAATATTCACACTACCTTTGGTATGCTCTTATAAAATACCTTAAAATGATCAATACTCTAATTAAAAATTATTACATACATTTAGATAAAATATTTAAATATAAGAAGTATTAATATTAGATATTAAATCTACTCCCCTAATTTAATGAATAAGATAAATTATACTATATTAGTAGTAGTATACAATATGAGCAATATAGCATTCTGTATGATATATCTCGTAAAGATCATTTGTAAATATCAATACATTTAACACGTATTATAACATCTATTTATTAGAATAATAGAGTTATCATGATATTTATATAAACTAAAATAAATATACTTAGTAGGAATATCGAATACTATATTGTATATATAATGTATAAAAAACTAGAGATCAATAATATATAAAACTTATTAAAAATAAATACTTAACAACAGCGAATCTATATATATTTAAACTTTATTAAAACTAATAAAGTTTTTATCTAAGGATACTATTAATATCTAACTATATAAAAATATATTGTATAATATCATAGTTTAGTTTACATAAACTATATCAATTAGAAAAAGCAAGATAAATAAAAATTGCATAAAAAATTTAAAAAACATTAACTAAGATTATTTGAATAATACATTAGATAGAGATTATCTAGCACTTTTAGCTAATTAGATTGAATTAATATTATTATTAAATATCTATTTAACTAATAACATTACTATTTATTAAAGGTATTATGTTTTATTAAATATTTATCATAGGATATAGAAAAATTCTATTTTATATTTAAAATTAAAATACACCGTATATAAAAATTTAAATTTAGAGAATTAATTATTTTTTTAGCTTATATCTGCGTAACAAGTACTGTATGTAAAATTGACCATATTATCTACACAGATAATTGTTATATGTACAAAACATAGTTTAATATTAGTTTTTGTATTTTATTATATAACTTCTAAAAAAGTATATAATAAAATTTTTTTATAATTTCGTATTGTAACGACAGATAATTTAGTATGAATACTATTTATATAGTAGAAAAATTATAACAGATAATAAAAAATCTTAAAATTTGTATAATGTACTTAAAATATTTAATGTTTTAATTTCTTAAAATAAATATTATTTTCAGTACAGTAGACTACTAATAATATCTATAATTATATTAATATAGCTCTTATTGAATATATTAATATTTATTTTTAATAAAATATTAATATGATTATTTAATGTAGCTCACATCTAATATGTAAGTTACTATAAAAATAATTACATAGAAATAAATCTAACAATTAATTACTTTAATAAAAGTATAATTACAGAGAAAAAATTAAATTTTAATTATATAACTATTCCATTATATTTTATAAATAATACAATGCAACAATACCGTATAGTTCGCAAACGTTTTGGACAAAATTTTCTTATCGATCAGTATGTTATTGATCGCATAGTATCTTTTATTCAACCATTGCATAATCAAGCGATGGTTGAGATAGGACCAGGTTTAGGATCACTTACTAAGTCTATTATTAAGTATATAGATAGATTAACTGTTATAGAAATTGACCGTGATTTAGTAAGACAATTATCAGAACATCCTTTTATTAGTCATAAATTAAATATTTACCAGCAAGATGTTATGACTATTAATTTTAGTAAATTATCTCACGAACTAGGTCAGATACTGCGTATATTTGGTAATTTACCCTATAATATCTCAACTCATTTAATACTCCACTTGTTCACCTATATTAATGTGATTAGAGACTTGCATTTTATGTTACAAAAAGAGGTAGTCAATCGTCTCTCTGCTGTTCCAAACGGAAAGGAGTATGGTCGTTTAACTATTATCACACAATATTATTGTAAAGTAGTTAGATTATTAGAAGTACCACCACAAGCATTCTGTCCAGTACCTAAAGTAAACTCAACTCTAGTTAGGTTAGTTCCACGTACAAATATTTTACACCCAGTAAAAAATATTAATATGTTAAGTTATATTACTTATGTAGCTTTTAATCAACGCCGTAAAACGGTACGTAATAGCTTAGGACATCTTTTTAAACCACAACAATTAGTAGAAATTGGAATAGATCCTAAACAACGAGCAGAAAATATATCTATAGAAAATTATTGTAAACTTACTAATTTGTTTTATACTAAATCACTAAAGACCTAAATATGAAGTAATTGCTAATAAAGTATAATTATATATAAAATATAAATTTTCTTTTTACCTTTATTTTGATAAAATCAGATAAAATGTAAGTAGATAAGATCATTAAAATATTTTATATATTTAACTATGCTTATGTTTCTTTATTTTTATTGAGTATTACTAATAAGTTAATATATATATTATATACGCTTAAAGAAATGATACAAACAATTATTCAAAACAGTAATTATAATTAAAAATTGATATAATCAATAGATTAGATTATCTCTTAAATTAATAATGATTATTTAAATATATAAAAATAATTTATTTAAGAAATTTATATTTTAGATCTTTAATATCTAGAAATCTAATTAATAAATTACTAATTTTATATATTATAAATTTTAATATTTTACTAACTACATAACTACCTAAAATACCCATAAATAATATAATATTTTTAGATAATTTACTATTTTAATATTAAATACCTACTATTATTTTATTCTTGGGTATAAAAACACTTACTCTCAGTTACAGTATCAATATATCCATAAAATAATTACAACTTGATTTTAGCAAGAACTAAAATGGAGTGCATTGAATGTCCACCTTACTAATTGGTGATATACATGGTTGTTATCAAGAATTACGAATTCTATCCAAAAAAGTTAACTTTAATCCTATTAAAGATACATTATGGTTAACTGGAGATTTAGTATCTCGGGGGCCACAGTCTATGGAAGTACTACGTTATATAAAATCTCTAGGTAGTAGTGCTCGCATAGTATTAGGAAATCATGATTTGCATCTTTTAGCTGTCTATGCAGGGATTCATCGTGATAAAATCAAGTATACAAGTAATCCACTATTAAATGCCGATGATTCTGATCATATCATACACTGGTTGCGTTGCCAACCAATTCTACAAGTTGATCACGATCTTAAACTAATAATGTCACACGCTGGTATTACCCCTCAATGGGATATAAAGACTGCACAACTTTGTGCCAGAGAAATTGAAGACTCTCTTAGTAGTAATAGCTACCCGTTATTATTACATGCTATGTATGGTGACACACCCAATAGTTGGATGAAAGGTCTTCTTACTGGTCTACAACGATTACGTTTTGCTACTAATGCATTTACTCGTATGCGTTATTGCTTTCCAGGTGGTGAACTAGATATGATTTATAAAGATCATCCTAACCAAACTCCTCCACCACTTAAACCATGGTTTAATTTACCGAGTAAAATTCTCGATGAAGGGTATTCTATAATCTTTGGTCACTGGGCATCTTTAAGGGGTCAAGGGACTCCACCATTGATATACGCGCTAGATACTGGATGTTGCTGGGGTAATCATTTAACCATGTTGCGCTGGGAAGATAAAAAATACTTTACCCAACCTTGTATATCATGCAAGTAAAATTAAAATAAATAATTATTTTACTTCTTTATATATTATAGTAGGTTAATTAAAATATAAAATTATTATTTTAATCATCAAACCGTCAGATAGTAATATACATAATTATTCATATTACTATTGATTAGAATTATTGTAAAAGTATAATTTATATTATAATATTTCTTATCCCTACTATATTTTTAGTGTGTAGTAAAATTACTATTTAATTATTTTATATATGATATAATAGTGAATATATATACCTTGTCTCAAGAATCTTATACAGAGTTACATAATGTATTTAAATTTAATAAATCCTTAATTAATTAGGATTAATCTGTATACCCATGAGTTGTAAAAATATAATAAAAATTAATCTTAGTATATAAAAACTAGTACCCCAATAATTTTATTAATTTATTGAATAATAAATATAAAAATATTTATAGAATAGTAACTTGATATTTAGTTAAATTATATTAATTAATGTATATAGAAATTTTAAACAAGTAAGTAATACTTACTATTTCTTAATTTTATACATATTTCTTAGAATTCAGAAATTATATAATATTATAATATTTTATTATTGATGTAGTTTATCGCAACTAGATAAATTAAAAAATTAATTTATATAAAATATATTTATCATAATAATATTAAAGTAATAATGCAACTCCTCAATTATTTATCTATATTAAGTATTTAAGCTAAAAATTAGATGCAGTAACAAAATTTTTAAAATTTATTATAACTATAATCTTTATTATAAGAACATATCAATTGATCCTTGAATATAATTTTTATTATATTACAAATAAGTAAGAAATTATAAATATTATTTTATTGGTACCATAGTTAATTTTAATAGAAATTATTAAATAAATACCTTATACTTTAAGTTAATTTTAGATTTATAATCTAAAATAAATACGCTTTATATAAAATAAACTTATTTATTAAGTAATTATATCTATAATTAAGAGATAATTAATAATTATTTTAGTAAAAATATCACTATATAGAATTAGATATATACAAAATAGAATATTAAAATCATCTATAATATAATATATAACAAATGAATATTATATTTTTTTACTGAGAAAGATGTACTTAGCTTGACTACTCAAATATATAAAAATTTTTAAACTCGTATGAATCAAGTAATTTATACTGATAACTAGAACTAGAAATTTAAACATTTATAGTACAAATATTAAAATTTAAAAATACCTAAAATATTGTAATACCTTTGTTTTTAAGAAAAGAAAATATATTCAATCTATTGATACAAAAAATAAAAACAGATTAAATAATTTTAAATATTTTTAATATTAAAAACTCAATATTAAAAAATATTCTAAAATGTATTATTAATTTTATTAAATTAAAAATTTTAAATAATATTTTTTACATAAATTAACTAATAAAGTCATATTAACAATAATTAGTAATTACAATTACTTTGATTAATAGTCTAATTAATACGACTATAAATTAATAATTTTAGAGTTATATTTAGACATATTTTATGTACTATATAAATATTAAGATAATTTTATAAATTATTATAGTAATAAATCTTTAATTACAGTATAGTGTATAAATATAAATAATTATTATATGATAAACTATCAGGACTGTAATTTTAACAAAAATGACTAGTGATATATAAATCATAATCCATGGTTATTATTATACATTATTATAAATTAAATTACTTAATCTTATAAAAACTAATAATTTTATAAAAATTAATTTTAAAACTAAAAGATATCTTAAAAAGACAAAGTATTTAATAAAGATTACCAAATATATAATTATATTATATTAAGTAATAAAAGTTTTTAAGGATTAAAATAATATTAATTATATTAATAATATAATATTAATTATATTAATAATATATAGAATAAATAACCTCATGTTGATTTATATGACATATAAAACTAATTTTAGCATTTGTCGAGAATCTCAAAATAATAATAGTCATTTATACTATTATTAGTATGAAATTCAATAAATTTACTTTTCCATGTATACTTTGAATAATCTGGAAAGTAAGTATCTCCATCTATCTTGATATCAAGATGAGTTAAATACATACGCTTAGCAAGTGGCATAAATTGCGTGTAAATACTACTACCACCAATAACTACCACCTCTTGGTTTACTCTATCATAAGCAGCAATAATAGCTGACTCAAGTGATGTAACCCAAGTAACTCTATTATCTTTATGTGGTTGTTTGCTTAATACAATATTATGTCGCCGGGGTAGAGGATGGCCAATAGATTCAAATGTTCTACGACCCATAATTACTGTTTTATCTAGTGTATTATATTTAAACCAGGCAAGATCAGTGGGTAAATACCATGGTATTTCATTATTTATACCAATTACATGATTTGCAGTAAGCGCAGCAATTAAGCTAATATTCATTATTATGTACTTTATTGAGTAGAAAGTAAAAAGCATAAAATATATATTGAAATTCTAAATAAAAAAGGGTTTTAAAATATTTAAACTAACTTTAAATACAATATTTATATTTTGTATTTTATAATACTTATTATTATCTTACTAAATAATGATATTATAGATAGTTAAATTAAATCAATATAGAAAATAAATATTATTTAAAAAATAAATTTTTTATATTAAAATATCATCTAATATATTATTTTAATATAAAAATTTTTTATTTCAATTACTACTATATAAATATATTTTTATATAAAAGAAGTGGTATTATATATTTTATACTGAATAATATTAAATAGAATATACCATATTATGGGTTATCAATATTAAAATATCTAGCATTATTAGTATAAATTATAAGTATTATAAAGTTAATTTTATTTAGCATAAACTTATGTATTTATGTGTGTAAAAAATTAAGAAAGAATTATTAGTAATATTTAAAATTATTATGTACCCTATAAATAACCTATTATATTAAATTATTTCGATAAGAGAGTACTACTCTATATTTTATAAGCATATTCATTATAAATTACATAAATATGCTTTAATTATTATATCTCAATAATTTTTTTTATATAGATTCTATCTGAGTATATTATTGAAATAATATGGATTAAGTTTAGACTAAATATTAACCTATTTACCAAAATAAAAATAAGTTACTACTATAGTTTTTTATTAAAATATTATATTTAATTATTTCGTCCTAATTTTACTATATCAACGTTACTGTATAATTACTGAACAAGTTTACTAAAATATAAAATTTATCATAGTATTAATAAGATAATATATCTATATAATTAGATCTTTATAAGAATAAGATTTAATTATTATTAATTTAATAAATATTTTAAAAATTTAATAAACATAAAATAATTAGACCGATAAGTCTATAATTTTTTGAATAGTTATTTATATAATAATTTATTAATTAGCTAACTAATTTTGCACAATAATAAATATTAAGTAAATATTCTTTGCTATAAAAATAATTAAAATAATAAATCTACACTAGTATAGATACAATAGAAGTTTCAAATTAATATTTAAGTATAATATAATACCTATTAACTTAATATAAATAATTATTTATACCATCATTATATAAGTAATTTTAGAGCCAAATATACTTATATATTAAGATCATGACCATATATTTTAGAAATATAAACTTTTGTTATCCTAAACAAAGATATTTGTATATAAATACAGCTAGATTATCTAGTAATACTTAAATTACCCATAAAAACGATTTTTCTTATAGATTATATAGTAATATAATTAAAGATATAATTCATCTTGTAATATTATTAATTAATAATACCTAATAATATTTTACTTAAAATTAATTAGTTTAAATTTAGTACTATTAAAATATAATTTTATAAGAATATATGTATATTGAATTATTCAAAACATTAATAATAACTTAAAAGGTTTTAAAAAAATAAACTGGGTAATATTAATTAGATTTGATTTAATATACTACTTAGTATATAAAAGTAAATATTTACAATTATTTTTTATTGATATTAATTATAGTTATAATAATTTATTTATGATACTCTAACTATATAAAAATTAATAATTTTATTGATATAATCTATAGATTATTAATAAATTTTATATTATCTTATATTCATATTTATTAAATTTGATAGCAGAAATAACACTTAAATTAGCTAAAAAACAAGAGGTTTTATATTTAAGTATTGACTGTATTTATCTTATAGAAATAATCCTTTGAAATTAACTAGTAGAAATTAAACAAACTAACCAAATAAAAGTTTAATAAATAATAAATTATCTTCTTTATTATTGCATCCTTAGTTTAGCATTTAATTTATATCTGAATGTATATAATTTTCATATATTAATAACAATATATGTTTCAATTTTTTAGTTCTTATAACCTATAAGGTTA
Organism: Candidatus Profftia sp. (ex Adelges kitamiensis); assembly: GCF_020342455.1. Taxonomy (NCBI): domain Bacteria; kingdom Pseudomonadati; phylum Pseudomonadota; class Gammaproteobacteria; order Enterobacterales; family Enterobacteriaceae; genus Candidatus Profftia; species Candidatus Profftia sp. (ex Adelges kitamiensis). The sequence goes on from NZ_CP080506.1 coordinate 1,045,470, forward strand.
TAGTATTTTTATGGAAATAGATAGCTCTTAAATATTTAAAATTTTAAAATAAATTAATTTAAACATTATAGCAAATTATATACCTTATGAATTATTTTAATGGATATGTAGTAGATATATAAAATCTAATAGTATGAAATAAATTAGCTATTTATTTATGTATTTGGTAAAAATAATATAGATTATAGATTATAGATTATTTATAATAAATATATCTAATGCTCTTGTGATCATAGGATTTTTATCATCTTTTATATTATAAAATCATCTGATTTTTAAATATTTAATTTATTAATAAATATTAAGTCACTTGTACCATTAAAACTGTGTGTGAAGATAATGGATTGTATTGATACAAATAAAATTATATATAAATAGCAAATATCTTGCTAACTAATTAAATAGTATTACTACTACTATAGTAATATAAGTTATTAATTCTTGTGTAATTATGAGGTATATTTAATCTTGCTATTCAAGAATCAAAAATACTTTATTGTATGTAATACATAATATATTAATAGTAAGTCGGTAACCTTGATGTATTTATATTACACTAAGAGTGTAGATAATTAATTTAAATATATTTTAATAAAATATGATTAATCTATTAATATTAAAACTATAGTAAAACTAAAAAAATTATTAAATTAAGCAAGTATAACTCTATTTTAGAGAAAAGAAAAAATTTTTATAAATATTACTAAATAATTGCAGTAAATTTTTTATAATTTAATATTGTAATTATATACAATTAATTAATTAAATTTTGCATATAATCAAATAATAATTTAATATTAATTATCTTTTTCGTATCTTCTTTATAAAGATCATACAACTCTTGTAGTTGTAAGTAATAACTTTGCAACCGCTCATAGTTTAATACTGTACGACGATGTAACTGCCAACATCTCTTTTCATCATCGGTAAGAGTCTCTGGAAAATTGCGTGCACGATAGCGGAATAATAAAGGCAGCATACGTTTATCTTGAAATTTTAAAGAAGACCATAAAAGATTATGTGGTAAACTTTCTCGAATAATTTTCATTGCACACTTATCATTGTCATTAAAGAAACCATCATAAAGTTGAGCATATACATTATCTGAGAGATTAAAAGGTTTAGAGTCAGCAAAAATAGCAACTACTTTTTCTTGTAATTCTGGATGAGTATGTAATATTTTTAGATTATATATACAACGTTGAATATCTAAATCAAAACGTAAAGCGTCTTCAGGACGCAATGTCTGTACTGGGGCTAAAACTGGACATTTATTAATATATACTAATTTTAGTGGTATTGGTAATTGATCCGATTGTAAGTCATGATGCTTTGTGTAAAAAAGTTTACGTAAATGATATATATCAAGGTCTAGTAATAAAGATATATCACCAGTAAGATCGCACATAATCACGGCGTTTTTATTGATAGGATGCCGCGCTAGTTGGGTTACTAAGCTTATATTACCTCTATATGCGCCAAATATTCCAGAAATATGTACCAAAGGTTTCTTAGTTGATATTCTGAGTAACTCAGAAATTTTATATTTATTTCTTAATTGGAATAAATAATTAAACAGTTTCGGTTGAGCCTCCTTAACTAACTTTGCCAATGCAATGGTAGCGTATACATCAGACATTGCATCATGAGCATTGTTATGTTTAATACCATTAAATTTAGATAAATATTCAAGTTTAAAGCTTGGTAAACCATGTTCATTTTTTGGCCAATTAATTCCTTCAGGACGTAGAGAATAGCATGTGCGCATCACGTCAATTAAATCCCAACGGGAATTACCATTTTCCCAGCTATAAGAATAAGGATCGTAAAAATTACGATAAAAGATATTTCGGGTAACTTCGTCATCAAAACTAATATTATTATAACCCATAACACAAGTACCAGGTACGCTAAACATCTGATGTATTTGTTTTGCAAAGTCAGATTCATTAATTCCACAAGATAAAGTAAACTGAGGGGTGATCCCAGTAACCATAACAGCAGCTGGTTGTGGTAGATAGTCATTAGACGGGCGACAATAGATTATTATAGGATCTTCGATAATATTAAAGTTCATATCAGTACGAATACCAGCAAATTGTGCTGGAAAATCTAATGCAGGATCTTGACCAAATGTTTCGTAATCATGAATGATAAAAGTATGCTTTAGTTTCATATTTTTTAAACTAAATAATATTTAAATTATTATTTAAAATACTCTAATTTTATAATACATGATTTTTATTGTGTGTTATCTAGATCTAAATATTGTTTAATCAATAAATTTATTTTCTATCTCAAGAAGTACTAGATACCATAATTAGTATATATATTTTTTCAAAAAAAATATATATCAAGCAATAAAAATTTTGTAAAAATAAAAACGAAAAATTATTTATACACTTATAAGGTATGATTTAGCCATTAGTAATGCTTTAAAGTATTATTTAATTTTAATATTTTATGACTATTAAATATTTTATTAATTAATTAATAAATAAAATATTTAAACTTACTTATAATGTATTAATACACTAAAATTAGTATAAATATTATTTAATAAATTATTTATCTTTAAATGATATAATATTAATTTGTTGTTCATAACATTCTTAATTTTATACTGCTTAAATATAAATTTATTTCTAACTTATTATTTTTATTAATATACACTAGTAATATCTGAAGAGTTATTAATAATTATTTAGCTCTTGCTGTATCTATAGTAATTATTTATTGATATTAGAGTGTTTACTAAAATTATTTTTTATTAAAAAATAATTTATTAAGTTAAATAATAAGAGATACCACACACTAAATAAGATCTACTAAATAAAAAAACAAAACAAACTAGGATGAATTGATGTAATTTTAGAGAGCAAAACTAAGATATTAAATATTTTAAATGAATAAGTAATAATTTCTTACAGTATATATGTATAATAATTTTGTATAATGATACTATAGCAAGGCAATTATTATCATAACAAAAATAAAATCGTAGTATAATAATATTCAGCGATAATACTCTGAGATTATTAAATTAAACATAAACATAAACATAAAACATAAAACATAAAAGTATACGAGTATCAATAACTATACTCAACAATAATTTGTTTTCTTAAAAGACGTATTATAATTAAATAATTAATTATAACTCATTAAGATTATCTTTACCCTAATTTTATATCTACTGTAAATCTAGAACTACATTGAACTTTAAATATTAAAAAACTGTTAAAGGTAATTACTTATATTGTAAATAATTATTAATATATCTATATTAATAGTATAGCTAAATTAAGTATGTTTTAATTTTCAACTCTAAATGCAATATGCATTATCTATTGTAATAATTTATTTAATTTATATACTAATAAACAAAACTATCTTAAAAACTTTAATATTTTAAACAACTGAGTAAATCTATTTTTAGTAAACTATTAAAAATATTATTTTAATAATATATGCTCCTCTATCTCTCTAAGTCACTTTAATTTCAATATATTTAATAATACTTTATATAAAGTAATTCCTTAAAAGAATAATTATAACGTTCTATACGATGATAATATTTAGTTATTTTAGTATTAATAAAGCTATATAATTCAGAATATAACGAGGTTATTTAGTATATAATACTAACTGAATTTTATGTAGTTATCTCTAGTTTTATAAAAAATAAGTTAGTATGTTATACTAACAATAGATATTGTTATTAATAACTATATATTGTATAAATCTTTAGTGATATCTATTTCTTTATTTTGCAATACAATACATAATCTCCATCTACTAGGCTGAAAGCGTAATAATGTTTTTAGTATTTTAGGATCTAATTATTTTAACATAAAAGAGAAAATATTAAAATTGTTTAGTATAAAAATACCAGTAGTAATAATTTATTTACTAACAAAAAATTACTAAAAACATAATTTGTCTTTTATAATTTTATACACACAGAGATTAATTAATAAATAAAAATTGATAGAATCATTTCATATTAATAATTAGTTCTAAATATTTTATCTAAAAATATTCTTAATTATATAGTAGATAACCAAAAAATAAAATATCCCCTAACTAATAAAGAAAATATTTCATATAGATATAGTAATATGTATAATTCCTATTAATACAAGAGAAAAAATTAAGGAATTTTAAATAATAAAAACACTAATTATTACAAATAAAATATAAATAATAAATACTTTTCTTTATCTTAGAAATAAAACTTATAACACGTCTATAATTTTATTTTTTTATTTTACTTTTATACTACATCATATAAATATATATACAAAGAACATAATTCTATTATATTTTTAGGTAATAAAAATATCACTTAATTACCTCATAGGATATCAAAATATTAAAAAGTTAATAAAATAATTACTTTTTATAAATTAATAATTGCTATTATTATTTTATTCATATATTTTATGAATAAAATTATTATTATAAGAATAATGTATTTTATTGATCAACAAAATTCTATTTTAAGTTAGTAAAATATTTAAGATAAACATTTTTATAAGATAGTAGAAAAATTTTCTAACTAGTAAAAATTTATATCTATACTAGAATATGCTAAAATACTATTTTGTATTATAATATCTATAAAAATATAATAGTACATCTATGTATATCAATTTTATTCCCCCATTAACAATATTTTTAGTATAATTTTAGAAAAATTAATTAAAATTCTTTATAAGATATAAATAAATGTTTTTATTTTGTATTGAAGAAAATATTATTGAAATCATTTTTATATAATAAATATTTATTTTAATACATATAAATACATTAAATAATTATTAATATTGATATCTGTAATATAAAGATAAAAATGAAATAATTAATAATAAATTATTTGACATGGTCTATTTACGTATTAATAACTATTTCTAATAAAATATAATAATAATATTTTAATATCTAAACTAGTCTAAATTTATATCCTAATAAATATTACAATGTAATTATGCAATTATATTATAAATATATTAATTTTTATATATAATCTTAATATTTATGTTATATTAATAATAATTTTATTACTATGTTTATAGTATTATCTAATTATTATTAGTATAGAATAAAATATTAACTAATGATAAATATCACATGTATTAATTAAATTATTATTAATGATAATTTAGATAAACTTATTGATATATCCTCATAAATATTTTAATACTATTAAAAAATCATATTTTATTAGTAATTTTTATTAAATCATTTTATTAGATCTGAATTACTTTTGGCTATTAATACAGCGTCTCATCTAATACATATTAAATAATGTATTATTTCCAATAAATAAAAATTTTATAAAACATAATAAATTAAGCTATAATTTTTAAAAATTAAAATATTGATAAAAATAAAATTCATGAAGATTAAACTCTATATATTAAGAGTATTTAATTAATTTAATATATGATTTATGTCATTTCTTGATTATAATAAAAAACATGACCAGCTAATTTATAATTATTTTGCTATAAAATTTTTTAAACAATTGATAAAAGTAATTTTAAATTAAATTATAAAGCATATTAAAATTTGTTAAGTATATTAAATTAAAAAACTAAAATTATATATTACGATATATAATTTAAAATTAATAGAAGTTAGTAATAATCAAATATTATTACTCTTTATATAGATATACAATTAATGAGTATATTAAAATATTACAAAAGTACTTATAACAATAATATAAGCAATTTTAATTATTATTAAAAATTAATAATTATAAATCTTTTTTAAAATATTAATAGGAAATTATACAAATTAAGATATATAGTAATAATTACTAGATTAATTATTACTATATATCACAACAAGGAGTATTTAATGATTACCCTTAATTTTATATATTTTATAAATTATTATAATATCTTTTAATAAATACAAAAACTAGGAGAATTTTCTCTTAGGAGATCAATTTTCTATAAAATAGTATTACCTCATAGGAATGTTTTTTATTATTTAAGTGATATACTCTCACAAATTATTTAATAAATCTCATATCAGTGATATCGTTTAAATTTATAAACATAAAATATAAAATATATTTTTTTGTAAGGAAAAATCTTTTTATTATAAAAAATAATTATATATTAGTACTAATATAGAGACTAAAAACGATATTTAGATGTTATTTAAATAACAGAATAAATACACATACATATAGTAGTAATAGTTATACTTAATTTCTTTATATATGAAAAAATAAATTAATATTTTAAATTTGTAATTAAATAATTTATATAATCTAAAGTAGAAGTATAAAAATACAATCTAAAAATTAGAATATATAAAATGCATATATCATAGAATTAATTTTATTTTGAGTTAATTTTAATTAAAAACATTTTTACTTATTTTTATAAAATATATGATTAGTTATATAAAAAGTAATTTTTAGTATTAAAAAATATTAAATAAAATGTTTTAGTGTTCTAAATAATTTGTATATTTAATATAGTAATTTGTATTATATTAATATTATTAACTTAAATTTTCTTAATAGATTATTAATCATATAGTATATAATATACGTAATAACATTTTATGTAAAGTATTATTTAATTATTCTCTTAATATAAAACTTATTAAAGTTACTCTACAAGTTAAGTATATTAAATATAATTTATTATAAATAAATAATTCTTTATACTGAATTCAGTTAACGAATAATATAGTGATTAATAAATAAAATAACACTATTTAGTAAAAATTTAATAGCATTAATTATTATAAACATCCTTTAATTAGTAAACTTAAGTCTAAAATAATAAATATCTATATTCATAAAAATTAATTATTTATATTTATTATAACTTATAATAATAGAATATTATAATTCTACTTTATTTTAAATGTATATATTAAACTAGATTTTTATATAATCTATATATCTTTTTTACTTGATATCTTTAAGAGATATTTTAAATAAATTAATTTTATAACTTATCGTATAATTAAGTAATAAATAAAAATATTTAAAATAATAAATATATTTAATATTTTATAAAATTTTATATTAGCTATCCTCAACTATAAAGATAAAAATAAAATTGGAACTATTCTATATTTAATAAAATATTTATAAAGATAATACTATAAAAATTTTGCTGTTATAAAAATTTTTTAGATGAGAAAGATAAAATCTTTATATATACTTAACCTCAGATGTCAATAAATTTATTTATTTCTATAAAAAATTTTATGTAATATTGTATTTAATTTAAAAACACTCTTTAAACATTACTATTATTTCTACTTATCTTGTAATTAAAGACATTACTATATTATTCATCGTTATACTATATATAATTTTTTATAGGAACAGTAAACCATATATTACTATATAATATCTGGATTAATATATCTTTAATGATTTATAAAATTATTTAATACAGTAAAAACCGTAGTTTTTTTAAATAAATTATTTAGTAAATAGAATTTAAATCTTTCTCCTGGTTATTTATGCAACAACTAATAATTAAATAATTAAGCTTAATTATAAGCTAAATCATAGTAAAACTTTTTACATTATGTATTTATAATTTATATTAATTATTAGTTTTTTTCAAACTATTATAACAATAACAATAACAATAACAATAACAATAACAATAACAATATTATATTTTTAATTTTAATAATTATAGTTATTTTTAATAAATCATAAACTACTGCAAGAGGATTTCTTATAGAGAATAATAAATTTTATAATTAAATTTTATTACTAACAATGTAACAAAGTTCTTTATAGTAAGTTTAATTAAAATTAAACAGATATTTTTAATTTATATCTTTTTTAATTTTTTGAAAATTGACTGCCTAGTTTTTGTGTTATAGACTTTTAAGTTATTTATCCTACAATCTTCTTTAATACCATCTCTTTAATATCTCTATAATCTTTTATAGGGGTTTATTTCTTTATCTTAATATATTTACTTAAAATACAAACATACAGAACACCCTTATATTTAATCTAAGGTTTTATAATTAAGCACTACTAATATAGAATATAAACTAATAATACAAATAATTATATAAAGATATAATCTATATCTAATAATATCATTAATGTATATAGTATATTAATGATATATAATAAATTAAAAAGTTATTTTTCTTATAGAAAATATAATTTAATTAGTACACTTATACTTAAAGATATGCACATACTATCTTTTAGATTAAAAATAGTATTTTTAATTATTACAGTACTAGCTTAAAATTTTATTAGTTTATTTCATTATTTTCTTCTTGAGACTTGTTTACATTTAAAATATTACTATTAATTAAACCTGCTTCAATCTCACGAAGAGCAATAACGGTACATTTATCGTTTTCTTCTGGTACTAATGTAGTACCTTTACTACTAAACTGCATTTGACGTGCCCTACGAGCAGCTACCAACACTAAGTCAAAACGATTACCAATTTTTTCTACAGCGTCTTGAACAGTTATACGTGCCATTAATACATTTCTCCATTAGGTAGTTAATTTAAACCGATTATTATACTGCATGATTTTTAGCTGGACAATAATTCTTTTATTAAAGCATTATGTCGTATAACCTGACTATCTAAACGTAAACGTTTTGCACAAATAATTGTTTTAAGTTCTAATAGGGCTATATTAAAATTATCATTCACAATAAGATAATCATACTTAACATAATGTTTTATTTCGGAAACAGCTTTCACCATTCGTTTTGCAATGATATCATCACTATCTTGACCACGCATACGCAGACGAGAATCTAATATATTTTTTGACGGTGGTAAAATAAAAATACTGCATACCTGTAAATTTTGTTGACGAATCTGTTCTGCTCCCTGCCAATCAATGTCAAGAAAAAGATCTATTCCTGCTACTAAAATATCTTGAACAACTTCACGTGATGTTCCGTAATAGTTGTCGAACACTTTTACATATTCTATAAAAGCATTTTTCTTAATCATCTGGAGAAATTTATCATGAGAAATAAAGTAATAATCTTTAGCATGTTTTTCATCTGATCTTTTAGTACGAGTAGTATAAGAAATAGAAAATCGTGCATTACACAGTAGTTTAGTTTTTAATAATGCCTTAATCAGGCTAGATTTTCCTGTTCCACTAGGGGCGGAAATAATATAAAGCATTCCTAGAACCATAATAAATCTAAATTAATATTAGTTATATTTTAAAAAAATTAAGATACTGTACATCTTAGATGTCTTTACTATATTTATAGTATATGATTTTATCTTTTTATAGAAATAAAATGTAATAAAAATCATTTGCTATTAGCAGTATCAGTTAAAGAAAATAAAGTACTTATAATATAAAATAAATTAATATATAACATTAGGTTATACATTCTATTACTAGAATAGTATGCATAATTCGAGATAAAATCTATAATAGAAATTTCTTTAATATTTAACATCATATAATATATTAGATTAATGATTTAATTTTAACATATAAAAAATGTAGTTAAAAGTAATTATAAAAAATCATTATTATATTTCTATAATATACCAAAAATATAATTATTAAATTATTATAATACATTTTAAATAAAACTTAATAATACTCTTTATTTAATAAAATAAATTATTTAATCACGTAATAATATATTAAAATTTTATTATTTTATTGAGTAATTACAACCATTTTCTATCTGTAAAACAGAATATGAATTTATATTCATAATAAATTTATAGGTTATGTACTATAAATTTTATATTAATTTTATCTATTTTAATAGTAAAATATTGAAAATAGATAAATTATCTAATAATAGTAATAAATCATCGATTTTATAAGGATAATTATAAATTTATACTTATATATAAGATATTCATTTAAATATTTTTTATATTAATACATATTAATAATAATTACTATAACAGTGATTATATATATGTATTTAATTTGTATTAAGAAATTATTACTTACTATTTAGTATAAAATACTATATAATATTATTATTGATTATAACAATTAAAGATAAAATAATTATCTATTTAATATGAACTAATTAAAACAATAATAGGATAATTTGTAAATTTACATAAAGTATGATCTGAGCTATATAACTAATAAAAAATATATTATTGATTACTAATACTAATAATTATAAATTTTTATATCTAATATATAATACAGGTATTAATATATTTTTTTATATGTTATTGTTTAATAACAGGTATTTTATAGTAATTATACTATAAAAATAACCTTAATATATGAAAGATATATTATTTATCTCTCCATAAGCAATAGTTGTTATGTACTAAATCAAGACAATGTTCATGCTCAGCTAATTCTTTGGTGTTAGCTCTAATAACTTTTAACTTATACGTTCTCCTGAATATTCTTTTTACTTTCCTAGCATAGGACGTCTCATTATCTCTACTCTCTATTGAAAAAGTAAATGCAGTTTGCCCCCCAGTCATTATTAAGTAAACTTCGGCTAAAATTTGAGAGTCAAGTAATGCTCCGTGTAATATACGCTTAGTATTATCTATTGCATACCGACTACATAAAGCATCCAAACTGTTACGCTTACCAGGGAATAAGCTACGTGCTATTTCTAGACTATCAGTAATCTTACAGAAAATTTCTGTTTTTGGAATATTAAGATTTAACTTGCTAAATTCATAATCTATAAATCCTATATCAAATGGTGCATTATGAATTATTAATTCAGAACCACTAATAAATTTTAAAAATTTATCTGAAATCTGAGCAAAAGTAGGTTTATTTAGTAAATAATCATTACTAATTCCGTGAATACTATAAGCTTCTGGATCTATAAGACGATCTGGTTTAATATAAACATGAAAGTTACGCCCAGTTAAACGACGATTAATAATTTCTACTGCACCAATTTCAATGATTCTATGCCCTTCGTAAAGAACCCCTATTTTATTCATACCTGTTGTTTCTGTATCAAGAACAACTTGTCTGATTTTTCTAACGTTCATTATACCACTTTATATTAAACTTAAAGTTTTAATACATTCCTAATAGAGTATATAGATAAATAAATAAGTAAATATTTTTATGTAAAAATTATTTAACTTAGATTTATATAAACATATTAACAAAAAATATAACTAATCATAAATATGATCGCATAGATAAGTAAATATATTTATATTATATAATTTTATTTATTAATTATTTATACCGACAAAAAACTAAAAAATTAAGATTTATAATCTAAATAATATAACTAAAGTAATATAAAAATATGTTATATGTAACATAAATACATACTTATTTTTTTACCAATTGTATAAATAAAATTACTTTAATTTGATTATATATTATATAAAAAACAATTTAAAAAATTAATTAAGTAGAAACAAATAAAAACTTAGAATAAATTAAATAAATAATTAAAATTTAGTAAAAAACATCTAAGAATATTTAGTATAAAAATTGTTTACTATAATATAGATAATTTATCTTTTTAAATATTATCTGTCTACTCTTTAAAAGATAGCAATTGTTTTATACTATGCATAGTTATCTAAATGTTATAAAAAATTAACAATAACTCTCTACTTAAAAATAATTATAATTTTATATAAAAACTTAGATTAACTAATCTAATTTATTTTGTCTCATGTAGTTATACTAGTAACTAGTATAACTACAATCATAAAGGAATTTAAGTACTCTATATTTAAAAAATTTCATTGAATATATTATGATTATTACTATAAAATATAATTAATAAATACTTGTATAGTATAAGATATAATAACTAAAATGATTAATAATGTTAAAAATTATTTTATTAATTATCTTTACATCCAAATAATGAATCCAAATAATATATAAAATATTAACATTTATATATTTACAAGATGTAATAGTATTTAATTTAAAATATTTATTACATTAGACATTACAGTTAGGTTAGTATGATATTAAAGATGAGGTATAATAATAGTAAATTAGACAAAATATAAAAGAAAAATTCTTATGAATATAGCTAACAATTTAAGATTGCTTTTTATTCCTCTTTAATACCTTTATAAAATATATAACGTACTTTCTTGTTATAAAAAAGAAAAAATTCTTTACAATAAAAGATTAAAGAATCAACAACGCATTTATAAAATAATATTTTATAACATTAACCAAATTTTAAAAAGAATAATATTTTTAATAAATGCATAATACTCGATAAATAAATATTATTATTTATGTAGAATAGTATAATTACTATGTATTATGTACTAATTTTAAAAAAATAGTATTTTCTTTATTTTATTTATTCAATAAACCCTTAAATACCGAAAAATAAAATAGCAGTCTAATTTATTTATTGCTAATTTAAGTTCATTTATCAAAGAACTAAAGATTTGTACCTATAATTATTAATCTATTAATCTAATATTATCCTAAGAGATTTTACAATTTTGTAGTCTGTTCTTTAATTGCATAGTCACACTAAGAATAATATTTGCTATAATATTTCTTAGTTAAGATGCTATCTCTTTTGTTTTTAACATATAATATATTCAACCAATAAAGGTAATAGTTAGTACTACAGTAATATTCGGTATAAGCTTTTAGTAAATATTGCTGCAGTACAAATCATAAGATTACATACTGATAGGTATAGCTTTATGAATAATAATATTCTTGTAATCAAGCGTAATGGAAATAAAGAACTGATTAATATTGAAAAAATTCATAGAGTAATTAATTGGGCAGCAGAAGGCTTAAGTAATATTTCAGTTTCTCAAGTTGAATTACGATCTCGTATTCAATTATATGATGGAATACGTACTGCAGATATACATGAAACTATTATCAAGGCTGCTGCAGACTTAATTTCACATGAATCTCCAGATTATCAATATTTAGCAGCTCGTCTAGCGATTTGTCACCTACGCAAAAAAGCATTTGGTCAATTTATACCGCCAAAATTATACGATCATGTAGTGAAAATGGTCACAATGGGTAAGTATGATAAACAACTGTTAGTAGATTACTCTAAAGAAGAATTTATTCACATGGATGGTCTTATAAATCATTGGCGCGATATGAGTTTTTCTTATGCAGCTGTAAAACAGTTAGAAGGTAAATATCTAGTGCAAAACCGCGTGTCTGGTGAAATATACGAAAGTGCACAGTTTTTATATATTTTAATTTCTGCATGCTTGTTTTCTCACTATCCACAAAAAACGCGTTTAAATTATATAGAAAGATTCTATGAAGCAATATCAACGTTCAAAATTTCACTACCTACCCCGATTATGTCTGGTGTACGCACTCCCACCCGTCAGTTTAGTTCCTGTGTACTAATTGAGTGTGGTGATAGCTTAGATTCTATTAATGCAACTTCTAGTGCCATAGTAAAATATGTATCTCAACGCGCTGGTATTGGTATTAATGCTGGTCGTATTCGTGCATTAGGTAGTTCGATTAGAGGGGGTGAAGCTTTTCATACTGGATGTATTCCGTTCTACAAGCATTTTCAAACTGCAGTAAAATCCTGCTCTCAAGGAGGCGTGCGTGGTGGTGCAGCGACATTATTCTATCCATTATGGCACCTAGAAATCGAAAGTCTTCTAGTATTAAAGAACAATAGAGGTGTTGAAGATAACCGTGTACGTCATATAGATTATGGAGTTCAGCTAAACCTTTTAATGTATAAGCGTTTGCTTCAGGATAGCTATATCACTTTATTTAGCCCATCTGATGTACCTGGTTTATATAATTCTTTCTTTGCTAATCAAGATCAATTTGAATATCTATATACACAGTACGAAATAGATAAAAACATACGCAAAAAGAAAATTAAAGCAATAGAACTATTTTCTTTAATGATGCAAGAACGCGCTTCAACTGGTCGTATATACATACAAAATGTTGACCATTGTAATACCCATAGTCCATTTAATCCATCTATTGCACCAGTACGCCAATCCAATCTTTGTCTAGAAATTATATTACCAACTAAACCATTACAAGAAGTTGACAATATTAATGGCGAAATAGCGTTATGCACATTATCTGCTTTTAATTTAGGTGTAATCAATTCTTTAGAAGATTTTGAAGAATTAGCTACCCTAACAGTTTGTGCCCTTGATGCACTTTTAGATTATCAAGACTACCCAACTATTACAGCTAAATATGGTGCAATAGGTCGTCGAGCATTGGGTATAGGTGTTATTAACTATGCTTACTATCTAGCAAAAAATGGAGTGCGTTACTCTGATGGTAGTGCTAATAATCTAACACATAAAACATTTGAGGCTATTCAGTATTACTTGCTAAAAGCATCAAATGAATTTGCTAAAGAACATGGATCTTGTGCATTATTCCATGAAACTACCTATGCGCAGGGTATTTTACCAATTGATACTTATAAGAAAGATTTAGATGATATTTGCAATGAACCTTTACATTACAATTGGGAAGATCTGCGTAACCAAATAAAACTTCATGGGCTTCGTAACTCAACAGTATCTGCTCTTATGCCATCCGAAACCTCATCACAAATTTCTAATGCTACTAACGGTATTGAGCCACCACGGGGTTATATTAGTATTAAAGCTTCAAAAGACGGTATTCTACGTCAAGTCGTACCTGAATATAACCGTTTAAAAAATAACTACGAATTACTATGGGATATGCCAAATAACAATGGTTATTTACAATTAATTAGTTTAATGCAAAAATTTATCGATCAATCAATTTCTGCAAATACTAATTATGACCCTGCCCGTTTCCCAGATAGAAAGATTCCTATGAAACAACTTTTAAAAGATCTATTGATGGCATATAAACTTGGAATTAAGACACTATATTATCAAAATACACGTGATGGAGCAGAAGACTACCAAAACGATTTACCACTACATACAGAAGATGACGCATGCGAAAGTGGCACCTGCAAAATTTAATAACACCAAATATAATTCTATAATCAGCATAGGATTATCAGGATATATTTAAATACATACGCAAATAATAACCCAGTGCATGCCTGCAATATTGTTATATTTTAAAAAATATAATTATTTAAACTGCGGATACTATAAGCACAGCTAATACATCTATAACTCATAATATATAAAAACGGGGATTGCGTTTATGATTTATACTATATTCTCACAAAAACATAATAATCAATTAATAGAACCTATGTTCTTTGGTCAGCCAGTTAACATATCCAGATATGATCAACAAAAACATAAAATATTTGAGAAACTTATTGAAAAACAGCTATCATTTTTTTGGCGTCCTGAAGAAATTGATGTGTCTCAAGATCGTATTGATTATCAGACACTATCAGAGCACGAAAAACATATTTTTATCAGCAACCTAAAATATCAAACGTTACTAGATTCTATTCAAGGTCGCAGCCCAAATGTAGCGTTACTACCACTTAACTCTATCCCTGAATTGGAGACTTGGATTGAAACATGGTCATTTTATGAAACAATTCACTCACGTTCTTATACACATATTATTCGCAATATCGTGAATAATCCAGCCGCTATATTTGAAGATATCATTACCAATACAGAGATCCTTAAGCGTGCAAAAGATATTTCTAATTACTATGATGACTTGATTGAAATGAGTAGTTATTGGCATCTATTGGGAGAAGGAAGGCATTACATTAATAACAAAATTATCATAGTAAATCTACATACCTTAAAAAAACAGCTTTATTTATGTTTAATGAGCGTGAACGCATTAGAGGCTAT
The DNA here is from genome assembly GCF_020342455.1 of Candidatus Profftia sp. (ex Adelges kitamiensis). Classification (NCBI taxonomy): domain Bacteria; kingdom Pseudomonadati; phylum Pseudomonadota; class Gammaproteobacteria; order Enterobacterales; family Enterobacteriaceae; genus Candidatus Profftia; species Candidatus Profftia sp. (ex Adelges kitamiensis). The sequence goes on from NZ_CP080506.1 coordinate 1,061,234, forward strand.
TAGGTTTTACGTTAGCTTTGCTTGTTCTTTTGCATTCGCAGAACGAGAACTTATGGAAGGTAATGCAAAAATTATTAAAATGATCGCACGTGATGAAGCTCTACATCTCACCGGTACCCAACATATTTTAACTTTAATGCGCTTAGGACTAGATGATCCTGAAATGGCTACAGTTGCAATAGAATGTGAGGAGCAATGCTATAATTTGTTTGTATTAGCCGCTGATCAAGAAAAAGAATGGGCGGGTTACTTATTTAATTGCGGTTCCATGATTGGCTTAAATGAAGAGATTTTATGTGAGTATATTGAATATATAACGAATATCCGTATGCAAGCAGTTGGTTTAAATTTACCATTTAAAACACGTTCTAATCCTATTCCATGGATTAATTCCTGGTTGGTATCTGATAACGTACAAGTAGCTCCACAAGAAGCCGAAGTTAGTTCTTATCTAGTTGGGCAAATTGACTCTGAAGTAAATATTGAAGATCTTAAAGATTTTAAACTATAAATAAAATAATACTAATACATTATTTATAGTAAAAACTGGCAGTAGAATGTGCTGCCAGTTTTAGAGAACTAAAAAGAACTTAAATATTGTTATAATTTTATAAAATTTACAAAATTTGTTTTTATCAATTAATTTTAATAATCAATACATCATCCTTATTTATTTAATGATTTTATTTAATATTCTTAAATAACTGTTAATTAAAAATTTAGATCAATAAAGATATTATCTAGATAATTTAATTTTATTGAATGTTTTATGTAATTTTTTAATAAAAACACTAAATAAACACTATTTATAATAATAATTTTAATATTATACTTAAATGCAATATAAATATTAGAATATATATAATACCTTTCAAGGTATATTAAAAGTAATAATCAATAAATCTATATTATTTCTAACTTTGTAAAAGTCATACAAATATAATTATATAATGAATTTTATCTATTTAAAATAACTTTATATAACCAAGTATATGTAAAATATATACTAAAAATTAGATCAATAAATCAAGTATCTAAACCATAATATAAAAATTATAGTTTCTGTTAATCATAGAATTATATGCTATTTATATTATTTAATGTAACTAATTTAATTTTAGCATACTTAACGCATGCGCAATCTTATCAGGCACAAACTGTGATATATCACCACCATGGATAGCAACTTCTTTAACTAAAGATGATGAAATAAATGAACATTCTTTAGATGGCATCATAAAAATACTTTCAAGTTTAGGCATTAAAGATTGATTCATATTAGCTAACTGCATTTCATATTCAAAATCATAAGCTGCTCTTAATCCTCTTATTAAAATATGAGCATTTTTTTGTTGAGCAAAATGCGCGATCAAATTACTAAAACCTAAAACTTTAACATTAGGTAAATTATTAGTTACATCTACTGCTAAAGACACTCTTTCTTCCAGACTAAACATATTGTTTTTACTAGGACTAGCTGCAATAGCCAAAATTACTTCTTCAAATATACTAGCTGAACGAGTTACTAAATCTAGATGACCATTAGTTATAGGATCAAAAGTACCGGGGTATATTGCTCTTTTTCCCATATTCTTAGTCTCATTGTATCTTTCTAATATTACACTCAAGTAAATGTAAAATTTTTTTTAATGCACCCTTATTCTGATGGAGTACTTCGAAGGCATAGCGACCATAATTATTTCTATTTTCCTCATAAAGGAGAAGCATAGTAATTTCCTTTACTAAAGAATTAATATCTCTTACTGTAATTAAACCATGTGCTTTCTTTAATTTTGCACATATATCTTTAAAATTGATAGTACATGGACCCATCAATATAGGTATATGATGAGCAGCAGGCTCCAATGGATTATGACCTCCTAAATTCACTAGACTGCCTCCTACAAAGGCAATATCAGAAATACCATAAAATAACATTAATTCACCAATAGTGTCTCCAATGACTACCTGTATTTTATTAGATGGTATATTACCTGATGAACGTGTAATGTAGGAGAGACCCTCTTGTTTTATTAATTTAATTACATCAACACAACGTTCAGGATGACGAGGAACTAAAATGAATAACAAATTAGGAAAATTATCAATTAACTTCTTATGAGCTTTAATTAAAACTTCTTCTTCACCTTTGTGTGTGCTAGCTGCAATCCAAACTGGACATTGTAGTGCCCATTTGCGACGTAGCATAACAATTTTTTCAGCTAACTGTTTGGGTAAAGAAATATCACATTTTAAATTACCCGTAATAGCTAACTGTGATTTTTTTAAACCTAAAGCAATAAATCGATCACCATCTTCTTTATTCTGAGCCATAATTAAAGTAATATAACTTAAGATATCTCTTATAAAACTACCACATTTAGCATAACCCTTAGCAGAACTTACTGATAAACGAGCATTGACAATTACTATAGGAATTTTACGCTTGTGAAGTAATGTAATAAAATTAGGCCAAATTTCTGTTTCCATAATAATTACTAACGTCGGTTTTACTCGATCTAAAAAACGGTTAATAGAACCAGGTAAATCATATGGTAAATAAAAATTATATACCTCTTTATTCAATATAGATCGAACAAGATCAGAACCTGTCGGAGTCATAGTTGTAATAGTAATTGACAGTATTGGATAAATATCTCGTAATGCTTTTATTAGAGGTATGGCGGTAAATGTTTCTCCCACCGAAACAGAATGTAATACAATTCCACCTGAAATAATTTTATTTGAGCAAAATCCATATCTTTCTGCCCAGCGTTTTCTGTAAGCAGGTACCTTATTACCGCGTATCCATAATCTAATTAAAATAAATGGCTGGATAAGATAAAATACTATAGTGTAAACAAGCTGCAGCATAAAGATATTTTGTTTATATGATATATCAATTAATAATAAATAAGAGAGGAATGATGATCAGAATTTAATTTAGATAAAGATATTAGTCTTAAATTACTATCAATAAAATTATTAAATATTCTTTTATTTATATTTAATAATACTTTCAGTGTGATTCTTTTCATACAAAAAGTCCTTTTAGATTAGATTATTGTATTAAAGATATAATATATAAAAAATATATATTTTACATCTAAGATATGAAGTAATATTTACTTATTTAAATAAATGCAAAAAGAGAATGATAATATTATAAAATATCTAAAGATAAGTTATTGGTATTTCAAATACCACCATAAAATATTAAAGTCATAAAATATTCTATCACAAATGAAATACAGTGAAAATATATACTATAGCTATATATGTGTACTATTTATTATATTTTTAGTAAATAATTATATTTAGACTTATCAAGTTATTTATATCAATTTATAGGTTTATTATATATAAATTAACATATTAATACCTGAATTAATTAAATAAAAATTAAATATTAATATTTCATATAATATGATCCAAGTAGTTTACTATATACTACTATTTTAAATATTTATTAATCAATAAATAAATTTTACTGATACACTTCTAAAATAATAAATATACTATTGGGTCTTAGTTTATTCATATTTAAGACTATGAACATACTTTTATAAGTGGGTACCTAAATGGTAATCATAAAATATAAAGGGTTGTATTACGAATTATTATTAGGGTATTGTTTATAGGGATGTAATTATTCTTAATAAGTAATAAAATAATATATTAATATTTTACTAAAAAAGTATAAAGGGTAATATATATAAAAATTATAGTCATAAAATTAGAATATTTAATTAAATAAAATACTTAATAAAATATTAAGTAGCACTTATGTATAACATGCAAATATATAATTAAATACATTTGACTTTATCTACTGTATTTTAAAAAAATTAAGTATTAAAATTAAAAATTTTTATACTACTGATATACTTTAATGATAGATTAATAATCTAATTTTAATAAAAAATCAATATTGATCTAGATAAAATGATATTGCAGTAAATAACTAATATTTATTATAATTGTGTTATTCGATAATTCTATTTACATTATATATAGAAATAAGTTCCAAAATAATATAAATATTCTTATTGAATATATTGATAATCTATATTTTTTATATAGCATGATAATCAATAGTAAAAATTTTATATTTTAAATACTTATATAATTAAATAATTAGATCGTAAAAGTTATACAAATATAGCTAGGAAATTATAATTAATCTTTTACTGTATAGACAAATACATATAATCCAAGTTATAAATATAAATACTAATATTAGATAATATAATATATTTTGATTATCTAATGACTAACCCTACATTTTAAGTAAAGACTAAATAAAAATTTCATAAACTTATTAATAATTAAGTAGAAAATCAGTTCTAATAAAATCTTATCTTATATAGCAATAGTACCGTATAAAATGAATATTTTTCTTACTTAATAAGATATGATTCTACAATAGAATAATTTATTACTATTTTGATAATTTGTTACATTATCAAAATAACTTACATCATAAAAATTTTTAATAAGAGTATTAACACAACATATATCATTAATATGATAAATACTTTAATAAAAGTTAATAATCTTAATGCTAATATAAAAAAATTTAAGTAAAAAAATATTAATATTTATAAAACAACTAAATCCCTAATGATATTTTTACGTTTAAATCACTAAATATAAAGTAAATTAAATTATACACTATAATATTCTTGAATTTATAAAAACTATTTCTAATTTTAATCCTATGATTTATATAATTAACTTAGGTTTTTAAAGACTAAATATATACTAGATAATAGTAATCCTAATAAAAACTATTACATTAAATAATTTGTTATTCATATAACATATAATAAGACGTATTATATTACCTATATATACTATCAGACAATTTTCTTAAGATCATTATCAAATCAATATTCAATTACTATCAATACTAAAATTTTTACTATATATGATATAATAATAAATTAGAAATATAAATGGTATTTTAAATAAAAAACTTAAATAAATTAATTAAGGAATATAAGTAAGTTATGATAATTGCTTTTTGCATTTATAAATATTTTCCTTTTGGTGGATTGCAACGAGATTTTATGCGTATCGCTAAAATGTTTGCAACTAATGGACATAACGTGAGAGTTTATACTCAATCTTGGAAGGGACCATGTCCATTAATTCTTGAAAAGGTAGAAGTACCTATTAAATCATATACTAATCACTCACGAAATTATGAATATTATACTTGGGTTCAATCACACCTTCAACAATATCCAGTAGATCGTGTTTTTGGCTTTAATAAAATACCTGGATTAGATTTTTATTATGCAGGTGATGTTTGTTATGCGGAAAAAGTAAAATGTCAAAAAAATTTTTTATATCGCTTAACTCGAAGATATAAACATTACTTGAATTTTGAAAAGTCTATCTTTAAGGTTGGCGCAAAAACACAGTTATTTATGCTAACTGATAAACAAATATATGATTTTAAAAAGCATTATCAAACAGAATCAAATCGATTCTATTTAGTACCACCAAGTATACTACCTGATAGGCATCATAGTCAGCAAATTCTAAATGCACGTAATATTTATCGAAAAAAAAATAGCATTGGTATAAAACAAAACTTAATACTACAAGTAGGATCTGATTTTGCACGCAAAGGGGTTGATCGTACAATTATAGCCTTTGCTGCATTACCGGATGAAATTCGTTATAAATCCGTATTATTTATTGTTGGACAAGACAATCCTAAGCGCTATCAAGTACTAGCAAATATATTAGGGGTTGGATCTAATATTCATTTATTTGCAGGTCGTGAAGATATATCTGAATTAATGACTGCAGCTGATATTTTGCTTCATCCAGCCTATCAAGAAGCTGCTGGTATTGTTATTTTAGAAGCTATTGTTGCAGGATTACCAGTAATTGCTACAAGTGTATGTGGTTACGCACACTATATTAATCAAGCATGCTGCGGCGTTATTATTAAAGATCCGTATAATCAAAAAACTTTTAATCATGTGTTATATAACTCCTTAATGGATCAGGATCTACGTGATACTTGGGTATCTAATGCAAGAGATTTTTCTAAAAAAAATAATTTATGTAATTTACCCGAAAAAATACTAAAAATTATTGAAGGTGATGTTTATGATACAGCCACTCTAATACCTCATGTATGACTCCTAATCTATTGATGTGGTAGTAAAAGATTAAAATAAATTATTAAAAATAATATAAAAAATTATTATAAATGGTTTTGCACCATAAAATATTTTTTATAAAAATTAAGATACTATATATTGTAATACTATATTTAGTCAGTAGTAAATCACCAATATTATATTAATAATATAATTAATTTGAGATTTTAAATTTTAAATTTAGTAAAATTCTATGCTTTTACTATAATAATCTTGATAAATAACAAGTTTTCTTTAATATTATAGATTAAGAATGTTTTAAATTAAATAGATCATTACTAAAATTAAATATATTATTGATTTAAAATATTACATAAAATATATTAAGTTAATAAATAAATATTTAGTAATTTTTTATATTAAAAATAAATAATTACATTAATATATATATATTCTAGAATAATTTAGAAAAATTAGAGGATTTAGTTTTGTTATCAATATTAATAATTTTGTATTTAAATTTTTTATATTAGTATTAATATTATTAACTTTATTAAAGGATTTATCATATTAATAATATATACTATGTTAGTACGGTTATTAAAAATTTTTATGATTTAAGTTTTTTTATAATGATAACAAGTTATCAAAATAGTAATAAATTATTCTATTGTAGAATAATATCGTATTAAGCGATAAAAATATTAATTTTATAGAGAACTCTTGCTGCATGAGATAAGAGTTAGTTATGCCTTATTTTCTACTTATTATTAATATGCTCATAAAGTTTTTACTTTATCTTTACTTAGAATGTGGTGTTAGTTATTTTATATAATAAAAATTAATTATATTATCTAATTTTAGTATTTATATTAATAACTGATTATATTTATTTGTTTGTACAGTCAAAGATTGATAATAATTTCTTTGTTATAGTCATATGATTTTACAATCTGATTATGTAATAATATAGTATTAAAATATAAAATTTTTACTATTTATCATTATGCTAAATAAAAAATATAGAGTGTAAATATATTAAATAAAGAATATTTATATTCTTTTAGGGCTCATTTTGTATACATAATGTATATATATTTATCAAAATTTATTAATTATCATATTAAAATTAAGTAATTATTTTAATATTGTACTTCTATAGATATTATTTTAAAGTGATCTTAGTAATTTAAGAGAAATTAAAAAAGTTGGCATGGTATTTATTGATTTAAAATTTATTGTATATTATCTTTATTGAGGATTTTTGTTATAGTAATATCCTTGTCCTAATTTTATATTAATTTATACAGTAATGAAATACTATTACATTGATAGCAATTAATAAATATTAGTTATTTAATAACGTATCATTTTATCGAGATCAATTTTAGTCTTTTTATTAAAATTAAATTATTTGTTTATCATGAAAATAAATAAGTAACATAAGATTTTTAATCTTAAAATATAGTATATTATGAATATAATAAAAATATTTTTATAATATACTATATTTTATTTAATTATTAATAAAATAATATACGTGTTACATATAGATACAACAATCTATTATAATTTACTTTTATTAAAAAATGTATAAAGTTATTAAATGATAAAATAATTATAACCTAAATTATTAACGTTAATAACGAATAATATTTAGTTGAATCAAATAGACTAAATTATCATACTTCTTATTTTACTTAATTGAGAAAAAATATGAGCTATAAATACTTTAATACAAAAGATATTATTATCTCTGATATAAATTTTTATGCAAAAAATAACATTAAATATAATCCCCTTCATATCGCCTACGGAATAGATAAAAATTTTTTATTTGGATGCGGTGTTTCTATAGCATCTATAGCAATACATAATAAAAGTAATAATATTTTTTACCATATTTTTATTGATTCCCTCACACAAGATGAAAAAGCAAAAATTGCTGATTTATCAAATCAATTTAATATAAACATATCTATTCATTTCGTGAAGTGCGAAAAAATTAAGACATTTTTAACTACTCAAAATTGGTCTTATGCAATGTATTTACGTTTTATTATTGGGGATTATTTTATCGATAAAGCTTCACGTGTACTTTATCTAGATGCTGATATCATTTGCCAGGGTGATATTAGCGAATTATCTACAATAGATTTTGAAGACAAAATAGTATCTGCAGTATTAGAAAGAGATATAAAATGGTGGAAATTTATAGCAAATAGTCTATCATGTCAATCTTTATCTGATGGATATTTTAATTCTGGATTTTTACTAATAGATACTAATGCATGGTATAAAGAATCTGTTACAAAAAAAGCAGTATCTATGTTGGAGGATCATTCTTTTATTAAGAAACTTACATGTATGGATCAAGATGTACTAAATCTTATTCTATTAAATAAAGTAAAATATATAAATAGTAAATATAATACTCAACTAAGCATTAACGATAAGTTAAAGGATAATTTTAGCAATCCAATTACAAGTAATACAATTTTTATTCATTATATTGGACCGACAAAACCATGGCATTCATGGGCACAATATAAAATATCAGCACCTTTTATTAATGCAAAAAATAACTCTCCATGGAGAAAAGAAGATTTACTCACCCCTAGTAATGCATACTACAATAGATATTGTGCTAAACATAATTTTAATCAAGGTTATTTTTTTAATGGCATTAAATATTATTTAAATTATTTTTTATTAAAAAAAATAACGAAAAAAAACTTTAATATTAATTTTGATAAAAAAGTTTAATATATAAAATTATCTAACAATATTTATATATAACAATTTAAAAATAATATTAAAACTATTATTGTATAATTTAGTAATCAATGATATATAAAATTATAAAATACTTAACTTGAGGCACTTAAAATATAGATCTAAATTGATTAATAATTGATGATTAGACTACAAAATAACATAATAAATATGTATATATTTTTATACAATAAATTTATAACTTACTAAGTATTAATGAATTTAATTTACATTAAGTAATGTATATACTACTATATTAACAATATTTGTTTACTCTGATATGAAAGAAAAAATTTATAGTATTAACATCCAATATATATTGCATAACTAAAAACTAATAAATAACTTACTAATAAGTAAGATTATAAAATATAAGAAATGAATTTATCAAAAATTTTTAATATTACTTATTATATTAATATTATTAAACATAAAATTAATATAAACAAGACTATTTAAAAATTAATACATGTAGGGATTACTATTTATTATAATAGAAGGATATCAAGTTAATAGGACTAAAATACTTATAAAAATTATAATATTTTAGAATTTTTAAAACCAGAATAATGATAAATTGCCTTATATAAGAAGATAGTTTATATTTATTTGAATAAAATATTTAAGATAACTTTGATAGTTAAACAATATTTTTTATCTTTATTATTAATAATAAAGATAAAAAATATTGTTTTAAATTATAGATAGTTTATATGGATTAATTATTTTTATATAAAATATTATTAGCTTATATTTTATATATAAAGTATTTTTTATTAAAACAGTGATGATTAATACATAATTTATTATGTCACTAAAAATATAATATTGTAAATATTCTTTTACAGAGAAAGATACGATGTTGTTAAAAAATCAACTATTAATTACTTAATTAAACTATTTTTATAAATTTTCATATAAAAATAGAAAAAGAATCAAATAATAAATTTAATTTATTATTCTTCTAAAGATAAAATAAGTATATAAATAAATAATATTATTCTTTCTACTTATACACTTATTAGTGTAAATAATAACGTATTAATAATAGTAAGTATTAAAAATAAATTAGAAATAAAATTTTTATATTCTAATATAGAGTATATTAACTTTAATAAAAACCTATTATCAATATTCTAAGATTTTAAAAAATATTTTAGTTATAATATAAATTATTAAAAATTAATTAATATATATTAATATTATTATAAGATGTAGGATCTTAATCCTGTCATTTAAAGAGTGTCTTTATTTATATCACAAATACTAAATTAGATATATAATATTCCTAATATGAATACAATATATAGTAAATTTATATTGAAATGTAAAAAAAATGACATACAACTGTCGTTACTCTGTATAATTAAAGCACTATATATAATAGTATAGTAAGAAAAAGATACAAACAGATTGAACTAATAAACTGTTTTCTTATAATGCATTAATATAAACAAAGAATATTATTCTTTCTATATAAAATATATTATTTATTATAAAAATAATATATTATAAATATATTTATATATAATATAAAAAAGAATTTTAATATACTATTTTATAGTAAAAATAAACTACATAGAAAAATAATGATAAATATAAAATAATTATTTAATTATATCTTCTTACCCCGCAAAAGATTAATAATGATTATATAATAATTATTATAACTATACCTTATAATACTTTTGTTAAATAATTAAAGTCTACTATGCTATATAGTATTTTATAAATAACTAATCTATTTATTTGTTTAAGTTAGATATGGCTAAATATTATAATAACTGAGTTAATGTTTTTATATGTATATAATTGTTTTTAACATTATTGCTACATATCATTTAAATGAGTGTTATTAATCAATAACTCTTGTATTATTGTCATTAGAATTATGCAATCATAAGTAAGTAAAATATATTAACTTTAATCATTTTTAGTAATCATTTTGATATTTTTGATCCTAAAAATTATATATTACCATTATAAATCAATATAATTACTATCGTTATATAACCTAAGAGTTAAGATAATAAAAGAAATAGTGTAACTTAATACTATAAATTATACCCTAAGACTACTTGTATTTTTTTATAATAAAAACTACTATATTAGGATATTTCCTTATGAGTAATATATTATTAAAACCATTCAAACTACCACCATTTTCTAAAATAAAACCTGAAGATATTGTTCCAACAATAAAGCATGCATTAACTATATGTCGCACAGAAGTTGAGTATGTACTTAAACAATGTACACCATTTAATTGGAATAATCTATGTCAACCAATATCTGAAACAAATGAATTTTTAAATCGTATTTTTTCTCCTATTAGCCATCTGCATTCTGTACAAAATAGCTTAGAAATGCGTATAGCTTATAAAAAATGTCTATATTTAATATCTGAATACAATACTTGGTTGGGTCAACATAAGGAATTATATCAAGCATATATTACATTTAAAGCAAGTAAATTCTTTATAAGACTAACTAAACCACAAAAAAAATCTATAGAAATTTTATTGCGGGACTTTAGGTTATCTGGCATTAATCTATCTAAAAACAAACAAAATCGTTATGGTGAAATTATATCCCGATTATCTAAACTTAATATGGAATTTAGTAATAATGTTTTGGATGCTACTAATGGATGGAGTAAGCTCATTATTAATCAAAAAGAACTATTAGGTTTACCTACAAGATATAAGGATGAAGCTAAAAAAATAGCAGATTCTCAAGAAAAAAAAGGTTGGCTTTTAACATTACATACTCATAGTTATATGACAATAATGACTTATGCTGATAATCGCGAAATACGTTATGATATATATAGGGCTTTTAACACACGTGCATCCAACGAGGGTCCCACTGCTGGTCAATGGGATAATAGTAATATTATAATAGAAATTTTGCAATTGCGCCATGAATTAGCACACCTTTTACGCTTTAAGTCTTATGCCAATAAATCATTAGTCACAAAAATGGCTAAAAATACACAACAAGTACTATCGTTCCTTAAGTATCTAGGTAAAAAATCACGCCATCAGGGAATCCAAGAATTATCTGAACTACTTAAATTTACAAAAAAATATTATAATATAACGAAATTAGAACCATGGGATATTATTTATTATAGTGAAAAACAAAAAAAATATCTATACTCAATCAATGATGAAGAAATACGATCTTATTTTCCTGAAAAAAGCGTATTAAACGGATTATTTAAGTTAATTAAACGAGTATATGGTATCTTTACTAAAGAACGTTATGATGTAGATGTATGGAATAATAATGTTCGTTTTTTTGAGCTTTATGACGAAACAAAAGAATTACGTGGTAGCTTTTATCTTGATTTATATACGCGTGAAAATAAATGTAGCGGTGCATGGATGGATAACTGCGTTGGGCGTGTGCGTCGAGCAGATGGTAGTCTGCAAAAACCAGTTGCTTATTTAACGTGTAACTTTAATAAACCAATAGGTGAAAAACCTGCACTTCTTACTCACAACGAAGTAATTATACTATTTCATGAATTTGGACATGTATTGCACCATACAATGACAACTATTGAGATAGCTAATATATCTGGTATTAATGGGATACCATGGGATGTAGTTGAATTTCCAAGTCAATTTATGGAAAACTGGTGTTGGGAACCAGAGGTATTAAAAATAATTTCAAGTCATTACCAGACAAATAAACCACTGCCACACAAAATTATTAATAAAATTTTATCTGCTAAATACTATCAAATAGCTCTATCTATTCTACGCCAGGTAGAATTTGGAATGCTTGATTTTCTTCTACATGCTGCATTTAATCCTACAAATAGCTCTTGTGTCTTTGATATTATTAAAGAAGTTAAGGAAGTATTTACTCTTATCCCATCACCAAAATGGGAAAGAGTTACGCACACTTTTAGTCATATATTCTCTGGTGATTATGCAGCATGTTACTATGGTTATTTGTGGTCAGAACAACTATCTGCTGATGCTTTTTTACGCTTTAAAAAAGAAGGAATTTTTAATATAAATACTGGTCGTATATTTTTAGATACTATTCTATCAAAAGGAGGGTCTGATGATCCCAGAAATCTTTTAAAAAAATTTCTTGGTCGTATACCTACAATAGATGCTCTATTGTGTCAATATCGTATTAATAACTAATAAGTTAAACTTATATACTTTAATAACAATTAAAAAATAACAAGTAACTTGTTACTTATTTTTTAATAAAATACAAAATTAATATATGCGCAATATTTCTTAAATTAGTTATATCTATAAGTACAACTGCCTAATAATATAATATTTAATTTATACAAACTAAACATAATTTTATTATTTAATATATTAAATTCATTAGTATAATAGTACTAAATTATTATTAATAGTTATTAATAAAACTATAACACACAAACTTACTGATATAAGATCATATGCAACACTACACTTATATAACTAATTTATTAAATAATTTTTAAAAAAATAAAAATTAATTTTAATAAGTCTTAATAATAAAATTATTACTCATCTATGTATTAGTAGTGAATAATATTAAATTATTACCTTACTAATATATGTAGTATTATTGTAATAATAACTATATTAAATATTTAATATAGTTAATTACAATAATCTAAAATGATCTATTTAAATACAAATACGGTAAAATTTCATAATATTTATAAATAAAACTTAATAATATGTTGTACAATAATTATTGTATATTTTTAATAGTGTAAAAGTAGTATTTTAATACTTTAGTAATCAATAAATTATATATTATAAAGAATATCAAGCAAAATATATGATATTAGCATAGTTTTAGAGACTATTACTAAGTTTTTATTCGCTTAATTTATATTTATTTAAAATAAATATTTTATTATAAAAAATAATATCATAATGAATAATAATAATTTATTCCTAAAATATTATAAGAATAATTAGTAATTTTAAATATAATACTTAAGTCATTGTATATAAATATTAACTATTTAGTTTATATTATTAATATAAATACAAATACTATACAATCATTTATAAAAACTAATATATAAGATAATTATCTTATATAAACTTCATAATATAAAATTAATCTTATATCTTTTAAAATTTATTCTATTAATATTTTAAATTAAAAATTATTTATTCTTGATAATATGATTAAGATAAATAGATTTATTAAATCTAATTCTTTAAAATTATATAACATATACAGATTAATAATCTATATAATGTCTTTTTAGATTAAAAACTAAAATATAATTTTGTACACATATCCTAGTGTACTTAAGTCTATATATAAATATATATAGTTCTTGATCAAACTATTAATTAAATCACCGCAAATCAAAATTTATTATCTGCTATAAAATCAAAGTACTATGATCATTATGTTTGATACGATATTAGTAATGATATATTAAAATTTTAATAGAAAAAATTAGATTTTATTATCTTTTATTAACTGTAATGGATATATGCTAAATGTTTATTTAATTATTGTATTATCTTACAGTAAAATGTTTTTATATAGTAATTACTATATTTTAGCTTATAAGTACCCCCCGATAGAGCAAATATCTTTTTAGTGCCATTCATTGTAAAAGAAAAATTAAACTACCAATATAATAATATTAAATTATATAAAATAATTTTATTAGTATTTAAAATACTACGGATATTAAGTATAATAGTATTTAATATTATTTGTTATATTATAACATATATATTAACCATTTATATAGCATCTTTATAGTATCCTTTACTAACCTAAATTAAGTAAAAAATAAAAATAATATTGCAAAATAGTTTTACTTAAATCCTTTTTCTTTCTTTATAAAATCATAAGCAGCTTGAATATCTTGAGCTTTTTTCTTCGCCATCTCCATCATTTCCGGTGGTAAACCTTTTGCTACTAGCTTATCTGGATGATGTTCACGCATTAACTTACGATATGCTCTTTTAATAGTTGTAGTATTATCACTATATTTTAAACCTAAAACTTTTAAAGCATCTTCCAATGTAGGAATATTTTGGTACGAATTTCTAGTATATCCTTCCTTTTGTTGGCCGGTATTAAACTGACGACCCCCTTCCATCATGCTTATAAACTGATTAAATTGAATATGTGAAAAACCAAGTTCTTCCGCTATTACATACAGAATAGATCGTTCATTAGGATGTAATAGACCGTCAGCAAAAGCTGCCTGTAATTGAATTTCTAAAAACATGCGAATCAGTTCTGTACTATCAAAACATATACTGCGCAATTCTCTTAGTTTTTCCCGTAACATAAAATCTGTTTGTTTACCTTCGCGAAAAGCCTGTTGCGCGGATATTCGTGCAGAACCATGAAGATGCATGTGCTCCATTAATTTACTAGCAACATGGATGTCAGCTTCGGTAACTCTTCCTTTAGACTTAGTAAGATGCCCCATAATTTGAAACGTAGTATTAAAAAATACAGCTTGTCTTTGACTCTTACTATAACTCTGAGTGGAGAAATAATTACTACTTCTCGTATCACGAGATTTATCAATCATATTTCCAATAATAAGCCCTAATAGCACCCCCCAAAATCCAGTGCCTGATATAAGACTAATAAATACTCCAATTAATTTACCCCAACAATGCATATTGTCCTCAATTTATCATGCTGTAGGACATTACTTTATATATCATATCTATGATTCGTTTTTATGCTAAAATAATAGCAACTAAAATATATAAATTAATATCAGAGTAAGATATATGAAGTATTTTAGAAAAAAATGAAGCCTAGTTAGTTACTTTTAAGTTACGGTATGACTATATAATAAATATTATTAGTAATTCTTATTAAAATTACTGTCAGATTAAATAACTTATAATAACAATTCATTATATATATATACATGGTATATTGTAACATAATTTAATTAAAACAACGATCTAAAAGTTAGAATACCAAGCTATTACTTCTTTATTAGCCAATTAAGATGTAATCTTAATTCCATAACTTACAATAATAGCCTAAATATTATTCTACAACAAATATCAATATACTCTTATATATATTTAAATATAATGATATTATATCTTATAATTAATAGTTATCTGTATTAACTATCTATATTAGATAGATTATCTATCTAATATAGATAGTACTGAAATATTAATAGTAAATTATTTTAATATTAAAATAATTTAGCTTTATTTAGTAGATATAAAAATAATATCATAAGATTGTAATAATTAAATATTAATACGAATATAAGTTTATATCTTATACTATATATCGTACAAATCCAAAAACATATTAACTATATGGTTAATATTTACAATTATGGATATACTTATAATATATCTTATTACTTTTATAAGAAAAATTTAATGATATATTATGAATAAATAAATAAATCGCATATATCCTTGATATTGTATATTTAAGAAATATATATAACTACCTCTCCTAGAGACTCACTAAACAATCACTGAAAATATTTATTACCACTAAAAAATTTTAGGTAATATAAATACTAATATATGATATAATATTTTTTGCACGAAAGTTAAAAATATTATTAAATATTAATATTTAATAATATTAGCTTTATATCTTTTATGTGAAAAGTATAAAAATAAATAACCTACAGAAATATTTTCTAGTGATTATCTTAATTCCTAATATTAAACTTATAATACTAATTTAGTTTTATATTTTAAGACTTTATTATAGTAATACTTTATAAGTTAATTTTAACCTTATAATAAAATATATTTATAAAATTACATTAAAAATACTTATTAGCTGTATTATTAAATTATAGAATAATATTCTATTAATTTTAAAAATTAATTTATGGGTAATATAATTTCTAATTATTCACTACTAGATAATATTGATTATGGTACTTCTAAATAGCATATGAAAAAAAGTATTATAATATTAGTTGCCATTATAGCTTGGTTAATACCATATAGCCAGAGCGCTCTAAATAATATTATTGCACATGACACGCCAGAAGTATCATTATATAGTAAACCAATAACGGTACCAAACAATATTAATAATTTACCAATAAATATTCAGGCCAATAAAAGTTATGCTCAATATCCTAATAGTATAGTATTTAGCGGTAATGTGCATATAGAGCAAGGTAATCGTCAGTTAAATGCTGATCAAGTAAAGCTAGAACAAAAATTTTTTCAAAATCAACCCAATCCAATACGTACAGTAACTGCTACTGGTAACGTAAATTATTCAGATCAATATATAAAACTTCAAGGATCTAATGCATGGTCTAATTTAAACAATAACGACACTAATGTATGGAAGGCTAATTATGAATTTTTAGGTTATCAAGGTCGTGGTACTACTGATATTATAAAAACACGATCCCAAAATCGCTACACTATTTTAGAAAACGGGACATTTACCACATGTTTACCAGGCGATAATAGCTGGACCTTAGCTGGTTCTAAAATTATTCAGGATAATCAAGAAGAGGTAGCTAAAATATGGGATGCTTATTTTAAAATTGGTTCTTTACCAGTATTCTATAGCCCATACATTCAATTACCTACAGGTAAAAAAAGACGTTCTGGTTTTTTAATGCCTCATTTTAAATACTCTAAAAATCATGGTATTGAATTTAGTTTTCCCTGGTACTGGAATATAGCCCCATGGATAGATGTAACTATTACCCCACACTATATTGGGGATTATAGTTTACAATTACAAAACGAACTTCGTTACCTAAATGTTTTGGGGAGAGGGTTAATAGAGTTTAATTGGATAAATAAAAATAAGAAGTATGTTTATAACAGTTTAAATCAGAATAGCAATGCGATATTAGGAGATCATAAAAAACATTGGTTATTTTACTGGAATCATAACGGTATACTCCATCAGATATGGAATATTAATATTGACTATACAAAAGTTAGTAATCCTTACTACTTCAATGATATAGAATATAATCATGGATTAAGTACTAAAGGATATGCAACACAAAAAATATGCATGGGCTATAACGAATATAATTGGAATACTAGTTTATCCATCATAAAATTTCAAGTTTTTGGAATTAGCGATTTTTCTAACTCATATTTTGCAGAACCTCAATTAGATTTAAATTACTATAAAAATAATATAGGTCCTTTCCAGTTACACCTTTATAGTCAAATGGTTAAATTTACTAATCAAAATAATCATTACCCACAAGCTAATCGTTATCATTTTGAACCAACTTTATATATTCCTTGGCATACAGACTGGATAAATATTAATACCGAAATTAAATTACTTGCTACTAGATATAAACAAATTATTCCAAAAAGTTATTATATAATGAATCCATCATCTATAAATTTACATACTTTTGTTAATCGTATAATACCTGAATTTAAAATAGATGGTAAAATGATTTTTAACCGCAATATTAATTGTATTGGAAAATATACACAAACCTTAGAACCACGCGTTCAATATCTTTATATCCCTTATCGTGATCAAAGTAATATTAGTATTTATGATTCCACCCCATTACAAGTAGATTATAATAGCTTATTCCGTGACCGTATCTATAGTGGACTAGATCGTATACCGGCAGCAAACCAGATATCAACAGGATTAACAACACATATTTATGATGATGCATCAGTTGAATATTTTAATGCATCATTAGGACAGATATACTATCTTAATTCCTGGTGTACTAGTACTGAATACTTATGTAAAAAAACAAATCAAAAAAATGGTAATATAGTTTTAGCTAGTAATGCTTATTGGAGGATTAATGATAACTGGGGTATTCGTAATGATTTACAGTATGATACTTATTTACATAACTTATCATTAGGAAATGTAGTAATTGAATACCGTAAAAATACTAAAACTATAATACAATTTAATTACCGTTATGCTAGCCCTAAATATGTCACCACTGTAATACCACAGTATCATTATAAAAATCTTGATAATAAAGGGATTAGTCAAGTAGGTGCAATAGGTAATATTCCAGTAACTAAAAATTTAGCACTCATCGGAGAGTATTACTATAATACAACATCTAATAAAACAGTTAATTCTTTAATAGGTCTACAATATAAAACTTGCTGCTGGTCTATTGGTGTAAACTATGAGCATAAAATTACCCCTTGGGATATAAGCTCTTTTAAGCCAATTATACAGTATGATAATAAATTATCATTTACTTTCGCACTACGAGGATTAGAATCTCTCTATAATATAGGCGCAGTTAATATACCATATAAAGAAATGATGTTTTGCAAAAAATCTTTCTAAATTTTAAAAATTTGTAATATAATCATTACTTTATAAAAAATTACTATAAATAAACATAATTTTCTATTAACCCATAATAATAATTGTAATAAGTGGTAAAAATATGAAAATCTGGAAGATAATAATACTTATTACAACACTCTATATCGGTAATGTATATGCAGATTATAAAGTAGTTGATAGAATATCAGCCATAGTAAATAATAGTCCAATATTAGAAAGTGAAGTTAATAATCTAGTACAATTTATGAAACTATATGAATATAAATCTAGTCAGAAATTATATGAAGATACAACATTATATAAAAAAGCTCTAGAACATCTAATTATGGATCATATTCAATTGCAAATAGCAAAAAAAATAGGTATTAATATCAATAATAATGATATTAATAAAGCTATAACCCGAATCACCAAACAAAATAATATATCAGTTAATCAGATACATAAAATTTTATCTAACTATGGTATAAAATATAAAAGTTATCGTGAACAGATTAAAAAAGAATTATTAATTTTTGAAGTACATAATAATATCATTAGTCATAGGATAATTATATATCCCAAAGAAGTAGAGGATTTAGCAAAACAGATAAGTATGCAAAATAGCGAAAATACTGAGTTTAAACTGAGTGAAATAATTATATTATACCCTTTATCTCAACAAAATTTTTATAATGTTGAGAAAAAAGCTTCTATATTGCTCAATAAATTAAAAATAGGCTTAGATTTTAATACAATAGAAATGAACTATTTAAAAGAACATAAGTTTATAAAATTTTATCAAATAGACTGGTCTAGAATTCAAGAACTGCCATCAATATTCTCTTCTTCATTACAAACTGCTAAAAAAGATGATATTATTGGACCTATCCATTCTGATATTGGTTTGCATATCTTAAAGGTAGATAATATACGAGGTAGTCATAAGAAATTATATGTCACTGAATTTAATATACGTCATATTTTATTGCGCCCATCACCTCTAATAACTAATAAACAGGCATATATAAAACTTCAATCAGTTGCCCAACATATTAAAAACAAAATAATTACCTTCGATAAAGCTGCACGCGATCTCTCTCAGGATACTATCTCAGCACAAAAAGGTGGACATTTGGGTTGGATATCTGCAAATATTTATGATTCAGCCTTCTATAATACTTTAATAAAACTCAAAAAAGGAGAAATTAGCGAACCCATACACTCTTCGTTATTTGGATGGCATTTAATACAACTATTAGATACTCGTAGGGTTGATTATACTAAAGATGCTGAAAAAAATAAAGCGTATCGAATTCTATTCGATCGTAAATTTAATGAAGAAATGCAAACTTGGATGCAAGAAAAACGTGCTAGCGCTTACATTAAAATTCTTCATGAGAAGAGTTTATAAAATTAATTTTGTATGGTTAGTGTGACAACTAACTTATATCACTCTAAAATTAAGGGATATAGAGAATTATTTTATTAATCATTCATTGTATCCTAAGTAAGAGCATACTTACTATTTTTAGTAAAAATACAGATCCTAGATAAGATAAACTAAGATAAATGGAATTAGTTATATTAATCTTACTTAGATCAGGTAAGATTATAATCTTTCTTTATTATATTTGAAGCAACTTAATAAGTTTCTGTATTAAAATAATTTTTTACATATTTATATTAACTAATAATAAATTATTTGTACATACAATAGAAATTATTAATACATAAAATAACAAAAATAAAAAATACCTATTTTATAGTAAATTTAAGTTCTAGCAAAATATCAAAAGTTATATTATTTATTATAACTGAGCTGTAAGCTTATGGAATAGCCATATAGCTTTATTAGAAAATAGTACAACTAATGTATAAATAAATAACTTATTTCTTTTATTAAAGCATATAAATTATCCAAGTCATAATATTTATACCTATATGAATATTTCTATCTTTATTTTATCTAATAATTTCTATGAGATAGAATAAAGATATTTAAGAAATAAATACACTATATATTAAGGATATTAATAATAACTTATTAAATAATATATCTATTATAAACATTATATAATGTATACATATGATGTAATTTTTAACTTCTCTGTTATAAAAAACTTTTATTAAATAATATAGCGATATTACCAAACTAAATGATTTAACCTATTCGATAATAATTATTATTAAAGTTTAGTAAAAATTAAATTTTTATATAAATTTAGTTTTTTACTATAGTTGATTAAAGTAATTAATCTTTCTAGAAAAAATTAAAACAAGTTACAAAATAATTATTTATTAATATGTGAAGACTTATTTCTCAAAATATAAAATATAATATTGACTATGATTATTAATCATATCACAAAATAAATAAACTATTAATAATATTATTATAATTCAGTAAGCAAGGAAAGGTAAATTATCTTTATTTATAAGCGGTAAATTAAAAGCTTTGCGTAGAGTTTTTAAAAAATTTTTATCATAACAAATACTCTTACCTGGACTATCCGATAACTTAGCTACTGGTTGACCGTTACAAGTAACTAATTTAATGACAATATTCAATGGCTTTACATCTGGAATATCACAAGTCAAACTAGTACCTATTCCGAAAGCTAAGTTAATACGATTATGAAAATGACGATACAACTCTAATGATTTGCTTAAATCTAAATTATCAGAAAATACTAAAACTTTAGTCATAGGATTAATACCTAATTTTTGATAGTGATAAATAGCTTTCTCACCCCATTCAAAGGGTTCACCTGAATCATGCCGTAATCCTTTGTATATATTGGCAAAATACGCACTAAAATCTTGTAGAAATGCATCCATTGTGATACAATCAGTCAAAGCAATACCAAGCTGATCTGGATATTCAACTAACCATGTTTGAAGAGCATGGCGTTGACTATTTGCTAATATTGGACAAATTTGCTGGTGAGCCTGAAACCATTCATGTGCCTGGGTACCTATAGGGGTAAGATTTAACTCCCGAGCAAGCTTGTAATTACTGGTTCCAATAAACTGTAGAAAATCTGTCTTTAATACTTTAATAATTGCATGTTGTATCTTATATGAAAAACGTCGACGCGTACCAAAATCTATAAGTTTAAAACTAGTAAGATCAATGTCAGCGCTGAGCTCATTAAAAGCTAAAATTTTTTGATACAAATGGGAGACTGCTATTGCCGGTGTAATTAATGGAGATCGATACTGATGGACTACTTCACTAATAACAGCTAATAAAGGTACTTCCCACATCATTACTTCACACCAAGGACCAGTAATACGAATATTTAAATTACCGTCTTGATTATAACAATTGATATGCTTTAAATTAAAGCGAAAATTACGCAACCAGTTCAGATAATCTTTTTTAAAAAATGATAAAGAATTAAGATAATTATATTCTTCATCACTTAACGAAAGAGTGCTCATAAAAACTATTTGCTGCATAATACATTCAGAATAAATACCTAATAATTCATTGTTACGGCAAAAAAATTCTGCCGTAACAATTAAATTAAAATAATTATGAAAAACCGCTTGCTGCATATAAAATTTATAGGCATCAGTATCTAATAATGAAGTTAATATTTGAGAAATATTTTGAGTCATAATGCGTTAATACATTCTTATTAAGAATATAACAAGATTAAAGATAAGAAATATATTAAAAATAATATATATAATTATACCTACTATGAAATTTAATAACACCGTATAAATAATTATATATATAGCTCTAAAAAAGTCAGTAAACTTTATTATATTTTTACATAATAATGTTATTACATAAATTATATAATTAATAATTTAAATTCATTTTTTAATGATTCAATATTTATATAAATATCTACATAACACATCATAAAGATAATATAGTATCACTATATAATAAAAAATATTTTTATTACTTAAAAAACTAAAAATATTATATAATTCATATTATATAGATCATAATATATTACACAATATAAATACTATTAACATAAATGACATTAAGAAATATATACTTAATTAAAAGAATATGTGATTAAAATAGTTATAAGATAAGAATCTGTAAATAAGAATCAATCCTTTAGTATTTATAATAAAACATTTTATAATTTTTCAGTATATTAAGCTAAAATTTTAAATTACCTTAGTTATTACCATTAAATAATTAATTTTTAATAAGGTTAAATTTTATATAATTTATAATATACTAGATATAATCAATATCTAGGATAAAATGGAGTTAGCATATTTATGCTAATCTTAAATATTCATGATTAACTAAATTTATAATAAAATAAAAATAATGATTAATAGTTGATTAACAATACATAATGATATATCACAATAATTAACTATCCTTTACAACAACTACAGTAAGTGTAGTTATCCTCTGTATAGAGAGTAGTAGTCCTCTTTTAATTTATTTTAAAAATATTATAGAGGTTAATCATGGTATTTTAAAATTTTATATATCAGTACTTTAATTTCTAATAATTCCATTAAATAAAGATATTATATTTATTAATAACGAAAAGGCATACCCTTTGGGCTAGTTTTAAAACGACGATGCATCCACATATACTGACTTAAAGCACGTAAAATTTCTTGTTCAACTATTTTATTCATAGCCAACGCAGCTGAGGTTTTATTTTCCATTGGAAAATTTTCTAATCGCGGATGAATAATCATAGTATAACCGCTACCGTCTTCAGCACGAATTGTATTAAATAAAATAATAACTGGGTTGCTCATACGAGCTAAAATATAAGTACCAATAGTAGTCGCAGTTTCTTTTACAGCAAAAAAAGGAACAAATACACTGCTGTCTAACCCGTAATCATGGTCTGGTGCATACCAAACAATTTCTCCATCTTTTAATGAACGAATCATTGCCTTAACGTTTTTACGATCTAGCATATATTTATTAGAACGTAAACGCCCCCAAGTCTGTATCCAATTTAAAACTTGATTATCATTAGGGCGATAAACCCCTACACCAGGATTATAAATACCAAAAATACGAGCACCTAATTCTAAAGTCAAAAAATGCAATCCTATTAGAAGTACACCCTTTCCTCCCTGATGTGCTTTAGTAATATGTTCTAAACCCTTTACTTTACACCAATGGTTAATACGCCAAGTAGGCCAAAACCAAGCCATGCCAGTCTCAATTAGTCCCATACCTACAGATTCAAAATTTTTAACAACTATTTTTTCACGCTCATAATCTGACATTTCAGGGAAACATAATTCCAGATTACGCAAAACAATTTTTGCTCGGCGTTTCATAAATTTCATAGCATTTTTACCTAAACACTTACCTATTTTAAATAAAACTGGATAAGGAAATAATATTACTAAAAGATATAATAACCCTATCCCTATCCAAGTAAGCCAGTAACGTAGGTGGAGTAATTTGTATTCAAATTTTGGATAAATATGCTTATCAGTCATTATAAAAAATAACCTCACTTAAGAAATGTAAAACTCAATTATTATAAAATATCATCCTTTATGATAATATTACTGTATATAAAGTATATCTTGGAGTCTAGCAATGAAAATTACCCTACCTGATTTTCGTAATACTACTATATTGGTTGTAGGTGATGTTATGTTGGATCGTTACTGGTATGGTCCTACTAAACATATATCACCAGAAGCACCAGTACCTATTGTAAATGTATACACTATTGAAGATCGTCCTGGAGGTGCTGCTAACGTAGCAATGAACATCGCATCTCTTGGTGCTAACACCCATTTAATTGGATTAAGTGGTATTGATAATGCAGCACGAGTACTAAGAGAAAAACTTGGTACGGCTAATATAAAATATAATTTTGTATCCTTACCTACACATCCAACAATTATTAAATTACGTGTTTTATCTCGTAATCAACAGTTAATCCGTATTGACTTTGAAGAAAGTTTTAGCAACATTGACCCTAAACATATTTTTAAAAAAATTCAATGCATTTTACCAAAATTAGACGCTTTAATTTTATCTGATTACGCTAAAGGTACATTAAATTCAATACAAAATATTATTCACTCGGCACGTATAGCTAAAGTTCCCGTACTAATTGATCCTAAAGGTATAAATTTTGAACGCTACCGTGGTGCTACTATTTTAACTCCAAATATTTTTGAGTTTGAAACTATTGTTGGTCACTGCAGAAACGATATAGAGTTGGTTTCTCGTGGCTTACAACTTATGCGAAAATTAGAACTCACTGCGCTTTTAATCACGCGATCTGAACAAGGAATGACTCTATTACAACATAAAAAACCACCTTTACATATACCAACTCAAGCTAAGGAAATTTATGATGTTACCGGCGCAGGTGATACTATCATTAGTATACTAGCAACCTGTATATCTGCTGGTACTCCCTTAGAAGAATCTTGCTTCTTAGCTAATGTTGGAGCTAGTATTGTAATTAGCAAACTAGGTACCTCTACCATTTCTTTATTAGAACTGAAAAATTCTATTCTTAATCGTAAGGAAAAAGATTTGGGTATAATAAGCCAAGATAAACTAAAATATTATGTTTCTAATGCACGTCAACATGGCGAGAAGATAGTTATGACTAACGGCATCTTTGATATCCTACATGTAGGACACGTCTCTTATCTTACTAACGCACGTAAACTAGGAGACCGACTTATAGTAGCAGTAAATAGCGATGCTTCTACTAAGCGTCTTAAAGGGCAGGAACGTCCAGTTAATGTACTAGAACAACGTATGATCATGTTAGCTGCATTGAAATCAGTAGACTGGGTTATTTCATTTGAAGAAGATACCCCACAGCGTATAATATCTGAAATTTTACCTGATCTATTGGTAAAAGGAGGTGATTATAGCCAAAAAGATATTGTGGGAGGTAAAGAAGTCATAGCTGCAGGTGGTGAAGTGCGTATACTTAACTTTGAAAGTAATTTTTCAACCACTAATATTATTCAAACTATTTATAAAAATAATACTCAGCATCTTAAGAATAAAGATAAAACTAAATAAATAAAATAAGAACATATATTAACTTTTCTGAAATATATTAATTGTAGTTAATGATTTAATTATCATTATAGAATGTGTTACTCTACCTAAAATAATTAAATTATTAAAAATATTTAAATACATCAGTGATGAGTAATAAAAACTATTTTTGAGACAAATAGTTGATTAAAAATCATTTAAAAGCTAAGTCTATTAATACAATTGTATCTGTATATTTTTAAATTTATAAAATATTCTCGATATATATGTTTCGAATAAATACAGTATAACACTAAGTGTACTTAAACTAATAAATTACTTACAATAAATTTTGATTATTTTAAAATATACTTAATTATAATACTATTTCTATATAATAAATAAGGTATTAAATGTACTGCAATCTCATTCTTCAGGAACTAAATGAAGCAGCACTTAAGTTACAAAGTTTTATAAAAAACAGAAATAACCTTGATAATATTCAGCGCGCTGCCTTCCTAATTGTTAATTCTTTAAAAAATGGTGGTAAAGTACTATCATGTGGCAATGGTGGATCACATTGCGACGCCATGCATTTTGCTGAAGAACTAACTGGTCTTTATCGAGAAAACCGTCCTGGATATGCGGCAATTGCAATTTCAGATTCTAGTTATATCTCTTGCATTAGCAATGACTTAGGATACGAATACGTATTTTCTCGCTATGCTGAAGCTGTAGGATCTACAGGAGACGTTTTACTGGGAATTTCTACCTCAGGCAATTCTCGTAATATAATAAAAGCTATTAATGCTGCTCGAACTAAAAATATGAAAGTGATTACTATGACAGGTAGGGATGGAGGGTATATGGCAGGGCTAGCAGACGTTGAAATACGTGTACCACATTTTGGTTATGCAGATCGTATTCAGGAAATTCATATTAAAGCTATACATATAATGATTCAAATTATTGAGAAAGAGATGCTTAAATAATTTTATCTTATATTGTCCAATATTATCCTAAATAAGAGTAAAACAAATTATTAATATTTTATTTATATGACAATATAATAAAATTATATAATAACTAACATAAATAAAACAAATATTTTTAAGTCTAATCAATATTAGTAAATTGATATCAGACCTAATATATTAATTAATTTTAAAATTATAAAATATAGTATTTATTATATAATTATATTTTATTAATTTTCTATAAATTTTATAAAATAGTGAATATAACCACATGAAATATATAATCTTATTTAGACAATAATTTATTAAATTATTTGATTTATCTTATTTTAACTAAAATTTTTATAGTAAATGGTTAATCTTTAAAAGACTTAATAAATGATTATAGATTATTATTAATATAGCAATTTTATATATGTTTTATATTATTAAAAGTTATATATCTTTAATAAAAATTAAATAATATTAATGATAAATTAAATAAAATAAAATAAAATAGGAATAAATAGCATAATGTAATATACAGTGTACTATAAGTAAGCTACTTAGATATAATTTATCTAGTTATTTAATTAATAAATAATGAAAATTAAATCCGAGAAGTTAGGGGGGTAATAGTTATGCTACAAGTGCTTTTATACCCCTCTATAAAGGGGTATATATGTCATATTTAGATTTACAACCAAAATTTGACTTTCAACGAGTAGGAAAACAAGTAATTCTTATTGAAATAGATGGTTTATCTCAGCTAGATCAATATATTAACGAAGATTTTACTAATGCTTGTAAAGCTATATTAAATTGCTTGGGAAAGGTTGTCATAATGGGCATGGGCAAATCAGGCCATGTTGGACGTAAAATAGCTGCAACCTTCTCCAGCACAGGAACTTCATCTTTTTTTGTACATCCTGGGGAAGCAAGTCACGGTGATTTAGGTATGATTACTGCACGTGATATAGTATTAGCCATTTCAAATTCTGGGGAATCTCGTGAGATTCAAACACTCCTACCTATACTCAAGCGTCAAAAAACACAACTAATTTGTATGACTAATAACCTAGAAAGTTCTATAGGTAGAGCTACGGATATTCATTTATGCATTAAAGTACCACATGAAGCATGCCCTCTAGGACTTGTTCCCACAGCTAGTACTACAGCAATTCTAGCTATGGGAGATGCGCTTGCAATTGCAATATTACAGGCTCGTGGTTTTACCGCCGAAAATTTTGCACTTTCACATCCTGGTGGTACGTTAGGTCGTAAGCTATTACTGCATGTAAATGACATTATGCATACTGGCAATGAAATACCTAAAGTAAATAGAGATGCATCGTTACGTGACGCACTTTTAGAAATTACCAGAAAAAAACTAGGATTAACAGTAATATGTGATAAATGGATGAAGATAGAAGGTATATTTACTGATGGTGATCTCAGACGTATATTTAATACAAATATAGATTTAAATCATGCAAAAATTGCTGATGTAATGACATGCGGTGGTATTAGCATTCAATCAAATGTTTTAGCTGTAGATGCATTAAACCTAATGCAAGATCGCCATATAACATCGTTATTAGTAACTAATGGTAAACAACTAATCGGTGTAGTTCACATGCATGATATGCTACGTGCAGGTGTAGTTTAAAAAACTAAAATATTAGATTAAAATATAATAAATAAAAGTATTAAAAATTACTATTAATGCACGTTTCATTATTTTATTTATTAATCCTTTATTGCATTTTATTTTATGAAATATTTAGTACTCTTAAAAGAGTACAAGAATATTGCCTAAAATATTTTATTATATATAAAATATTACTTTATAAGAAGTATATTATAAAGATACAAAGTTAATAATATTAATAAGTTTATTAATATGATTGTAATATTAAATTTTTGATTTAAAAGATAATTAAATTAAATAATTTAATAAATTACTTAATCTTAAATATATATTACATAAAAGTTATAATATTATTAAGAATAATATATAGGTAATAACCTATATTTGCTTAACTAGTTGCAGGTATAGTGATTTAATATTAGACTTTATTATAATTACAATTTGATGGATTATAACAAACTGTACTATATGAATAGTATTCAGGATATACTCGGTATAATTAATAAGTTAATATATATTATAAGTTGTAAGATAAATCATCTTACACTAAAGAGGTAGCAAATGAGTAAAGCTACAATATATATAAACCTGATATTAATAGTTATTATAATAATACTTATTAGTTGGAATATAATAGATAATAATTCTAATAATTTTCCAATTTATATTGATAATAAAAAACCAACATACCGTAGCCAACATACTATCACTCTAGTGTACGATTCCTTAGGAAAATTAAGATATAAATTAGTAGCATTAGATGTTCAATATTATTCAAAGAATAAAATTAGTTGGTTTACTCAACCCTTACTAACTATATACGACAAAAATATAAAACAAACTTGGTTAATACGAGCTGATAAGGCAAAAATAACTGATAACCATATGCTTTATCTGTACGGTGGTGTAGAAGTTAATAGCTTAATAACGATCACACAGTTAAAAAAAATTACTACCCATAAAGCGCAAGTAAATTTATTAACCCAAGGAATAAGTTCTAATGATACAATAACGCTTTATGGAATAAACTTTATATCCCGTAGCGTAAAGCTACGGGGAAACTTGCAGGAGAAAACTTTAAAACTGATTGACAAGGTTCATACTTATTATGATATGCAAGCAAAAACAAAAAATATTTAGACTTATAGTTATAGGTATAACTATACTAATAAGCTTTTCAGCACTATCCCTACAAGGAGATACAGACCAGCCAATTCATATAAATTCATCTCAGCAATTTCTAGATGTACAAGGTAATTACGTAACTTTCACGGGGGACGTAGTTGTGAAACAAGGGACTATAAAAATAAATGCAGATAAAATTATAGTTATACGTCCTAATAATATCCATGGAAAAGAAATAGTTGAAGGTTATGGTAGTCCTGTTATATTTTACCATATACAAGATAATGGTAAAACTCTGTACTGTTATGGATATAAGTTACGCTACGAACTAGAAAAAGATTTAGTTAGTCTGATTGGACATGCCTTTTTGAAACAAATTGATAGTAGTATCAAAGGAGATAAAATTACTTATCTAGTTAAGAAGCAACGTATAGAAGCTTTTAGTAATAAAGGCAGTTGCGTGACAACAACATTACTTCCTACTCAATTACAAGATACAAAGTTCAACGCATCTTCAACTAATAAAAATAAATAGTGTCATACAAAATAATACTATTATCATACAAGATATTACTCATGAGAGTATCAAGAGCAATTAATGAATTATGTCAACTTTAATCGCCAAAAATCTAGCTAAAACCTACAAAGGACGTCGCGTTGTTAAAAATGTAAGCTTGTTAGTTAACTCTGGTGAGATTGTTGGTCTACTTGGACCAAATGGTGCAGGTAAGACGACAACTTTTTATATGGTAGTCGGTATCGTACCTCGTGATGCTGGATATATTAAAATAGACTCTGAAGATATTAGTCTGCTACCTCTACATGCTCGTGCGCACCGGGGAATAGGATATTTACCACAAGAGTCTTCTATATTTCGTCGCCTAAGTGTATATAATAACCTTATGGCTATATTAGAAATACGTAAAGATCTCGTAACTAAAGAGCAACGTTCTCAACGTGCTAACGATCTTATGGAGGAGTTTCATATTACTCATCTACGAAACCACTTAGGACAGTCACTGTCAGGTGGTGAACGCCGGCGTGTAGAAATTGCACGAGCCCTAGCAGCAAATCCTAAGTTTATCCTATTAGATGAACCTTTTGCTGGTATTGATCCAATCTCAGTGATTGATATTAAAAAAATTATTAAACACCTACGCAACAGCGGTTTAGGTGTATTAATTACAGACCATAACGTGAGAGAAACTCTGACTGTTTGTGAGCGTGCTTATATTGTAAGCCAGGGACAACTTATTTCTCATGGAACACCATCTAAAATTTTGAGCGATGAGCAAGTAAAAAAAGTTTATCTAGGTGAAGAATTTCATCTATAATTATATTTACTAACTGAGTCTTCGTTGTCTTATAAGATATTTTAAATTATGTTGCCTGAACATCTATTATATTCTATATATATGCTCACTATTTATTATACACACTTTAATAACAAGACAAATACAGTACTACTTTAAAGCTAGATTTTTAGAAAAAATAAAAGTAAAGCTAAAATTAGCATATATATTTTTAATAATACGATTGTAATACGATATAATATAGGATATATATCCTATATATAGCTAAAATTATATTAATAGTAAACTTATTAATAGAATTCTATCCCTGGTTAGATTAATATTATTAATAATTTTATTATTATTACTCATTTAATAAACAAGTATAACTAAACTTATAGACGTAGTATAGAATATACAAAATAATAAAATACTCATTACAGTGATAATAATGAATAGGTAATCTTGCTTATACTGTATAGGTTGTTTTAATAAATAAAGCACCATTACTATATAAAAAATATTTAATATGTATTAGTATTAAATCCATACAAACTAGTTTAATTAATTTATTGTATTTATATTAATAAAAAATTAGTGAAATTATTTATTTTTCTACTTTATACTATTTTTCTTTAAAATTACACTGATATCGTATAATATTTAGATAAAAATTATCCTGATAAAGATAGAATATTTATATTTAATAAAATTTTATTGATATTGATAAAGAATCATACAAAAAAATTTTATACTATTAGGAATTGATGTAGATCATTATTTACTTAATACTCATATAAAGAGAGAAATCTATGAATGTAGTTCCTGTAATAGATATACTACAAGGTTTAGTAAAAATTGGTACAGAAGTTACCGTACGCGGATGGGTTCGTACAAGAAGAGATTCTAAAGCTGGTATCTCTTTCTTGACAATACATGATGGATCATGTTTTCATTCTTTACAAACTGTAGTACATAATTCTTTATTAAATTATAGAAATGAAATTTTACATTTAACAACTGGATGTTCGATTGAGGTTACCGGAAAAATAGTTCAATCTTTAGGTAAAAATCAGAATCTTGAACTACAACTAACACAAGTAAACATTATAGGTTGGATTCAAAGTCCCGAAAATTATCCAATGGCAGCAAAACATCATAGCATTGAACATTTACGCGGAATAACACACCTACGTCCACGTACTAATCTTATAGGTGCCGTAGCACGTATTCGCCATACGCTAGCACAGGCTATTCATAGATTTTTTAATAAAGAAGGTTATTTATGGATTTCTACGCCTCTAATCACAGCTTTTGATACCGAAGGTGCAGGAGATATGTTTCGGGTTTCTACCTTAGACTTAGAAAATTTACCACGTACTCACGAAGGAAAAGTGAATTTTAGAGAAGATTTTTTTGGTCGTGAAACATTTTTAACTGTATCAGGTCAACTAAATAGTGAAGCATATGCTTGCGCATTATCTAAAGTCTATACTTTTGGACCGACCTTTCGTGCTGAAAATTCTAATACTAGTCGTCATCTTTCTGAATTTTGGATGGTTGAACCTGAAGCTGCCTTTACTGATATAAATGATATTGCCAATATTGCTGAAAGTATGCTAAAATATATTTTTCAAGCTGTACTTAATGCACGTACTGACGATATGGAGTTCTTTTCTCAGCAAGTTAAAAAAGATGTTATCAATAGATTACAATGTTTTTTAGATTCAAATTTTGTGGAAATAGAGTATACTGAAGCAATTAATATTTTATATAATTGCGGTAAAGTATTTAAAAATGCTGTATACTGGGGTATAGACCTTGCTTTAGAACATGAACGTTTTTTAACTGATGAATATTTTAAAGCATACATAGTAGTAAAAAATTACCCAAAAGATATTAAGGCATTTTATATGCGCATGAATAAAGATGGCAAAACTGTGGCAGCAATAGATATATTAGCCCCAGGAATTGGCGAAATTATTGGTGGTTCTCAACGTGAAGAACGTTTAGATATGCTGGATATACGTTTAAAAGAGATGGGTTTAAATAAAGAAAAATATTGGTGGTATTATGATTTGCGTCGTTACGGAACCGTTCCGCATTCTGGTTTTGGTCTTGGATTTGAACGTTTAATTTCTTATGTTACCGGAGTACATAATATTCGTGATGTAATTCCATTTCCACGAACCCCACGCAGTGCAAATATCTAAAATTTTATTGATAAAATATATTTTAAATATTTGTAACAGCATTAAGATACTATTAATACAACTAACTAATTTGCACGCACAGTACTTATACAATACCATATACTTGACAACTTGTCACACTATAATTTAGTTAAGTTACGCGAATTATACTTTTTGTATCATTTTTTATGTAGATTATCCGTCTAGTGAATAGAACACTATAGTTGCAAATGTAGGAAGACAATATTACTATCTTTTTAGTTTGTTAAATAATATAATTGCTCCGCAAAAAAGTGATTTAGGTAGTTTAGGTATTAAAAAATAACTCCTTGAGGGGGATAACAATAATGAAACGTGATATACTTGCAGTAGTAGTACCAGTACTGTTAGCAGCTAGTGCAGCAAACGCTGCTGAAATCTATAATAAAGATGGCAAAAAACTAGATCTATACGGTAAAGTAGATGGATTGCACTACTTTTCTGATGCGAAATACTCAGAAAGTGATCAGTCTTATGCTAATTTTGGCTTTAAAGGTGAAACTCAGATCTCTGATAAGCTGACAGGTTATGGGCAGTGGGAATACAAAATAAAAGTTAATAGCAATCAAGGTGATGGTGCATCCAAAAAAGCAACCTGCGTCAGCTTCGCTGGACTAAAATTCGGTGATGTTGGCTCTTTAGATTATGGTCGCAACCACGGCATACTACATGATGTTGAAGCATGGACAGATATTTTACCAGAATTTGGTGGTAATACTTATACTGTAACTGATAACTATATGACTGGTCCTACTGACAGCGTAGCTACTTACCGTAATAAAAACTTCTTTGGTCTAGTTGATGGTTTAAACTTTGCAGTACAGTATCAAGGGGAAAACGACGACCATAACGTCTTTAATGAAATTACCAATAAATGGGAAAATAGCAACCCTTCTAAAAACTCTCGTACTTTACAAAACCAAAATGGTAAGGGATGGGGTCTATCAACTACCTATAACTTTGGTACAGGTATTAGTGCTGGTGCAGCATATGCATCCTCTGAAAGAACTAAAGAACAAACTACTCGTGGTATGACAATTAACAGCAGCATAGCTGGTGGTAAAAGAGCTGATGCATGGACTGCTGGTGTAAAATACAACGCTAACAACGTATATCTAGCAACTACATATGCAGAAACTCACAATATGACCCCATATCACGATAGTATTGCAGATAAAACACAGAATTTAGAAGTTGTTGCGCAATATCAGTTTGACTTTGGTCTTCGTCCATCTGTATCCTACCTACAATCTAAAGGTAAAGATCCTAAAACCAACCATTCTACACCAGGCTATAAACATTTAGTAAAATATATCGATGTAGGCGCAACTTATGACTTTAAGAAAAATATGTCTACCTATTTAGATTATAAAATTAACTTACTAAATAATAACAACTTTACTAAAGATAATAGTATTAGTACTGATGATATTATAGCAGTTGGTTTAGTGTACCGATTCTAATAATCTATTAGAATATTATTCAGAAATAAATTATAAGAGCAAACAAAAGGCAGGGCATATGCCCTGCCTTTTGTTTGCTCTTATAATTTATTTCTGAATAATATTCTTTCTATTTATTTATAATAAAATCAACTAAATAAAGATTAATACTAAAGTATGAATCTAAAGTATTAGATCTTAACTAGAAATATAATGAACATATCTACATATTTCAAAATATTATAACAGTATCAGAGGGTTCTCTTTTAGATTTAAACAATTTATTTTTTACTAACTATCGTACTAATAGATAATAAAACTACAAAAACTATCTCAGTATAGACTGTGTGCCTATATTAGTTCATTGTACTCTGGAATTTCTCTTTAGTAAAGAAAGCGCAATACTTAAAGATATATAAACACGTATATATACCATTCAAATACTAGGTGGTACGGGAGCTCCTATTATAGCAACTTATTTTATTTTAAATAAAACTACAATCAAGCTTATTTAGATAAGAAACATTATCTAGCTTAACAATAAAAAAATATTTAATGCCTAAGGTCTTGAGGTATGTAAATACAAATACTATGACTCCTAAAATCATCCATTAGATTGTTCAGTTTTTTAAAATAATTTAAAATAGTCTGTAGCTTTTTACATAGTATTATTTCATTGTTATTATCACAACCACCTACTGTTATTGATCTAACACCAGAGCAGTAAGACATCATATCTGAGAGGTATCGATATTAAAAAAAGTTAGGTACAAATGTTTTATTTTGTTTATCAGGGTTTTGATAATAGTTTAGAAGAAGATACATAAGGACTATAAATGTTTGCTGCTAAAAATTAAGAGTTAATTATTGCTAGTTCTTATGCGAAAAACTTTAATTTATACAACAGACACGTAGAAGCTTACACATTAGTTGCAACAATAATAAAACAGTAAAAAGCACATTTAGATAAATTAAAGCTACCACTAGTACTCACTATTCTAATCTACCTACACATAGCATATCGGTAATAGTATCTATTTTTAATAATACTATAATACTACACATAATGTAGGAGTAAAAACTAACCAATATGCGTGAACGTATTAAATATATGTATTAGCTCTTTGTTAAAGCTTTACTGAAGAAAAAAGCAAAACTTAACTTTAGTTTTATTATTAAACAAAAAGTATGTTCTCTTTAAAATATTCAACTAAAGAAGAGGTTATACATCTGTGTGATAAGTTTGATATTTATACAGTATATTCTATTTCTATAAATATAGAGGGGATAGTAACAAAAAATATGCTTACATTATATGAAGTTATAATGTTCATCCTACAATAACTATGAGTAATATACTAAAAAATATAAGGTAAAAATATAATGGTATATTTGGATAAAAATGTTACCCTTCTATAAGACAGATTTAGTATAAAAATACTATAATTTCAATACTTAACGCCAATAATACTTCATATAAAGTGTTAACATTTATTACTTGGATTATTATATACTATATTGATTAGCAATCACTAATAATATTTTAACTGACTATTTAAATACAAAAAATTAATTTATAAAAACTTTACTTAACTAAGTTTAGTTTGATTGTAAAAAAATTAAATTTTAGAGTATTAAATAATTATAATTATTTGATTACTTAAATATTTTATTATTTATGTTGGTAAAATACCATAAATAAAATAATTAAATATTTAAACAAAAATTATAAAATATTCTATATATAATATAATAATAAAGTCATAACAATGATATTGTTATTAACAATACTAAATAAGTATTTATTGATATTATTTAGAACTCTAAAAAAGATGAGATAAATAAAGTTTGTTTATATTTTCAAAAGAACATATTAATATAATTTGTTTCTTAAAATAATTTATATCATATATATGATATAAGTATCATACTTATTACTGATTAATATTATAATATTCATGTATTTTTTCTATTTTAACTCATAAATTAATATACTAATTTAAATAGGTATGCTTATATAGATGGCGCTTAACATTTAAAATACTACCTAATATTTTAGGTATAAACAAAAATTATTATATAGTATTAAATAAATTTAAAATACAATAATAAAATGTTTTATAAAGTTATTATATAGTATTGAATGCTATATAAAATTATATTTATAATTTATTTTGTACTTTAAGTAATTTAATATTTAGAATATTAGTCAATATTAAATACTTTAAAGTTATAATAAAGTATAGTAGTAAACATAATTAATCTAATTCTTTATACAAAAAATTTCCTAAGATATTAAAAAATATTTTTATATTATAAACTAACTTAATAATATTAATAATTTCTATATTTTGTTAATAAGATACTTAGAAGTTTAAATATTTGAGTAACATACAAATACTACTTTATACAAAACTGAAGATTCAATTATATGATTTTTAGCATTGAAATATATACTGGATGATTGAAAAAAATAATTTTTATATATGTTTTAATCTAAAAAATATTACTTTTTGTAAGAAAAATACTAGTAATATAAAACTCTTTAAATATTATTAAGCTAAATTAAAACTTTAAATATTCTATATAAAAATAGTAATAATTTAACTTATAAAACTAAGATAACTGTTATCTATTTTTAAATCCTCCAAAACTAACATAACTAATAAACTAGTTGTTAGTGTAAAAAAGCTGTATACCGATCAAACTTTTATATAATACTGTCTTATAAAGTATTTTTATTATCTCTTTATTGAAATTTTTATAATATAAATAACTTTTTTATCTTATAAAAAGGCTATATACAAATATTACTTAATCAAACATTAAATCTTAAATATTAATAAAATTTAATTAGTAATAGTACTGTACTATAAAATATTTGTTAATTAACAAAAGAATTTCTTCAGTAATCTAATACCTATATAAATTGTTTCTTGATAAGAATGGTACAATTAATTTATCTATAAAATTCCATTTAATATCAGTGTCATATAGTCATACTATTTATATACATAAAAATATAGATATAAATTTTAATATTATCTGATCCAATCAGGAGTATACTATGGCAATAAAAAATAACAACTTAACTAAAACTAAACACCAACCATCAGTTTTAGGAGGAGCAATGATTATCATTGGAACTGCTATAGGGGGGGTGGGAATGTTTTCTATGCCAGTAGTCACAGCAGGTATATGGTTTACTGGCTCTATATGTTTACTTATTTATACCTGGTTTTGTATGTATATATCTGGTTTAATGATTTTAGAAGCTAACCTAAATTATCCAACAGGATCAAGTTTTTATACTATAGTTGGCGATTTGCTGGGTAAAAAATGGAATTTTCTGAATGGAATTTCTATCGCATTTGTACTATATCTATTAATTTATGTTTATATTCTTACCTCTGGTAGTTCTATTATGATCTATACGCTTGGATTAGACTTAAGTACTACTGAACAAACTACTGCAAGTTTATTATTTACTATATTAATTGCTATTATTGTATGGTTATCCACTAGCGCAGTTGATCGTTTAAATACTATTCTTATTAGTGGTATGATGATTACATTCTTTCTTTTTACTTTTGACATGTTTACTCATGTAAATACATCAGTATTATTTAATAGCAATGATATTAAAGCTAGATATCTACCGTATGCACTTGCATCACTACCATATCTATTAACATCATTTGGTTATCATGGAAATGTTCCTAGTCTAGTAAGGTATTACCAAAAAGATACTAAATCTATCGTACTTAGTCTATTTATCGGCACTTTTATTACATTAATAATTTATATTTTTTGGCAGTATGTAATTCAAGGTAATATTACCCGCGTAAAATTTCAAAAGATAATTATTGAAGGTGGAAATATTAAAAATATACTTAAACAAATCAGTATTATGACTAGTAGTAGTATTATTAATCAGTTACTAAACGTTTTCTCTTCTATGGCATTAACAAGTTCTTTTCTTGGTGTTTCATTAGGTCTATTTGATTTTATCTCTGACTTCTGTAAATTTACAGATAATGTAACTGGACGTACTAAATCAACATTAATTACTTTTATACCACCAACTATTGGGGCTTTAATTTTCCCAAATAATTTTTTAGACGCTATTGGTTTTGCAGGATTATCTGCAACAATTTGGACTGTAATTACGCCGGCAATGCTAGCATATGCTAGCCGTAAACGTTTTCCTAATGCTAATTATCGAGCTCCAGGAGGATTCATTATGATTTTATTTATCATTACTTTTGGATTAATTAATACTATTGCTTATATTTTATCGGTATGTAAATTATTACCAGTTTATTCATAATAATTATAAAAATTTAATACATAATTTTATTAAATTTTATTTAAAAAATAATTTAAACCTAAAAATTTAGCACAAGACATATATTGCTTTTAAGATAAATACTAAATTTAGCAAATAGCTAATAATCTTGTTATAATAGAATTCATTTTATATCATTTCATAAAAAATAAAAATTCACTTACCTAACTATTACTATGATAAACGATTTTAATTAAAAATTAACTAACAAGTAACGCTTTATAATAGAAATATTAAATTAATAGATGAAGATAATCTATAATAAAATATAGCCTTTTAATTAGAATATATTAAATAGTGCATTATGTCTAATTCTTATAAAACTATAGTTATATTCAATGTCTCATATAAATAAGAAGTCTTGGTATGATTAATTAGTACTACTATAAAACTTATATACCAATAACTCATAATATCTAAATTTATACTGATATCAGTAAAACATTACTATATTAAATATAAAAATTAAATTCATTATAAGAGAGTAAACAACTTATTTAATAAAATTTATTTGTAAGAATATAATGATCTTTAATAACTTTTAAAAAAGCAATGAATATTTTTAAAAAAAATAATACTAACAAAAACATAATATAGTATAAAAGGTATTTTTTAATATGTCATTTTAACACAGATAATTATTTATATCATTTTAAATTAAAAATTACAGTAATTTATAGATTATACTATATAAAAACTATACTACTTTTAAAATCAAATAAAATTTATTAATATACTGAATATATGTGATATGTGTACTATTACCTTAATAAATAATGATAAGTTTTATTAAAAAAAAGCAAAAAATAAGGGGTAGATAACACCCCTTTTTATTAATTTATATAACTAAATTTACTACTTATTATTTGTTAGGAAATATATAAAAGAAGTTATTTTAATAATATCACTAAAAATTAGGCTCTTAGTAATTTCAATAAGTAAGGTTATAATATAAATAATACGTACAATCTTTAAATAATTCATTTATTTTATAAGGCTAATTATTTATAATTAATATATCACTTAATTTTTTGTTTAATAGATATTAAAAAATCCAAAACAATATATAAAGTATAATTTACTAAATTATTTTATAGTATTTTTTACTACAAAAATATAATAGTTAGTTATTAACTATAACTAAATTTTAATAAAAATACTATATTAAATTCATCTAAAATAATATAAGCGGTATATACGTATTGAATAATGAGTATAGACAAAATAATAATAACATTAGATATTTTATCTTCAATCTTAATACTAAAAATAAAAAATAATATTAGATTATAATCTAAAGTACTAATAATGACTTAATGTAATATCATTAACATTACTTTAATAAAATATTAACTTTTAAAAAATATTTGTTATGTTATATATAACATTCATTTATAAACCATTAGTACATTAATTTTAGAAGGTAAAATTACATTTAATCCATAATAGCTATAACTTTGCTATATATTTTTTAATTTATATCTAATATTTAAGTTTAATTATAAAGACTTTATATATATTATATAATCAGAGATAATATTTATGCCAGTATTACATAATAAAATTTCAAATCAAGAACTAAAAGCAAGATTGATCGCTGAAACTGAACCACGTATTACAATCTCATTTTATAAATATTGCTTGATAAAAGATCATCAAATATTTCGAGATATTTTATATATAAATTTTTTTAAACTAGAAGTTTTAGGGCGCATTTATATTGCTCAGGAAGGTATAAATGCACAAATATCAGTACCAATTAGTAGATATAAGAAGATGAAAAAATATTTATATCAAATGCATCCAGATTTTAATAATTTACATATGAATATTGCAGTGGATAATAATGCAAAATCATTTTGGGTACTGCGCATAAAAGTACGAAATCGCATTTTGGCTGATGGTATTGATGATCCTTATTTTCAACCTTCTAATGTAGGAAAATATTTAAAAGTAAGAGAAGTTAATGATAGTATAGAAGATCCTGATACAATATTAGTAGATATGAGAAATAATTATGAATATGAAGTAGGACACTTTATTAATGCTATAACAATACCATCAGATACTTTCCGAGATCAAATACTTATGGTAGTGAAAATACTCAAAAAAAATAAAAACAAAAAAATTATTATGTACTGTACGGGAGGGATACGCTGTGAAAAAGCTAGTGCATATATGCTATATAACGGCTTTAATAACGTATATCATATAGCAGGAGGAATTATTGAATATACAAATTATGCTAGAAAACATGGATTACCATTAAAATTTATAGGAAAAAATTTTGTTTTCGATGCACGTATGGGAGAACGTATTACAGACGATATAATATCTCACTGTCATCAATGTGGTACGTCATGTGATACACACAGAAACTGTTTTAATAATTTTTGTCATGTACTATTTATCCAGTGCCTAAGATGTGCTGAAATATATAACAAATGCTGTAGTATAAGATGTCAAAGACAAATAGAATCGATGTTAGATAATTAATACAATAACAAAACTAGACTTAATGGAGTTTAATTATTTTTAATAAATAGCGCAATAAAATATAATTTTTATACATTTCTATACGTAAAAATCAAGAGTAATATTATATACTATTCTAATAGAAATTCAGCAAAATATAACATTATTCTTAGATATATTTTAAATTAAAACAGTTATTTATTATAGAATAAATAATGCATTTAATTCTCATTCACCCTTATTTTATTTTTTTATCTTGTTAATTAATATACCTTTAGTTAAGTATAGTAACTAAAGTATATCGTTATAACCGATATACTACTATTATTCTTATATAAACAGTATTATTGTAGAATTCTCAGTAGACATTCTTAATGCATGTAATAAAATTAGATCCATATGTCAATGTAAATCCAGGTGTAATGAGTCAATCCTAAAATAAATGAAGTATATATCATTAAAGATGGTACAGAAACTTATTTAGATTAGGTAATGACGAGTCTTTTATTTATAAAAAGTTGTTTACTATAATAAATTTATTATTTTTTTATATGATATAAAAAGAATATCGTAGTTATTATTGAGATGTATATATAATAAATAATAACTTATATTATAAATAAAATTAAAAGATTAATTATTACAGGTATTAAAAATATAATGTTTTTTAATAAAAAAATATGTTAGTAATATAAAATTACTAACATATCTGAAAGATATTTACCAAATTTTAATATATTTTAGTTGTAAGCACACTATATATGATTAACTATGATGTTTTATTTAGCTGCTATGCTAAGTAAAAAAAAGAATAAATCTATATAACATTGTATAAGAGTATTTTGTTTATTGGTATTAAATTAAATTTTATAATTTGTCGCTTAGACATTACAGTTATTACAAATGAATAAGCTAAAAGTATAAATATTATATAATAATACTAAATAGTATGTCATTTCTTTAAAAATATTAATGCTTTTATAAAGCAATGTAATGATTTGAATAATAAAGACTATTTGTTGATTACTATCAAAATATAGTTTAAATTATCTATAAAAAAATCGAATAGATTGGAAATAATTTATTAATAAGGCAGAATATATTTACGATAAAGATAATGATTATAATAGTCTATAAATATATAAAATTACCGTACAATTAAAATAATAAGGTTACTAACAAATGTAGATACTATTATAGTAAATAGGTCTACTAATTTCTCGAATATAATTTAACCCATAACATAGCTGATATTTCTAGTACAAATATTCCGTTATTATGCTTGATATCAAAATAACATAACAAAACAAGAAATATAGAAAAGATGCGTATAAAAATAATTTAAGTAAAGTAATAAGTTTTAATAAATAATAATATAGTCTCTTATTACAGGTAATATAATACCTAAGATATATAATTTACTAATTATCGAATATTATCTTAATCTATATAAAGTAAATAATATGCTATTTACGCAGATAAGATATACAAGACTGTATATAACTCTAGTAGTTTTTTGAGAATAAGCTATTAGCTAATTACATAACTGTTAGGATCACTCTTATTTTATTACTTTTCAATTTTACAAATAATTTACTTATACACTGAGTAATAAAGATCTATTGTTTGCTAGATTCATTAAAACAATTTATGAGTATAAAAAGTGTTAATAAGTAATATTTACTATACTGAATATAAATAAATGATAATAATATACAGTATATTACTTAGTTTATATTCTTTATTTTAACTGTTATAAAAGGATATTATAATGTCTAAAATTATTAAAGTTATTGGTCGTGAAATAATAGATTCACGAGGAAACCCAACTGTAGAAGCTGAGATACATCTAGAAGGTGGTTTTCTAGGGATGGCCGCTACACCATCAGGTGCTTCAACTGGTTCACGTGAAGCTTTAGAACTACGTGATGGTGATAAATACCGCTTTATGGGTAAAGGGGTTCTCAAAGCTGTTGCAGCTGTTAACGGTCCAATTGCTAAAGCAATAATAGGGAAGGATGCAAAAGATCAATTTAACATAGATAATATCATGATTGATCTTGATGGTACAGAAAATAAATGTAATTTTGGTGCTAATGCTATCTTAGCTGTTTCTTTAGCTGTAGCTAAAGCTGCTGCTGCTTCTAAGGGTTTACCGCTATATGCTCATATAGCTGAACTTAACGGCATGCCAAATAAATATTCTATGCCCCTACCTATGATGAACATTATCAATGGTGGTGCACATGCTAATAATAACGTCGATATACAAGAATTCATGATTCAACCTATTGGCGCTAAAACACTGAAAGAAGCAGTGCGAATCGGTTCTGAAATATTTCATAGTTTAGCCAAAATTCTTAAATCTAAAGGTATGAGTGTTGCTGTTGGTGATGAGGGTGGATACGCACCAAACTTAAGATGTAACGCAGAAGCACTTGATATTATCTCTACTGCAGTTCAAGATGCAGGGTATAAATTAGGTCAAGACATTACTTTTGCTATTGACTGTGCTGCTTCTGAATTTTATCGAAATGGTCAATATATTCTAGCTAGCGAAGGAAATAAAACTTTTACCTCTGAAGAATTTACCCACTTCTTAGAGGATATGACTAAAATATACCCAATAGTTTCTATAGAAGACGGCTTAGATGAATCTGATTGGACTGGATTTCAATATCAGACTAAAATTCTAGGAAATAAAATACAACTAGTTGGTGATGATCTATTTGTAACTAATAGTGAAATATTAAAAAAAGGTATTCAGCAAAATATAGCTAACTCTATTCTTATTAAACTTAATCAAATAGGTTCTTTAACTGAAACTTTAGCTACTATTAGAATAGCAAAAAACGCTGGTTATACTACAATTATCTCTCACCGTTCAGGTGAAACAGAAGATGCTACAATATCTGACCTAGCTGTTGGGACTTCTGCAGGGCAAATTAAAACTGGCTCTATCAGCCGTTCTGACCGTGTTGCTAAGTATAACCAATTAATTCGTATAGAAGAATACTTAACTGCACAGGGTGACTTAGCTCCTTTTAATAGTCTAAAGGAAGTTAAAAATCAAAAAAAATCTTAATATTATTTTGTATTTATAATAAATATTAAAGTTATAGTACAAATACTCCTTAGAGTATTATTTTCAATCTAATATTAATACTTATAATTTTTATTCATAATAGATCTTGGCTTAGTTCTCATATCTTGAGTTTT
The DNA here is from genome assembly GCF_020342455.1 of Candidatus Profftia sp. (ex Adelges kitamiensis). Taxonomy (NCBI): domain Bacteria; kingdom Pseudomonadati; phylum Pseudomonadota; class Gammaproteobacteria; order Enterobacterales; family Enterobacteriaceae; genus Candidatus Profftia; species Candidatus Profftia sp. (ex Adelges kitamiensis). The sequence continues at coordinate 1,106,133 of NZ_CP080506.1, forward strand.
TATATTAGAAATATAGATCTTTAATATATATCTTCTTTTGATATTTTAGATAAAAAGGGAATTATGCCAAGAAACTTTAAATTATATTAATAATATAACTAATAAATTTAATATACAAAATACTGTATTAAATTAGTTCTATATTTTGGATAATAGACTAAATTGTAATGTATCTATTAATAAAATTAATAATTGGATTATTTTTAATAAATGAATACCATCTATTACATTTTATTAAACACACTGTAATATATTACAGCAAAATTTTTAGAACTCATTTTAAGTAGTAATAACTTACTATATAAACTAAATATATGTAATAACCTTATTACACATTCAGTATAAGTTTAACCATAAAGATATATAGCATTATTAAAACCAGGGGGATAATAAATAAAATTTATAAGAAAGTTTTTAATCTTATACACTATATTATTATAATAAATATATTACTATTTTTTAAATAAAATTAATTAAGATAATATTATATATAATTAACTTAAATTCACACTATAAACTAACTTTTATATTAACCTAAATATTTTTATAAAAATCTACTTATTAATATCAAAATATCACCTTAATATTATTGTAATCTTTATCAATAAATTAATATAAAATAGCAAACTAATTAAATTCATTGATATTCTTTTATGAGAATTAATATTCGAATTAATTAAGGTATTATATAAAATATTTATTAAATATCTATGCCTATATTATAAATGATAAAATAGACTATTAAATTCTTTCTTTCCCCTATCAATCTTTAGTTGTTTTACGGATATCAAGGAACATACATACAATGATATACGCACTCAAACTTTTACAAATTAAAAAAAAATATAATGGTTATGTAAATGCATTGCGAGGCATTACGCTTAAAATTGCAATAGGAGATTTTTACGCTTTGTTAGGTCCTAATGGCGCAGGTAAGTCAACTACTATTGGTATTATAAGCTCTTTAGTTAATAAATCTTCTGGTACAGTTAATGTATTTGGTTATGATCTTGATAAAGATACTATTAATGCTAAACGACAGTTAGGTTTAGTACCACAGGAATTTAACTTTAGCCAATTTGAAACTGTAACACAAATCCTAGTGAATCAAGCTGGCTACTATGGTATAACATATTTAGAAGCAATATTGCGCGCAAAAAAATACCTAAAACAACTTTGCCTATGGAGTCAACGCGATAAACATGCGTATACTTTATCTGGTGGTATGAAACGTCGTCTTATGATTGCTCGTGCATTGATGCACGAACCCAAATTACTTATCCTTGATGAACCAACTGCAGGAATTGATATCGAACTACGTCGTTATATATGGAGATTATTAAAAGAATTAAATTCACAGGGTACTACAATCATTCTTACAACTAATTATATAGAAGAAGCGGAAATACTATGCCACAATATCGGTATTATTAAAAATGGTGAGTTAATAGAGAACACCTCAATTAAAGCATTATTATCTAAATTAAAGCTAGAGTCCTTTTTATTAGATCTAGAACCTAATAGCTCAACACCAATCATAAAAAATTATAACAACATTCTTCATAATACAACAACATTAGAAGTACAAGTATCTAGAGAACAAGGACTGAATGGACTATTTAATCAACTTAATAAACAGGGTATTAAAGTATTAAGTATGCGTAATAAAGTAAACCGTCTGGAAGAGTTATTATTTACTCTGGTAAATAATAATTAAAACTCTTTGTAAATAAGGAAAAAAATATGAATATCCTCCTACATTGGATTGCCTTTAAAAGTATTTGTAATAAAGAAATACACCGTCTAGCTAGAATTTGGATTCAAACTTTAATACCACCAATAATTACTATTACGCTTTATTTTATTATATTCGGTAATTTAATAGGTCCTCGAATAGGAGTAATACAAAATTATAGTTATATAGAATATATTATACCAGGATTAGTGATGATGTCAGTGATTACTAATGCCTACTCAAATGTAGCATCATCAGTTTTTAGTGCGAAATTTCAACGTAATATTGAAGAATTACTAGTAGCTCCTATACCAACATATATAATTATTACTGGATTAATTAGTGGAGGAGTAATACGCGGTATATTTGTTGGAACTATTGTTATGCTAATATCACTATTATTTATACCGCTACATATACATAATTGGATTGTTATCTTAGCAATATTACTATCTACAGCTATTTTATTTTCGTTAATAGGACTATTAAATGCTATTTTTGCTAAAAACTTTGATGATATTAGTTTAATACCAACTTTTATATTAACACCGTTAATTTACCTTGGGGGAGTCTTTTATCCATTAACATTTTTAACTGCTTTTTGGCAGACAGTATCAAAACTAAATCCTATATTTTATATGATTAGTGGATTACGTTTTGGATTTCTTGGAATTAACGATACTTTACTAGTCTTTACTTTTGTTATATTAATAGCATTAATATTATTATTTTACCTAACAGCTGCGTATTTCATAAACTATGGTAATAGTATACGTAACTGATAAATATAAAAATTATATAATACAAAATGATTTAGAATAACTTTTACTTTGATTATACAGAGCACTTTAAATTCATAAAGATTAATTAATATCTATATGTGTTAATATCATTTATAATTAACTTTAAATATATATAAATAATATATCAAATAGTAAAACACTATTTAGTAGATAAAAAAATCTATATACTATAATATATACATTATTAAACTTAAAAATATTAATATTAAATGATTTAATTACAAATTAGATAATCTAAAAAAATAATAATGTAAACTTTAATATAAAAACTTTTTATGTCATTAAGAATAATTCAATTCAATTCTTAATAAAAAACTTGTACTAGTATAGTACAATTACAAAAGATGTCTAGATCTATAATACATTCTAAATTATTTGTGTAAACTATTATCATAATATTTTTAATATAAATTAAAGAATTACTACTATAATATATAATCACTTATAATTATAATAATAATTATATATATTTTATATATATTTCAGATAAGATAGTAAACAACTGATAATTTTATAATACCGCCATTAAAAATATCTAATATTATATAAAATTAACAATCTTATAAAGATTATTTAGTATAAAATATTATAAAATTAATTTTTATTGACATACCTCGAGAAGTAATAGAGAATAATTTATTCTAATTGTAAGAAATATTTTGCATCCTATACTATAACATAGTAAATATATTTTTATTAAAAGAATGTTAATAAAACATAAATAAATATAATTTTACTAAATTTTTTTCTTTACTTATATCTACTAACTAAAATAAATATAAAGTATTAAGACTTACGCAGTTATAATTTTATTAATATAAAAATCTATTATTACAATAACAATTATAATATAATTAAAAATTAATTATTTATTAATGTTATATCTTAAGGATATAACATTTTACAAAATAATATTAATTAAAATAAATTATTTTTCTTTAAAAATACGAGTAGCACGACGACGATCATTTTCGATAAGATAACGTTTACGAAGGCGTATAGAGGTTGGAGTAACTTCTACTAATTCATCTTCATCTATAAATGCCAAAGCTTGTTCCAATGATAGTTTAATTGCAGGCACTAAAGTAGTTGCTTCATCAGTACCAGAAGCACGCATATTAGTAAGTTTCTTACCAGTAAGGCAATTTACTGTAAGATCGTTAGATCTAGTATGAATACCTATAATCTGACCCTCATAAACTTCAGTTCCGTGACCTAAAAATAGCTTACCACGGTCTTGTAGACCATACAGCGCAAAAGCAACAGCTTTACCCTCACCATTAGAAATCAGAACACCATTATGACGCTGACCAATATAACCTGGACGTACATCATCATAATGACTAAAGGTTGAATGCAATAAACCGGTACCAGACGTAAGGGTCATGAATTCGGTACGAAAACCAATTAGACCTCGAGCGGGTATAAGATATTCTAACCTAATACGTCCCTTATTATCTGGAACCATATTTTTAATATCACTTTTACGCTCTCCCATAGCCTGCATAATTACACCCTGATATTGTACTTCAATATCTAGAATAACATTTTCAAATGGTTCCTGTATATGACCATTAATGTTAAGATTAATAACCTTAGGTCGAGATACCGCCAGCTCAAAACCTTCACGACGCATATTTTCTATAAGTACAGATAAATGCAATTCACCACGTCCTGACACACGAAATGCGTCTGCATCTTCAGTTTCTTCAACTTGTAATGCAACATTATATGTGAGTTCTTTTTGTAGGCGATTTAAAATTTGACGGGAAGTTATGTATTTTCCTTCTTTACCACAAAATGGAGAAGTATTGACACAAAAATACATAGTAACAGTTGGTTTATCAACACTAAGTGCAGGTAATGACTCAATATGACTAACCTCACATATAACATCAGAAATATTTAGATTACTAAGTCCAGTAATCGCAACAATATCACCAGCTTCAGCTATATTAGTTTCAATTCTATCCAAACCCATATGGGTTAAAACTTTATTTATTTTGCCGTTATAGGTTCTACCTTTGCTATCGATAATAGTGACCTGTTGGTTAGGATATACTTTACCCCGTTTAATACGACCAACACCAATTACTCCTAGATAGTTATTATAATCTAGTTGAGATATTTGCATTTGAAAAGGAGCATTAATCTCAACTTGTGGTGAAGATACATGTTTAATAATTGTATTATAAAGAGGCGTCATATCTTGAGCCATATTTTTATAATCTAAACCAGCAGTACCATATAAAGCAGAGGTATAAATAATGGGAAAATCTAATTGTTCATCAGTTGCATCTAAATTGACAAATAAATCAAATACATGATCTACGACCCAATCGGGTCGCGATCCTACACGATCGACCTTGTTAATTACAACAATTGGTTTTAGATTATTAATAAATGCTTTTTGAGTCACAAAACGTGTCTGTGGCATAGGGCCATCAATTGCATCAACAACAAGAAGTACCGAATCAACCATTGATATTACACGCTCAACTTCACCACCAAAATCCGCATGTCCTGGAGTATCAACTATGTTAATACGATAATTTTTCCAATTAATAGCAGTATTTTTTGCAAGTATAGTAATACCACGTTCTTTTTCTAAGTAGTTAGAATCCATAATGCGTTCAGTTACTTCTTCATGTTTATCTAATGTACCGGATTGCTGTAGTAACTTATCAACAAGAGTAGTTTTTCCATGGTCAACATGCGCAATAATAGCAATGTTACGCAAATTCCTGATCACAACTTTGCCTCATAATTATAAAATAGTACATCTATTATACCATGCATTAAGTAGATCATTAAATACTACAATAATCCTATTTATGAATAGAGTACAAAATGTTAAGTATAAATATATTGTATAAATAAAATATAGTACAAATAAAAAATTTGCACTTAGACAATATACTTGTAATATTTATCATTCATATGTAAATTTAGGTCTTAATAAAAACTTTTATTATATATAAACTATTTTGATATATCTCTTATAAAGAATATAAATAAACATTGGGTTAAAATATAAAATTTAATATTCATTAAACCTAAATTTTTTAAAAAATTACTCTCTTTCTACTCTGAAAAATACTTACCTAATATTTATAATATAGTTTAAATATATATTGTATGGGATTAATTACAATCTTGCTGATATTTTATATATCAATATAGTTCTTTCACTTTAAAAATTTTTACTTAAGATATAAATTATCAGAAGCATAACTATCTTAAAATATATACAATAATCACTATACGTTATATATAAAAACGACTAAAGAAATTTTGTAGGATTAAACATTAATAATTTATATTAATAAATTATTAATACATTACAACTCAAAATAACAAAACAAATTTAATCCAAAATAGAGGGATAATTGAATAATATTATAAAATCTATTTATATAACTAAATTTTAAATAATAATATATACTTAAAACATATAATGTCTATTACTATATCCCTAATTTTAAAGCAATTAGTACAACATTTTAGCTGTTTGAAGCCAGTCCCTTTTAAATGGACGTTTCATATTCTCTACGGCATCTATAAGATCATGATGTACTAATTTTTCGTTCTGTATACCTACACAACGTCCCCCGTACCCTAATAATAGTAGCTCAATAGAATATGCTCCCATTCTAGATGCTAGAATACGATCGTAAGCTACTGGTGCACCACCACGCTGTATATGACCTAAAACAGTTGCTCTAGTTTCACGACTAGTTTCTTTCTCAATAATTCTTGCTAATTTATTTACATCGCAAATATGTTCAGTAATTGCGACAATAGCATGTTTTTTACCTTTAATAATACCAGCTTTAATTTCATTAACTAGATCTTCACATTTAAATGGAACTTCTGGCAAAACAATAAACTCACATCCCCCTGCAATAGCAGCAGCTAAAGTAAGATCACCACAGTAGCGGCCCATAACTTCAACTATAGAAATACGTTGGTGAGAAGAAGAGGTATCACGTAAGCGATCAATTGCTTCAACAATAGTTTCGAGTGCTGTAAAGTAACCAATAGTATAATCTGTGCCAGCAACGTCATTATCAATGGTACCAGGTAGACCAATGCAAGGAAATCCCATTTCAGTAATACGCTTAGCTCCCATATAAGAACCGTCACCACCAATTACTACCATAGCATCTAAACCAACTTTACTTATATTTTTAACAGCTTGCTCACGTATATTATCATCTTGAAATTCTGGGAAACGTGCAGATCCAAGAAACGTACCACCACGATTAATTATATCAGAAACACTAGAACGATCAAGTTTCTTTATACGACCTTGATATAAACCAAGATATCCTTCTTCAATACCATATACTTTTAATCCTTTTGCTAATGTAGCACGTACAACACCACGTATAGCAGCATTCATACCAGGGGCATCACCGCCACTAGTCAATACACCTATTTTATTAATCATGACTAACCTTTGACTTATTAGATGCTCATCTAAATATTTTTTCTATTATAATAAATATTAATAAATATTAAGAATTACTTTTGATTTTAGATTATTAATTTATGTGTATTAATTAAAATTACAGAAAAAGATTAAAATTAATTTTTAATAAATACATTAAGATAAAAAATTAATATACTGCTATCTATATTTATAATTATATTTTAATATGATAACAATCATAATTGTATCATTAGTGACTAGTAAATAATTTAAATATATTTTATGACATTATTTTATTATAAATAATGTGGTAATATTTTAATATTTATAAATAATTAATATAAAACATATAATTATATTTAATATAATGTTTACCGTTTTAATTTTTAATAAAACATATCATTATATTTATACTGAAATATATATTGATTAATTAGTTTATAATAATAAATTTTTAGTAAATAAAAGATAAAAGGCAGTTCAGGGGTTATTTCAGTATTAAAATTAAATTTAAAAATAACAATTTAAAAAATATTAAAAATAACATTTTAATTTTAAGAATAAAACCGCCTTTTTGGGCGGTTTTATTAATTAAAACTAATTAGTGCCTATCATCTGTATTTGTGTCTGCATTTAGTAATTCTGCTAAATTAGCAGTTGCTTCTTCAGCACTTACCTGAGGTATCTCTACTAAAGAATCATCTTGAGCTTTACGACGTGTACGATCTTTATGATAAGAGTAACCAGTACCAGCTGGAATCAAACGACCTACAATAACATTTTCTTTTAGACCACGAAGTTCATCTCCTTTCCCTGCAACTGCTGCTTCAGTAAGAACCCGAGTAGTTTCTTGGAACGAAGCTGCAGAAATAAAAGATTCAGTTGCTAGTGAAGCTTTAGTAATACCTAATAAATCACGGCTATAAGTAGTCATAATTTTACTATTATCTTCTAAATAACGATTCGCTATTTTTATACGAGAAAATTCAACCTGCTCGCCTTCAAGGAATTCGCAATTACTAGAGCCTTCAATTGTTGCTTTTCGCAGCATCTGACGCACTATTACTTCAATATGTTTATCGTTAATCTTAACACCTTGTAACCTATAAACATCCTGTACTTCATTAGTAATATAACGTGTTACAGCGTGAATACCCCTAAGACGCAAAATATCATGAGGAGATTCTGGGCCATCAGATACTACATCACCACGTTCTACACGTTCACCTTCAAATACATTGAGCTGACGCCACTTGGGGATCATTTCTTCATAAGGATCGCTACCGTCTAATGGAGTAATAACCAGACGTCGTTTACCTTTTGTTTCTTTACCAAAAGAAATTATACCCGTAATTTCTGCTAAAATAGCAGGTTCTTTAGGACGACGTGCTTCAAAAAGATCTACAACACGAGGCAAACCACCAGTAATATCTTTAGTACCACCGGATTCTTGAGGTATCCGTGCTAAGGTATCACCTGCATATATCTTAGCAGTATCTGACAACTGTACAATAGATTTACCTGGTAAAAAATATTGAGCTGCTATATCAGTACCAGGTATTAATACATCTTTTCCTTTAATATCAACTATTTTGAGTGCTGGACGCAAATCTTTACTGTTACCCGTACGCTCTGCTGAATCTAGAACTACTAAAGAAGATAAACCAGTTAATTCATCAGTCTGGCGGGTAATAGTCTGAGTATCAATAATATCAATAAAACGTAAAAATCCACTAACCTCTGAAACAACCGGCATAGTATGTGGATCCCAATTAACTACAGTGTCGCCTCCATTTACTTCTGCTCCATCTCCTTTAGCCATAATAGCACCGTAGGGAACTTTATAACTCTCTTTAGTACGACCAAATTTATCAATAAGTTTTAATTCAGTATTACGTGAAGTTATTACTAATTTATTATCGCTATTCAAAACAAACTTGGCATTATTTAATTGTAAATTACCTTGATTTTTTACCTGAATACTAGATTCTGCTGCCGCACGAGATGCAGCGCCACCAATATGGAATGTACGCATTGTTAGTTGTGTACCAGGTTCACCAATAGATTGTGCTGCAATAACACCTATTGCTTCACCTTTATTAATAAGATGACCACGAGCTAAATCACGGCCATAACAGTGTGCACATACACCAAAATCTGTTTCACAGGTCACTACTGAACGTACTTTAATTATATCTACGGAGTACAATTCTAACATATCACACAACTCTTCATGGAGCAATATATTCCGTGATACAAGAATCTCTGTAGTACCAGGTTTAATAACTTCTTCAGCAGTTACACGTCCCAATACCCTATCACGAAGAGGTTCTTTTACATCACCACCTTCAATAACAGGAGTCATTATAATACCATTATGAGTACCACAATCATCTTCTATAACGACTAAGTCTTGAGCGACATCTACTAGACGACGAGTTAGATAACCTGAGTTAGCAGTCTTCAATGCAGTATCAGCCAAACCTTTACGCGCACCATGAGTAGAAATAAAATACTGCAATACATTTAACCCTTCACGAAAATTTGCGGTAATAGGAGTTTCGATAATCGAACCATCAGGTTTAGCCATGAGTCCACGCATACCAGCTAATTGACGAATCTGAGCAGCAGAACCCCGAGCACCAGAATCAGCCATCATAAAAATGCTATTAAAAGAAACCTGACGTTCTTCTTTGTTTTCCTTATTCATGACTAACTCTGTAGATATATTTTTCATCATAGCTTTAGCAACACGTTCATTTGCTGCAGCCCATATATCAATAACTTTATTATAACGTTCTCCTGCTGTCACAAGACCTGACTGGAACTGCTCTTGAATATCAGCTACCTCTACCTCAGCTTCGGAAATAATTTCTACTTTTTTTTCTGGAATAACCATATCATCGATACCAACAGAAGCTCCTGAACGTGCAGCATAAGCAAAACCGGTATACATGATTTGATCAGCAAAAATAACAGTAGGTTTAAGACCCAATATACGGTAACAAATATTTAGCATCTTAGAGATAGCTTTTTTACCTAATAACTGATTTACAATAGTATATGGTAGTCCTGATGGCACAATCATCCATAGAATTGCACGACCAATAGTAGTATCTATAACACTAGTAGTATCCACCCATGTTCCTTTTACATTTTTCTCAGTTTGTGTAATACGGACCTTAACACGTGCATGTAAAGAAGCTAAACCAGCACGATAAATACGTTCTGCTTCTTTAGGACTACTAAGAACCATACCTTCACCTTTAGCATTAACACAATCACGAGTCATGTAATATAGTCCTAATACAACATCCTGAGAAGGAACAATAATTGGCTCGCCATTAGCAGGTGATAAAATATTATTAGTAGACATCATCAACGCGCGGGCTTCTAATTGAGCTTCTAAAGTTAAAGGAACATGAACAGCCATTTGATCACCATCAAAATCGGCGTTATAAGCTGCACAAACTAAGGGGTGTAACTGAATGGCTTTACCTTCAATTAATAAAGGTTCAAATGCCTGAATACCTAAGCGATGCAGTGTTGGTGCACGATTGAGCATTACTGGATGTTCCCGAATCACTTCATCTAAGATATCCCATACAATAGCTTCTTCACGCTCAACCATTTTTTTGGCAGCTTTAATGGTTGTAGAAAGACCACGCATTTCTAACTTGCCATAAATGAATGGCTTAAAAAGCTCTAAAGCCATTTTTTTAGGTAGACCGCACTGGTGTAAACGTAAATACGGACCTACAGTAATTACAGAACGACCAGAGTAATCAACACGTTTACCTAAAAGATTTTGACGGAAACGACCTTGTTTACCTTTAATCATATCCGCTAAAGATTTCAGAGGACGTTTATTGGAGCCAGTTATTGCGCGACCACGACGACCATTATCTAATAAGGCGTCAACTGCTTCTTGAAGCATACGTTTTTCATTACGTACAATTATATCAGGAGCAGCTAAATCTAAAAGACGTTTTAATCTGTTGTTACGGTTAATAACACGACGATATAAATCGTTCAAGTCGGAAGTAGCAAAACGACCGCCATCTAAAGGTACTAATGGGCGTAGTTCTGGTGGCAAGACCGGAAGAACGGTGAGAATCATCCATTCTGGTTTATTATCAGAATAAATAAAAGATTCTAATAATTTTATGCGCTTGGTCATTTTTTTACGTTTAGTTTCGGAGTGAGTTATCTTTAATTCTTCGCGTAAATACTCACATTCGTCTTCTAAAACCATATTTTTCAACAAGCATTGTATAGCTTCAGCTCCCATCTTTGCTTCAAACTCATCACCAAACTCTTCAAGAGCATCTAGATATTGCTCTTCAGTTAAAATTTGGCGACGTTCTAAATGAGTCATACCACATTCGACTACTACATATGATTCAAAATAAAGTACGCGCTCAATATCGCGTAGCGGCATATCTAAAAGTAAACCTATACGAGATGGCAGTGATTTTAGAAACCAAATATGAGCAGTGGGAGAGGCTAATTCAATATGACCCATACGCTCGCGACGTACCTTTGTTTGAGTCACCTCAACGCCACATTTTTCACAGATAACACCACGATGTTTTAATCTTTTATACTTACCACAAAGACATTCGTAATCTTTTACTGGCCCAAAGATACGGGCACAAAAAAGACCGTCGCGCTCTGGTTTAAACGTACGATAATTGATGGTTTCCGGCTTTTTTACTTCACCGAAAGACCAAGAACGGATCATATCTGGCGAGGCCAGAGAAATCTTGATTGCATCAAACTCTTCAGTCTTGGTTTGAGCTTTCAGAAACTTTAGTAAGTCTTTCACTAATTGGCTCCTGTCGGAGTTAAGACCCATTGGAATTTAAATACCTTCAATACTTTTATAATTAGCACTATTACTCACCAAGCGCCTTAATTATTAATACAATAAAATGCTTAATATCTGGTGTAAATACCCATCGCATTTAAAGTAATTAATAAGTAGAATATATAGGTATTGAAATAATTTAAATAAATTTATTATTCGTCCTCTAGTTCGATATTAATACCAAGAGAACGGATTTCTTTTAATAATACATTGAAAGATTCCGGCATACTTGGTTCCATACGATGATCACCATTAATGATATTTTTATACATCTTAGTACGACCATTTACATCGTCGGACTTAACGGTTAACATTTCTTGTAGTGTATAAGCTGCTCCATAAGCTTCAAGAGCCCATACTTCCATTTCGCCAAAGCGCTGACCACCAAACTGGGCTTTACCACCTAACGGCTGTTGAGTCACCAAACTATAAGAACCAGTAGATCGCGCATGCATCTTATCATCAACTAAATGATTTAATTTTAGCATATACATATAACCAATAGTCACTGGACGTTCGAACTGTTCGCCAGTACAGCCATCAAATAGTATAATCTGACCAGAAGTAGGGATACCAGCTAATTTCAGAAGTGATTTAATTTCTTTTTCATTAGCTCCATCGAATACCGGGGTTGCGATTGGTAAGCCTTTTTTTAAATTCTCAGCTAAACGTATCACTTCTTCATCGGTGAATTTGCTAAGATCAACATTCTGACGTGTATTCTCTCCTAGATCATAAGCTTTTTGGATAAAATCACGCAGTTTAGTAACTTTTTGCTGTTGTTTAAGCATTAAGTTAATTTTTTCACCAATACCTTTTGCAGCCATACCTAAATGAGTTTCTAAAATTTGACCTATATTCATGCGTGATGGAACACCCAATGGGTTTAACACAATATCCACAGGAGTACCGTTGACATCATAAGGCATATCTTCAATTGGATTAATCTTGGAAATCACTCCTTTATTACCGTGACGTCCTGCCATTTTATCACCAGTCTGGATATGACGTTTTACAGCTAAATAAACTTTAACAATTTTTAGTACCCCTGGTGCTAAATCATCACCCTGAGTAATCTTATGACGTTTTGCATCTAGGGTCTTTTCAAAATAAGTTCTTAGCTCATTATATTGTTTAGCTAACTGTTCTAATTTATTTTGTTTAAATTTATCATCTAAACTAATGTCTAACCAGTGATTACGCGGTAACTTAGATATTTTACTCACTTCTATATCAGCAGATACCAATAGATCGTGTATACGAGTGAATAATCCTATCTCTAGGATTTGTAATTCCTCAGTTAAATCCTTTTTAGCTTTCTTAAGCTGCATATCTTCTATTTCAAGAGCACGCTTATCTTTCTCTACACCATCTCGAGTAAAAATCTGTACGTCAATAACAGTGCCAGAAACGCTGTTTGGAACCCGTAAAGAAGAATCTTTAACATCCGACGCTTTTTCGCCAAAAATAGCACGAAGCAATTTTTCTTCTGGAGTTAACTGAGTTTCACCCTTGGGTGTTACTTTACCAACAAGAATATCACCACCTTTTACTTCTGCACCTATATAAGCAATACCAGATTGATCTAATTTGGAAAGAGCAGCTTCACCTACATTAGGAATATCAGCAGTTATCTCTTCTGGCCCTAACTTAGTATCACGAGATATACAGGATAGTTCCTGAATATGGATGGAAGTAAATCTATCTTCCTGCACAACACGCTCTGAAATTAAAATAGAGTCTTCAAAGTTATACCCATTCCATGGCATAAATGCAACTCGCATATTCTGTCCTAGAGCTAATTCACCTAAATCAGTAGATGGACCATCAGCCAACACATCACCACGATTAACTACTTCACTTAGATTAACGCATGGTATCTGAGTAATACAAGTATTTTGATTAGAACGTGTATACTTGGTTAAATTATAAATATCAATACCTGCTTCACCTGGATTCATTTCATCTTCGTTTACTCTGATAACAACACGAGAAGCATCCACATACTGAATAATACCACCACGTTTAGCAACAACAGTAACACCAGAGTCAACTGCTACAGCTCTTTCCATACCAGTACCAACCAATGGCTTATCCGCACGAAGAGTTGGAACAGCCTGACGTTGCATATTTGCTCCCATAAGTGCACGATTAGCATCATCATGTTCTAGGAAGGGTATAAGAGAAGCACCTACAGACACTATCTGTTGGGTGGAAACATCCATATAATCAATTTGTTCACTACTAAATAAACTTGATTCTCCTTTATTACGGCAAGTAATTAAATCTTCAATAAAACTATTTTCATAATTTAAGTTAGAGTTAGCCTGAGCTATAACATAATTACCTTCTTCTATAGCAGATAGGTAATTAATCTCATTAGTTACTCTTCCATCACGAACCAAACGATATGGGGTTTCTAAAAAACCATACTCATTAGTTTGTGCATAAACAGATAAAGAATTAATTAAACCAATGTTTGGTCCTTCAGGTGTTTCTATTGGACATACACGACCATAATGAGTAGGATGCACATCTCTTACTTCAAATCCAGCACGCTCACGTGTTAAACCTCCTGGTCCTAAAGCAGATATACGACGCTTATGTGTAATTTCTGATAGAGGATTATTTTGATCCATAAATTGAGATAACTGACTAGAACTAAAAAACTCTTTTACTGCTGCTGAAATTGGCTTAGCATTAATCATATCTTGAGGCATAAGAGTCTCAATGTCTCCCAAAGATAAGCGCTCTCTCACTGCACGTTCAACACGTACTAACCCTATACGAAACTGGTTCTCTGCCATTTCACCTACAGAACGAATGCGACGATTACCTAGATGGTCGATATCATCTACTTCTCCCTTACCATTACGAATATCAATTAATTTGCGAATTACATCGATAATATCATCTTTACTCAGAATACCTGATCCATCAATATTTTCACGCAGCAATGAACGATTAAACTTCATACGTCCAACTGCTGATAAATCGTAACGATCTACAGAAAATATTAAATTTTCGAATAAATTTTCAGCTGCTTCTTTTGTTGGAGGCTCACCAGGACGCATCATACGATATATTTCAACAAGAGCACTGATACGATCATTGGTTGGATCAACTCTCATTGTCTCAGATATATAAGCACCATGATCTAGATCATTGGTAAATAATGTCTCAATACGTTCATAACCTAACTTATGCAATTTTTTTAGTAAATCAAGTGATAACTCCGTATTGGCTGTACATATTAGATTTCCTGTATTTTTATCTATATAATTCTTAGCAATTACCTTACCAGAGATATATTCTACTGGCACTTGTATTAACTTAATATTGTCTTTTTCTAATTGACGAATGTGTCGCGTAGTAATACGGCGACCCTTTTTAACATATGTTATACCGTCAACTTCAATATCAAAAGTAGTAGTTTCACCACGCAGTCTCTCTGGGACCAATTCCATCTGTAATATATTATTAGAAAATTTAAAAATAACTTTTTCAAAAAATAATTCAAGAATATCTTCAGTTGTAAGATTTAATGCTCGAAGCAGGATAGTAGCTGCTAATTTACGACGACGATCAATACGTATAAATAAATTATCTCTAGGATCAAATTCAAAGTCTAACCATGCACCACGATAAGGAATAATACGTGCATTATAAAGTACTTTACCTGATGTATGTGTTTTACCTTTATCACTATCAAAGAATACACCTGGACTACGATGTAACTGAGAGACTATTACACGTTCGGTACCATTAATTATAAAAGTACCATTATTCGTCATTAATGGAATCTCTCCCATGTATACTTCTTGCTCTTTAATATCTTTAATCGTACCTTCTAATTCTTCTCGCTCATAAATAACTAGACGTAATTTAACACGCAGCGCAGCTGAGTAAGTTACGCCACGCATCTGGCATTCTTTAACATCAAATACCGGCTTACCCAGCCGGTAACTAACGTACTGTAGTTCGGCATTGCGACTGTAACTATCGATTGGGAATATAGAGCGAAATGCTGCCTCTAAACCACGCTGCCCATCTGGGTCTTGCTCGATAAATTTCTGAAAAGAATCAAGTTGGATAGAAAGAAGATACGGTATATCCAAAACTTGTGGGCGCTTACCAAAATCTTTACGAATACGTTTTTTTTCAGTATAGGAGTACAAAACCATAGGGTTCCTCAGCTAGATGATCAGTGACCAAACTGTTAATCCTAATTTTAAGGATAATAGTTCATGTCATGCCACACTATTTATGGCTGAAAGGCAGAAATGCCTCTCAAAATACTTGTTTATATAATTTAAAAAATATTTTATTACTATCCAATTTAAAGAATATAAAATTAAAAACATAAATATATTAAGTCGAAAATAGAGATAATTATTAAGGAAAACACCAAGAGCTAAACAGTATGACATATTACTGGTATTCTTCATAGAATAAAATAACTGGTAACATTTAGTTACCAGTTATTAACCCAACTCTCTTAGAGTACAACTTTATAGTTGGTTTATTTAACTGCAACTTCAGCACCAGCATCTTCCAAGGATTTTTTTAGAACGGCAGCATCTTCTTTATTAACTCCTTCTTTTAGGGTGGCTGGAGCGGACTCTACTAAATCTTTAGCCTCTTTTAATCCAAGCCCAGTTGCACTACGAACTGCTTTTATTACAGCAATTTTGTTAGTACCGATATTCTTAAGAATAACATCAAACTCAGTTTTTTCTTCAATAACTTCATCTGATCCTGTAGCAGTAACAGCAGAAACAGTAGCGATAACACCAAATTTTTCTTCCATCATAGAGATTAACTCAACAATATCCATTACGGACATTTTGGCAATCGCATTTAAAATCTCGTCTTTAGAGATAGACATAAGAATTGTTCCTAAAATTTAGAAATAAATTATATAAGCGAACATTTTATAAAATAAAAGTTGATTAATCATCTTTTATTTTCTCACACAAGGCAGTAAGAGTACGAACTAATTTTCCCGCACAAGCGTCTTTTAAGACTGACATAAAGGACGCTATCGCTTCCTCATAAGTTGGCATAGTTGCCAAAAAGTCGATCTGAGATGCTGGAATAAATTTACTCTGAAAAGCTGCAGATTTAATTTTAAATTTTTTATTTAATTTCGCAAAATCTTTAAATAACCGAGCAGCAGCACCAGGATGTTCCATAGAAAATGCAATTAAAGTTGGACCTAAAAAATCATTCTGTAAACATTGAAAGGGAGTATCCTTCACAACTCGGCGCATTAAAGTGTTACGAACAACATGCATGTAAACACCACATCCACGACCTTCTTTACGCAATTTAGTTATTTTATCTACAGTTATACCACGAGAGTCAGCAATAACAGCAGAGTGCGCACTCCTAGTTACTTCTATAAATTTGGCTATAATTGCTTTTTTATCTTGAAGATTTAATGCCATGAGATTTAACTCCTGGATTTTATTCCGCGTTTTCCGTAAATAGTATTATCTAAATATCGTAAACGATTTAGATTTTTAATACAGTAATTAGAATATTTTATTAAAAATATTTTATGCACCTTATTACTATTTATACGATATTATTAAATATATTATATTATATTATATTCCTATACTCTAGAGGAGTAAATTATAGATAGAATTGCATTCTAATAAAATTTATTTCTCTTATATATTTTCTCTATTGTAATAAAAATAAATTATATAAAAGATAATAAACAGACGTTAGATTTTATAACAATAAAACATCTTGATAAAGATAAAAATACAATTAATTATTTTTTCTTATTAGTAAGAATTTATAATGAGGCTGTTATGTTCTATTAATAATCCAGCACCCATAGTAGTAGATAAGCTAATTTTTTTAAAAAAAACACCTTTAGCGGTAGATGGTTTAGCTTTTTTAAGAGCAATTAAAAGAACCTCTAAGTTTTCTTTTAATTGATTAAAATCAAAATCTATTCTACCTATATTACTATGAATAATTCCATTTTTATCGTTACGGTAACAAACCTGACCAGATTTAGCATTTTTAATTGCTTGGTTAATATTATCAGTCACAGTACCAATTTTAGGGTTTGGCATCAAACCGCGTGGCCCTAATAGTTGACCTAACTGACCGACAATATGCATAGAATCTGGAGATGCGATCACTACATCAAAATTTTTTTCTCCTTTTTTGATTTGATCTGCCAGATCTTCCATGCCCACTAGTTTAACCCCTTCAGATTTTGCTAACTCAGCATTATTACCTTGAGCAAACACAGCAATACGTACTAAACGACCAGTACCGTGTGGTAGTACGGTAGCTCCGCGTATATTTTGATCAGATTTACGAGCATCTATTCCAAGATTTATAGCAACATCAACACTTTCGATAAATTTAACAGTAGCTAAATCTTTTAATAAATAAATAGCTGTTTCAATATCATATTTTTTAGTAGTATCTATTTTATTATGGATCATACGCATACGCTTAGTCATTTTAGCCATTATCACTTAATCCTTCAACAACAACTAATCCCATAGAAATAGCAGTACCCTTAATCGAACTAGTCATTGCTTCGATATTAGCACCAGTCATATCTATTGCTTTAGTTTTTGCTATCGCACGCACTTGGGCACTAGTTACTTCACCTACTATATTCTTATTAGGATTACAAGAACCTAACTTAATACCAGCAGCTTTCTTAAGTAATACTGATGCTGGAGGAGTTTTAATTATAAAGGTAAAAGAACGGTCAGCATAAACAGTAATCACTACAGGAATAGGCAAGCCTTTCTCAAGGTTATCAGTTTTAATATTAAATTCTTTACAAAACTCCATAATATTAACACCCTTTTGACCTAGAGCTGGACCAACTGGAGGACTTGGATTTGCCATACCGGCTGCAACTTGTAATTTAATATAAGCTTGTACTTTTTTAGCCATGGTAATATCCTTGATTGGATTATAGCATTCTTAAGAATGCTTGCCTGAATTTTTATAAAACATCTATATAATGGATTTATACTAATCTAGACTATATATAAACAAAATGTATAAAATTATAGTTATATTTTTTAATTTTAGCAATTAAAATATTATAATTTGTTTATTTTAATTAGCTTTTTCTACCTGATTAAAGTCTAGTTCTAATGGAGTGCTACGACCAAAGATAGATACAGAGACTTTTATACGGCTTTTTTCGTAATCAACACCTTCAACAACACCATTAAAATCAGAAAATGGTCCATCACTTACACGTACCATTTCTCCTGGATCAAACATAGTTTTCGGACGAGGTTTATCACCTGCTTTTTGAAGTCTATTCATAATTGCATCTACTTCTTTGTCACTAATTGGAGCTGGGGAATCAGAAGTTCCTCCAATAAAGCCCATCACACGTGGTATACTGCGTACTAAATGCCAGCTAGAATCATTCATTACCATTTGAATCAATACATAACTAGGAAAAAATTTACGTTCACTTTTACGTCGTTGACCGCTACGTATTTCAACAATTTCTTCAGTAGGAACCATTATCGTTCCGAATAACTCTTCCATCTTATGTAATTTAATATATTCAGATAATGATTGAACTACACGACTTTCAAAGCCAGAAAAGGCCTGAATTACGTACCAACGCTTTTTCAAGGTTTCAGACATATTAAAACCTCATATCAGTAATACACGAAACTAGACGGACCAGTATACTATCCAGTCCCCATAAAATTAGTGATATAATCACTGTAACCACAGCTACTATCAATGTTGTATAAAATGTTTCTTGACGTTTGGGCCATATAACTTTACGCATTTCAGTGCGCGCCTCACGAGCGAATGCTATGGCATTCTTACCCTGGTTTGTACTAAAGGCTATAGAACTAGCTATAAAAATCATTATTACTACTATCATCGTACGTAATGGTAGAATTAAATCACGATAAAGGAAATTACCTATAATAGCAGTGAGGAGTAGTATAACAACAAACAGCCATTTAAGTATTTGTATACCACATCTGCTTCTTTTAGAATTGATATTTATACTCATAAAAACAACCTGTTATTAGATTATAAAAATACTCGGTCTTACTTTGAGTAAGACTAACTAAATAATTTTTTATAAAAAACAAATGGAATTTGCGTCATTATCTCTTAATATATAAGTATTAAAGCACACAAGTAATTTATTTATTATAAGACATTTTAGTTCTTATTATTAGGTACTTTATTACATCTAAAAGTAACGCAAAAATACTTTATAAGTTTATTTTTGATTATTATTATTAATAATACATAATATTAAATATTATACTTGTAATAGTATATCACGTCTAATTTTACTTTAGACTAATTTTATTAAAATACTTATATTAATAGTAACTACGAGTATTTTTATCTCGATCTATAAAATGAAATATAAATTTATATCATATTTTATAAATTATATTATTGAGTATATCAATATTATATTATTTCTACTATTGATTAGAGCTAGATAGTTAGTAGTAATGCTAATTTTAAAATTTCTAGTAAAAAACTATTATATTATTTTCTTATCAATAATAACAACTAGAATATTAATCTGCTTATATTTATACTAGAACAGTATTGTTATTAATATTATTAATATTAATTATTGCATAGATATACAAAGAAATATATACAAAAAATACTTTAGCATCAGTGAAATTTTATTCCAGTAAGAAATACATTGAATATTCTAGTTTTACTATCTTTTATGACATATATACACAGTTTTATAAATAACTAACCATGAACACAATTGAAATAATTAAATAAAAAATAAATATACAACATAAGCATATTATGCTGAATATGTATACTACAAAGTAAAGTAATTTTAGATATTCAAAAGAAGGTAATCAAAGTATACAATCAATAAACTTTTATGTTTTAACATTATAATAACTAAGATCAAGTAAAATACTTTAAATCACATTAAAAATAAATAATTTTAATTATATTACATAAAAGAATTAAAAACAATTAATCAGATATTAATAATATTTTGTATTTCAATAATATTGCACCATGACTCAATAAATAAAACTATAAAAACGTATTAAACATACTAATAACTTTAAAATATTTAGCACTTCTATTGTAGAATAATTTGATAAGTAATAAATCATTAAGTAAGTTATATAGAATAACTATTATTCCAAGTGGATAGTTAGATAAAAAAATTTAGGGCATTTATATATAGAAAAATATTTTTTATTTTTATAAAAATTAATTTACTATACTAAATTCTATACCTTATATAAAATAAAATTATAAATAATTATAATTAAACTAATAAATTTTTTGATAGCTTATAAAATATAAAGAATAGCAGAAAATATTTTATACAATAAAATAAGGAGTAAATAAAACTTTGATGCTGATACCCAGAATCGAACTGGGGACCTCACCCTTACCAAGGGTGTGCTCTACCGACTGAGCCATATCAGCCAAGATAACTTGGAGCGGGCAGCGGGAATCGAACCCGCATAACCAGCTTGGAAGGCTAATGTAATAACCATTATACGATGCCCGCATATTATAACTGAGATAATTAATAAATTATTTAAGTTTTTATATTAATACCCTGTATGTATAATAAATAATTTTATATAATTTAGTTATAGTATATATTGTTTATTAAGGTAATTTTTATGGTGGTGGGAGAAGGATTCGAACCTTCGAAGTATTAAACGGCAGATTTACAGTCTGCTCCCTTTGGCCACTCGGGAATCCCACCCACTTGATGGTGCCGGCTACCGGAATTGAACTGGTGACCTACTGATTACAAGTCAGTTGCTCTACCAACTGAGCTAAGCCGGCATCAAGTAATTTGTATTTTAAGCAATTCAAACACTATATGCAACTAATTTTTATTTTAAGTAAAGTAAAAATTAAAATAAGTGTGTACTAAATTTTAAATAAATTAAAAAACTCTTTTAAAGTCATAAATTATTAAAATAATTAATAGATTATATTATTACTCACCACTAACACCAACATAGCTGTTACTTACTCTATTTTTATTTGTTCATCAAATATCAAATATAAGTTTGATGTATTCTAAGAATTAGAATAGCATCTAAAATAATTATTAACAAAACAATATTTATAAACTAGATTGTTAATCTAACTAATTTTTTAGTTATTTTTATAAAATCAATCTATTATTTTTATATAAGAACATATAACCCTCATACATAATAAAATAACTAATAAATGTAAAGTTATTTTACATTTATTAGTTATATTTTATAAGCATAAATAAAATATAAGTAAATCAAACTAGATTAAAATAAATATATAATCCAATATTTTTTATTCTTATATAACCCAACTTAAAATAAGTTATGATATCACTTTATATAATATATATTTCCATGTAAACCAAATAAATTTTTGTATACCTTAATGCAATATTTTAGACATCTATTGTTTATAATAGATCATAAATCTATCATTTCTTTTAAAATATTATTTAATACTTATTCTTAATTTTATATTTTTAATTAAAAATAGTCACATGAACTTTAGATAAAATCTAATCTTTATAATCAATATATTTCATATCATATATACAAACATAAATATAAATTAAATGTTTTATATCTAACATTTATGCAATTAGAAAAATATTCTCTTAAAATATTTGGTAATATATAAGGTATTTAACTATAGTTTAATATAATTTAACCTTTTAAAATATCTAATAAGATAAGATGTATTTTATTAAAGAAAAAATTAAATATTAACTATTAAGTATGTATAACATTAGATTATTCTCAATTTTTATTTTATATAACTATGAATGATATAATAATAAAAATTATTAAATATAATATAATAGAATATCAAAATATTATAGCTAAAAAAATAAATTATATTAATGTTATGTATTTTATAAACACTAAAAGTAATAGAAGCTTTAATAGTGTTAAAAGATTTATAGTGACATTATACAAAATATATTTTTTGACAAATACTTTATATAATTAAAAATTTATGTAATTTTAAATTATATTTAAAGTCCCATAAAATATTTTAGAATTTTATAAAAGTTAAAGAGGTAATTATTTTATTGATTAATAATAATTAATAAATTTACATGAACATACAGTATAAAAACTATAAAATATAATTTCAGTTTAAAACTCTACCCTATTATTTTTATCTATAATTTTTTACTTCATACAGTTATGATATAGTATCATATGATTTATACAAACATTAATAAATATATTTTATATTTTATATTTTATTTAATAAAATATATTATAACTTTCAAAAACTTAGAAATAATACAAAAGTAATTTACTTCTCCATAAGAAGTGACGCCATTCAATAAGCAAATACATAATAAAAGATATTGTCTGTATACAATAACTACATAAAATATGTTATAGCAATAATAATTTACAACCTATATAACATAACTCATAAATAGTTAACAATATCTAATACTATAGCAATACTCTAGTTATATTCTAGTAATATAATTCACATTATATCAATAGTATTGATACTACTATCAATATAGCTTATAAAAATAATACTTATAAATCTAATTTAGATATTGGATGTTATGGAATTAAAGTATTATATTTTTTTGTAAATTGTATTTTTAAATCTTTACTTTGTATATATGGGTAGTTGAAATAAAAAATATATTTACTCTTACTTAATGTAAAGTAGAAATAGATGTAATCTAATTTAGAAACTATTACTATTTTTAAGGAATAGTCATTTCTATTATACTAAAATATATATTTGTAAATTCTTTTTAAAAAAGTAATACATACCTAAAATAGTAAAATACCAATTTGAATAAATATAATTTAAAAACAAGATAAAAGCATAAAGTTTTAATTAATTTTTAGATAATGTAGTATTTATACTTGTATGAGACTTACCAAAATATTTAAAGAACAAAAAATAGGTGTTATTATAAATATTAAAATTAATATAACTCTATAATAATTATTTTATTGCTATTTATAATATACCTTTTATGTTATTAATTAAATAATAACTTTCAATATTAATTTAATCATTAACTCGCATAAATATCTTTCCACTTTTTTAATAGGAATTACATGAAATATCTGCTATTTTTTTTAGTAGTTTTGGCAATATTTGTTCTTTCAGTAACATTAGGTGCACATAATGATCAAGTAGTTACTTTTAATTATTTAATTGCTCAAAATGAGTATTGTTTATCAACATTACTTGCAACTCTATTTGCTAGTGGGTTTATTTTATGTTGGATTATCTGCGGTATATTTTATTTACGCATTCGCTTATGTTTAGCTCGTGCAGAACGTAAGATTCGTATCTTAGAAGAAAAACAGGTAATACATACTAAAAAGGGAAGTGCTATTCCTTCTATTAAAAAATCTCATTAATAGATATTATATAAAATAGATATGTATATTACTATTATTTATGAATATTTACAGATGATACAAATAAAGAAACAAAAGAACTAGATAGTTCTATAGATAGCAATATATTCTTCTATAACGAAATATATATCCATATAATTAAAATTTTATTACCTTACATTAAATTAATTATTTATTAGAAGAGCGAAATAAAATACATTATTAGCATTCAACTACAATTTAAAAAAGTTATATTTTAGATTTTAAATAAATATTTATTTACCTATCTAACAACTAGATAGTTAATATCTATAGATTAGTTGGTACAAACATATTGAAGAGATATTTAATTAGATAAATTAAATAAAATATTTTTAAATTTATACACCGTAAATTTATTAATAATTTCATTAAACTACTTATAACTTGGATAAGATTATTTATATTTCCCCAGAAACTTATATATTAGAAAAAATTATTAAAAATCTAACAGATTATATTTCTTATTACAAACTATTACTGAATAAAATAAAAGTAATTATTTAGATTATTAATATAATTTTACTAAAAACGACTATAATGTATAAAAATTATATGTTTGTCTGTATAATATCAGTTAATATTTTATATTATAAAATATTAATATACTAAAATTATAGAAATATTAGTAATAATACTTTACTAAAATAAAATTTAGTTAATATATGGTGTTGATTATAATAGAGTATTACTACTCATAGCTAAATCACCTATTACTGACAAACTCATGCTAGATAAGTGAATTGAGAACAGAAAAAGGGATTAAAATTAATTAAAATTTATATAAAATTTCATTTTAATACTGCTAACATTAAAACATTATAATTAGGATATACTCTCTTAAAGTATCTAAATATTTTTAAAGAATTATAAAAATATAATATATAAACTATATAGCTATAAATAAAATTAAGTAATTAATTCATGAGTTATCTATCTCTTAAATATTTAATCTTGTTATTTAATATAGTAATTATTATTAATATATAATAGTTATTACTTATGTATTACATAATGTATGTTAGTAAAATATATCCATGTAATCTAACTTTAGATAATATGTAAAATTTCATACCTTTTATTATAATAAAAAATCTCTTTTATGATATTACTTATATTCTAATTTAATATTAGAAATACCATTTTTAATGATACCTACCCTAATGCATTCTAGTCAGAAAATATCTTTAATTAATCCTCTTTTAAATACAATTAATATTGAATAATAAATTATATAAATAACTTTTAAAAAAATTTTATTAATTAATATATTTATATTTTTACTATTAACATTCGAAATACTAATAACTTAGTACTATATAATAGTATTAGTTAGAAGTATTTAATAATGGAAAACTTTTCACTAGATCATCAATCTTTTTTATTTGAATTAAAAAAGATTCTAACATACTAAGCGGTAAAGCTGATGAGCCATCACAAAGAGCATTTGATGGATCTGGATGAGCTTCAATAAATAAACCAGCTAAACCAACTGCTATACCTGCACGAGCTAATTCTGTTATTTGCTTACGACGTCCACTAGATATAGCACTAAAAGGATTACGATACTGTAGAGCATGAGTCACATCAAAAATAATTGGGCTTCCTTGAGAAGAGTCTTTCATTACACCAAAACCTAACATATCAACAACTAAATTATCATAACCAAAATTAGTACCACGATCACATAAAATAACTTTATCATTTCCAGCTGATTTAAGATTATCTAAAATATGTATGATCTGTCCTGGGCTTAAAAATTGTGGTTTTTTAACGTTAATTACAGCGTTAGTTTTTGCAATAGCTTTAATTAGATCAGTCTGGCGCGCTAGAAATGCTGGTATCTGGATAACATCTACAACTTCAGACACAGTTTGAACTTGTTCTGGAGTGTGAACATCAGTTATAATTTTAACACCAAAAGCCCGTTTGATCTCTTGAAAAATACGCATTCCTGCTACCAGACCTGGGCCACGGTAAGAATGAATAGAAGTGCGATTAGCTTTATCAAAAGAGGCCTTAAAAACGTAAGGTATATTTAATTTTTGAGTAATTAAAAGATAATGCTCACAGACACGCATAGCTAAATCATGAGATTCAAGTACGTTCATTCCACCAAAAAGAGTAAATGGCAAATCGTTAGCAATATTTATATCATGAATTCTGACAACTTTCTGTTTCATATTTTTACCTTTATACTCCAATTAGAGTATACTGTTTTTTCAATAAAAATAAGTTAAAAAAATTAATAAATATATAGATATAAGTATTTATATGCTTTTCAAGCATATTTAGATTAATATAATAATATTAAAATATTTTATAATTATAGTATTAAGTATATTTTAGATAATTTATTATCTAATATATACAATAGATAGAAAGCAATCTAAGACCTAGATCTTATATGTATTGAAATACATAATATAAGCTAATTAATTATGATAATGAATATTAATTTTATTACTTATTTAATACTATTCTATATAGTAGTGTAATATGGAATATAAGTATATAGATAAATATATCTAATATAACAAAGATTATATAATATTATCCATGTTAATATAATTTAATTGCTATGTTTCTTATTTATAATAGTAATAATGTATATATTAAAAATTTTAAAAAGATGGATTAACTTCAATAATATTGAAAAACATTTACTTTACTATTTTTTCTTTAGAAAAAAGATAAAATAGATTAATTTTATAATTACTATTTTATAGTAGCTTACTTTTATACCAGAGTATAAAGTAGTACCCGTTGAGTGTAGTGTGTATTATTTTGAGTATTATAATAAAATATTAGTGATACCGAGAAATAAATAAGTGTACTCTATACTATAAATTCTTAATACTTAATTTTATAATATTTTCTAGGCACTAGAGAAGAATTAATTAAAAGGACAAAAATTAATATAATTATAATACAGTATAAAACTAGAATAAATATCACCTATTTACAATACATATCTATAATAAACTATATTATTTATTATAAATTATGACAATTTTATATTGTAAAAATAAAATCAATAAAATATATACATTTATATAAGATTCTTGAATTTTTAGTAAGTTTATAATTCTTACTCAGCAAATCATTAGTTAGCAAAACTTTATAGTCTATAGATTTGTGTTATCAACATAGAAACAAAGTTGCATTGATATTGGACATTATATTCAACAATATGATCCTTGCTGTATCATACTTATATTGACTCAAACTTCTAATAAAATTTTTTTATAAAAACTTTTAAAATTAATCTTCTTTAGATATTTAAGTCAAAATATACAAATAATATTGGTATTAAAGATACCTAGATTGTTAAATAATTAGGAGTATAATAATTATTATAGATAATTAGAACCACTATATAAAAGTATAAAATACTTAAAATAAATGATAAGAAAAAATCTAAATATAATAAAATATTTATAAAAAATTATAATAATATTATACGTATTATCTATAATAATGAATATAAATACTAATAAACATTCTGGTATTATACTCAATCTATTATTTATATAATAGTACTCGGAGAAATAATCTTTATTTATTTATCATATATATTTGATGCCATAAAGATCTTTTTGCACTAACATTTTTATAAAACTTACTAAGAGGAGGGGAGTATAGTGTTGCAATGGTACTTTTTTGAGTTATCAGTGTACCAAGATACCAAATATAGTATTCTCCCGTATGTTTCAACATAGCATATTTATCTGGAGTAAAGATAATTACCTGTTCATAAGACATTCGAAGCGCCCTGAGTACGTCACACAATAAAAGATTATTACTAGTCATTGGCTCAGAAGAAACAACAAGTAAATAAGGTTTAGGGGAAAATACTCTAATGTCAAGTTTACCATATAAAATAATTGGGCGTCTTATAACCCAATGAGTAATACCAAGATGCTGTAAAATAAGCTTATTTCTGGAAGTCATAAATATATTTTGTAATATGTAAAAAATATTTAAAAATTTTATTTATTCGGTTATCATAAAGGATACTTAATTTAATTTTTTATGTATAAGTTATATTTAAATATATATTATTTTATTTGGAAAAATAAATTATACAATCTATATATTTATTAATATAGGAGAGAATATAAGATTAAATACATATACCTTATTAAGTATAGTACGTAAAATAATATAGAAATTTTATTTATTATACCATACATACTTTATTATAATATTCTATTATAACTATTTACTGTTAAGTCAATAGATGGATAGGGAGATATTGGTAGTTAATATATAAACTAAAATAATACTCTTAATAATATTTTAAATAAATACATGAAATATCCTTATATTCAAATAATCTGATAGATAATTGATATACACTAAAATCATTATATCATATTTGATTTTAAAATAAATTATATATTAGATATTATCTATAATATAGATAAGAAACCTTTAAAATTTACTCCTTTAGTATATACTTTTGAGTTAAAAATTTTTTTCTAGTAAACAATAATTTTTCTAAAAAGAATAAAATTACTATTTAGTAGAATACTAAATTATTAATTTATTAAATAAATAACACCTAACTATAGTTAATCAGTATTAATAATAAATAAATATTTAAAAGCATATTATTTTTGATATCTAAACTATAACTATATATATTTTAGAAAAATTCTTATAGTTAGTAATTTGGGATTATTATAATATATATGCTATATATGACGTTGACAACGTTATGTAATTTCTCTTGAATTAAAATAAATAAAATATTCTTAATAGCTTACTTTATTTTAATCTAGTATTAAGATACTGCCCGCTTTATGTTTTATAATAATTTTTATTATTCATGTAAGCTTATTATACTTAAAAAAATTTTCGTGCTCATTATAATTTATCTCATATTGATAAATATTAGTTAGAAACTTTCTTCACTCAACATAACTGATATATCAGTTTTTTCCCAAGGAAAATTC
The DNA here is from genome assembly GCF_020342455.1 of Candidatus Profftia sp. (ex Adelges kitamiensis). Taxonomy (NCBI): domain Bacteria; kingdom Pseudomonadati; phylum Pseudomonadota; class Gammaproteobacteria; order Enterobacterales; family Enterobacteriaceae; genus Candidatus Profftia; species Candidatus Profftia sp. (ex Adelges kitamiensis). The sequence continues at coordinate 1,135,377 of NZ_CP080506.1, forward strand.
TCACGACCAAAGTGACCATAAGATGCTGTTTGACGATAGATAGGTTGTATAAGATTAAGCATTCTAATTAAACCAAATGGACGTAAATCAAAAAATTTACGCACTAGAAAAATTAACTTCTTAGTTGATATCTTCTCAGTACCAAAAGTTTCAATCATAATTGAAGTTGGTTCGGCTACTCCGATAGCATAAGATACTTGAATTTCACAACGATCTGCTAAACCTGCAGCAACAATATTTTTTGCAACATAACGAGCTGCATATGCAGCTGAACGATCAACCTTTGAAGGGTCTTTCCCAGAAAATGCACCACCTCCATGACGAGCAGCACCACCATATGTATCAACTATAATTTTACGGCCAGTTAATCCACAGTCTCCTTTTGGACCACCAATAACGAAGCGTCCAGTAGGGTTAATAAAGTATTTAGTACTACAAGACAACCATTTTGGCGGAAGAACTGGCTTAATAATCTCTTCCATAACTGCTTCTTTTAACTTTGATAAAGTTATACAATTAGCATGTTGAGTAGATATAACTACTGTATCAATACCAGAAATTTTACCATTCTCGTATAAGAAAGTTACTTGACTTTTAGCATCTGGGCATAGCCATGGCAAAGTACCATTTTTTCGTACTTCTGCTTGACGTGCCATCAGGCGATGCGCATATATAATTGGTGCAGGCATAAAAACTTCAGTTTCGTTAGTTGCATAACCAAACATAATACCTTGATCACCAGCACCCTGCTCTAATGGATTAGTGTTGTTAATGCCTTGATTAATATCTAAAGACTGTTTACCTATAGCACTTATTACAGCACAAGAATAAGCATCAAAACCCATGTCGGAACTTATATAACCAATTTCAGCAATAGTTTGACGAGTTAATTCTTCGATATCTATCCATGCATTAGCGGTAATTTCACCACCAACAAGTACCATACCAGTTTGCACATAGGTTTCACAGGCTACATGTGCTTTAGGATCCTGTTCTAAAATTGCATCTAGTATGGTATCAGAAATCTGATCAGCAATCTTATCTGGATGTCCTTCAGAAACTGATTCAGAAGTAAAAAGGTATCTAGACATATATGTTTTACCTTGATAAAATTAGGGGATTATAACTAAATAATAAATAAATTATGTATATAATCTCTTTAACCATATAGATTTATTTAGCATATTATGCTTTATATAAGATAAGAAATTACTTTTATGGGAGTAAATTAATTTTAGAAAATATCTCTTCTACAATACTATTGAATAACTTAATGTCACTAACTAAGAGTCAGATAATATGTACTAGGGGAATTATTCTGGATAATTTTAAAAATATATAAAAGGTGTTTTATCTATTAGTTTTTATTATTAGGAATATCACTACTGTACGGCATGTACTACAAATAATAAGTAATAATTATTCAAGATATTTTAAATAACAATACTCTTTGTAATATCTATATATGGTCTAACAGATTAATAATCTGTAATGCATAGCATAATATTTTAATTATATTTACATAGCATTAATCAATAAAATTAATATGATAATTTTATGTAATATATCTGCGTACTAGTGTTATTTTAACTAGAAATATAAAACTAATAATACTAATAAATTATTATCTTTCTATAAATCAATATCTTTATACTATAACCAAGTTACTGCTTAATAAGATTTATAAATTACGTAAATATATTTATATTTTACTTAATAACTTGAGATATTATAGGTATCGACTATAATATCTACTACTTAAGGTAGTAAGATACTATTTAGCGTAGTATCTTATCTATTTTTACTAACTTTACTAATTTCAAAGTATAATATAATTAATAATTATTATATTATAATGCAGTACTTTCTATATTTGTAATTTTTATAATCATTAGGTTAATATTATTATAATTATAGAATAGTTTAACTTTAACTAAAAACTACTTAACCACTATCTTGCAATAATACTTGTAATTATTGATATAACCATATATATCGCAGTGGTGTAAGATATTAAACAAAATATAATTAGAGAATATTTTATTGTATATAAGTAACACTAATAGATGATTTGCACTAAGAATATTAAACGTAATAGATATAGTATTAGCTGTATTTGTTATTATCATAATATTACTGGTATTCTGTATTTAATAGAACACTAGTAAACGAAGTGATTATCAATACTTATGTTAATAATTTTACGAGTTATTATATTTTATATTTAATACTTGTTTATTTTAATAAATAATTAATTTAATATTTATTTACATAACTAAATATAATTCATATCATAATAATCCATAATATTATTAACTACATATACTTTATACAGACACTAATTTGGTTTAAAATATTTAATATAAAATACAAAACTATATATCTATAGATCTATATAAAGTATCATAGTAAATATACATTAGATATATATCTGAGATTAAATTATACACAGGATATATTATTTCAAGTAAATTTTTTAAAAAATACTCTATTCAGTTTTTATTATAAAACCACATGGTAAATAATAACCAACTTTATTTAAAATACATATTATTATATATTTTTATATATAATATAAAGTAAATATTAAATGAAATATTAATATTTATATGCATTTAATATAATAAATAATCTATTAAAAATCTTTTACTATTCTTATAGATCTAACTTCTAGATACTTTATGTTTTACTGATTAATAACAACATAATTATTACTATATACTCTAAGTACTACTAAGAGATAACTTAATATAATTATATATTCAATATAATTTCAACTATTTAGTTAATTTATACTTATATAAAGCAATATAATTTTAAAAATTAGTTAAAGTAAACTATAAAATGTTAATTAATAAAAAATTTTCTATATATGTTAAAAATTTATAATTTATCTACTATATTATTAGGATAATTTAGTTGTAGTTTAAGAAAACTTTTATATTTAATCTAATAATAATGAAATAATATTACATACAGAATAATATTTTTCATATAGCTTATCAAGCTAATATACATAAAAAGGACTAATACGCTTCTCTATAAGAATTCTATATTATATATACATTTCTTTCATATATTATGCATATTATATACTAATAATAGATTATTATTTATTAGTGATAGCAGTAATCTAATCTTTTTACGAAGTAAAATATTATACAGCTATTTATACAAGAAATAATATTTATTATGTTCAAGTATCATCTTAATAGAATTGAATATTCTAACTAAAAAATACCTATATATTATGATTAAATATTTATGAATTAATTAATAATTATATACTGTTATCTTGTATATACTCAATTTTTATATACTATTAGCAACAGTAATTAAATTAAATAATTTTTATTATGAATAATAATAATATATGATTAATTACAATATCTTATAATGTCCAATACACACTAACCGGTGTTTGTGTTTGATGTAATATAGCACGTATGGGCATTTCATTTATATCTACACCATGCATAGCACGTTTATAAACATCAAGCTTTTTACTTCCTGTTATATGAAGGTAAATACGTCGACTATTAAGTAGGGTTGGTAGTGTAAGGGTAATCCTATTAAGTGAAGAATTCAATGGGGTTATACCTATACAAACTCGACCAGAATCCATAGCAAGAGCAGTAAATAAATTGTTTGCTCTGGGAAATAGAGATGCTGTATGTCCATCATCACCCATACCAAGTATAACTATATCAAAAGGTCTCGCAATAATTTTTAGCATATGTTCGGTATAAACATCCCCATTAAACGGGGTTTTATAATTATTTTTTAAACCAATAAACTTTGCATTTAATACAGAATGTTGTAGTAAGTATTTACGTATAAGTTTTTCGTTACTAGAATCATCTTGTACATCTACCCAACGCTCATCAGCCAAAGTTATCATAACTTTATGCCACTCAATATTTTGTTTATGAGATAATGCCTTAAAAAATCCTAATGGTGTACTACCACCTGAAACTACTAAACTAGCTTTTTCATTATATTGAATTCTATATTTTATAGTTGTAGAAATTTCATTAGCAAAAAATTTGTTAAGAATTTCTTGATTAATAAATTCTTTAAATTTTACCATTTATAACAACTCCCAATACTTAAAATTATTTAATAAAGATTTTTACTTTTTTATTTTGTTAATTAGTATTATAAATAAATATATTTTAAGTATATTGTATTTATTTCATACAAAGGTCTATCCCAATAGGTGTTATTGGACCGCAAGTACCTGCTTGATATAACTCAGGAGATTCATTATGCATGGCCCATGCTTCCATTATAGAGTCGACCCATTTCCATGCTGCTTCTACTTCGTCACGACAAACAAATAGCGCTTGATTCCCCCTCATTATTTCTAATAATAGACGCTCGTAAGCATCCATTAAATGTTTATGATAAAAAATATCTGAGAAATTTACATTTAATGTAGTTTGTTGCAAAAGTTCTGTATGTTCTACACTAGGTACTTTATTTAGAATATCAATATGGATACCTTCATTAGGCTGTAATCTTATTGTTAGTTTATTTTGTGGTAACTCTTTATAAGAATTACCAAACAAATTCAGCTGTGGTTTCTTAAAGAAAATAACGATCTCAGAACATTTTGAAGACAAACATTTACCAGTATGTAAATAAAAAGGAACACCAGTCCAAGACCAAGTATCAATATCTACACGAACAAAGACAAAAGTTTCTGTATTACTAGATTTATTAGCACCTTTTTCTTCTAAATACCCTGGAACTTTTTTACCATTTATCATGCCTGATATATATTGACCACGTATAGTGGTATCATGTACATTGGAATAATTGATATGACGTAGAGCACGTAATATTTTTAATTTTTCATCACGAATAGAATCAGTAGAAAGATCAGCTGGAGGTGACATGGCTATTATAGCTAATATTTGTAATAAATGACTTTGAATCATATCTCGCATTTGACCTATTTTATCAAAATAACTCCAACGTTCTTCTATTCCAACTTCCTCGGCAACAATGATTTGCACACGATCAATAGTCCTATTATCCCAATTATTAATAAATAATGAATTTGCAAAACGTAACGCTAATAGGTTGAGTACTGTTTCTTTTCCTAGATAGTGATCAATACGATAAACTTGCGACTCATCAAAGAATTTAGCCACCTGATTATTAATATCACGTGAGGAGTTTAAATCATTACCCAAGGGTTTTTCCATTACAATACGGCTTGGTTTTTTATTTAATCCTGATGCATTAAGCCCTTTACATATAGCACCAAAAGTACTTGGTGGCATAGCTAAATAATTGATATTTATTCTTTTTTTATTATCTATAATTTTAGTTAAATTTTTAAAATATTGAATATTATTTACGTCTAAATTACAAAAATCTAGACGTTTAATAAATTTATTCCATAGTACTTCATTAACTTTTTCTTTTAAAAAAGTATCCAAGGATTCACGAACAAATTTAATATATAACTCTTTGTCCCATATAGCGCGACCAACACCAATAATACGAGTATCAGGATGCATATGGCCGGCTTTTTCTAATTCGTATAACGAAGGTAATAGTTTACGACGGGCTAAATCTCCTTTTGTACCAAAAATAACTAGGTTACAAGCCTGTACTGTTGATATCATTGCCATATTTCTTTCCTCGTTGCAGGATACTTGTAATTTTATTTATTGAATTACAAAAAATATAAATTTATGATTTTGATCATAGTAGATTTTATTGTACTAATATAATTTATAACATATAATTATAGTTAAAACAGTTGAAGTATTATTACAAATAATATAGCTTAGATTATAAAAGAGAAAATGAAATTAATAACTGACTAAAAATGGTAATTAAACTTTTAGTATTAGAGACTAAATGATAGAATAGAGTTAATGTATAGATAACCAATCTAAAAATATTGTATGTCTATTTTTGAATGTTATAGTAACTTATATAATGTAAATAACATGTTATCTAGTATTCTATTAAGAATAAAATATATTATAACTTTTTATACATCACATAAAATTAAAACATGCATGTAATTATACTTGATACTTAGATAATTATTATTATGCTGTATTAACTATTTATTTATCATAAAATAAACAAAGATAACAGTAAATATAGTATACAGTAAGGGTACTAAATGTTTGTAGGTAAAAAAACTAAAAGGGAATAGAGATGCTGATTAATAAAAACATATACATAAGGACATATCTAAATATATAAAGTTGGATAGTGATAAAATCATATTTTATGTATATTTTATTCTACACTGTAATGTGAATAATTTTAAATTATTTATGGTATATAGGGTAATTAAATAATTATAGAATTGATCTTCATACTAACATAGTATGTCGTATATTATATATAATAATAACAATATTATAATACAAATAAAAGACATTACTAGAATATAATAAATAAAAATATACCCAAAGTATCACTATAATTACTATAAAATTATACTCTTAAATGAATAGTAATAAAATACTACTTAATTATCATAGATAATGTCTATGGGTTAATAACATTATTTACACCTTACACTTTAAAATAATTTTTATATAAAATATCTAAAAATGTAATCTTATACTCTAGTTATTATCTTATATAAAAATCAGTTAACGTAAAACATTGTGTCTTATAAATACTAGCTGTTATATAATTTATAATTATATCAAAATCATTTTCATTGAACTTTATTGGTAAAAATAAATTTTATATATATCTATATCAAATATTTAAAAGAAATATATTTACATAAATAGATTATAAATCTATTCTACTACTTTTACTACTTTAAGATTAAATTGAACACAGATACTCTCTAAAAGAGTTAGATTTATGTGGAATCAGAGTTTCTAAACATTTACTAAGAAGTATATTATATATAATTCTAATCATATTTATAACTTAAAAATATTAGGATTATATCCTGATAATTAAGTAGGATATAATCCTAATATTTATTCAAATAATAAAGTATTTTTTAATTAAAAGTTTTAATTAAATAATTTTAATAAATTATAGTAATTTAGATAAATTATCTTCGATAAGATATCTTATTAGTATTTAATTATTAAATTAAATTATGGTTACTAAAAGTTTATTAAAACTATAAATGTAAGATTTTGTATTATTCCTTTCTCGTATAATATACCTACATCATATAATATAAATAACTAATTTTAATCTTTATTAGATTAATATATACCTTGTGATAAGTTTATTCTGAATATTATATTTAAAGATTATCGTATAATTTTGCTTATTGATTACTGGGATAATAATAGTTAGGATACAATATTACTAAAGTTTTATTATCTTATAGATAATCGATAATACATTAAAATTTAACACTATAGCTATAAATAATAAGTTTAATTCTAATTATATAAAGTTTTTAAAATACTAAATGTATCAGGTTAATTTTAATACAATACATTTTAAATATAAATAACTAACTCATGATCTTTATATAATTAAAACATACTAAGAATACATTTTTAAGGGCATGAATAATATTCAAGTAAAAAATAATATTATACTCTTTAGTTATAAAACCTTCAAAAATATACTCATATTACTAGATAATATTTATTACTATATAATTATACATAAATTAAAAGCATTTAGTAGTATACTATAATATTTTTATATAAAATATAAGTTTTGACGATACCTTGTATATTACAACTGATTACTGATAGTAGTAATACTATTTGATTCCAATTTATTTTTCTTAGAAATCAATATTTTGCTATTATTGAAATTTTGGGTATTTGATTGAGAATGTTAGTTACAATACTTTTTCTAAAGTGTAACTTTTATATTAATAAAAACTCATACTACTTTATGCTCTACCTTATAATATCTTAATGATACTTTTTATCTGTTATTCTATAAAGATATACGATATCATTATTAATGGAGTTATACACTTACAAATATAGATTAACTGTATACACTGACTAAATAAAAGCTAATTATCTCACCTCCTTAACTGTATAAAGTTTTCTATATTTTAGTAAATAAAAGATTAATCCAATTAATATTATATAATTACCAATAATTAAAATATTAACTCTAATTTTAGAGATATTCTAAAAAAAGAAATATTTAAAAATATTATTATCAATATATATAACCTAATATTATATTTTAGGATACTACATAAAATGTATAAAAAAAAGAATAATTATGATGTACCACGTATTACTTTTGAGGTTTTATTTATATCACTTATGATGCTTGCATGCTTTTGGGTAATTAAGCCATTTCTTTTTGGATTTACATGGGCAAGTATGATAGTTATTTCAACTTGGCCCGTGCTTATAAAGTTACAGAATATATTTTGGGGTAAACGTTGGATAGCTGTATTACTTATGACACTTCTACTTCTTATGCTTTTTATTATCCCAGTATCTTTAATTATTGGTAGTTTAATCGACAATAGTGGTCTTATTTTAATTTGGGCATCATCAGCTAAAAACTGGTCAATTCCTGAACTTTTATGGCTCAAAAGTATTCCTATTATTGGTTATAAGCTATACAATAGTTGGCATTTAACATTAACTGGTGGGGGTAGTATAATTATTACTAAAATTCAACCATATATTGGCCGGACTATTACTTGGTTTGTGGCGCAAGCTGCTCATCTAGGCTCTTTTGTACTGCATTGTGCGCTAATGCTATTATTTAGTGCCTTATTACACAGCCATGGTGAAAGTATAGCCTTAGGAATACGCCAATTTGCAATCCGTTTAGGATCTGAGCGTGGAGAGGCTGCCGTAATGTTAGCAGCTCAAGCGATTCGCGCCGTTGCACTATGCGTGGTAGTAACTGCTCTAGTACAATCAATTTTGGGAGGACTTGGTCTAGCTATTAGTGGTGTTAGATACTCAATGCTACTAACATTATTAATGTTTATCTGTTGTCTTGCGCAGCTTGGACCATTATTAATTCTAATCCCAGCAATTATCTGGCTTTACTGGATTGGCGATAATACTCACGGTACTATTTTAGTAGTATGGAGTTGCATAGTTAGTATATTAGATAATTTCTTACGTCCAGCACTGATATCTATGGGCGCAAATTTACCAATGGTTTTGATAGTATCTGGAGTTATTGGTGGTCTACTAGCTTTTGGTATGATAGGACTATTTATAGGTCCAGTAGTACTGGCTGTTACCTATCTATTAGTATCATCATGGATTCATGAAAATCCCATACCATTTCAACAAAATAAACAAATTACTCAAAAAAAATATGATAAAATATAATTATATGATTCTCTCATATAGAGATATTTAATTAATTTAATATATATTTTACTAAATCTAAAATAATAACATTCAGTAGTGACTAAATACTAATTGCACTATATTCAGTATATAAATATAATAAGAATATTTAATCACCTAATGTTATTTTAACAAACATATCATAACGTTATAAATAATAAATATTTTTACAAAGTAATATATTAGAATAATAAATATTTTAATATATAATAATTTTATTTATTAATAAAAATTCAATATAATTAGTAAATAAATAAAAATATTGCTTTAAATATATAATTAAGTAATATTTAAAGCAATAAAATATTAAAATAATATAAGATTATTGGTTATTTTGTTTAATAAAATATGTAATATCAAGATTACCTTATAAATCACTTCCTATAAAGGAACTGAATTAAATTTTATTATTAAACAATATTATAAAATATATAATTAGTGAATTCAAAACTAAGTAAAACATTATAGACTTCTTTAGGATACTTTGTATGGCTACACTAATTAATAATTGTGTAATATCCAATCAAAATACAATTTGGAATAAAAAATGAATGAAGATTTAAAGTTGCCGTTAGAATTTACTCAAGCTGCAGCATGTAAATTAAAAATGCTGCTTGCAGAAGAGTCAAATCCTAATCTAAAGCTAAGAGTTTATATTAATGGTGGTGGATGTAGCGGTTTTGAGTACGGTTTTATCTTAGATGATCAGATAAATGCAGAAGATCTAATTTTAGATAAAGACGGTGTTATGTTAGTTGTTGATCCAATTAGCATGCAATATCTAGTTAACGGATCTATTGATTATATAGAAAACTTGCAAGGTTCTCGCTTTATTGTTAACAATCCAAATGCTAAAATAATATGCGGATGTGGATTATCATTTAGTATATAAGATTAATTTTTATAATAACTAACTCTTTATGAAGAACAGTAAAAATAAGACTTATTAAATTTTAATTTACTATTTCTATAGTATATTATAGCTAATAAGCTAAAATCATTTATTGTAATAATGAGTGACTTTTAAATAAAATTAATAAATTATTAGATTCAATAAGATGGTAGTAATTATTATTAACTACAATATTAACTGTAATAAATAATATACTCTCTTTATAAGAGATAATATTAAATCTATTTTTTACTAAAAATCTTAAATATAATGAATTAAGTTATAGCTAATTGTAATAGCTATATTTGATAGTATACTATTAAAATATCTATTAGTAAATAAGTAAAAGATACCTAACTTATTAAGTTTTTATAATATATTTTTAATTTCAGTAATAATTTTAAATAATATATATGCATCTTAAGTCTGAATTAAATTCATATTAAGTATCTTGAATAAGTAATTGTATTTATGTTATTTTTTAAATGATATTCTAATTATAAAAACAATAATCTATTATATATTATATCTTTATTACTTAGAATAAAGTGAGTGTTGTAAAAGTATTTCAATAAGGTATTAAGTAATATTTTAAGATATACCATGATTTTTATCTCATAAATATAAACATTAGGTAATCTATCTTATTAAAAATCAAATAATTAACTCTTTCATATAGCTCTATAATATAAAATATAATGTATTACATACTATAAAATAGGATTATTATACTGATATAATCAGTATACGTACTATATATGAAACATATAAACTGATAATACTATTTTATAAACACTATAATTCTTTCATACATTGGATTCAATATTATTAATACTCTAATTGATACGATAGAACATTTAATATAATAATTGTATGTTATTCTAGATGAGATAGTCCCATGTAGAATACTAAAATAACTTAAAAATTATGCTAAAAAATGGAATCATATAAAATAATAATTGATATACAAGATAAAAACTTTTTATATTATTAATAATAGTGTAATCCTGTATTATGTTTATAAACAGACATAAAGTTTAATAAGATATCTAAAATATAATACAAATAAAATTTTTATTAACTTCATTGTGTTAACTAAATAAGATATAGAGGATTCAGTTTCTTAATGAGTAATAAATTATATTATGATATTTTACGATAAATGGAGTAATATAAATATATTGATTATTATCTACAAAAGAAACATTTATATTATAACATGAACAATATTAGCTTTTATATGTCAAGATCACGTTGATTAGAAGCATAATTACTAATGTTTATTTTATACTTTATATAAAGTAATATAATATTAAAATAAATAATAAATTATAAATATACAATTAAACTTTAAATATATTAATAAATGTAAGTTAATTACTCTATATTAATACAGAAAAAATTATCATGATTTATATTTAACTAAAGAAAGAATTATAAAGTACCAACACCCTCTTAGTTATACAGCCTTAACTTACACACTTACGCCTAATACCATTATTTCATGATATATAAATATATTATACTAAGAACGTATTTACTCAACCTAACTTATTTAATAAATATTTAAAATATGCATCATCTAATACTAGATCTACAAATAGCCTGTAAAAATATTGAGGGTATTCCCAATAAAGATAATTTTTATCATTGGTTAAATATAGCTTTACGGCAGTATAAAAAAAATACAGAGATTACTATTCGCCTAATTGATGATACTGAAAGTTATAAACTAAATATGACTTATCGTGGTCAACATAAACCTACAAATGTTTTATCTTTTCCATTTGAATCACCTTTAGGTATGAATATTCCTTTATTAGGTGATATTATCATCTGTCGCCAAATAGTTGAAAGAGAATCTAAAGAGCAAAATATATCACTGATATCACATTGGGCGCATATGGTTATCCACGGCAGTTTACATCTACTAGGGTATAATCATATTTTTGATAACGAAGCAGAAGAAATGGAAGCTTTAGAAACGGAAATAATGCAAGAACTAGGATATATTAATATTTAAAAACTAAAGAATAATTAAATTCAATTTTGATACCCTTTAATAAAATACACTATCATCTTTTATTGATTTAAAACTTATTCCAGGTAACCACAGATTAATACTATGAGCGACGCACATTCGCTAGACGCAGATAACCATAGTCCAAAAAAAAGCTTTTTTTCTTTGATTTTCAACCTACTATTTCATGGAGAACCTAAAAATCGTAAAGATTTAGTTGAGCTGATTCGTGACTCTGAGCAAAATGAATTAATAGATCTAGATACCCGTGATATGTTGGAAGGGGTAATGGATATTACTGAGCAGAGAGTACGCGATATAATGATTCCACGAAGCCAAATGATTACTTTAAGATGTAATCAAACCATAGAAGAATGTTTAGATATTATTGTTGATTCTGCACATTCTCGGTTCCCTGTAATTAGCGAAGATAAAGATCATATTGAAGGAATTTTACTAGCAAAAGATCTACTGCAGTTTATGCATAATGATTCTAAACCTTTTAATATTGATACAATATTACGTTCTGCTGTAATTGTCCCAGAAAGCAAACGTGTTGATCGTATGCTAAAAGAGTTCCGTTCACAACGTTATCATATGGCAATCGTTATTGATGAGTTCGGTGGTGTTTCCGGATTAGTAACTATAGAAGATATTCTTGAACTTATCGTAGGTGAAATAGATGATGAGTATGATGAAATAGAGGATAGAGATATACGTCAAATTAGTCGTAATGTGTATACAATACGTGCGCTCATCCAGATTAAAGATTTCAACTTGTCCTTTAGCACTACTTTTAGTGATGAAGAAGTAGATACTTTAGGTGGTTTAATAATGCGATCTTTTGGACATTTACCTGTACGCGGAGATATCCTAAATATTGATGGGTATCAGTTTAAAGTAGCGATAGTAGATAGCAGGCGTATTATACAGGTTCATGTAAAAATACCAGAAAAATCTCCTGAACCAATATTACACCTGGAAAATCTATAATAATATGTCTTTATTTTTTTCATATAATTGGTTATCAGCTCTACTAGCATTTATATTAGGTGCCACTGGAACGCTTTCTTTCTCTCCCTACGATTGTTGGCCAACGGCACTAATTTCTATGATAGGTTTACTTGCTGTGCCTTTAAATTGTAAAACTAAAAAGACTATTATATTAGGTTTTTTATGGGGTATGGGATTATTTGGTACCGGAGTTAGCTGGATTTATATAAGCATAAAACAATTTGGGGGTATGTCAACTCCTATAAATATATTACTAATAACCCTGCTAATCACTTATCTTTCATTTTATCCCATGCTATTTACTGGATTACTTAACTATTTTTGGCCTACTGTTAATTTTTGGCGTTTAGTTGTTGCTGCTCCTACACTTTGGCAAATCACTGAACTCTTACGTAGTTATATTTTAACTGGGTTCCCTTGGTTACAGTTTGGATATAGCCAAATCAACGGCCCACTAAAAGGACTAATACCTATTTTTGGTGTAAATATAATTACTTACTTACTAATGACTATTAGCGGTTTATTAGTACTATCTATATCATCACGGACAGTAACACCTTCTATTTTAGCTATTATTTTATTAATTTTACCTTATCCATTGTGTAGTATTCAATTTTATCAGAGTCAACCTTGTAGGGTAGTTCGTGTAGCAATGGTTCAGGGTAATATTAAACAAACAATAAAATGGAATCCAAATTTATTTATTGATACACTAAAAACTTATCTCGCAGAGTCTTATCCTTATCTTTATAAAGCTCAAATTATTATTTGGCCTGAGTTAACTATTACAGATACGGAGAAACATCAAAACCAATCTCTCATTATGCTTGACCGCTTATTTTATTTACATCACAGTAGTCTTGTTACTGGTATTATTAATGATAATATATGCGAGAATAGTCAGTATAATATATGTTATTACAATAGTATTATTGTACTAGGAGATCAAAAACCTTATAAATATGCAGGCAGCAATCGATACAATAAGCATCATCTAGTACCGTTTGGTGAGTTTGTACCAATCGAACGCTTTCTAAGGCCTCTCGCTCCTTTATTTAATTTACCTATGTCTTCTTTTACAAAAGGTAATTATATTCAGCCACCACTCAGTGTACAAGGATATAAGATAACATCTATGATTTGTTATGAGATCTTACTAGGAGAACAGATACGAGCAAATTTTAGTCCTGATACTAACTTCTTACTCACTATATCTAATGATGCTTGGTTTGGTCACTCCATAGGTCCGTGGCAACACTTCCAAATGGCGCGTATTCGTGCATTAGAGCTTGGTCGCCCATTATTATGTAGTACTAATAATGGTATTACGGCAGCAGTAGATGCCTCAGGTAACGTAATTGCTAAAATACCACAATTTAAACGGAAAGTCTTAGAGGTAATGATTATGCCAACTATTGGAATTACTCCTTATGCTCGTTTTGGATCTATTCCATTATGGATTATAATCTTTACTATGTCTTATTTATCTATATATTTTAGAAATATACCATTAAAATAATTTGTTATATCTTAAGGTTAATATGAATGATTGTAGATAATCAAGATAGTACTATGTACTAAATCTTGCATCTTTTTAGTTCTTATAAACTACATAAATCTAGAGTAATATACAAGATATCATCTATAAATAAATTTATTATAATTTATAATTTCTAACCATAAGATATTCTATTAATATCAATTTTATTACCATTTATTATAATCAATGGTAGATCTCAGAGTAACTATTGTAGTGAAATATTAATATAATAATTACCCCAAGAAATTTACTATTAATTTTAAGTATTTACCTTCTTATAATAGGATTAGATCCTTAATTTTTTTCTTATAATTAACTATATATTCAATGCATATTAAATTTATTTTCGAAAAAATTCTGAATAAATTTTTTCTTACTAATTTTAATACTAGATAATCCACATTTATTTGTATTGCTAACTATTATAACTAGTAGTATTGATTCAATTTTATTATACTATAATATTTTTTATCTAACATGTAATAAAACATGGAGAAGTAATAATATTAAGATCATAAATTCACTTTAGATTATATAATAAATAGAAGAAAATTTTAGATGTAAAAATAATACTTTCTACTCTATTTATAAATATAATAATATACTGTCAATTAATTTTTAATTTTTTATAAATAGAGTAAATAAATTTATATAAGAGTAATTATAAAATTATTATCCCCATTTTCATTTATATCTATATACTTAAATCAATAAAAAAATTAAAATGATACAATCAAAATTACTATTTAGTGATATAATTATACTGTATCTATGAACTAATATAAACTATAAGATATAATTTCAGTATTAACCAGTCATCTAAATACTATATAATAATTATTATATTATAAATTAATGTAATTTTAAATGATACTTATAAAGTATAAATATAATTTATATAAATTAACGAAGTATTAATACATTACATCATAAATTACAATTATTTTAACTATATATTTTCTACTATACTATTAAATTATTATTATAGTGAGTTATTTAAGGATATAATATATCTTATATAGCTACCGCTGTAAAGTGATGCATAGGATTTACAATACGATCTTGCATGGCTACAATTTGTAGTTCATAGGCCCCCATTGCTTTAGTAGTTAATATTACATCATATACTACCGAAGTCACATGTTCTAAAGAATTCTTTAAAGATTTACCTTTTAGCATATTTACTAATAACAAACCACTAGTTAAATCTCCAACTCCAACCGGTTGCCGCATACCAAAATCAACTAACGGACGGCTAATATGCCACGCTTCATTAGCGGCTATCAACATCATTTCAAAAGAATCTTTATGATACCCAGCATTAGATAAATGCTTCACTAAGATTACTTTGTGACTATCAGTTATAATATTACGAGCAGAACATAAAACTTCCTCTACGTTATTAATTTTATTTCCAGTCAAGAATTCTAATTCAAGTAAGTTAGGCGCTATAATGTCACTACTAACTATTGCATTATGAACAAAAAACTCTGCTACTCCCGGAGGAACAACACAACCTTTTTCTGGGTGACCCATAACAGGATCGCAAAAATACCAAGCATTTGGATTGACATTTTTTACTGTGCGAACAATATCTAGAATATAATATCCTTGTTCTAATGAACCAATATATCCACTCAATACAGCATCACAATTTTTAAGTTGATTAATATTTAGAATACCCTGCACAATATCTATTAAATATTTACCTGGAATTACAGAACCAGTCCATTGACCATATTGAGTATGATTCGAGAATTGAACAGTATTTAGCGGCCAAACATTAACTCCCATACGACGCATGGGAAAAACTACAACACTATTTCCTGCATGACCAAAAACTACATGAGATTGAATAGATAAAATATTTTTCATGAACGCAAACCTATAAACCTACGCTAGCAATAACTACTATAGTTTATAATCGAGAAATATAAAAATCCTGAATCTTAACTATATTCTAGAAAAAATTTATAGTAAAGTAGAGCTATGTAATAGCTTATTATTAAATAATAAATACTTTTATTAAATACTTATTTAAATTTAATATTTTTATACAATTCCGTAAAAAGGATATTTACAATTATCTTGACTTATATAACAATTTAGTCAAAGTCTATAAATATACTATCTTTAAAATACGTATAAAAATTATTTTACTCTTAAAATTATCTAAGATTATTTGTCTATAATTTTAATTAATATCAATTGATTTATGTTTTCTTTAGAAGAAAAATATGACTTATTCTAAATGATAATAACCTTAAATTTTTTAAGTATTGAAATTAATTACCTTAAAAAAATAAAAATTTATTTTATTATATACTATAAAAATAGTAATACTTATTAAGTAATATTGTTTTATTTAAAGACTATTATATATTACTAAGATATTAAACAATATTTTAAAATTATTTAGACAAAATATTTTTTATATCCATTATTAAATTAATTAATCATATATTTATAAAATATTACTATATAACTTAAAAAGTTAGAATCTATTTGAGATATAATTTTAATATCTAAAAGATATTAAAATGATATCTCCTCTCAATAAAATTTGATTAATCCCAATATTTATTAATTTAATAAATATTATATTATATATGGATGATATTTAAAGAATTAATTTAATTTTATTATTAATATTAATTATTCAGTAGACGTTAAATCTAATGATGATATCATAATTTATAATTATTAGGATTAAAATAACTTATATTATTATTTAATTGTCATTAAATTTACTTAAATAGTGATAATTCAATAAATCATAAAATATATCTAAAATTCTAATTAATGTAATACAATATTAAATATATTATACTAAAAGTATCTGTATATTGTAATAGACAGTTATTTTTTATTAAATATTAATGTTACTAGAAGTAACTCTTTTACAATATCTTAATATACTAGATACTTTATAAGTAAAAATAAAAATTTTATAAGAAAATATTAATTTTCTATTATAATATTAATATTAGTAGTATTTAGGTAGGAATAAATGTTCTTATATTTAATAAAATATTTTTAAATTGTTAAAATACTTTAAGTATTAATTAGTTAGTAAAAAAATCATAATATTATAAAAGAAATTTTGATAAAATTTTATTAAAATAATCTATGTTACAAAAAAGATCATAATATACTTTAATTATGATAAATGTATTATTTTATAAAATCTATTTTAAAATAAAGTTATTTTTATTAAAGTTAATTTATATAATCACTTAAAGCTTATAGAAGCTATATCTTATAAGATATAAGAGTAGTAATATACTATATAAGAAACATGACAAATAAAATATGTTAAAATAACATCAGGTATTGATTATAAATATTTATATTTTATTAAAATAAAATAATATTTTAATATATTAGTAATAGTAAAAAACTATTTTTTACTATGTAAAACTAATTAAATAAAATATAAAATAATTATTAATTTAATTATATACTAATATAGTAATAGATGATTATCTATAATCTCTTATGTAATATTATTTTAATCTATACCTTATGATAATATCTATAAGATTCTCTCTTAAATATTATTCTATATAAAAAATAATATTTGCTTTATCTTTTATAATAAAAAGTTAAAACTATAAAAAATTATTTTAACTAATTAATGTAATCTAGGTATCATTGTTTTGAGATATAATAACTATTAATATATCTAATTTATATACATAATGATTAATACTAATATATTTCTCAAATAATACTTATTACTTATTAAATGTTCTTATATATATAATATAATTATTTTAATAAATTTTGAGTAAAGTTTATTAAAATTTCTAAATATTATTACCAACTAAATAAATGCATCAATCTTCGTCATTTATATTACGCTTAATATAAAAATATATTTTTTATATTAGTCTTTTATAAAAAATAAATATTCTTTTAATATTGAAAAGAAATATATTTTAATGATACTAAAATACCTATCAATGAATATATACAACTAAAAAATTATTTATATATTATTTATTTTATTTCTTAAGTTAGCTGGGTTACTAGAGTTTTATATATGTATATTAATTCCTATTTTATAAGATTTTTATTGCATTTATACATTTTAAATTATTATATAAAACAGTTATAAATATAGTAATAATAAAATTATTACCCTTATGTATTAAAGATAATTTATGAGATTATTTATGTTATTGTATTAAAATTACCTATAATTTAAAATAACAAATAGATTATCAAGATGTTTAGTTACTTGGAATATTTATCTTTCTTTAATTATAATATATAGAATATTTCTAAATATAAATACCTTATTAAAAAATAAATTATGGAAATAATTTAGTAAATAATATTCATTCTTTAAATATCTTTTTAAATATATTTAATTATAAAAAATAATAAGAAATGTATTAACTATAGATTATAAAAATAATTTAATAAAACAAGGAAAATTATACTATAAATATATAAGCAAATAATATAAAATTAAGTATTTTTTGCTTTTATCATCAGGCAAATTATTTTTTCTTCAAAAAAACTATAATTATATAAAAATTTAATTTTTTCTATAAAAATTTTAAAAAATATATGATATTAAAATTTATACTCTGCTATTATTAGGATTAATATTATTAAATAATTTTTAGATTACTGTGCTAGTATAGAATCACTATAAAAAAATACTTATAATTTGGATAATATTTTAAATATATATAGGTTATTAAAATAAATATTTATTTTAGATTATAGATATGCATATATACTTATTAATATATTAACAATAGATAGAATGATAAAAACAAACTATACTAGTTTTTATTAAATATAAGTTATACTAAAAAAATCAGAAAAACATACTTACATTAATATTGCTAAATTGTTTATATACTTTTCTATTTTAGAGAAAACCCTTATCTATTAATTTGTAATACTAAGCTTTACAAATTTTGTATAATATACAAACTACATAAGTTTAATAAAATTAAGAAACATTGTATTTATTACATGATATATATCCATATATATCCATTAGTATCTTCAGTAAAAAAAGTGATAAATAAAAATAGACATTTCTATAGCATTAAATAGTAGTATTATACTACTTGTATGAATAATTATATATACTTTAAAAGTTTAATTATATATAATATTATTTAAATATAAATTAACTGGAAATATATATTTAATATTCTAAATGAGATATTAGAGATCATTATCCATAACAATAAAAATAAACAATAAAGTATTTAGAAATCATACCATCACTCTAGATACTAATCATTACATACATTTAATTTAAAATATAATAAGCCTTTATACTGACAAAATAGATTATTAGAATATGTTATATCTAAGTTAACGTGATCTTTTATCGCAAAACGGTATATTAAAATAATAAAATAAAATAGCGACTAAAATAAATATTTTAAATTTTATTGATATCTCATACGTTGATTGAGAACATTACTACTTTAGAAAAAGTATAAGTATGTAACATTCATTATTATATTACTTAATGAAATATAAATTTATAGCGACATAAAGATTCATATTTTAAATTATAGTTAATAACGATTATCTTATTAATAAGCATAATTTATAACAACCCTTTAATAAGGGTAAAATATAGCTTAAATTAAGCAAGATCTTTTTTTAAATTAATCATTATTTTATAATAATTCATTTTCTAACTACATAATTTTAATAAAGTTTTTGTAACTAGTTCTTGTAATTCCCCTGTACGGTACATTTCTATTATTATATCACAACCACCTATTAACTCCTTTTCAATCCATAACTGAGGAAAAGTTGGCCAATTAGCATATTTTGGTAACTCAACACGAATATCATAATCCTGAAGAATATCAATGTAAGTAAAATTTTCACTACAAGCAGATAATGCTTGAACAGCACGCGCTGAAAAACCACAAAGAGGAAATTTAGGTGATCCCTTCATATATAAAAGAATAGGATTATTATCAAGTTGATATTGAATTTTTTTAAAAGCAGTCATTACTGTTGTTCCTTTTATCAGAATAATATTTTCTTAATGTAAGTTATATTTTTAATTACAATACGATACTATAATTTTATTATAATCTAAAATAATAAATGATTTTTAAAATTATTTTATTAAAAAATAAGAATATAATTCTTATATTATTAAATATTAAAATTTTCAAATTGCTATTAAATATCCCATAATTACAAAATTAAATTTTAATAATATAATGTAATATTAAATTTTATTTTATTCCTTGAGGTATAAACATTAAAATAATATAAGTAATAAAAGGAATACAGGTAAATTACAATAGTATTAAGTAATAATATTTTCGTTATATATTGATACTTAAAATATAGTTTATAAACATATATTAGTGTATAGTATCTAACTAATTTTCTTCTATTTCCAATAAATACTTACTAATAAAATGATAACATAACACCTTATAATCACTTAGATCTGTATATTTAAAATTTACTAATAAAATATATCTAATTTTTAAATAACATTGTTTTAATAAAAAATTATTAAGCTTAATAATGAGAACTATATGTTTTATCCAATTAATGAAATATTACAAACTTTACAAGGGGAAGGTTTTTATACTGGTGTTCCAGCTATTTTTATTCGTCTACAAGGATGTCCAGTTGGATGTAGTTGGTGCGATACTAAATATACTTGGGAGAAGTTACCAAAATACCAGATTGATATGAATAAAATATTAAATAAAACTAAAGAGAGTAATGCATGGGGAACCGCAACCCCTAAACAATTATTAGTAATTTTACGTACACTAGGATATACTGCTCGTCATGTAGTGATAACTGGGGGTGAACCTTGTATAAATGATTTACGTCCGCTAACTGAGTTACTCATTAGATGCGGTTTATCATGCCAAATTGAAACTAGTGGAACACATAAAATTCTTTGTTCTGATAAGACTTGGGTAACAGTATCACCAAAAGTAAATATGAAGGGTAACATGAAGGTATTAGACTCTGCACTTTTACGTTCTGATGAAATTAAACACCCAGTAGCTCGTAAAAGTGATATTGAAAATTTAGATAATTTATTAACAATACTACAAGACGATAAAAAACGTATAATTACACTTCAACCTATAAGCCAAAAAAATAGTGCCTACAAACTTTGCATAGATACTTGTATTGCACGCAATTGGCGTTTATCAATTCAAACACATAAATACTTGGGTATCTCATAACATGTTACTAGTGTATTTAAAAATTTACCATATATAATATCTTTATAGACAGAATAGTAATCTTACTATTTTTTTTACAAAATAGTATTTTTTATCACAGTTATACATATTTAGAAGTATTTTCTAAAGGAATGATATTTTAAATATATTAAATCTTATATAAAGAGAATAATAATATAAAAAATAAACCAAATATAAGTAGAAAAATATCTTGAGTATTTTAGCTAAATATACATAATAATATTTATAGAACATAATATATTAAGTAGAGGTATTAATAATACTGACTATTATTAATTTATTTTATAATTTTATAATTCATGAATTAATAATAATATATTTTTGTATAAAAATATTTAAATTATATGAAACTACTTCAGTTCTTATAATACAATATCATTGAATGATTTTTTTCTAAAAATATAAAAACTATTATTAGTAATAACTATTTATTCTGATTTAAAATAAAAACTACTTTATAAGTAATATATTAGATATACTACCACAGTAGTATTCTAAGTAATTTATACTTACGTATAGTTATTATAGTTAAAAAGATTACTTCACGCATAAATATAATCATACATATAGTAGATATCAATTATGCTTAATAATTATATTTATATATATAAATATTATATATTACTTCTCAATTTATAAATATTCTATATATTAATATAATTATCTTGTATTTTTAAGGTTAATATTTATTAAAAATAGATATAATTAGTATATCACTAATAAATAAATATGAATTAATTTATTATTAAAATATCAGTAAAATTTACTATAAATAAATAGACATAGTATTCTGTTAATCAACAGAAGTTAATCCAATAAATATTTTTAGTTAAATAATATATATAATAAAATATTATTGCTTTTCTGGAGATAAAATAGTTTATACTTAATTATATTTAGTAATATTAAATAATTTTATATATTTTATAAATTTTCTTAAATATAACTAAATATAAATCTTGTGTATTAACTTTAAATACTGTCATAAAATTTTATAACATCACTATAATAGAAATTACACTTTAATTCATAATGAAAATATCTTATTTAAATATATACTAATATTTTTATATGTTAACACATCACATTTATATGCTTATCTAATAATAATCATAATAAAACCTAATTTACAGTCTATTGTAGTTCTAAATTTATTATTTAATTTTCTTTAATAATTTTAAAAAATTAAATAATAAATTTATATATTAATATATAATCAATTGATAACAAATATAAAATTAATCATTAAGATTGCTATGATATTTTTTAAAAAAATATTTATATATGGATATATATAATCATAATCTATAAAATATAAATACCATATTTATGGTATTATCATATATAAACCTGACAAACTGCCAAAATAATCAAATTATTTCCAAATAATTAATTATCTTAATAAGTAGATATAAAAATAAATTATTTTTCTTTAAATAATTTACATGGATATTATGAAATACTTTTGATAACTACAGTAATTAATTAATAATTTTTCTCTTTTTATAAAGATCAATATCTAGGTAAAGTTTTCAGATTATATACAGACAGTATTATCTCTTTTTCTACCAGACAGTCGAAAATATGTTCTAATTGATATAATCGAATAATACGGTTATTATATTAATATAATATATTATATGTTTAATAAAATTAATTTTACTATGACGTAATAATTTTACTAATTATTTATATAGATAACATCTTTGACTTTTTTTAATGTTCTGTGTTAGCTGAATGGCCATACGTAAATACCTACCTAATTGCATTAAACCCACCCTTATCTTAAAGTTTATATATCTGATATATCTTATATCTTATATATATTAATTTTATTATGAATATTGATATATATAATTTATAATGGGGTTAAATAATAATAAAATATTAAAACTAGATTTCGTTTTAATTTTTAAATAAATAGATATTATCTATATATGATGTTTAAAATTATATAATTTATTGAGTATCTTAGTAAATATCATAACAATTTATATCAATAATTATTAGACTTATTTAGTATGTTAATATAACTTGATATAATTAATAAAATTTATATATGATATAAAATATATTATCACTTTACTTGTAAATATTAATTATATAAATATTATTATATTAATATAATATAGTTTGCCAGTAAGTAAATGTGTAATATTTAGAATATAAAAAATTTTACTACTCATATGATAAATTGTTAATTAATTAGATTACTTTTTGATATCATTAATAATATTAATAGATATTAAATGTCTAATTATTATAACTTTAATATCAATATTAATATTGAGTTATAAATGACTCACAACTTAGATTAAGTTATTATTAGACAAGTATACAATATATAAATATATAAATATATAAATTTAATTATTAATAAATAATACTTTTTGTTTGATTATGGATAATTAGTATTCATCAAAACACTAATATTTATATTCTAGGAATAGTGCCATAACATATAGCGTAAAATACATTTTAGATTAAGGTGTAAATAAGTCATTACTATCATATTTACATTGTATTTAATACTTTTAAAAAAATACTGGATATAATAGTTTTTGGCCTGTATATTACCAAGGCAATATTAAATCTATTTTGATTTACCACCATAGTGAGATATTGCTTATGATACGTATACTTAAAGAAGCGCTGACATTTGACGAAGTACTACTAGTACCATCCTATTCTAATGTTTTACCAAATACTGCTAATCTTAAAACTCAGTTGACTTCATCTATTCAAATAAATATCCCTATACTCTCTGCAGCAATGGATACTGTTACTGAATCTCGTCTTGCAATTGCTATAGCACAAGAAGGTGGAATTGGTTTTATTCATAAAAATATGCCAATTGAACGCCAGGCAGACGCAGTACGTCGTGTAAAAAAATATGAAAGTGGAGTAGTTAGAGATCCAAAAACTGTTACTCCAGCTACTACTTTACGTGAAGTACAGAAAATGACTATAAGCAATGGTTTTGCTGGTTATCCTGTAGTAACTGACGAGCTAGAACTAGTTGGTATTATTACCGGACGTGATGTACGTTTTGTAACAAACTTAGAACAACCAGTAACCGCAGTAATGACACCTAAAAAAAGTTTAGTAACAGTAAAAATAGGTGAGAAACGAGATATTGTTTTGCAGCTCATGCATGAAAAAAGAGTTGAAAAAGTTCTAGTGGTAGATGATGATTTTCATCTATATGGTATGATTACCGTCAAAGACTTTCAAAAAGCTGAAAGAAAACCTAACGCATGTAAAGACAAACATGGTCGTCTAAGAGTGGGGGCTGGTGCTGGTAATGAAGAGCGTATTGACGCTCTAGTAGACGCAGAGGTTGATGTATTATTAATAGACTCATCTCATGGTCATTCTGAAGATGTGTTACGGCGTATTCGTCAAACTCGTGCTAAATTTCCCCACTTACAAATTATTGGCGGTAACGTCGCTACTGGGTCTGGTGCAAAAGCTCTAGCAGAAGCTGGAGTTAATGCAGTTAAAGTAGGTATAGGTCCTGGATCTATTTGTACAACACGTATAGTAACAGGTGTAGGTGTACCACAACTCACGGCTATTTCGGACGCAGTTGAAGCGTTAGAGGGTACGGGTATTCCAGTTATAGCTGATGGTGGAATACGTTTTTCTGGGGATATTGCTAAAGCCTTAGCAGCTGGTGCAAGTTGTGTAATGGTTGGTAGTATATTAGCTGGTACCGAAGAATCTCCTGGTGAGATAGAGTTATATCAAGGTCGTTCATTTAAATCTTATCGTGGTATGGGTTCACTAGGAGCAATGTCTCAAGGTTCTTCTGAACGTTACTTTCAGAGTGACAACGCAGCAGACAAATTAGTACCTGAAGGTATTGAGGGCCGAGTAGCATATAAGGGTTATCTAAAAGAAATTATTCACCAACAAATGGGTGGTCTACGCTCCTGTATGGGATTAACTGGTTGTTCTACAATTAACGAATTACGTACTAAAACAGAATTTGTACGTATTAGTAGTGCTGGTATTCAGGAAAGCCACGTTCATGATGTTACTATTATCAAAGAATCACCTAATTACCGTATGGGGTCTTAATTCTAAATTTTTAAGGTGATAGGAGAAAATAAACTATTTTCTACAATAGATTAATGTATTTATCTATTTTTACAACAACTTTATAGGAAAAATTTATATGAATCACAAGATTCATAGTAATTGCATTCTAATTTTAGATTTTGGTTCTCAATACACTCAACTTCTTGCCCGACGTGTGCGTGAAATAGGAGTATATTCAGAATTATGTTTATCAAGTATTACAAAAGAACAAATTAAAAATATTAACCCAAGAGGTATTATTCTATCTGGAAGTCCAAAAAATACTAATCAGTATAATAGCCCACGCGCACCAGAATATGTATTTAATGCTGGAGTTCCTGTATTAGGAATATGTTATGGAATGCAAACTATGGCAATCCAATTAGGTGGTCATGTGGAAAATTCCACTAAACGTGAATTTGGTTATGCACGAGTAAAAGTAACTGCAAATAGCAAGATGTTTAATAATATTCAAGATTCGTTAACACAAGATAATTATTCGGTACTAGATGTTTGGATGAGTCATGGAGATAAAATTACTGCAGTACCTTCTAATTTTATAGGTATTGCTAGCACAGAAAATTGTCCTTATGCTATCATTGTTAATGAAGAAAGAAGATTTTATGGTGTTCAATTTCACCCAGAAGTGACACATACTCGTCAAGGTAAACTAATGCTTCGTCGTTTTATTTTAGATATTTGCGGTTGCGAAGCACTATGGACCCCCTCAACCATTATAGATAATATTATTATACGCCTGCATGAAAAAATAGGTAAAGATGAAGTGATTCTAGGCTTATCGGGTGGTATTGATTCTTTGGTTGCTTCTCTTTTACTACATCGCGCTATAGGTAAACGCCTTACTTGTGTGTTTGTTGATAACGGTCTACTACGTCTTTACGAAAGTCAAAAAATAATGAAAATGTTCAGCGAAAAATACAGCCTAAACATAATCCAAATTCAAGCAGAGGATCGCTTCCTTAAAGCACTATCTGGTATTAAAGATCCTGAAGATAAAAGAAAAACTATTGGTAGAATATTTATTGAGATATTTCATGAAGAAGCTTGTAAGAAACCTAATATTAAGTGGTTAGCACAAGGTACAATTTATCCTGATGTCATCGAGTCCGTTGCATCAATCGCTGGTCAAACACATATCATTAAATCTCATCATAATGTTGGGGGTTTACCAAAAAAAATGAAATTAAGATTGATCGAACCATTAAAGTGGTTATTTAAAGATGAAGTACGTAAGATTGCTAAAAATCTAGGTCAAAATTTCGATCTGCAATATCTCCATCCATTTCCAGGGCCTGGTTTAGGTGTGCGTATATTAGGTGAAGTGAAAAAAGAATACTGTAATCTCATACGACTTGCGGATGATATTTTTATTGAAGAATTGCATAAAGCTAACTTATACAACAAAGTAAGTCAAGCATTTGCTGTGTTTCTTCCAATAAGATCAGTTGGAGTAATGGGAGATATACGTAAATATGATTGGGTTATTGCTCTTCGTGCAGTAGAAACTATTGACTTTATGACTGCCCGTTGGGCACGCCTACCATACGACTTCTTAGACCATGTATCCAACCGTATTATTAATGAAGTACATGGTATTTCACGTGTAGTATACGATATTTCTGGTAAACCTCCAGCAACTATTGAATGGGAATAATACCTATAATTAACATTAACGTAGATTTATTTACTACAAACATACTAATCAATCTATATTGAATAAAGATCTTACTAATAAATATATGTATTATATTTTTATATATAATTAAAATCAATAATTAGGTAATTTAATAACTCATTAAATAGTAAGATAATTTTATAATTATTATTATACGGATATATCTTATAATCATAATATAAAATTAATAGCGTGATTATTTTATATATTTCTATTAACTAGAAATATATGATATAAAATAGCACTAAATAAATCATGCTATATTTTCCTAACTTTCTATTAACTATCTACTCTTAATAGTTATAATTTATTTTGTATATATTTATTATAAGTAATTATAATTTATAGAAATTATTTCAACTGTTATCAGAATATCTATCACAGTATAATCAATTTTATTTTAATACTATATATAAAAATATAGCATAATACATTATAAAAATATTTTTATTACGCTAAACTTACTTAAGATATAAAAATAATTTAAATAGTAATACTAGTCTTTCTAAGAATGCTCTTTAGTAAAAGATATACTATTAAGTATATTGAGTAAATTTATTTTAAATAATCTACAATACAACATATTATGATAATATATAGTTTATTATATATTTAAATTTATTAGTGTCTTAGCACTATGAAAAGATTGATACGAACAAAAAGATAAACATATGAAAAACAATAAATCATTGACTACACCATATGTACATTTTAATCGTCAACAATGGAATACATTGCATAACCCAGTGCGATGTACTTTAACAAAAGAACAGATTACCAATTTAAAGATTATCAAAAAAGATCTTGCTTTAGAAGAAATTACTAAAATTTATTTACCTCTTTGTGTTTTATTACATTTTTATTTTAAATATTATATTCAGCATCAATGTAAACTTCAACAATTTTTAGGAAAACAGCTGATTCATATCCCTTATATTATAGGAATATCTGGTAGTGTAGCTGTCGGTAAAAGTACAATGGCACGTGTATTAAAAGTACTATTAAGTCATTGTACTGAGCACCTGAAAGTAGAAGTATTAACTACTGATGTTTTTTTGTATACTAATAAAGTATTACAAAATCTTGGACTTATGAAAAAAAAGGGTTTTCCACAATCCTATGATATCCAGAACCTTATAAAATTTGTTTCAGAAATTAAATCTGGTGCCCCACAAGTTATTGCTCCACAATATTCACATGTTATATATGACATAATTCCTAATAGCTACAAAGTTATTACACAACCAGATATTTTAATTTTGGAAGGATTGAATATCCTACAAAGAAATATGGATTATTCCCATTCTGGTTTATATCCTATTTTTATTTCTGATTTTGTTGACTTTTCAATATATATTGATGCATCTGAAGAGCTTTTAATGGATTGGTATATCCATAGATTTTTAATATGTCGTAAAGAAGCGTTATATAATCCCGATGCTTATTTTTATTACTATGCTCAGCTTACAGAATTAGAAACAATGGAAATTGCTATAAAAATATGGGAAGAAATTAACGGATTAAACCTAAAGCAAAATATTTTGCCAACTCGTGAACAAGCGAGTCTAATTATGACCAAAGGAAAAAATCATGTTATTGAAAATTTATACTTACGTAGATAATTCAGTATAATTGAGTTAATAAATTTTTTATAAAGAGTAATTGTTAATATTAAAAGTACGATTTTAATCTATCTTATCTTTAATGTGAAAACTAAATATTTTAACTAATAATGTTATTATATTACCAATACAAATATATCTTATCTGAATATAGCTAAGATTCGTAATATACAAAAAGAGAAAATATTTTTTAAAATTTATAATTATTTATTCTAAGTATACATAGTAATATACTATACAATGTAATTGTATGCTAAAAAAGAAATAATACTATATCAATCCTTTTAATTAAATTAAATATTAAATTTCTTATAGCGATGAATAATTAATTTGTTATATTAAGGAAATAAGGTAATATAAACATATATAATTGAGATTAAAATAAAGATATTAGAAGATACTTCTTTATCAAAAATATAATATATATGTAATACTACATATTACGGAGCACAAACAAAATACTGGTATAATGCTCTAACTGTGTTTTGTACTCTAATCTCTTATCAAGGTATAATATAAAGCTAGGGTGTATAAAAAACATAGAATACCTTTAGAATATAAATTCTGTTTTATTTTTAGTAAGAAAATATTAAAAATATAATTATAATAAATAAAAAATATTAAATTAGTAGAGAGTACGATGATAACTATCAATAAAAGAGCGGAGGTAGTTTAAAAACAATTAAACTCTATGATTACTATCATAAGGTAATAAGAACTCTATTTATATAGTTGCTTTTATATTAAAGAAATATTATTTTAATATATACTATTTTATGAGGTTATAATTAATTAACAAATTCATCTTTATTGCATTTTAATAAAAATACCATATACTCAATTTATTGTTTATTGAGAATGCTAAATAGCCCTTATATTATAAGGGAATCTATTTTATGTAATAACATCATGTAATAATATTAATACAACTCTATGAAAAATAATTTTATGATATATATAAAAGAATATTTTATAAACACCTTTAATGTATATCACGTAGTGATAGTGCACCACTAAAAAATCGTAGAATTTGACCCTCTCTAGATATCAGTAATGCTCCGTGGTTATCAATACCACGCGCAATACCATTAATTTTATATTTACCAATTAACATTTGAACTGGTTTATCTATAAAATAATCTAAATCATACCAATGCTGTATAAAAGGAGATAATCCTTTTTTTTCAAAAAAAAATAGAGCTTTATATAGACGATTAAGTAAAAAAATAATTAATTCATTACGATTAATATTAATACCAGCTTGCCTTAAATCTACCCACTTTTGATTAATGATAGCAGTATCAACAGAGTGCATCGATACATTAATACCTACACCAATTACAGCATTAATTACATTATTTTTTTTATGAATTATCTCAACTAAGATACCTGCAAGTTTTTTATAATTTAAATATAAATCATTTGGCCATTTTACTTTAATATTAACTACACCAAGTTCACGCAATATATCAGCAATCATAATCCCGATAACTAAACTCAGCCCTGTAATATATACAGGACTTCTATAGAAACGCCAAAATATAGAAAAATAAAGATTAGAACCAAAAGGAGAAAACCAATGACGTCCGTGACTCCCACGACCCAATTGTTGATACTCTGCTATACAGGTATCTCCAGAACTAAGATTGTATATTCTATCAAGTAGATACTGGTTAGTAGATTCTACTACTGGTAGCACCTTAACTTTACTACCGTGAGGTAATCTTATAATTATATTATGTTCATCTAGTAATTGTATAGGTGTAGGTAAGCTATAACCATCAGGGAAAAATTAACACTTCTACTCCCCAGTGAAGGAGTATCTCTACATATTGTTTTATGACAACTTTATTTATACTTAAGACTTTACTAATATATTTACAATAATAAAATCTACCATCTGATAAAATATTAATTAAGTGTAACAAGATACTGGTATCTTTCATGATAGAACCTCAATAGCATTCACTTCACCCACAGAAGATATAAAACGAACTTCAGGTTCAAGCCATAAGCTAAATTTTTGTGCAACACAATTTCTTACTAATCTTGCTAATTTAATAACATCATTGCTTGTAGCATGATCTAGATTAATAATAACTAAAGCTTGTTTTCGGTCTACTGCAGCACCACCTATTCGTAATCCTTTTAATGCACAAGAATCAATTAACCAACCTGCAGCTAATTTTACATCCCCTGAAATCTGTGGATAAGTTGGCATTTTAGGATATTGAGATTTAATTTTAGTTGCAAATAATGAGCTTACAATAGGATTTTTAAAGAAACTACCAACATTCCCTATTTTTTTAGGATTTGGTAATTTAATTCTTCTCATATTACATACATAATTAAAAACTTGTCTAGGAGTTACAGTCTTAGGAGAAAGTTTAACTAAATCTCCATAGTTTAGAATAGGATTCCATTTCTTATTTAATATTAATCCTACGGCGATAATTGCATAACCATATCTATATTTATGTATAAAAATACTATCTCTATAACCAAAATAACATTCCTCTGCCATTAAACGAAAATATTTATTTGTATATAAATTTAATACATCAACATATTCGCATACTCTTTTAAAATCAATACCATAAGCGCCAATATTTTGAATTGGTGCCGATCCTACACACCCCAAAATTAAGGCAAGATTTTCAAGACCTAATATTCCATGTTTAAGTGAGTATTTTACTAGCTTATGCCAATTCTCACCAGAACCAACATGAAGCCTCCAACTGACACTATCTTCAGTAACTACTATACCTTTTATTCTGTTAAGTAATACAGTGCCAGCAAAATCCTCTAAAAATAAAACATTACTACCTTCACCTAAAATAAGTACCGGTTCTTGGCGACAAACTGCATGATGCCATTCATCCACTAAAGTATCAATAGACTTAATAGTGGTTATATTTTTTGCTTGGGTATTAATTTTGAATGTTGTGAACCCAGTCAGCGACTTATAGCTATTATACATTAAATAAAAATCTCATCTTAACTTAAATACTTTTTAATATAACAAATTTATAATGTAATACTTATATAAGTATATATAATATTAGCTAAAGGTAAGTTAGTTGAGTTATTTTATTTTTTTGCTTTACCATATACTAAATATATAAAGTGGTATTAGAAATAAGGATAGCTCAATATGATAAAAATTTCTTTGATTAAAAATCATATATAATATAATTTTCTTATATTAAAATTTTTAGTAAACAGAAGATTTATGATCAAATAATATCATATCATAGATATGAATACTCCTTATAAATATTTTCATGTATAAATTTATTTAGCTTATATCCTATATTTTATAGGAGTATTAATATTAATAAATAGATTATATATTAGAATAATTATATAAAAGATTGAATTATAACATTTTTATAAATTTAATTTATTAATTATTAAAGCAAAGTAGATAAAACTTTTAATATTATGGATTGATTTGTAATAAAATATACAGTATATATTCTATATCAACGTACTTCATCCGTTATATTGTATTTTATTATTTATGGTTAAGAAGTATATATCTGCTGCATTTCAATAATTAAGTTTATATTAAAGCAATATAATTTAGATAAATAACATGTTAAAGTTTTTATACATATACTTATAATATAAAGTTTATGCTCATTAATTTATTTATTATTTAATTACTTTATCTTACGTAAATTAGATTAAATCTAAATTTCTAAAAATGCAAATTTATAATTTTTAATAATTATTTTCTATTATCTAGAAAATCATTATATTAATCCTCTTTAAAATTTCATAATTTAAATAAAAAAGTAACTAACGTTACGAATATTAATAATAATGTATTAAAATTACATAGTACACTATAAAATATAATTAAAGAATTATAATGTTTATATTATAAATATAGTGATAATGTATGATATCAATCATAACAATATTTAAAATTATTAAATTTTTATAATTTATTATTAAATTTATATTTAATTCAAACTAGATTAGTTTTTTGTGATATATCTGAGATTATACATTATTTACTGGAGTAGTATTTTTATGTATATACTGCCTATATAAAATATATTAAACTCAAAGGAAACGCATAACATTAGTATACTATACTAATACAATCAAGGTACTATATAGAACTTATATTTTACTAAGAAATATAATATTATTATTAATATTCTTAATTATATACAGTAATAATTTAATAAAATTTTATAGCTACACAAAAACTTTAATACCACAAGTTATGTAGAGATAATTTAGTTTTTATAACTAGTGAATACTACTCAAATAACTTTAGTAAGTAAAGTTAATCTATGCTATAGATATTTTATCTATCTAGATTATTATTAATCTAAAGTATCAATAAATTAGTAAAATTTTATTTATTATAAAGAAATTATATATATTATAAAGATTATTAAATTGTATTAACAAGTATATTTTGTATTTTTAAATTAATACTGATTTATTGATTTACTTGCATTTGATATGCATCAGTGTTAATAATTAATAATTAATAGATACTAATAATAAAATATACTCTGCAAATATATAAAAATATAAACCTAATCATAATTTATTATTAGATAAGATAATATTTTTATTATACTTTGATTCTATTTACATAAATACTTAACATTATTGATTAATAAAATATATAAAAAACATTATCCCAAGATATTATTACTTATCTGTATGCTTATTTTACCTATTTAAATTAGTTTATTAGAATAATTCGTACAGAGAGTATAGTAAATATTAGGCGAATTCAGATATGATAAAGAACATTTATCAAATATTCTAGAAGATGAATTAATGATCCAAATTTTTTATAACTAAATATTATAGGTAAATAATGATCACAATTATAATCTAACCTAATCATAATAAAATTAAATATAATTTTTATATTTATCCTTATATAAAAATATAATCTACCTTATTAGATAATTCTTATTATAGAAGACTATTTTAAAATTTATTGTATTTCTAGAACCATACAAACTACTAAAGTGTAGTGAATTAAATAAATAAAAATATATTTGATATATGATACATACCTACTACTTTGATATATTTCTATCTATATAAGTTATAAGTACATAGTATATTGGAATGTTATACTTAATCTGAATTGATCATATAATTTAATTTTTATAATCGTGTATGTAATTAAAAATATATTAAAATTACTAAAAAGTGTCTTTATTGAGATACAATAAGAAATGCATCATTAAAAATTAGTAGAGGGACAGTAGTTCCATGAACAATCTTTCTAAAGAGATTACACTTGTAAATATCGAAGAAGAATTAAAAAATTCATACTTAGATTACGCTATGTCAGTAATAGTAGGACGTGCATTACCAGATATTCGTGATGGTTTAAAACCAGTGCATCGTCGCGTTTTATTTGCAATGAATATACTAGGTAACGACTGGAATAAAACTTATAAAAAATCAGCCCGTATTGTAGGTGATGTTATTGGTAAATACCATCCACATGGCGATAGCGCAGTATACGATACTATCGTACGTATGGCTCAACCATTTTCAATGCGTTATATGTTAATTGATGGACAAGGTAATTTCGGTTCTGTAGATGGAGACTCAGCAGCTGCAATGCGATATACAGAAATACGTATGTCTAAAATTGCTCATGAACTATTAGTGGATTTAGGAAAAAATACTGTAGACTTAGTGTCTAACTATGATGATACTGAACAAATTCCGTCAGTATTACCAACTAAAATACCTAACTTACTAGTAAATGGTTCTTCTGGTATAGCTGTAGGAATGGCAACTAATATTCCACCACATAATCTAGGTGAAATAATAAATGGATGTCTAGCCTACATTGATAATGAAAATATCTCAGTTGAAGGCTTAATGCAATATATTCCTGGACCTGACTTCCCTACTGCAGCAATTATAAATGGTCGTCGTGGTATTGAAGAAGCTTATCGTACTGGACGTGGTAAAATTTACATACGCGCTAAAACCACAGTAATATTAAATAAAAAATCTGGACGAGATACTATTTTTGTTCATGAGATTCCTTATCAAGTAAATAAAGCACGTCTGATAGAAAAAATTGCAGAACTAGTCAAAGAAAAACGCCTTGAGGGTATAAGCGCTCTACGAGATGAATCTGATAAAGACGGTATGAGAATAGTAATTGAAATAAAACGGGACTTTGTAGGTGAGATAGTATTAAATCAATTATATTCATTAACACAAATGCAGGTAACTTTTGGTATTAATATGGTAGCCCTTCATCAAGGGAAACCAAAACTTCTAACACTAAAGGATTTTTTAAAAGCATTTATTAGTCATCGTCGTGAAGTTGTTACTCGCCGTACTATTTTTGACATGTATAATGCTCGAGATCGTGCGCATATTTTAGAAGGTTTATTAATTGCTCTTTCAAATATTGAGTTAGTTATACAGCTAATACGTAACACACCTAACGCTGCAGCAGCAAAAAAACATTTAGTTGCTAATCAATGGGAAATAAGTGCAGTTAAAACCATGCTAGAATGTACTGGTAATCAAGGAATAAGTAGATCAGATCTTTTAAAATGCGGTATACTTAATAATTATTATTATTTTACTGCACAACAAGCCCAGGCAATTCTAGATATTCGTTTACAGAGACTAACTAGTCTAGAGCATACAAAATTACTAGATGAATACAAATCTTTACTAAATCAGATAGCATCCCTTCTTTTAATTCTAAATAATCCTATCTGCCTAATGGAGGTTATTCGTGAAGAATTAATTACAGTTCGCAACGAGTTTAACGATAATCGTCGTACTAAAATAACTAAGAATACTGCTGATATACACTTAGAAGATTTAATTTTAAAAGAAGATGTTGTAGTTACATTATCTCATCAAGGTTATGTAAAATATCAACCTCTTAATGACTACGAAGCTCAGCGCCGCGGAGGTAAAGGTAAATCCGCTGCGCGTATTAAAGAAGAAGACTTTATAGACCGTCTATTAGTAGCTAATACACACGATACTATTTTGTGCTTCTCAAGTCGTGGTCGTCTTTACTGGATTAAAGTTTATCAGTTACCTACAGCGAGTAGTAATGCTCGTGGTCGTCCAATAATTAACTTACTACCACTAGAAACTAATGAACGAATTACTGCAATTTTACCAATACGAGGATACGAAGATGGACAACATGTATTTATGGCTACCTCACATGGTACTGTTAAGAAAACTGCACTCAACGAGTTTAGACATCAACGTAGCATTGGTATTATCACTGTAAATTTAAACGAAGGGGATGAGCTAATTGGAGTAGATTTAACAAATGGTAATAACGAAGTAATGCTATTTTCTGCAGCCGGTAAAGTAATTAGATTTCCAGAAAACCAAGTACGTTCAATGGGGCGTACTGCAATAGGTGTTCGTGGTATAAAACTCCACGGTCAAGATCGTGTGGTATCATTAATTATTGCCCAAGAAAATAAAGAGATTCTTACAGTAACAGAAAATGGTTACGGAAAGCGTACTGCAGTAACGGAATATCCTACTAAATCACGTGCCACTCAAGGTGTTATTTCTATTAAAGTTAGTAAACGTAATGGTTGTGTAGTTAGTGCAGTTCAAGTTGAACCATGTGATCAAATAATGCTTATCACAAACACGGGTAAGTTAGTGCGTACCCGTGTTTGTGAAGTCAGTTTAATTGGTCGTAATACTCAGGGAGTAACGATCATTCGTACTACAAAAGATGAGCAGGTAGTAGGGTTACAACCTATTGTGGATCCTTAAAATGTATTAAGAATTATTTAATATAGAAATATTTATTATATATACTTTAATAAGTAAAGATATGCTGGTTTGCTAATAAAAATATTATTTTAAAATCTTATATCATTTAATATTAAATTTAGCTTTTAGCTAATATTTTTGATACTATAGTTAGTAGAAATTATAAAGGTATTTTTATAAGAAGTAATACAGAATACTTTATTCTTGCATCATACTTTTAGATATCAAGAGTATATATTAAAACTTAATAAGTTATTTGCTTTTTTAGATTAGAAGTCTATTTATTAATTTGTAAATTAATATGATTTTTAATATTTAAAAATAAAATATTAATTTTATTATTCCTAGTATCAATTAATATACTATATTAAAGTGATTTATAATAATGATAAAATCAATGATATAATAGTTTTTTAAAATATATATAACACATAATCAATCATTATAAGTGAAAATATATTTCGTACTATCCTATAGTACTAGTATAATATGACTAATTTAAAGATTAAATTAGTGTATACCCTAGACTATATATTGCTTAATTGAAAATTAAGTATTTCTTTAACAAAAAACTTCTTATAATTTCTAATGAATAATTTTATCACTGATATTATTAATATAATAAATTCATATTTTTAAATAATACAGAAAATATAATTAATATAGAAACTTTATTTACTTATCTATTACCAACCAAACCCATATATATTATCATGATAAGTATGTCTATACTTTAATATAGATGCAATAGTGCTATTACTAGTGAATGGTATTCATACATAATAATTTTATTTTTTACATCATAATAGATGACTTATTAAAATAACTTAAAAATTATTATAAGATAATCTACTAATTTATTTTATTAAAAATAGAGTATCTACAGTGATCATTTAATTATATCTAAAAATTTAAATAGTATTATATCCTGATAACTTTTTAGATACCTGTATAATATTACACTATTTCATAAGAAAATTTTTATAATATTCCATGGAATATATTGAATATAATTCATTAATTTTTTTAATTTAACATTAATAACATTATACTTATTATAACATTTTATGAATATTGTTCTATATAAATAAGATAGTAAAATTTGTATTAATTGCAGGTATTGTATTATTTTAAAATCTAATATAGAAAATTATTTCTATATGAACTCAACTAAATATACAAGATCTTAGAATAAATTGTTATCCTATAATTTGACTTTAAAATTATATTTATATAAAAGGATCAGTTATCAGCCATAATTATAACAAATAAAATATAATACTAAAATGTTCACTAAATCTAAGTTTTTAGAAATTGTAAAATAGATACAAGTAATATGCTAAATTAAAAAAATAAATAAAATGAACATTTATTATATAATATAATTAATATTATTGTTTTTGTAATAGTATATAGTAGAGATTAAAAATCTTAGATTACTTACTTTAGATTATATAATAATTATTAAAAATAAAAGTCTTAAATTAAAGAATTTTATATTTATAAGAAATAATAAGTCATTACATAAATAAAATTATTACCCTATATTTTAGTATTGAAGTATAATCATATCACATCATCATATAATGATACATTAAGATAATAACTTTTAACTATATTATACAGAACTGTATATAATTTTATATCATGGTAATAA
Organism: Candidatus Profftia sp. (ex Adelges kitamiensis); assembly: GCF_020342455.1. Lineage (NCBI taxonomy): Bacteria > Pseudomonadati > Pseudomonadota > Gammaproteobacteria > Enterobacterales > Enterobacteriaceae > Candidatus Profftia > Candidatus Profftia sp. (ex Adelges kitamiensis). Next base: position 1,174,241 of record NZ_CP080506.1, read on the forward strand.
ATTTATTGTATTTTATTTTTCTCTTTTATAGTATATAAGGGTTCAAATATAATATATTTTAAGATAATAAATTTAGGTATAAATATTAGGTATTCAAATGAACCTTTATTAAGGATATATATATTCTTAATAAATTAATACTATATAAATAGATTATTTTAAAAATTTTTCATCCTATTGATATAATCAAAGAGGATCTATAAAATATATAAAATTAAGAAATTTTATATTACTACTATTATTGTTGACAATAAGTACAAAAAAAAGTTGTACGTTGGTTACCATGTTTCTTACTTAATATTTTTTTTTCACATACCACACAATTTTGTCCTGATCGACCATACACTTGTAATTCTTGCGTAAAATACCCTGGTTTACCATCTGACTGAAAGAAATTTTTTAACGTTGTACCACCGCGGTCAATAGAGAGCATAAGTACCTCTTTTATTTTTAATGCTAATATATTTGTATCTTCTTGTGTTAACGTTCCAATAGGTTTAAAAGGATTAATACGTGCCTTAAATAAAGACTCATTAGAATAAATATTACCCACTCCCGCAACAACTTTATTATCCATCAGCCAAGTTTTAACAATATTTTTTTTATTACGCGATTTACAGAACAAATAATTACCGTTAAACTTATCTGTCAGAGGCTCAGGACCAAAATGTGAGAATCTTTTATATAAATCCTTACACAAAAGCCAAGAACCAAAACGACGAGGATCATTATAACGTAACATAATACCATTAGATAAAATCATATCAACATGATCATGCTTCTTTGCTTTTTCTTGCACTGGTAGAATACGTAAGCTACCAGACATACCAAGATGGATAATAATCCATTCATTATCTAGTTCAATGAGTAAAAATTTAGCGCGACGTTTAATACTAAAGATTAACTTATTATGTAATCCAATTAGCTCACTTGGAATTTGCCAACGCAGCTTACATTGACGTATCACAAAATATTTAATTAAATGACCAACTAAATAAGGTTCAATACCGCAACGAATTGTCTCTACTTCCGGTAATTCTGGCATTTTTATTTCAATAACCCTTTTTTGAGTCTCAGATGTCAGTCATTCTTCTTACGAAGAATAATATAAATTTTATTATGTTACTTTATATTAATTATATAACTACATGTTTAATAAAAATATTTTTTAAATTTTATTTAACTTAATTCAATTAATTAGATTGGGTATTTATTTTTAATATAGATGAAAGTATTTGATATATAATCCAATATCCTATTAATGTATTATTTTTCTAATTTTAAATATAAGACTATTATAAACTTTACCATATTGTAATTATTCTATAGCATATTAAGCTATGAATAGCATAGTATAACTCATCATTTATAAGATATAAATCTTTATAATTAATATTCTGAAGCAGCATCACTATATAAAATCATCATGCAATTTTATTTTAATCTTTAAAAGATAATATTAGTTAGTTAGTAGCACACTAAATATTTCTTTTTTACTAAATTAGTTTATCTATTTGGTATAATAATATATAATACATTACACTGACATAGTATAAATTCATTATAATTATTTTATATTAAAAATTTAATATAATTAATCTTTTTTTAGTTACTATTGAGGCGATAAGTAAAAATACTTCTAATCTTTATTACTATATATATTATAATAAAGATTATAATATATTTTTTTCTTATCTGGATATTTTATTTAGAAATATATATAAACCTACTAAAAAATCTTCATAGCAAATATATATATTTAATATAAGAGATTTTATAGTATATGTAGTATTTGTTAGATAATTTTTACTCTTATATTGATAAATATTTAATTAATCCTCATGAATGTAATATACTTAATTAAAGTATCAGAAAAACTAATTTCAATAGATAGAAAAATTATTTAAGTGGTTGTTTATATATTATCTGAAATATAAGAACTAAATATTATATGTAACTTACATCACCTCATAAGATATTAAAATAATTTCTTCGGTAATAATATTTATTACATAATATACTAAAATATTTTATATCACATTAAATGATAAGGAATGATTAATTATTAGTAATTGGTAATATCTTATAATACTTATTTTTATTCAGTATAGCTAATGTTAATAATCAAAATATCATACATTAACAGAATATATTTTAGTGTCTAAAGATTAATTTTTCAAGGACTATATAATGAAAAAATATTTTTTTTTATTATGGCTGTTAGCTACTAAAATAATGAGTGTTGCAGAAGCAAATGATCAACAAATTCAACAATCACTGAATATCATAAACATAAAACCATTAGATGTCCAACCTTCACCAGTAGCAAATTTAAAGACCGTATTTACTAAAAATGGCATATTATATATCACAAATGATGGTCAATATATTTTGCATGGACCAATGTATAACATTATTAATGTTAATCCTATTAATATTACTAATAAAATGTTAGTGGTTAGCCGTTTGCAAAAATTAGTATCTGAAATGATAATATATCAAGCTTATAAAGAAAAATATATTATTACTGTATTTACGGATATTACGTGCAAATACTGTCACAAACTACATTCACAAATAAAAGAATATAATAACCTAGGCATAACTGTACGCTATTTAGCATTTCCCCGTAATGGATTAAAATCTAAAGTTGCAAAAGACATGCAGTTAATCTGGTGTACTATGAATCGTTATCATATTTTTAATGCAGCTATACATAACAAGATAATCCAGCAGCCCTTAATATGTAATATCGATATTAAAAAGCATTATGAATTAGGTATTCAATTTGGCATACAAGGAACACCTGCTATTATATTTAATGATGGTACAGTTATTAATGGTTATTATGAACCAAAAGAAATACTTACACTATTAAACACAAAAATTATTCAATAAATCAAAGCATAAATATTCTTTATTACTTTTCTATAGTTTAGCTAATTATTAATTATTTATATAATACTATATAATAATAAATTTTTATAAATAGCTATCCACTACTACTAAAATGGAATGATTTATTAAATAAACAATAAAAATTTTAATTACTTATTATATTAAGTATGAATGTGTTAAAATATATTGTTTATCATGATAAATTGATTATTTATCCTATAATAATAGGATATTATATATACCATAAGTAAATTTTTAGCAAATCATATTACAAAGATTATTATCTATCAATCATATAAGTTAATTTATTAAATTATCTAATAAATAGAATAGTTAAGTTATTAACTTTATAGTAATTTAAGTTGTAATAAAGGTGGTAAGAATTTTTTATTTTTAATTACAAGATTAAGTTATACGTTATGAATATAAAATATTCAAAATAATCTAAACAGATTGGCTATACTATTTTATTTTAAGAATAATCAAAAGTATATCAAAAAAATTTAATTTAAAGTACATATCCTATTATGATAACCACTCCTAACATACAACAAAATTAATATTTGTATATGTAAACTACTTATATTTTTTAAAAATAGATAAATATTTTTATTGTTTCTTTTATAAAAAACAAAATAATCTCTATATAAAAATGTATAACTTTTTAAAAAATATTTATAATGTAAAGAAATAATAATAATATTAATATTTATTTAATGAGAATATGATTTAAATCACCTTAATAGTTATCCTTTATTTGATGGTAATATTACCGTTTATTATAACTACCAACAACTATATAAAATAAATTTATAATTATTAATTATATAATTATTAATAAATAATTACAGAATATATTTTAGTATATTTTTTTTATTTTTAATATATTAATTTTTAATTACAGTTAAGTTATGTAAGAAAAATAGTGATGTGGAGTATAATAAAAATACAAATAAAATATTATTATATTAGCAAATATCCTTACATAAATTTTATATTTATTTTATTAACTATACTAATATTATAATGATTTTATAACAAGTATATAAATAATTTTTAAATGATTGAGATAAAAATTAAAAAGAATATTATAATAGTCAGTAATTATCTCTATATATAATTGATATTATTTAACTTAATATTTTAAGGAACTCAATCTGTCTCATCATTATATTAGTAATATACTATATTAGTAGTAACCAACATAAGTTATATTACTAATATAAAATATATATTATCTTCACTAAAGATATTTTATAATAAAAATAAAAATAAAAATATATTCTAAAATATTACTTTACGATACTTTAGCAATATTAATTAATTAATCTATATCATAAAGTTAAAAACTTTAAACATATTATTGCTTTATAGTGAAGTAATATCTTAATTAATCATATAGAGCAATAACATATTAGAAAGAAAGATATATTTTTAAGATAGTATTTAATAAAAATAAAAAATAGATAAAAAAATAATATACAGTGTATATAATAAAAAAATGACTAAAATAAATTACATTTATAACATTTTTTTATATTTATTCTGTTATTTTTAATGATAGTTATTCAATGTTCACTACTTTATGTAATTAAAATTTAAATATAATTTCAATATTATTTTATGTATTTACTGAACTTATCTTGATATATACTATTTTTAATTTTTAGCACATATCTCTATACTGCAATACCTATAATTTACCTAGAAATTTTTAAGACAATTATAACTTAATATAAAGAATATCCCATTATATATTATATATCTAGTAAGATCACATAAAATATGTAAGATAGCTTAGGATAAATAATATAAATATTTAAAATAATGTTAGTGAAATGATGCAGAATGTATTACCATGATTTTATATGTAATAACTTCTATATTTTATAACAAACTTATACTTAAATGTATGTAATAATTTATCTTAAAATAAAATTATATTTTATAATGTCATACTACAACTCAGTAGATATATAAAGTCATTAATAATAAATAATATAAAAACTTTACATTTAGTATTTCTTAGTAAGATATACATGTTTTGCTTTAAACGGTATCTAGCTAATTTGCTAATTTTATAAAAAATATTATACTATTAATAATAGGTTCTTTATATTTATTCAAAATAGTAAAAATGTACTCTTTAATTTATTTCTTCTTAATATTAAATAAGGTTCTTATATCATTTAAAATACTTTAAACAATAACAGATTAAATTGATTAATTTTGAATTAAATAATATATTATGGATAATAATGAGAGATTATGTAACTAATTTTTTGTTAAAAACAAATAAAATATTATTTGATAATATTTAGCTGTAACGATGAATGTTTATTATAATATTTATTATGGCTACAATTAATTATAAAAATAATAGTACATTTTTATTAAAATACAGGTTATTATATCTGATATTATAATTATAAGACCGTTATTAATCTTAATATTTTATATTATTAGAAATAAAATATAAAATATAGATAATATTTATTATAAATACTTATTTAATAATTATCTATTTTGTTTTAATATTTTTATTTAATTTATATTTTTATTAAAATAATTTTTAGTATTTATAGTTAACTTAGTAATAAAATTCTAAATAATACTAAATTAACATTATACAAACGGTTTGTTAGATTATAAAGATCATATCTTTACCCATATAAGACTATATTAGTCTATTTTGAATGCTTTTATTCTATAAAAATTTAATAATATAAAATATTATTTAAAATTGTTATAATAGTATTATTACTATATCCTATACTTATTATTGTAAAGATTAACAATATTTTAAGTTAATGTATTCTCTCTAATTGATTCCATATTAATACATTAGATACTTTTATAGAAAAATTGGAATTATAAAAAATTAATAGTATTTCATAAAAATGTATCTGTACTAATTTTATAGTAAAATAATACTAGAAATTAATAATTATATATTTAATTTTACTATAAAGTATTTATGATAAATATATATAAAAATATTAAATACATATAAATCTCGTAAAAAGAAAATATTTATTTTCTCTATTCAAAAAATATTTTATCTTTCAAAAAGTCTTAATTAATAGTATATTACTATAATACAGTTAATATATATGTATATTTTAATACAAGAGATACACTAATGAAGTAAAAATATTAATTTACATTCATTAATAATATTACTTTTTAAATAAATCACTTTCACAATTAAAGTAAATGAAACACTACAATTCTTATCTTAGATTTATATATTAAAATTTATAAACTTAATAATCAGTCAAATAACAAAATAGGATACAGTGCAATTTAAGATCAGTAAACATAAAAACTTATAATAATATTTATAGTGAATTACTTTTGTATCACGATTATAAATATATTTATATTTAGCAATGATAAAATCATTAATAAATACTATAAAGTAATTAAAGTATTTTTTATTACTCCTTACATTAATTACTATATATCTTTATATTAGTTTATACCCAATAAAAGTCAAGAAATATTTATTATGGTGCTTTATATCCCCTATATATATATTATATTATAATTTCAATTAAGTTTTTTGGAACAATATATATAATGCGTACAAGTCAATACTTAATCTCCACTCTTAAAGAAACTCCATCCGACGCTGAGATGATCAGCCACAAACTGATGCTACGTGCAGGTATGATCCGCAAACTATCATCTGGTCTATATACCTGGATGCCTACAGGTATACGTGTTTTAAAAAAAATTGAAAATATTATACGCAAAGAAATGAATAACATTGGTGCACTTGAGGTATCTATGCCTATAGTCCAACCAGCATCTTTGTGGAAAAAAAGTAATCGTTGGGAGCAATATGGTCCAGAATTACTACGAGTTATTGATCGCAGTAATCGTGTATTTGTATTAGGTCCAACCCATGAAGAGGTAATTACTAATATAATACGTAACGAAATAAAGTCTTATAAACAGCTACCGTTAAATTTATTCCAGATACAAACTAAATTTCGTGATGAAGTACGTCCAAGATGTGGTGTAATGCGCACAAGAGAATTTTTAATGAAAGACGCTTACTCTTTCCATACTTCGAAATCATCACTACAAGAAACTTACGATAAGATGTTAGCTACTTATATAAAAATATTTAGCCGCATAAATCTAGATTTTCGTGTAGTAAAAGCAGATACAGGTACTATTGGTGGTCATACTTCACATGAATTCCAAGTTATAGCGAACAGTGGTGAAGACACTATAATTTTTTCTAACGAATCTGATTATGCAGCAAATATTGAAATGGCAGAAGCTCTTGCACCTAAAGGTAAGAGACCCCCTCCAACCGAAGAATTACGTATAGTTAACACACCAGATGTAAAAAATATAGAGGAACTAATCAAAAAATTTAATATACCAATTGAAAAAATTGTTAAAACTATATTAGTTCATGCTAATAAAGATAGTGGTCATAAATTAGTTGCTTTATTAATACGCGGTGATCACGAAATAACAGAAATAAAAGCTACAAAACTAAAAATCGTTGCTAATCCTCTGAAATTTGCAACTGAAAGTGAAATTTATACAGAGGTAAATACAAGTTTAGGATCTCTTGGACCAATTAATATAAAAGTACCTATTATTGTTGATCATACTGTTGCTATGATGAGTGATTTTATTGCTGGTGCTAATATAGATGGTAAACACTATTTTGGTATTAATTGGGGGCGTGATTTACTGTTACCACTAGTAAGTGATCTTCGTAAGGTAGTTAAAGGTGATCCTAGTCCAGATGGTAAAGGTAATATATTAGTTAAACGTAGCATAGAAATTGGACATATTTTTCAATTAGGTACTCAATATACCAAGACATTTAAAGCTACTATACAAGATAAAAATGGTATAAAACAAATAATAAATATGGGTTGCTACGGTATAGGAATCACTCGTTTAGTTGCTGCAACTATTGAACAAAACCATGACGAACGTGGTATTATATGGCCTAATGCTATTGCACCATTTCAAGTAGCTATTCTACCAATTAATATGCATAAAGATATTCAAGTAAAAAGTATCACTACATTAATATACAATAGTTTAAATTCCCAAGGCATAGAAGTTATACTAGATGATCGCAAAGAAAGTATAGGAGTAATGTTTGCAGATATGGAGTTAATAGGCATACCTCATATGATTATTATCAGTCATCGTAATTTAGATAATAATATAATTGAATATAGTGATCGTCGTATAGGTAATAGACAAGTTATTAAAGTGAGTGAAATAGAAAAATTTTTAATATCAAAGATTAAGTGCTAAAATATAGTAAATTATATATAATTTATTCACAATAATAAGAATATATTTAAATAAATTTAAATATATAGAAAGGAAAATATTTTTAGCAAAAAATGCTAAATTATTTAACTAAATCCAAGTATATTTAAATAAAATATAATTACACTAGAAATAACTAAAAATAAAATACAAATCAGGATAGCATCAACGTTAAACTATAAATATAGTATCTAATACTACAATAACTGTAATAGTTAAATTTATATAGATAAACTATTATTAAACATAAAATATCAAATAAATGTAGTTAAGCTATATTAACCAACTTTTATAAAAAACTATATATATTTATAATATAAATATATATAGTTTAAGTTAAAAGATATATTGAAAATATTATTGTAGTTAAATAGTATTTTTAATACTAAAAATACTAAATTTAATGGTATTTATAGTAACTTATTTATAATATTTTATATAAAATAAAAAATTATAAAAATAATATTTTTTACTTTAAATAATTAGATAGTAACTTTTTATAAAAATGAATTCTCATATATTTATCGGTACTACAATAAACAGGAAAATAATAACTTTTTAATAGATGCATTGTATGTTTTTATTTTTCTTAGTAAGAATAAGAATAATTAATTTTGATATATATCATATTATAATATGATAATCAATAAATAGGTGATATACAACAAAGTAAAACAAATATAATTTAAACTTAATTAATGAATATTGCATATTTTGTTTATTATAACTACCTACTATGCATGATGGCATAACCTAAGACATGTAGTATTCAGTATTAATGTGTATTTATTAAAATAAAAATATTAGATATATAATATTATATAATTAATTATTGAGTTGTTATATTAAAGTATGCAATTATCTAATAATTTAGATAAATAATAACTTATTTTGACTTCATTAGTTTATAAAATATAAAATATCTATTTTGTTAACTAACCACACTATAAATAAAATATTTATACCCTGTATTTTAAGATATATTTTATTTGCTAGTGCAGAGTAAATTTTATGAACGAAATATTAAATTGGCAGCCTAGTGCTTCCATTTCTAATTTATTAAAACGCGCAGCAATTGTTTCTAACATACGAAAATTCTTTTCGGACCGAGGCATTTTAGAGGTTGAAACACCTTCAATGAGTTATACCACGGTGACAGATATTCATCTCATTTCATTTAAAACTACTTTTAAAGGACTGAAAGTAAAAAAAGACATGAATCTATATATGATTACAAGCCCAGAATATCATATGAAACGTCTATTGGCATCAGGGAGTGGTCCTATTTATCAATTATGTAAGAGTTTTCGTAATGAAGAATATGGTCGCTATCATAACCCAGAATTTAGTATCTTAGAATGGTATAGACCATATTATGATATGTATAGTTTAATGAATGAAGTAGACGATTTACTACGGGAAGTTCTAGAATATGATAATTCTGAAACTATTTCTTATCAAAAAGTCTTTATGCGATATCTAAATATAGATCCTCTTTCTGTTAATAAAATACAGCTACGTAAATTGGCTAAAAGCCTTAATATAAGTAATATAGCAAATTACGAAGAAGACCATGATACATTACTACAGCTATTATTTACATTCGGTGTGGAACCAAATATAGGTCATGATAAACCAATGTTTGTATATCATTTTCCAGCTGCTCAAGCTCTTTTGGCTAAAATTAGCACTGAAGATAATCGTGTTGCAGAACGTTTCGAAATATACTATCAAAATATTGAGTTAGGTAACGGATTCTATGAACTTACTTGTGTTAATGAACAACGTATGCGCTTCAAACAAAATAATCGTAAACGTGCTGCACTAGGATTACCACAATATCAGCTAGATAAAAACCTACTATCTGCGTTAGAATACGGTATGCCGGAATGTTCTGGCGTTGCTATTGGTGTGGATCGTTTGATTATGTTGGCACTAAAAGAAGATAATTTAAGTCAAGTCATTGCCTTTCCATTAGAAAGAGCTTAGTATTTGTTTTTATAAAAATAGCTATATATTATAATCATTAAACTTTATTGATATAGTATATATACCATAAAAACTTAAAATTTTTCTTACACCTATGTATTATAATTAATGAATATCATTCAACTATAGCGTATTAAACTTAAATCATATTAACAATATAATTCATATTATTAGTTTATATTAGAATATAATATAAAGAATTTTCTTAACTATATTATTATTTTATATAATTATTAATATAATTATATTATTTAATTATTTATTAGGATTATTCATCTAAATAATAAGGTATTTTTATTATTTTTATATTCAACTAAAACTAGTTATCAAATATAGTTATGGTATCAAAAAATAAGAGATATCTTTTGAAGAACCGAAAGATACTTATATTCATTTTATCTAAATATTTTTAGAATCTTTTAATATACTGTTTTTACTTACATACCTTCTAAATTGAAATCAAGATAATATAATACTAATATTATTATATTAATAACTATTTTTCATTAAAAACTAAATTTAAGTAAAAACAGTACTATTATTTATAATTCTTAAGGATATTTTATGTTATTTTTTTTACAATAACTATTGTAATATTTAATATTAACTTTATAAGAAAATATACCTTCTTATAGAAGAATATAGATGTTCTATATACTATAGAATTATTATTTTAGGGATACTAACATCCCTAGAACTAATAATTATATTTTTATTACTAATATGATTATAACTATTTTATAATACATATATATTATAGAGAATATCTAATAAAATAGTGTATATAAACTATAAAAAATCCGTATTATTTTAAGTAAAAATAATATAGGATATTGATCTAGATAAAATCTTTAACATATATAATAAAATAAACTATACCTCTTTTTGTTATGACAGTAAATGTACGACTAAAATAATCACTAAAAATTAATTTAAATTAAATAAAAATATAAAATAGTAGAAAAAACATTATATTATGTCCTTATAATTGGTATAAGAATAAAATATAATATCACTTTAATAAGAATAATCAAAATCCATGCATTACTGACCGTTTTGAATTATTTATTGGCGGTCGTGAAATTGGTAATGGATTCTCTGAGCTAAACGATGCAGAAGATCAAGCTGAACGATTCCAAGAACAGGTTTATGCAAAAAATAAGGTAATTAT